>NZ_JAACFX010000011.1:0-171017 GCF_029237275.1 Pseudomonas sp. 3MA1 | reverse complement strand
AGCCTTCGCCCTCGAGTTCGATAATCTTGTCGGCGAGGTTGTCGACGATATAGGTGTCATCGCCCGTACCGCCGATCAGGGTATCGATGCCGGCACCGCCGTCGAGGTAGTCGTTGCCGGCACCGCCTTGCAATTGGTCATTGCCTGCGCCGCCGCTGAGTTGATTATTACCATCGTTGCCGATCAGTACATTGTTCAGTGCGTTGCCAGTGCCACTGAGGTTGGCATTGCCGGTCAGTGTGAGGTTTTCCAGGTTGGCACCCAAGGTCCAATTGACTGAAGAGCGAACAGTGTCGATTTCGCTGGCTAGGGTACTGGTTTCTATAACCTGATCGTTCAGGTCGTCGACCACATAGGTGTCGTTGCCGGTGCCGCCGATTAGTGTGTCTGTTCCTGCACCACCGTCCAGTAGGTTGTTGCCAGCGTTCCCGGTGATGCGGTTGTCGAGTTCATTGCCAAGCCCATCGATATTGTCTTTTCCGGTCAGGGTCAGTATTTCCAGATTGGCCCCAAGGGTGAAACTAACGGAGGACAGGACAGTGTCTATTTCGCTGGACAGGGCACTGGTCTCAGTCACTACATCGCCAATGTTGTCGACAATGTAAGTGTCGTTGCCCAGTCCACCGATCATCGTGTCCTTGCCGGCGCCACCGTCCAGTACATTATTCAGCGTATTGCCGATCAGAGTGTCGTCATTGGCAGATCCCACCGCATTCTCAATTTGGCTGCCATAGGCTATCGCCAGTCCGCTGTTGACCAGCGTCTGGTTCTTCAGGTCGACAAAAGCTTTACCAATGGTGCTGAAGTGACCTTCATTGAGATCAATGCTTACTGCGGTCAATTGATTGCTGGCGTTGATTGTATCGATGCCGCCGCTGTCCCAGATGGTCTCGAAAACAGATTGATCGGCGGCCCATTGATAGGTTGTGTTGCCGTTCTGCCACAACTTGTTGGCGCCATACAGGCGTTGTATCGCCAGGATATCCAGGAGCATTGGCGTGGTGGGCTCGTAGGAATAGGCGTTGTTGTAGCTCATCAAGGTGAAGCGCACGTCATCCAGTTCGGGCGTCAGGATCGTGCTGTTGCTACTGCTGGCACTGAATGGATGCTTGAGGCCCAAAGCATGGCCAATCTCATGCATGAACGTCATGTAGTCATAAGTGCCTTTGACTGGCATATCGCTATTGGTAGAGGGGCTGATCCATACATCCCCAGCATTTGGCGAGCGGCCGGGAAAGTATGCCCAGGCCGCCGCGTCATCATCCATGTAGGAGTAGCCGCCAAAACGCAGATCACCCACATTGCTTGGTGTTTCCGGCACCAGGGTGAACTGAATATTGGCTACCGCCGACCATTTACCCAGTGTTTCAGTTACAGCGATCTTCTGTTGGGCGGTCAGGGCATAGCTGGCCGTGTACTCGTTGTCACTGGAATAGTTGCGGGCGAACACTGACTGGAATGGTGTGATGAAACTGTAGCTCAGCCGAGTGGTGAAAATGCTGTTGCTCCACTCGCTGGATCCCCACGCCGTACCAGCCAGGAGGCTGTCGAGGTAAGGATTGCCGGTGAGTTGTTGCAGCGACCAACTAGAGGAAGAAGTGAGTGGAGAAGGCATTTTCAAGACCCGAACTAACTGCGGTCCATCCCAGTGTGACCGCTACAGGCGGCGATTTTGCATCAGAAATTATTTGCTTGATATTGTTTTGATATTATTTTTGGCGTCAAATTTATGTTTCTGATCATTGTTCATATAAATCAATAAGTTAGATTCATGGCTCTTTGGTTCTCAGTTATTTGGGCCGCAGTTGTGTTCCTGCGTTTCCGGTGGCGCAGAAGTGCTAGCAAGGGCCTCGGCGAAGTCCAGGGTGACGGCAAAATGCTGTTGCTTGACGATGACTTCGATATGCCAGCCTAACTTGGCGCATAACTGGCGCATCAGTTCCAATCCCAGACCGTAGCCGAAGTCACTGGACTCTTCCGTCGGTTTGGCTTCTCGGATGCGATTGACTATGCGCAGCTGCGGATAGTTGAAATTGATCTCTACGCTGCCTTCTTCAGCGTACTGCAGGGCATTGCGCAGGAAGTTGCCGACAACAATGCGGCAGGCGGTAAGTGGCAGGCGGCATGGGGTGCTGCTGATATCGAGCAGCAGCTCGATGCCCCGTTTGCCAATCAGGTAGCGATGTTCCTCGATCAACTCCGTGACCAGGCCGCTCATGTCGATGGCTTCTTCTGGCAAGGCTTCAGGCAGTTCCCGGCTCATCCAGAGGAGGGTTTCGGCGATGCGCTGCATGTTCAATACCGAGCGCTCGATCCGCTGCAGGGGCGGCGGCAGGACGCCGCCGGATTGCAGGGTCAGCAGTTCGATATTGGCCTTGAGCACCGCCAGCGGGGTGCGCAGTTCATGGCTGGTGTAGCGCAGCAGGCGGCCTTCGCGCAGGCTGGCGGCCTGCACCTGCTGCACACTTTGGGCCAGGGCACCGGCCAGCACGTTGAATTCCTTGAAACCGAAATTCGGCCGCTGGCTGGACACTGCATCCGCATCCTTGAGAGTCGAGGACCATTGGGCCAGGCGCTCCAGTGGCCGAACCAGCCACCACACCAGCAGGGCAATGATGATCAGCGCCGGGACGAACACCGCCAGGCTGATGAAGTTGACGCCGCGCAGCTCGCGGTCGAGGTAGGCGTCGGACAGCGGCGTTTCCACTTCGCCGCCCTCTTCCTGATCGTGGTCGACGTCGTACATGTATAGGGTCTTGCCGTCGCTAAGCGGCTGGGCCAGCACCGCCCGCCCTTCATCCTCGTTATCGGAATCCAGGTCGCCGAACACTTGCACCGCGCCGAAGGACAGGCTGGGCGGGGTGTCCAGCATCTGACGGATTTTCTCCGGCAGGGCTTCCTTGCCGATGACGCTGGTATAGAAGTAGTTGTGCGGCGGCGGGGTGGTGGGGTCCTTCTTGTAGTGCCTGGCGAAATACTGGGCTTCCTCTTCCATCATGGCGCTGGCGGTGTAGAGCAGGCCGCGCACGCTGTATTCGGGCAGCAGCAGGCTGTAGATCAGCAAGACGACGGCGATCAGCAGCAGGAAGCTGCCGCTGATCACCCATTTCAGGCCCAGACCGTTACGCATGTGACCTCAGCTGTATGCCAATACCGGGGAGGGTGTGGATCAGCGGTTGGCCGAAGGATTTGTCCACGGTCTTGCGCAGCCGGTGCATGTGCACCTTGAGGGTATTGCTGTCCGGCGGCTCATCGCCCCAGATGGTCGCTTCCAGGCGTTCCCGGGTCACGGGTTCCGGGCTGGCGCGCATCAGGCATTCCAGCAATGTCCAGCAAATGGGTGACAGGTGCAGTTCCTGGCCCGCGCGGCTGACCTTGCGGGTGGTCAGGTCCATGATCAGGTCGGCCACTTGCAGGCGGCTGGCCTGGCCGCTGCGGCGCATGCTCAGGGCGCGGATGCGAGCGACCAGCTCCGCCAGCTCGAAGGGTTTGACCAGGTAGTCGTCGGCCCCGGCGGCAAAGCTGGCGAGCTTGTCGGAAAGGGCGTCCAGTGAGGTGAGCATCAGGATCGGCGTCTGGCTGCCGTGCTGGCGCAACTGTTGGCACAACTGCTGGCCGTCCAGTCGCGGCAGCATGATGTCGAGGAGGATCACGTCGTAGTGCTGGTTCAGAGCCAGGTTAAGGCCGGTCTGGCCGTTGCTGGCGTGGTCGCAGACGATGCCGCTGATTTCCAGGTATTCGATGATGGTATTTGCCAGGTCGAGGTTGTCCTCGACCAGCAGCAGGTTGATATGCACGGGTATGTCCCCCTGGACCCTAGGCGCTCAGGGGAGGAAGGATAGCGGAGTCGGGTAGGGTTCTACCGATGTTTACCCAGTGTTAACCCCGCGCGGCCTAGGCTGGGGTTCAACTCATCTGGAGCGTCATCTGCCATGAACCTGTCTTCAGTGGTCAAAGGTCTATTGTTGCTCATGATTGTCCTGGTCCTGATGGCCTGTGTACTACCCTCCAGGGTGCCTTTGGTGCGCCTGGGGCAGGGTGGCCCATTGAGTTGGTTGGTGATTGGGCAGGGCAAGGAGCAAATAGGGTCGGATTATGTCGCCAGTGCTTTCTGATGACTCCGGCGCCCGTTACACCGATCAGTTGGTGGGGTGTCTGGTGCTGATTCTCTGTGTATCGATTTCCCTCGGGGTATACATCGTGCGCCTGAATGCGCAGATCGACAGTCAGCGCGAACTGGCGCCGGTGCGCTTGCTCGAATGTGGCCAGGGCCGTGGAGCCTTTATCGTCGATCCCTATGGTCAGCGCAGCAGCAGTGACAATTGTTATCTGGTGGATGAGGACGACTAGCCTCGGGCCCGCTCGGTGCGCGGAATCTGCGCCGTGAGATTCAAACGCAAGAAACGTGGTTCTTGCGCTTGAATCTCCCTTTACAGTGCAGGCTATCGAGAGGGCGGTGCGGCCGGCGCGACAGGCCCGCCTGACGCCTCTGGCGCACTGAAGGAGAGCTGAGATGTCCTGCGTATTCAAATCTATGGCGTCCCCTGTTGGCCAACTGACCCTGGTGGCCAGAGGGCGCAAGTTGGCGGCGATTCTCTGGGAGCACGAACGGCAGAATCGGGTTCGTCTCGGGCCGTTGCAGGAGGCGCCTGATGATCCGCTGTTGCGGGAAACCGAGCGTCAGTTGCAGGAGTACTTTGCCGGCGACCGTGAGCGTTTCGAGCTGGAGCTGGATTTTGTCGGCACCGAGTTTCAGTGTCAGGTCTGGCAGGCGCTGTTGACCATTCCTTTCGGTGAAACCCGCAGCTACGGCCAGATTGCCCGACAGATCGGCCACCCCAAGGCGGTACGGGCAGTCGGGGCGGCCAATGGCCGTAACCCGATTTCGATTGTTGCGCCCTGTCATCGAGTGATCGGCGCTTCGGGAAGCCTGACCGGCTTTGCCGGTGGGCTGCAAGCCAAGCAGTATCTGCTGGCTCTGGAGGGCGAAGAGACGTTGCCACTGAGGTTCTGAGTCAGCAGTGACGGCGAGCTGTGCCAGAATGGCCGATCGTTTTTTCTGGAGCCTTGCCATGAGCGCCGTCCTACCCAGCCTGATCCGCGAGACCTTTCCCGTCGGTCCGTTGCAGTGCAACTGCACCATCATCGGCGACCCGCTGACCAAGAAAGCCATAGTGGTCGATCCGGGCGGCAATCCGGATTTGATCATGGCCCGCCTCGATGCCCTGGGGCTGAAGGTGGTGAGCATCATTCATACCCATGCTCACCTGGACCATTTCCTGGCCTCGGGGCAGATGAAGGAAAAGACCGGTGCCACCTTGCATCTGCACAAGGACGACCAGTTCCTCTGGGACAACCTGGAGATGCAATGCAGCATGTTCGGCGTGCCCTTTACCCCGGTGCCCTCACCGGACCGCTGGCTGGATCACGAGGAAGAGTTGGCCTGTGGTTGCGGCGTGGCCTTGCATACCCCCGGGCATACCCCGGGTTCCATGAGCTTTTGGTTTTCTGAAGCTAAGCTTCTGATTGCCGGCGACACACTGTTCAAGCGTGGGGTCGGGCGTACGGACTTGTGGGGCGGAGATCAGGCCACCCTGGTGCGTTCGATCAAGCAGCGTCTGTATACCCTCGACGAAGACGCCACGGTGGTTGCCGGGCACGGTCCAGACACCCGCCTGGGGGATGAGATGCGTCAGAATCCGTTCGTGAGGGCCTGAGGATTTGCTCTGCTGTTCACGGAATTTTTGCCGTTTCGCGTGTTCCAACGCCAGCAAAGGTCTGTTGCCAACGTCCGCTGCACCACAGAATGCAAAAAGTAGGAGCTTTCCATGTTCACCTCGCGTCGTTTGATTGTTGTCGCTACTGCTGTGGCCTTGTTGTCCGGCTGCGCTTCGCCTAACCCCTATGACAATCAGGGGCAGGCCGACGGCGGCTCGTCGGGCATGAGCAAAACTGCAAAATACGGTGGCCTGGGTGCCCTGGCCGGTGCCTTGGCCGGTGCCGCCATCGACCACAACAACCGTGGCAAGGGGGCGCTGATCGGCGCCGCCGTGGTGGGGGCGTCCGCCGCCGGTTACGGTTACTACGCCGACCAGCAGGAGAAGAAGCTGCGCGCCAGCATGGCCAATACCGGGGTTGAAGTGCAGCGTCAGGGCGATCAGATCAAGCTGATCATGCCGGGCAACATCACCTTCGCCACCGACTCGGCGAACATCGCTCCCAGCTTCTATCAGCCGCTGAACAACCTGGCCAACTCCCTGCGCGAGTTCAACCAGAACCAGATCGAGATCGTCGGCTACACCGACAGCACCGGCAGCCGCCAGCACAATATGGACCTGTCCCAGCGCCGTGCCCAGAGCGTGGCGACCTATCTGACGTCCCAGGGCGTGAGCAGTGCCAATCTGTCCGCTCGCGGCGCCGGCCCGGACAACCCGATTGCCAGCAATGCCGACGTCAATGGTCGCGCGCAGAACCGTCGGGTGGAGGTCAACCTCAAGGCGATTCCGGGCCAGCAGTATCAACAGCCGAACCAGCAGTACCAGCAGCCCTACCAGCAGCAAGGTCAGCAGTACTAAGAGCATCCCTGACCGAGCTGGCTGAACCCCAGGCACAAAAAAGCCCGCCCGATGCAGATCGGGCGGGCTTTTTAATGGCTGAGGCGTATTACTTCTTCAGGCCGTATTGCTCATCGAGCATGCCGGGGGCATTCGGCGTCTTTGGCGCGTAGTCCCGTGGTGGCTCCTGGTCCCGCGGTGGTGTCAGGCGTTCACGCGGAGCCTGCACCGACTCCGAGTGCAGAGCGGCCAGCAGGCGCTGGCGGGTCAGTTCGTCCAGGGCCAGGCGGTTGGCGCCCTCGGCGAGATGGTCCTGCACTTCCTGATAGCTCTGGGTGAGTTTTTTCACCAGGGTGGCGGTGCTGTTGAAGTGGGTGACCACTTCGTTCTGATAATTGTCGAAACGTTCCTGAATATCGTCCAACTGACGCTGCGTGCGGTTAGGCGCGGCATTGGGCAGCAGGCGAGCAACCAGGAATCCAATGGCGACACCCGCGACCAGGGCAAGAGTCGGCAACAACCAAACTAAGAGCGAGTGTTCCACGAGTCCTTCCTCTATAAACGGCTTTGCTTTACGTTAACGGCTCGAACCTGCGCTGTATACCGCGATTCACTCGCAATAGATTGGCACAGACCATTTGCTAGACGAGTCGACCCCCTTCGAGGTCACGGAGTTCCTTCCTTGCTAATGCGTGAAACCCCTGTAGTGATTGCCGGCCCGGTGGGCCAACTGGAAGCCCTGTATCTGGAGGTGCCCGACGCTCGCGGCGTGGCGCTGATCTGTCACCCCAATCCGGTGCAGGGTGGCACCATGCTCAACAAGGTGGTGTCCACCTTGCAGCGTACAGCGCGGGATGCCGGGCTGATTACCTTGCGCTTCAACTATCGGGGCGTGGGCGCCAGTGAGGGCAGTCACGACATGGGCACTGGCGAAGTCGATGACGCCCAGGCCGCTGCTCAGTGGCTGCTGGCCCGGCACCCGGGGCTGCCATTGACGCTGCTGGGGTTCTCCTTCGGTGGTTTTGTCGCCGCCAGTCTGGGCGGCCGCCTGGAAGCTCAGGGCGTGCAGCTCAAGCACCTGTTCATGGTGGCGGCGGCGGTGACCCGGCTGCGAGACAGCGACCAGTTGCCGGAGAACTGCCCGCTGACCCTGATCCAGCCGGAAACCGATGAAGTCATCGACCCACAGGCGGTCTACGACTGGTCCGACGCGCTTGTTCGCCCCCATGAGCTGCTGAAAGTGGCAGAATGCGGGCACTTTTTTCATGGCAAGCTCACCGACCTCAAGGATCTGGTGCTGCCGCGACTTTCGAATTGATAGCAGTCTGATAAGCGATTACCCATGACTACTCGTACGCGTATCCTCACCGGCATCACCACCACCGGCACCCCGCACCTGGGCAACTACGCCGGCGCGATTCGCCCGGCGATCCTTGCCAGTCGCGACAGCAATGCCGACTCCTTCTACTTCCTGGCCGACTACCACGCGCTGATCAAGTGCGACGACCCGTTGCGCATCCAGCGCTCGCGTCAAGAGATCGCCGCCACCTGGCTGGCCGGTGGCCTGGATGTGGAGCGCGTGACTTTCTATCGCCAGTCGGACATTCCGGAAATCCCGGAACTGACCTGGCTGCTGACCTGCGTCGCAGCCAAGGGGCTGCTCAATCGCGCGCATGCCTACAAGGCTTCGGTGGACAAGAACCTGGAAGCCGGCGAAGACCCGGATGCCGGCATCACCATGGGGCTGTACAGCTACCCGGTGCTGATGGCCGCGGACATCCTGATGTTCAACGCCCACAAGGTGCCGGTTGGCCGGGATCAGATTCAGCACGTGGAGATGGCCCGTGATATCGGCCAGCGCTTCAACCACCTGTTCGGTCAGGGCAAGGAGTTCTTCGCCATGCCCGAGGCGCTGATCGAGGAAAGCGTCGCCACCCTGCCGGGGCTGGACGGGCGCAAGATGTCCAAGAGTTACGACAACACCATCCCATTGTTCACCAGCGCCAAGGACATGAAGGATGCGATCTCGCGCATCGTCACTGACTCCAAGGCGCCGGGCGAGGCCAAGGATCCGGACAACTCTCATTTGTTCACCCTGTTCCAGGCCTTCTCCACCCCGGCGCAGGCTGCCGAGTTCCGCGGCGAACTGCTCCAGGGCCTGGGTTGGGGCGAGGCCAAGAACCGCCTGTTCCAATTGCTGGATGCCGAGCTGGGCGAAGCCCGCGAGCGTTATCACCAGTTGATCGCACGCCCGGCGGACCTGGAAGACATCCTGCGTGCCGGCGCCGTCAAGGCCCGTGCTGTGGCCACGCCGTTCCTCGCCGAGTTGCGCGAAGCCGTGGGCCTGCGCTCCTTTGCCAGCCAGGTGCAGGTTGCCGCCACGACCAAGAAAAAAGCCGCCAAGGCTGCACGCTTCATCAGCTTCCGCGAAGACGATGGCAGCTTCCGTTTCCGCCTGCTGTCTGCCGATGGCGAGCAGTTGCTGCTGTCGCGCCATTTCGCCGACGGCAAGGCTGCCGGTGCGGCGAGCAAACAGCTGCAGTCCGGGCAGGCGCTGGATCTGCGCAGCGAAGCCGGCAGTTTCAGCGTCTGGCTGGATGGCGCCTGTGTCGCTGACAGCCCCGAGTTCGCCGACGCTGCCGCGCGTGATGCGGCCATTGAGGCACTGCGCATTGCGTTGACCCCGGCGCAGGACTAATCGGAATCTTCCCGACCAAGGGCTGATTGCCATTCCCCAGGGCCGTCGCTAAAGTGACGGCCCGTTTTTGTTGCCTTGCTAACGAATTATGACGCCCCTAGAACGATATCAAGCAGATCTGAAACGCCCGGACTTCTTTCATGACGCGGCACAGGAAACCGCTGTGCGTCATCTGCAGCGTCTGTACGACGATCTGATTGCAGCCGAGCAAAACAAGCCGGGGCTGCTCGGCAAGCTGTTCGGCAAAAAGGATCAGGTGCCGGTCAAGGGCCTGTATTTCTGGGGGGGAGTGGGGCGCGGCAAGACCTACCTGGTGGATACCTTCTTCGAAGCCTTGCCGTTCAAGGAAAAGGTTCGGACGCACTTTCACCGCTTTATGAAGCGCGTCCACGAAGAGATGAAGACGCTGGGGGGCGAGAAGAATCCGCTGACCATCATCGCCAAGCGCTTCTCGCAAGAAGCGCGGGTGATCTGCTTCGACGAGTTCTTCGTCTCCGACATTACCGATGCGATGATTCTCGGCACCCTGATGGAGGAGCTGTTCAAGAATGGCGTGACCCTGGTCGCCACCTCGAACATCGTTCCGGACGGTCTGTACAAGGATGGTTTGCAGCGTGCGCGTTTCCTGCCGGCCATTGCTCTGATCAAGCAGAATACCGAGATCGTCAACGTCGACAGCGGTGTCGATTACCGTCTGCGGCACCTGGAACAGGCCGAGCTGTTTCATTACCCCCTGAATGAAGCGGCTCACGAAAGCCTGCGCAAGAGCTTCCGGGCGCTGACGCCTGAATGCACTCAGGCGGTGGAAAACGATGTGTTGATCATCGAGAACCGCGAAATTCGTGCGCTGCGTACCTGTGATGATGTGGCCTGGTTCGACTTCCGCGAGCTGTGCGACGGTCCCCGCAGCCAGAACGACTACATCGAACTGGGCAAGATCTTCCACGCGGTGCTGCTCAGCGGCGTGGAGCAGATGAGCGTCACCACCGACGACATTGCCCGGCGCTTTATCAATATGGTCGACGAGTTCTATGACCGTAACGTCAAGCTGATCATCTCTGCCGAGGTTGAACTCAAGGATCTCTACACCGGTGGGCGACTGACGTTCGAGTTCCAGCGGACCCTCAGCCGGTTGCTGGAGATGCAGTCCCACGAGTTCCTGTCGCGGGCGCACAAGCCGTAATCGTCATCCAATAAAAAAGGGCCTGCATTGCAGGCCCTTTTTTTTATGCCGCCTGTTGCTGGAATTGCTGGCGGTACTGGTTGGGCGAAAGTTCGGTGTGCTGGCGGAACAGCCGGGCAAAGAAGCTGGCGTCGTCGTAGCCGACTTCGTAGCTGATGGTCTTGATGCTCTTGCGCGTTCCCGAGAGCAGGCCTTTGGCGGTTTCGATACGCAGCCGTTGCAGGTAATGCAGGGGTTTGTCGCCGGTGGCGGTCTGGAAGCGGCGCATGAAGTTGCGAATGCTCATGCCGTGCTCGCGGGCCACGTCTTCGAAGCGGAACTTGTCGGCGAAGTGTTCTTCGAGCCAGTGCTGGATCTGCAGGATGATCACGTCCTGATGCAGTTTCTGGCCGCCAAAGCCGATGCGTCCCGGGGCGTAACTGCGTTGCACTTCATAGAGGATGTCCCGGGCTACGGCCTGGGCGACGTTGGCCCCGCAGAAGCGCTCGATCAGGTAGATGTACAGGTCGCAGGCCGAGGTGGTGCCGCCAGCGCAGTAGAGGTTGTCGGCGTCGGTCAGGTGCTTGTCCTGATTGAGTTGGACCTGGGGGAAGCGTTCGCTGAAGGCGCTGAAGAAGCGCCAGTAGGTGGTGGCCTCCTTGCCGTTGAGCAGTCCGGTTTCGGCCAGCCAGAACACGCCGGTGGCCTCGCCGCAGAGCACGGCGCCGCGAGCGTGCTGGGCACGCAGCCAGGGCAGTATCTGTGGATAACGCTGGCACAGGGTGTCGAAGTCGTCCCAGAACGCCGGGAGGATGATCACGTCAGTGTCTTCCAGCGGGCCGTCCACGGGCATGATCACATTGCTGAAGCTGCAAACCGGCTGGCCATCGGGGCTGACCAGGCGGGTTTCGAAGGCCGGGGTCAGGCCTTGGCCCAGTTGTTTGCCGTAGCGCAGGCTTGCCAGATGGAAGAAATCCTTGGCTTGCATGAGGGTGGAAGCGAAAACCCGGTCGATGGCCAGGATGCTGACGCGCCGCAAGGGCGTGGAGGTTTGGTTAGACATAATTCAATTGTTCTTATAGGGGAAAGTGGTCACCAGACGGCTGGATCGTCTTATTTTTTGTCGGATGTGTCCAGTGTCCTGTGCGCGGGGCTGGGCTTAGGCTCAGACGGCCAATCCCGATCAATAACGACCACAGGTGGCCGCATGATTCCCAGAACCTTGTTCAGTTCCGAGCATGAGCTCTTCCGCGACAGCGTACGCAGCTTTCTTGAGAAGGAGGCGGTGCCCTTTCATGGCGATTGGGAAAAACAGGGCTATATCGACCGTCAGCTGTGGAGCAAGGCGGGGGAGGCGGGGATGCTGTGTTCGCATATTCCCGAGCAGTATGGCGGCCTGGGAGCGGACTTTCTGTACAGCGCGGTGGTGATCGAGGAAATCGGCCGGCTGGGCTTGACCGGCATCGGTTTTTCCCTGCATTCGGATATCGTCGCCCCCTACATCCTGCATTACGGCAGTGAGGCCTTGAAGCAGAAGTACCTGCCCAGGCTGGTGTCGGGGGACATGGTCACCGCCATTGCCATGACCGAGCCGGGTGCCGGTTCCGACCTGCAAGGGGTGAAGACCACGGCGGTGCTCGATGGCGACGAGTATGTGATCAATGGTTCCAAGACCTTTATCACCAACGGCTACCTGGCCGAGCTGGTGATTGTGGTGGCCAAAACCGATCCCAAGGCCGGGGCCAAGGGCACCAGCTTGTTTCTGGTGGAGGCCGATACGCCGGGGTTCTCCAAGGGCAAGCGTCTGGAAAAAGTCGGGATGAAGGCGCAGGACACGTCGGAATTGTTTTTCCAGGATGTGCGCGTGCCCAAGGAAAACCTGTTGGGGCAGGCTGGAATGGGGTTCGCCTATCTGATGCAGGAGTTGCCTCAGGAACGTCTGACAGTTGCCATTGGCGGTCTGGCCAGCGCGGAGGCCGCGTTGCAGTGGACCCTGGAATACACCCGTGAACGCACGGCGTTCGGCAAGGCGATTGCCGATTTTCAGAACACTCGTTTCAAGCTGGCGGAAATGGCCACGGAAATCCAGATTGGCCGGGTGTTTGTCGACCGCTGCCTGGAGTTGCATCTGCAAGGCAAACTCGATGTACCCACGGCGGCGATGGCCAAGTACTGGGGCACCGACCTGCAGTGCACGGTGCTGGATGAGTGCGTGCAGTTGCACGGTGGCTACGGCTTCATGTGGGAGTACCCGGTAGCCCGAGCCTGGGCCGATGCCCGGGTGCAGCGCATTTATGCCGGGACCAACGAGATCATGAAGGAAATCATCGCCCGTTCACTGTAGTGGTCGGCTTGCTGGCGAATGGGCGGCGCACATTCGCCGGCGAGCCGGCTCTTGAAGTGTTCAAGGGGCGGGGTTGGGGTGGTCCTTGTGAATCGCCTCGATTCCGGCCAGGACTTCTTGCGGCAATTTCAGTTCGGCACTGGCGATGTTGCTGTCCAACTGTTCCAGGGTTGTGGCGCCGATGATGTTGCTGGTCACGAACGGCTGCTGGTTGACGAAGGCCAGGGCCATTTGCGCTGGGTCCAGCCCGTGTTCGCGGGCCAGGGCGACGTAGCGGCTGCAGGCCGCTTCCGACTGCGGATTGAAGTAGCGGCTGAAGCGGCTGTAGAGGCTCAGTCGAGCCTTGGCTGGCCGCGCGCCGCCTTCGTATTTACCGGACAGGTAGCCAAAGGCTAATGGCGAGTAGGCCAGCAGGCCGCATTGCTCGCGAATGGCAATTTCCGCCAGGCCCACTTCAAAGCTGCGATTGAGCAGGTTGTAGGGGTTCTGGATCGAAACCGCGCGAGGCCAGCCACGGCTTTCGGCCAGGGCGAGGAACTTCATGGTGCCCCAGGGCGTTTCATTGGACAGGCCGATATGGCGGATCTTGCCGGCCTTGACCTGCTCGTCCAGGGCTTCGAGGGTTTCTTCCAGCGGGGTGAAGTCTTCGTCGGCCTGGTGCTTGTAGCCCAGTTGGCCGAAGAAGTTGGTGCTGCGCTCGGGCCAGTGCAATTGATAAAGGTCGATCCAGTCGGTCTGCAGGCGCTTGAGGCTGGCATCCACGGCTTGGACTATGTGTTTGCGGTTGTGCTTGAGCTGTTTGTCGCGGATGTAGTCGATGGTGTTGCCGGGGCCGGCGATCTTGCTGGCCAGGATCCAGTCGGCGCGGTCGCCGCGCTGTTTGAACCAGTTGCCTATGTAGCGCTCGGTGGTGGCGTAGGTTTCAGCCTTGGGCGGCACCGGATACATCTCGGCGGTGTCGATGAAGTTGATTCCGGCGTGTTTGGCTCGCTCGATCTGAGCGAAGGCTTCAGCCTCGGTATTCTGTTCGCCCCAGGTCATGGTGCCCAGGCAAATTGCGCTCACGTTAAGGTCAGTTCGGCCCAGCTGGCGGTAGTCCATCGGGTGCTCCCTTGGCAAAACAATCATAAAAGCAGGTTGAAATTTTTTTCGCAATCTGCATAATTCGGCAGCTCTTTCTGCAGTGGAAGTGATGCGCCGCCTGCCGAAGAATCTTGCCGTATCTCAGACGCGCTGACCCGAGCCCCCGATAGCGTCTGTGTCCGGCTGCCTTTGACCTTGTCAAAGTACGCACTATTCAGTAAGATCCGCCGTCTATTTTGCTGGGCGGCCCCTGAGGCTATAAAGAATGAAAACTTTTACTGCTAAACCGGAAACAGTAAAGCGCGACTGGTTCGTCGTCGACGCTGCTGGTCAGACCCTGGGTCGTCTGGCCACCGAAATCGCGAGCCGTCTGCGTGGCAAGCACAAGCCTGAGTACACTCCTCACGTTGACACCGGCGACTACATCGTCGTTATCAATGCCGAGCAGGTACGTGTTACTGGCGCTAAAACCACTGACAAAATGTACTACTCCCACTCCGGTTTCCCGGGCGGCATCAAGTCGATCAACTTTGAAAAGCTGATCGCCAAGGCCCCTGAGCGCGTGATCGAGACCGCGGTAAAAGGCATGCTGCCTAAGAACCCGCTGGGTCGCGACATGTACCGTAAGCTGAAAGTCTATGCGGGCGCTGCTCACCCTCATACTGCTCAGCAGCCCCAAGAACTGAAGATTTAACGGAATAGTTCATTATGTCGGCGACTCAAAATTACGGCACTGGCCGTCGCAAGACTGCAACCGCACGCGTTTTCCTGCGTCCGGGCACTGGCAACATCTCGATCAACAACCGCTCTCTGGATAACTTCTTCGGCCGCGAAACTGCCCGCATGGTAGTTCGTCAGCCGCTGGAGCTGACCGAGACTGTTGAGAAGTTCGATATCTACGTTACCGTTATCGGCGGCGGTGTAAGTGGTCAAGCTGGCGCGATCCGCCACGGTATCACTCGCGCTCTGATGGATTACGACGAAACTCTGCGCAGCGCTCTGCGTAAAGCCGGTTTCGTAACCCGTGACGCACGTGAAGTTGAACGTAAGAAAGTGGGTCTGCGTAAAGCGCGTAAGCGTCCGCAATACTCCAAGCGTTAATTCGCTACTGCGTTCAAAAACGCCCAGTCTCCTTGCGGAGCTGGGCGTTTTTTATTGTCTGAAATTTGCGCTGTGACAACTTGCCACATCCACGGAGGCCCTATACTACAAGGCTTCGGGCTGGCTTGGCTCGGTAATTACCTTGTCAGAATAGGGGCTTTTCATTACCATTCGGCAAAATTTTTATAAGTTCAGATTTTTACTTAGTAGATGCCTGATTTAACAGGCCACAAAGCTGATGGGAGAGGACTGAATGAGCAATGACGGCGTGAATGCAGGCCGGCGTCGCTTCTTAGTAGCAGCCACATCCGTGGTGGGTGCTGCAGGAGCGGTGGGGGCTGCGGTCCCGTTCGTGGGGTCATGGTTTCCCAGTGCCAAGGCGAAAGCCGCAGGTGCACCGGTGAAAGTGAATATCAGCAAGATCGATCCAGGTCAGCAGATGATTGCTGAGTGGCGTGGTCAGCCGGTGTTCATCGTCCGCCGTACAGAGGAAATCCTGGGGAATCTTAAAAAGATCGAGGGCCAGCTGTCTGACCCTGACTCCAAGAACTCGGTACAACCAACCTACGTCGATCCGGAAGTGCGTTCGATCAAGCCAGAGATTCTGCTGCTGATCGGGATCTGCACCCACCTGGGTTGTTCTCCGACCTTCCGTCCTGAAGTGGCGCCCGCCGATCTGGGCAAGGACTGGGTAGGTGGCTATTTCTGCCCTTGCCACGGCTCCCACTACGATCTGGCTGGTCGCGTCTACAAGGCGCAGCCTGCGCCCCTGAACCTGCCAGTACCCCCGCATTCCTATGAGTCGGATGACATCATCGTCATTGGCGTCGACACGGAGAAAGCGTGATGAGCAAGTTCATGGATTGGGTTGATGCGCGCTTCCCCGCGACCAAGATGTGGGAAGACCATCTCAGCAAGTATTACGCTCCGAAGAACTTCAACTTCTTCTATTTCTTTGGCTCCCTGGCGCTGCTGGTTCTGGTCAACCAGATCGTTACCGGTGTCTGGCTGACCATGAGCTACACCCCTTCGGCAGAAGAGGCTTTCGCTTCTGTTGAATACATCATGCGCGACGTAGAGTACGGCGCGATCTTGCGTCTGCTTCACTCCACCGGCGCTTCGGCGTTCTTCATCGTGGTCTATCTGCACATGTTCCGTGGCTTGCTCTACGGTTCCTACCAGAAGCCTCGTGAGCTGGTGTGGCTGTTCGGCATGCTGATCTACCTGGCGCTGATGGCTGAAGCCTTCATGGGCTACCTGTTGCCTTGGGGGCAGATGTCCTACTGGGGTGCCCAGGTGATCATCTCGCTGTTCGGTGCGATCCCCGTAATTGGTGACGACCTGACCCAGTGGATCCGTGGTGACTACCTGATTTCCGGGATTACCCTGAACCGCTTCTTCGCCCTGCACGTAGTGGCTCTGCCGATCGTGATTCTCGGTCTGGTGGTGCTGCACATCCTGGCGTTGCACGAAGTGGGTTCGAACAACCCGGATGGCGTTGATATCAAGAAGAACAAGGACGAGAACGGCATCCCGCTGGATGGCATTCCTTTCCACCCTTACTACACCGTGAAAGACATTGTCGGCGTAGTGGTGTTCCTGTTCATCTTCTGCTCGATCGTGTTCTTCTTCCCGGAAATGGGCGGTTACTTCCTTGAGAAGCCGAACTTCGAGCAAGCCAACCCGTTCAAGACCCCCGAGCACATTGCCCCAGTTTGGTACTTCACGCCGTTCTACGCGATCCTGCGTGCGGTGCCGGACAAGCTCTTGGGCGTTATCGCCATGGGCGCTGCAATTGCGGTCCTGTTCGTACTGCCTTGGCTCGACCGTAGCCCGGTCAAGTCCATGCGTTACAAGGGCTGGCTGAGCAAGATCTGGCTGCTGGTGTTCTGCATCTCGTTCGTGATCCTGGGTGTGCTGGGTGTCTTGGCACCAACTCCGGGCCGTACGCTGCTGTCGCAGGTATGTACCTTCCTGTACTTCGCCTACTTCATTCTGATGCCGTTCTACACCAGGCTCGAGAAGACCAAACCGGTTCCGGAAAGGGTGACTGGCTGATGAAAAAGCTATTTGCTGTACTGATTCTTGCTGCTATGCCTGTGCTGTCTTTCGCGAATACTGCGGGTCCTGAGTTGGAGAAGGTTGATATTGACCTGTCCGACAAGGCTGCCCTGCAAGACGGCGCGCGTACTTTCGCCAACTACTGCATGGGCTGCCACAGCGCCAAGTTCCAGCGTTATGAGCGAGTGGCCGATGACTTGGGTATTCCTCACGACCTGATGTTGAGCAAGCTGGTCTTCACCGGTGCCAAGATCGGTGACCATATGAACATCGGCATGCAGCCGGCGGATGCCAAGACTTGGTTCGGTGCTGCGCCGCCAGATCTGACCCTGGTGGCTCGTGTTCGTGGCACTGACTGGCTCTATGGCTACCTCAAGTCCTTCTATGAAGATCCGGCGCGCCCCTGGGGTGTGAACAACAAGGTCTTCCCGAACGTTGGTATGCCTAACGTCCTGGTCGGCCTGCAAGGGCGTCAGGTTGTCGGTTGCAAGCAGGTGCAGATCGTTGAAGACGGTAAGAAACAATACGATCCGCTGACGGGTACGCCCCTGACTCACGAGGCGTGCGACCAACTGACAATCAAAGAGGGTACCGGAACCCTCAATGAGGCTCAGTTCGACGAGAAGGTCAAGAATCTGGTGACTTTCCTTGCCTACTCGTCCAACCCGGTCAAACTGCAACACCAGCGCATCGGCACTTATGTGCTCTTGTATCTGGCCTTCTTCTTTGTGTTCGCCTATCTGCTCAAGCGCGAATACTGGAAGGATGTGCATTAATAACGTTTTAAGCATCAGTTGTTGAGCGTGCGCGCCCAAGGGCGTCTCTGAACAGTAACAACCCTGTATCATTCGGGGGTTACCAGAGGCGCCCTGAGGGCGCGCTCGTTTTTTCTGCTTCCGATAATTTCAACAAGCGAGGAGGATCGCCATGGGCGTGACCAATCGGTTGGCCTGTTACTCCGACCCCGCCGACCACTATTCCCACCGAGTGCGCATTGTGCTCGCGGAGAAGGGTGTCAGCGCCGAGATCATCAGTGTGGAGGCGGGACGTCAGCCGCCGAAGCTGATCGAAGTGAATCCTTACGGGAGCTTGCCAACGCTGGTTGATCGTGACCTGGCGTTGTGGGAATCGACAGTGGTAATGGAGTACCTGGATGAGCGTTATCCTCATCCGCCGCTGTTGCCGGTTTACCCTGTGGCGCGTGCCAACAGCCGTTTGCTGATGCACCGAATCCAGCGTGACTGGTGTGGGCAAGTGGACCTGATTCTGGATTCGCGGACCAAGGAGGCGGCGCGGGTGCAGGCGCGTAAGGAATTGCGGGAAAGTCTGACCGGAGTGTCTCCGCTGTTCGCTGACAAGCCATTTTTCCTCAGTGAGGAACAAAGTCTGGTGGACTGCTGCCTACTGCCCATACTCTGGAGATTGCCAATCCTGGGTATCGAATTGCCGCGGCAGGCCAAGCCGCTGCTTGATTATATGGACCGCCAATTTGCACGCGAGGCTTTCCAGGCGAGTCTGTCTGGTGTCGAACGTGATATGCGCTGAGGCTTAAGGAGCCGCTATGAACTCCAGTCGACCTTATTTGGTCCGCGCGCTCTATGAGTGGATTGTGGACAACGATTGCACCCCCCATCTGCTGGTCAATTCCGACTATCCGGCCGTGCAGGTGCCTCAGGGTTTTGCCAGTGATGGGCAAATTGTCCTGAATATTTCTCCCAGTGCCGTACGTCATCTGCATATGGATAACGACGCCGTGACCTTTGAAGGGCGCTTCGGCGGTGTGCCCCATAGCTTGCACGTGCCGGTATCGGCGATCCTCGGAATCTATGCGCGTGAGAATGGTCAAGGCATGGTTTTTGATCTGGAATCGCCTCTGGATGAAGAGGATGACCTCGAGCCGGATGACGATTTGCCGCCACCGGACAGTGAGCCGCCGCGCCCCAGCGGTCGGCCCAGCTTGAAAGTGGTCAAGTAATAAAAAAGGCGATCCGGATGGATCGCCTTTTTTGTGCCTGACGCAGTGCTGTGTCAGTCGATGTATTCGAACAGCTTGACGATTTTTTGCACGCCGGAGACGCCCTGCACCAGACTGGTGGCTTGTGCGGCTTCCTGTTGGGTCAGCAGGCCCAGCAGGTAGACGATGCCATTCTCGGTGACAACCTTGATCCGCGATCCGGGAATGCTGGCGTCAGTCAGCATCTGAGTCTTGATCTTGGTGGTCAGCCAGCCATCGTTCTGCCGTGCCAGAAAGCCGGAGGGCGGCAGTACTTGCAGTTCGTTATGTACCTTCTTGACTCGCTGCACTTCGCTGGCAGCCTGTTCGGCTGCTGCCTTGAGGTCGGGGCGCGGTGTCTGGCCTGCCAGCAGGACAATGCCGTTGAAGCTGGTGACGACGATGTGCGAGTTGTTTTCCAGGTCCGGGTTGGCCTTGGCAACGTTGACGGCGACTTTGGTTTCAATCAGTGAGTCGTCGATCTTGCTGCCAAAGGTGCGAGTGCCACGATCATCATCAATGGGTTTGTCGCGGGTGGCGGTAATCACCGAGCTGCAACCAGTGATGCCGAGGCACAAGGTCAAGGCCAGGAGGCCAAGGCGATTAGGGGTCATTCTTCACTCCCGAACAATTGGCTGTCGATCAAGTCGCAAAGGCAATGGATCGCCAGCAGGTGGACTTCTTGAATACGTGCGGTGACGTTGGCCGGTACACGAATTTCAACATCTTCAGGCAAAAGCAGGGAAGCCATGCCTCCACCATCGCGACCGGTCAATGCTACGACAATCATTTCTCGATCATGTGCGGCCTGGATGGCTTGAATAATGTTGGCCGAGTTGCCGCTGGTGGAAATCGCCAGTAACACGTCGCCGGGTTGTCCCAGGGCGCGGATCTGCTTGGAAAAGACTTCGTTATAGCTGTAGTCGTTGGCGATCGAAGTGATGGTCGAGCTATCGGTGGTCAGGGCGATGGCTGGCAGGCTGGGGCGTTCACGTTCGAAGCGGTTGAGCAGTTCGGAGGAAAAATGCTGGGCGTCGCCCGCGGAACCGCCGTTGCCACAGGAGAGCATTTTGCCCTCATTGAGCAGGGCGTTGACCATGACTTGGCTGGCTTGCTCGATGTGCGGTGCAAGTACGTCCATCGCCTGTTGCTTGGTGTCGATACTGGCCTGAAAAAGCTGGCGAATTCGGGATTGCATGTCCATCTGTGTGACCTTAAGTAGCGCGGCTTGGTGGCACGTGAATGTGCAGCCCGCAAAGCAAAGAGCAAAAAAGTTGAGTGAAAATGGGTGCTGCCTGATGGCTTCTTTCAGCTGTCAAAGGCATTGCGCAGCCAGTTCAGGCGGGCTTCTGCACCTGGGGCGCCGTCAATGGCGACCACATCGAAACGGCAGGGGTGGTTGGACCAGCGTGATTCTTTTTGCAGAAAAATCTGCGCGGCAAGAATGAGTTTCTGACGCTTGCGCCCATCAATACTGCCCAGAGCGCCACCCCATTGCGTGTGTTGTCTGTAGCGGACTTCGACGAATACTACTGTATCGCCGTCAAGCATGACCAGATCAAGCTCGCCGCGTTTGCACAGCCAGTTCTGCGCCAGCAGGCGCAGCCCTTGCTGTTGGAGATGCCTGAGCGCTTGGCTTTCGGCATCTCTTCCGCTTTGCTGGCGTGATCCTTGGAGCATCAGCGCGGCGTATCGGGCAGGCGGGTGACCTGACCGTTGACGAACTTGGCCCATGGCAACTGGCGCTCGATGCGCTGACCTGCGGCCATGCCCAGGCTGCCGGACTCACCTTCGATCCGGCTGTCAGGCAGGGCCTTGAGCTGGCCCAGGCGTGGTGCAAGACGGTAGGCATCGACGCCCATGGCGTACAGGCGACCTAGGCTGCCTCCGGCTTGTGGCCATTGTGCCGTGACCTGGCGCCGCAGAAGGCCGTTGGCGTCCAGCAGCCAGGGCGTTTCACAGAACATTACCCCGTTCATGTCGTTGTATTGGTTCTGATCACCGCTGGCGCTAAATACGTTGGAGGTGGCGTACACCGGAACATCGCCGGCGTACTGGAAGTTCAGGGTCGGCTTGATCTGTTGTGCCTGCTGTGGCGTTGCAGCAAGGAAAATGAACTCGATGTCCTGGCGGCGTGCTGGTTGCGCGGCGACTTGAGTGCCTACGGTGCTTTGCAGGCTCTTGGCGCGACCCTCGCTTTGGCGCAGTTGGAACAAGTCGGCAATCTGCTGTGCCAGGGCGACGGGCTGATCGATGCGTTCGATGCCAATCATGCTGCCACCGTTGGCTTCCCAATCCTGGCGGAAGGCCTTGAGTACGCGATCGCCCCACTCACCCTTGGGCACCAGCGCGGCGGCGCGGTGCAGGCCGTCGGCGCGGGCGCGACGAGAAACTTCACGGGCTTCGTCTTCGGCTGCCAGGCCAAACTGGAACAGCTGCGCGGGGCCCTGTTCACCGCCCTCGCTGTAATTCAGTGCCAGGGTGGTAATCGGCAGTTGCGGGCGCGCGGCCAGCTGTTTGACCAGGGGTTTTTCCAGTGGGCCGACTACCAGTTGCACGCCGGCGGCTTGGGCCTTGCGATAGAAATCATCCAGAGAACTCAGGCGCGAGCTGTCGTAGAACTCGATGCTGGGTGGTTTCTGTCCGGCTTGCTGGGCTTGATAGTGAGCCGCCATGAAGCCTTCGCGCAGGGCTTTGGCTACGGAGGCCAGCGGGCCGTCCTGTGGCAGCAGCAGGGCGATTTTCGACACGGGTTGGCTGGCCAACTCTTTGAGTTTGATCAGCGGTTGCGGCAATTGGAGAGCGGCAGGGTGTTTTGGATTCTGTGCGCGCCACTGATCAATGGCGGCCTGTTGTTGCTCCAGGGTTCCGGCGCTCTTGACTGCCAGGGCCAGGCTCAGCCATCCGGCCAGATCGTCATTGCCCGCAGGCTGCAGTTGGTCGGTCGGTAGGGCGGCGATCAGTGCCCAAATGGCCTCGTGGTTCTTTGCAGCGGCATCGTCCTTGAGCAAGGGGGCAATAAAGATGCGTTCCTTGGCGGCCGCCAATGTCTGGCCGTCGGCCTCAAGGGCGCGAGCATGAACAGTGCCGGTACGAATCTGCTGGGGGGCGGGCAGCTCGCTCAGGTGCTGCAGGCTTGGATGGCTTAGGGCGGTCAAAGCCGCTTTTGGCTGGTTGCGTACCATGGCCAGCTCTGCGGACAGTGTGCTGGCGAAGATTTGCTGGGCAGGTTTGAGCTGATCCAGCGGTACTTGCTGCAGAATCTGTCCGGCGCGTCCGGCGTTGCCTTGGCGATACGCCATGTCCGCCGCGCTCAGACGCAGCAGGGCGGCTTTGTCCGGGCTTTTGCTGGTGGCGGCCTGTTCGAGCAATTGCTCGATGCTGGCATCCGGTGTCCGTGGAAGTTCGCCAAGGCTGGAGGAGGGCGAGCTGGCGCAAGCCACCAAAAGGGTAGCCAGGCAGAGGGCGAGAAACAGCCGCAGGCAAGCGATCATGTAAGTGTTCCTGATACTCGATCAAATGAGCGTGGAATTGTACCCAAGCGCTGGCCGGGGCGCGATGTTACTGGTGATAAACCGTCCAATTTGCTGGTGCAAATGTTGCTGAGCGGCACAAAAGCCTGCAAAGGATCGGAGTATTGAGCGATTGTCGGGCCTATTGAGAGGGCTTCAACGCGCTACAATGGCGCTTTTGCCGATCAAGAGGTGTGCGCTTTGACTGTTCCGGGTCCTTTGAATTCCGCTGCTGGCTCGCTTTATGTGGTGGCGACGCCCATCGGTAACCTGGACGATATCAGCGCCCGGGCTCTGAAGTTGTTGCGTGAGGTGTCGCTCATTGCAGCCGAGGATACCCGGCACTCTCAGCGCCTGATGCAGCACTTCGGCATTGCTACGCCCCTGGCGGCTTGTCATGAGCACAATGAGCGTGACGAGGGCAGTCGTTTCATCACCCGTTTACTCGCCGGAGATGATGTTGCGTTGATCTCCGATGCGGGCACGCCGCTGATTTCCGATCCGGGTTATCACTTGGTGCGTCAGGCGCGAGCAGCAGGTATCAATGTGGTTCCTGTGCCGGGAGCCTGTGCTTTGGTCGCTGCATTGTCGGCGGCCGGCCTGCCATCGGACCGGTTCATCTTCGAAGGTTTTCTACCGGCCAAGGCGGTTGGGCGTCGTGGGCGCCTGGAGTCGGTCAAGGAAGAGCCGCGTACGTTGATTTTCTATGAGGCTCCGCATCGGATTCTTGAGTGTCTGCAGGATATGGAGGCGATATTTGGTGGCGATCGGCCTGCGTTGCTGGCTCGGGAGCTGACCAAGACTTTCGAGACTCTCAAGGGCTTGCCGCTTTCTGAGTTGCGCCAGTTCGTTGAGTCCGACAGCAATCAGCAGCGTGGCGAGTGCGTCGTGCTGGTTGCGGGATGGACGGCGCCGGAAGGTGATGAGGCGATCAGCAGTGAGTCGATGCGCGTGCTTGATCTGTTACTCAAGGAAATGCCTCTCAAGAGGGCGGCGGCGCTGGCGGCCGAGATCACTGGTGAGCGCAAGAACGTGTTGTATCAGGTCGCCTTGAATAAGCAGAAAGAGCAATAAATGGCACGCCTGGGTGGCCAATGGCTTTTAGCGCTTGTTCTCGGGCCGCTCTGCCGTTAACCTGCGCGGCGGAGAGTCGATTGGACAGTCGCTGCCCTCTATGAAAATTAGAGGGGGGAGGAAAGTCCGGGCTCCATAGGGCGGAGTGCCAGGTAATGCCTGGGGGGCGTGAGCCTACGGAAAGTGCCACAGAAAATAACCGCCTAAGCACTTCGGTGCCGGTAAGGGTGAAAAGGTGCGGTAAGAGCGCACCGCACGTCTGGTAACAGTTCGTGGCTAGGTAAACCCCACTCGGAGCAAGACCAAATAGGGTTCCAAGGCGTGGCCCGCGCTGGAACCGGGTAGGTTGCTAAAGATGTCCAGTGATGGCCATCGTAGAGGAATGACTGTCCTCGACAGAACCCGGCTTACAGATCGACTCTCCACCTTTTCCCTCCCTGCTTGAATCAATAGCAGAAGCGTTTTTGTAATACCGAAAAAATCTTACTCTTAATAAATCACTTTAACTTCGTTGTGCAGCTTATTGAGCTGTTTGAAGTTGATGCTCTGGAATGCCCCTCGAATTCTCGTTACCTCTCCTCTTAGTGTCCTAAATCTCCGTTCTATAAGGCTTTTCCGTCGCCGCGCGCCTTGACGGTGGTGTGGGCGCATTCCTATAGTGTGCGCAAGTGGCGGAAAGTGGCATGAAGTGGGTTTTATGAGCGCAAAACGCTAAAATTTGGAGAAACGCTGACGTGTTTCGCGGAGCTAACGCTATTAGTCTCGATGCAAAAGGCCGTCTCGCCATGCCGAGCCGGTATCGTGACGAGCTCGTTTCGCGAAGTTCTGGGCAGTTAATCGTCACGATCGATGCTGTTGATCCTTGTTTGTGTGTTTACCCTCTCGATGAGTGGGAGCTGATAGAAACCAAACTGCGCGCACTGCCTTCGCTACGCGAAGAGAACCGTCGTTTGCAGCGTTTGCTGATTGGTAATGCCGTCGATCTTGAGCTCGATGGCAGTGGTCGTTTTCTGGTACCGCCGCGCCTGCGTGAATATGCCAAGTTGGATAAACGCGCAATGTTGGTGGGCCAACTGAACAAGTTCCAACTGTGGGACGAGGATGCCTGGAATGCTGTTTCCGCAGCGGACCTGGCGGCTATTCAACAACCGGGCGCCATGCCTGATGAACTGCGTGATTTGATCCTGTGACTATTGATAGCGGCTTTAACCACATCACCGTGCTGCTTGACGAAGCCGTCGAGGCTCTCGCCGTGCGGCCTGATGGCTGCTATCTGGATGGCACCTTCGGTCGTGGCGGGCATAGCCGGCTGATTCTCAGCAAGCTCGGCGCTCAGGGCCGGCTCCTCGGATTCGACAAAGACCCCCAAGCGATTGCCACCGGGCAAGCGCTAGCGGCCGAAGACGGCCGCTTTGTCGTTGTGCAGCGCAGTTTTGCCGAGCTGGGTTCGGAAGTCGCCGAGCGCGGACTGGCCGGAAAAGTCAGTGGCGTACTGCTCGATTTGGGCGTGTCGTCACCTCAACTGGACGATCCTGAGCGTGGCTTCAGTTTTCTCAATGACGGCCCCCTGGACATGCGTATGGACCCGACTCGCGGCATCAGCGCCGCTGAGTTCATCGCCACCGCGCCAGTGGAGGAAATTGCCCGCGTATTCAAGGAGTACGGCGAGGAGCGCTTCTCCGGTCGTATGGCGCGGGCAGTGGTCGAGCGTCGTGAGATCCAGCCTTTCGAACGCACTGCCGACCTGGCTGAAGTGCTCAAGGTCGCCAACCCGGCCTGGGAAAAGGGCAAGAATCCGGCGACCCGGGCCTTCCAGGGCTTGCGCATTCATGTGAACAACGAGCTGGGTGATCTGGAGGCGGGCCTGGAAGCCGCGTTGGACGCCCTGGAAGTCGGTGGCCGTCTGGTGGTCATCAGTTTCCATTCCCTGGAAGATCGCATCGTCAAATTGTTCATGCGTCGTCTGGTAAAAGGCGAGTCTGACAATCTGCCGCGTAACCTGCCGGTGCGCTTCGAAGCCTTCGTGCCGAAAATCAAGGTCCATGGCAAAGCGCAGTTCGCCTCCGAGGCCGAACTCAGGGCCAACCCGCGTGCTCGTAGTGCTGTCATGCGTGTTGCGGAGAAGCTTCGGTGAGCAAGCTCTTCGCCAAGCCGCTTCCAGGCGGAAGCTTTTTCATGCTGCTGCTATTCGTAGGGGTGCTGGTGTCCGCGATCGCGGTTTCCTACAGCGCCCACTGGAACCGTTTGCTGCTCAATACGCTGTACGGCGAGCTGAGCGTGCGCGACAAAGCCCAGGCTGAATGGGGCCGGTTGATCCTTGAGCAAAGCACCTGGACCGCGCATAGCCGGATTGAAGTACTGGCCACCGAACAGTTGAAGATGCACATTCCGGGTGCGGCCGAAGTTCGAATGGTGGCGCCATGAAGCTTGAAGGCGCGCTCTATCCCTGGCGTTTTCGCGTGGTGCTGGGCTTGCTGGCGGTCATGGTGTCGGCGATTGGCTGGCGCATCATCGATCTGCAGGTGGTCGATCGTGACTTCCTTAAAGGGCAGGGCGACGCCCGCAGCGTTCGTCATATCCCTATTCCCGCGCACCGTGGCCTGATCACCGATCGCAATGGCGAGCCTCTGGCGGTGAGTACGCCAGTGACTACCCTGTGGGCCAACGCCAAGGAAATGCAGGTGGCCAAGGATCGTTGGCCAGCATTGGCCATGGCCCTCGGTCAGGACCCCAAGGCGCTGGCCGAGCGTCTCGAAGCCCAGGCCAATAAAGAATTCATCTACCTGGTCCGGGGGCTCACTCCGGAGCAGGGACAGGCTGTGCTCGACCTCAAGGTGCCGGGTGTCTATGGCATCGAGGAGTTCCGCCGTTTCTATCCCGCCGGCGAAGTGACTGCGCACATGGTGGGCTTCACCGACATTGACGATCGCGGGCGCGAAGGCGTCGAGCTGGCCTATGACGAATGGCTCGCCGGTGTTCCTGGCAAGCGCCAGGTGATCAAGGACCGGCGCGGCAGATTGATCAAGGACGTCCAGGTCACCAAGAACGCCAAGGCCGGCAAGCCCTTGGCGTTGTCGATTGACCTGCGCCTGCAGTATCTGGCCAACCGTGAGTTGCGCAATGCCATCGTCGAGAACGGTGCCAAGGCCGGCAGCCTGGTGATCATGGACGTGAAGACGGGCGAGATCCTCGCCATGGTCAACCAGCCGACCTATAACCCGAACAACCGTCGCAACCTGCAGCCGGCAATGATGCGCAATCGCGCGATGATCGACGTGTTCGAGCCCGGCTCGACCATGAAGGCGATCTCCATGAGCGCGGCGCTGGAAACCGGGCGCTGGAAGCCCAGCGATACCGTCGAGGTTTATCCGGGCACCCTGCAGTTGGGCAAGTACACCATTCGTGACGTATCCAAGACCGAAGGGCCGGTACTCGACCTGACCGGGATTCTGATCAATTCCAGTAACGTGGGCATGAGCAAGATCGCCTTCGACATTGGCGGCGAGACTATTTTCCGCCTGGCGCAGAAAATCGGTCTGGGTCAGGACACTGGGCTGGGCTTTCCTGGTGAGCGGGTCGGCAACCTGCCCAACTACCGGGAGTGGCGCAAGGCCGAGACCGCGACTCTGTCCTATGGCTACGGCATTTCCGTGACGGCGATCCAGTTGGTCCATGCGTTCTCCGCATTGGCCAACAATGGGCGTATTGCTCCCTTGACCCTGATCAAATCCGACAAAGCGCCGCAAACCACCCAGGTGATTCCGGAAAACGTCGCCAAAACCATGCAGGGCATGCTGCAGCAGGTGATCGAGGCGCCGCGTGGTGTGTTCCGTGCCCAGGTCCCGGCTTATCACGTGGCCGGCAAGAGTGGTACTGCGCGCAAGACTTCGGTGGGCACCAAGGGCTACGCCGAGAACTCCTATCGCTCGCTGTTTGCCGGCTTTGGCCCGATGAGCGATCCGCGCTACGCCATCGTGGTGGTGATCGACGAACCGAGCAAGGCCGGCTACTTCGGTGGTCTGGTATCGGCACCGGTGTTCAGCAAAGTGATGTCCGGCACCCTGCGTTTGATGAACATCACTCCGGATAACCTGCCGACCACACAACAGGCCAACGCGGCTCCTGTCACCCCAGTACGAGCCAATGGAGGGCGCGGCTAATGCCTCTTAGCCTGAACAAGATTTTTGCCCACGCTGGTCGCGATCTGCTGATCCGTGAGCTGACCCTGGACAGCCGCAACGTGCGCGCTGGTGATCTGTTTCTGGCCGTGCCCGGCGCCAAGTTCGATGGCCGGGCGCACATTGCCGATGCCTTGCAGCGCGGTGCTGCGGCTGTGGCCTATGAGGCTGAAGGGGCAACCGTTTTGCCGCTGACCGATGTGCCGCTGATTCCGGTCAAGGGCCTGGCAGCGCAGCTGTCGGACATTGCCGGACGTTTTTACGGTGATCCGAGCCGCCAGTTGAACCTGGTGGGCGTGACCGGTACCAACGGCAAGACCAGCGTCACCCAGTTGGTGGCTCAGGCGCTGGACCTGCTGGGTCAGCGTTGCGGCCTGGTGGGCACCTTGGGCACAGGATTCTACGGCGCGCTGGAAAGCGGTTTGCACACCACGCCGAACCCTATCGCCGTGCAGGCAACCCTGGCTGACCTGAAGAATGCCGGTGCCAAAGCCGTGGCGATGGAAGTCTCGTCCCATGGCCTGGATCAAGGACGTGTGGCAGCCCTGGCGTTCGATGTAGCAGTGCTGACCAATCTGTCCCGAGATCATCTGGACTATCACGGAACCATGCAGGCCTATGGCGCAGCCAAGGCCAAGCTGTTCAATTGGACCGACCTGCGTTGCCGGGTGATCAATCTCGACGACGAGTTCGGCCGGCAACTGGCTGCCGACAAGCACGAATCGCGGTTGATTACCTACAGCCTTGAGGATGCCTCTGCTTATCTGTACTGCCGTGAAGCGAACTTTGACGATGACGGCGTGCGCGCAACACTGGTGACTCCACAGGGTGAACACCACCTGCGCAGCTCGCTGCTCGGGCGCTTCAACCTGAGCAATGTGCTGGCCGCGGTCGGCGCTTTGCTGGGCCTGGAGTATGCCCTGGATGAAATCCTCGCCGTGTTGCCCAAGCTGGAAGGCCCCGTCGGACGCATGCAGCGCCTGGGCGGAGGCAACCAACCGTTGGTGGTGGTGGATTACGCCCATACCCCGGATGCCCTGGAAAAAGTACTGCTGGCCCTGCGTCCTCACGCCAAGGGTCGCCTGCTGTGCCTGTTCGGCTGTGGGGGCGACCGCGACCGCGGCAAGCGTCCGTTGATGGCCGAAGTGGTCGAGCGCCTGGCCGACGGCGTGCTGGTCACCGATGACAATCCGCGCAGCGAAGACCCAGCACAGATCTTCGATGACATCCGTGTCGGCTTCAGCGCCGTCGACAAAGTCGACTTTGTCCCCGGTCGCGGCCTGGCCATCGCCCGTCTGATCGCTGACGCTGCCGCAGACGATGTGGTGCTGCTAGCGGGCAAGGGGCATGAGGATTATCAGGAGATCAATGGCCAGCGCCATGATTTCTCCGATCTTGCCGAAGCCGACAAGGCTCTGACCGCATGGGAGGTGGCACATGCTTAAACCCCTGCAGCTCAGTGAAGTCATGGCCCCGCTGGACGCCCGCTTGATCGCGGGCGACGCGCGTTTTAATGGCGTCAGTATTGATAGCCGGGCCATTCAGGCCGGGCAACTGTTCGTGGCCTTGACCGGCCCGCGTTTCGACGGCCACGACTACTTGAATGAAGTAGCCGCCAAGGGCGCGGTAGCCGCGTTGGTCGAGCGTGAAGTTCCCGACAGCACCCTGCCGCAGTTGCTGGTCAAGGACACGCGCCTGGCGCTGGGACAACTGGGTGCTCTGAATCGTGGTGCCTTTACCCGGCCGGTGGCCGCGGTGACCGGTTCCAGCGGCAAGACGACGGTCAAGGAAATGCTGGCCAGCATCCTGCGTACTCGCGGTCCGGTGTTGGCCACCCGAGGCAATCTCAATAATGACCTGGGTGCCCCCCTGACCCTGCTGGAACTGGCTCCCGAGCACAGCGCTGCGGTGATCGAGCTTGGCGCGTCGCGTATTGGTGAAATCGCCTACACCGTGGCGATGACTCGTCCCCATGTGGCGATTATCAACAATGCCGGTACTGCTCACGTCGGTGAGTTCGGTGGTCCGGAGAAGATTGTCGAGGCCAAGGGCGAAATTCTCGAGGGACTTGATAGCACCGGGATCGCTGTCCTCAACCTGGATGACAAGGCATTTTCGATCTGGAAGGCTCGCGCTGCCGGGCGACAAGTTCTGAGCTTTGCCCTGAACAATAGCGCTGCGGATTTCCATGCCTCTGATATAGGACGCGATGCCCGAGGCTGCCCGTCCTTCAAATTGCATAGCCCCAAGGGCGTGGAGACGGTGCAATTGAACCTGTTGGGCACCCATAACGTGGCCAACGCCCTGGCCGCCGCTGCGGCCGCCCATGCCATGGGTGTGTCGTTGTTCGGCATTGCCACTGGCTTGAATGCAGTGCAACCGGTCAAGGGCCGTACCGTCGCCCAGCTGGCCAAGAATGGCATGCGGGTGATCGATGACACTTACAACGCGAACCCCACCTCAATGTGTGCCGCCGTTGATATACTCGCCGGCTTTTCCGGCCGCACCGTCCTGGTGCTCGGAGACATCGGCGAGTTGGGCGAGTGGGCGGAGCAGGGGCACCGCGAAGTAGGTGCATATGCCGCTGGCAAGGTTTCGGCCCTCTACGCCGTAGGCCCGATGATGGCGCATGCCGTCGCCGCCTTTGGCGAGCATGCGCGTCACTTCGCCAGCCAGGCTGACCTGATTGCCGCCCTGAACGTCGAGCAAGACCCCAATACCACCATTTTGATCAAGGGATCGCGCAGCGCGGTGATGGAAAACATCGTCGCGGCTTTGTGCGGTTCCAGTACGGAGAAACATTGATGCTGCTGCTGCTAGCGGAGTACCTGCAACAGTTCTACAAAGGCTTCGCGGTCTTTCAGTACCTGACCCTGCGCGGGATTCTCGGGGTACTGACTGCGCTGTCTTTGGCGCTGTGCCTGGGTCCGTGGATGATCCGTACTCTGCAAAACCGGCAGATTGGCCAGGCCGTGCGTAACGACGGCCCACAGTCCCACCTGTCCAAATCGGGTACACCGACCATGGGTGGCGCGCTGATCCTTTCCGCGATCGGCATCAGCACCCTGCTCTGGGCCGACCTGCGCAACCACTATGTGTGGGTGGTGCTGGTGGTGACCCTGGCGTTTGGCGCCATCGGCTGGGTGGATGACTACCGCAAGGTGATCGAGAAGAACTCCCGTGGCCTGCCTAGTCGCTGGAAGTATTTCTGGCAATCGGTGTTCGGTCTTGGTGCTGCGATCTTCCTTTATATGACCGCCCAGAGCCCGGTGGAAACCACCCTGCTGATCCCGATGCTCAAGGATGTGAGCATTCCTTTGGGTGTCGGTTTCGTGGTCCTGACCTACTTCGTCATCGTCGGTTCGAGTAACGCCGTCAACCTGACCGACGGCCTCGACGGCCTGGCGATCATGCCGACCGTGATGGTCGGTGGCGCGCTGGGGATCTTCTGCTACCTGTCGGGTAACGTGAAGTTCGCCGAATACCTTCTGATTCCCTATGTGCCGGGTGCTGGGGAACTGATTGTCTTCTGCGGCGCGCTGATCGGTGCCGGCCTGGGCTTCCTGTGGTTCAACACCTATCCGGCACAAGTCTTCATGGGCGACGTCGGCGCACTGGCGCTGGGCGCGGCCCTGGGCACCATTGCGGTGATCGTCCGTCAGGAAATCGTCCTGTTCATCATGGGCGGCGTGTTCGTGATGGAGACCCTGTCGGTGGTGATCCAGGTTGCCTCCTTCAAATTGACCGGTCGCCGGGTATTTCGCATGGCACCGATCCACCACCACTTTGAACTCAAGGGCTGGCCCGAGCCTCGCGTGATCGTCCGTTTCTGGATCATCACCGTGATCCTCGTGTTGATCGGCCTTGCCACCCTGAAGCTGAGGTAGAACGAGTGTCTCTGATCGCTTCTGACCACTTCCGCATCGTTGTCGGCCTCGGCAAGAGCGGCATGTCCCTGGTTCGCTTTCTGGCGCGCCGGGGCGTTGCTTTTGCGGTGGCCGATACGCGGGAAAATCCACCTGAGCTGGCCACGTTGCGTCGTGACTATCCCCAGGTGGAAGTGCGTTGTGGCGAGCTGGATTTCGATTTCCTGTGCCGCGCCGACGAGCTCTACGTGAGCCCCGGTCTGGCCCTGGCGACTCCGGCCCTGCAGGCCGCGGCTGCCCGTGGCGTGAAATTGTCCGGCGACATCGAGCTGTTCGCGCGTAACGCGAAGGCGCCGATCGTGGCCATCAGCGGCTCCAACGCGAAAAGCACCGTGACCACTCTGGTGGGCGAGATGGCCGCCGCGGCAGGCAAACGTGTTGCTGTGGGCGGCAACCTGGGCACTCCGGCCCTGGATCTGCTCAGCGACGACGTCGAGCTGTACGTGATGGAACTGTCCAGCTTCCAGCTGGAAACCACCGATCAGCTGGGCGCCGAAGTGGCTACTGTGCTGAACATCAGCGAAGACCATATGGACCGCTACAGCGGCCTGCCGGCCTATCACCTGGCCAAGCACCGGATCTTCCGGGGCGCGCGGCAAGTGGTGGTCAATCGTCAGGACGCCCTGACCCGGCCGTTGCTGAGCGAGAACCTGCCGTGCTGGAGCTTCGGCCTGGGCAAGCCGGACTTCAAGGGCTTCGGCCTGCGGGAAGAGAATGGCGAGAAGTACCTGGCCTTTGAATTCCAGAATCTGCTGCCGGTGCGCGAACTGAAGATCCGCGGCGCCCACAACCAGTCCAACGCCCTCGCGGCCCTGGCCCTGGGGCATGCGGTTGGCTTGCCGTTCGACGCCATGCTGTCGGCCCTGCGCGCTTTCGCCGGCCTTGAACACCGTTGCCAGTGGGTGCGGGATGTGGACGGCGTGGGTTATTACAACGACTCCAAGGCCACCAACGTCGGCGCCGCATTGGCCGCCATCGAAGGCCTGGGCGCCGACATCGACGGCAAGATCGTGCTGATTGCCGGCGGGGACGGCAAGGGCGCCGAGTTCAAGGACCTGCGTGATCCGGTGGCGGCCAACTGCCGCGCCGTGATCCTGATGGGCCGCGACTCCGACAAGATCGGCGCCGCTATCGGTGATGCCGTGCCGCTGATTCGCGCCAGTTCGCTGGTCGAGGCGGTAGCGCAATGCCGCGCCGTCGCACAGCCTGGCGACGTGGTGCTGTTGTCGCCCGCCTGCGCCAGTTTCGACATGTTCAAGAATTACGAAGACCGTGGTCAGCAGTTCGTCCGTGTCGTGGAGGAGCTGGCATGAACCTGAGAAACATCATCAAGCCCTATCCGTCTCCGCTGATTACCGGGCGTGGCATCGACCTCGACTTTCCGATGCTCGCCGGCTGCCTGACCCTGCTGGGCCTGGGGCTGGTGATGATTGCCTCGGCCTCCACCGAAGTGGCGGCGGCGCAGTCGGGCAGTGCCCTGTACTACATGATTCGCCACCTGATCTACATCGTGCTGGGGCTGGGTGCCTGCATCGTCACCATGATGATTCCAATCGCTACCTGGCAGCGCCTGGGCTGGATGATGCTGATCGGCGCGTTCGGCCTGCTGGTGATGGTGATCATCCCGGGGATCGGTCGCGAAGTGAACGGTTCGATGCGCTGGATCGGCTTCAGCTTCTTCAACGTCCAGCCTTCGGAAATCGCCAAGGTCTTTGTGGTGATCTACCTCGCCGGCTATCTGGTGCGACGGCAGAAGGAAGTGCGTGAGAGCTGGATGGGCTTCTTCAAGCCGTTCATCGTGCTGTTGCCGATGGCCGGGCTGTTGCTGATGGAGCCGGACTTCGGCGCCACTGTGGTCATGATGGGAGCCGCTGCGGCCATGCTGTTCCTGGGCGGTGTCGGACTGTTCCGTTTTTCCCTGATGGTGGTCCTGGCTGTGGCGGCGGTGGTCCTGCTGATTCAGATGCAGCCCTATCGGATGGCGCGTCTGACCAACTTTGCCGACCCTTGGGCCGACCAGTTCGGTGCCGGTTATCAATTGTCCCAGGCGCTGATCGCTTTTGGTCGCGGTGAGTGGCTGGGTGTCGGCCTGGGCAACAGTGTGCAGAAACAGTTCTACCTGCCGGAAGCCCACACCGACTTCGTGTTCTCGGTCCTGGCCGAAGAGCTGGGCGCCGTGGGTTCCCTGTGCACGGTGGCGCTGTTCGTATTCGTCTGTATTCGCGGTATGTACATCGGTCTGTGGGCCGAGAAGGCCAAGCAGTTTTTTGCCGCTTACGTGGCCTATGGCCTGTCGTTCCTGTGGATCGGCCAGTTCCTGATCAATATCGGCGTGAACGTCGGCCTGTTGCCGACCAAGGGTCTGACCCTGCCGTTTCTCAGTTATGGCGGCAGTTCGTTGGTGATCTGCTGCGCCTGTCTCGGCTTGTTGCTGCGCATCGAGTGGGAGAGCAGGACTCACCTGGGCAGCGAAGAGATGGAGTTCAGTGAAAGTGACTTTGCCGAGGAGCCGCTCCATGGGCGCTAACGTGCTGATCATGGCCGGCGGCACCGGTGGCCACGTGTTCCCGGCGCTGGCTTGTGCCCGCGAGTTCCAGGCCCGTGGCTACAGCGTGCACTGGCTGGGCACCCCGCGGGGAATCGAGAACGAGCTGGTTCCGGCTGCGGGCCTGCCGCTGCACCTGATCAACGTCACCGGCTTGCGGGGCAAGGGCAAGCTGTCCCTGCTCAAGGCGCCGTTTGTCCTGATCAAGGCGGTGCTTCAGGCGCGGCGGATCATTCGTCAGCTCAATCCGGTCTGCGTGCTGGGTTTTGGTGGTTATGTGACCGGCCCTGGCGGAGTTGCCGCCAAGTTGTCCGGAGTGCCGGTCATCGTTCACGAACAGAACGCGGTTGCCGGTACCGCCAATCGGCTGCTGGTGCCGTTGGCCGCGCGAGTCTGCGAAGCTTTCCCGGACACCTTCGGGGCCTCCGGCAGCCGCCGCACCACGGGCAATCCGGTACGCACCGAACTGTTCCTCGAAACACCGCGCGAGGCCCTGGCCGGACGCAAGGCGCGTTTGCTGATCCTGGGCGGAAGCCTGGGGGCAGAGCCGTTGAACAAGTTGCTGCCGGAAGCCCTGGCACAGGTCGCCCCCGAGCTGCGCCCGGAGGTGTTCCACCAGGCCGGGAAAAACCACGATGAAGTCACTGCAGAGCGCTATCGCGCCGCCGGCGTCGACGCGCAAGTGCAGCCCTTTATCAAAGACATGGCCCAAGCCTATGGCTGGGCCGACCTGGTGGTCTGTCGCGCAGGCGCGCTGACCGTCAGCGAACTGGCTGCCGCCGGTCTGCCCTCGATGCTGGTGCCGCTGCCCCATGCGATCGACGATCACCAGACCCGCAACGCCGAATATTTGGCTCGTGAAGGCGCCGCTTTCCTGATGCCGCAAAGAACGACTGGTGCAGCGGACCTTGCCGCTCGCCTGACAGAGGTTTTGATGCAACCAGAACGACTCGACAAGATGGCCCAGGCCGCACGCCGCCTGGCCAAACCCGATGCCACCCTGGATGTGGTGAATATCTGCCTGGAGGTGGCCCATGGTTGAGAACCAGAAAGCCATGCCGCAGCCGGAAATGCGCCGCATCCGCCGTATCCACTTCGTCGGCATCGGTGGCGTGGGCATGTGCGGGATCGCCGAAGTGCTGCTCAACCTGGGTTATCAGGTCTCGGGTTCCGATCTCAAGGCGTCGCCGGTCACCGAGCGCCTGGAATCCTTTGGCGCACAGATTTTCATCGGTCACCGTGCCGAGAACGCCGCCAACGCCGATGTGCTGGTGGTTTCCAGCGCCGTGAACACCTCCAACCCGGAAGTCGCCACTGCTCTGGAACGCCGTATTCCAGTGGTGCCGCGGGCGGAAATGCTCGCTGAGCTGATGCGCTACCGTCACGGCGTTGCCGTGGCCGGCACCCACGGCAAAACCACCACCACCAGCCTGCTGGCTTCGGTGTTCGCCGCCGGCGGTCTGGACCCGACCTTCGTCATCGGTGGCCGGCTCAATGCCGCGGGCACCAATGCACAGTTGGGCACCAGCCGCTACCTGATTGCCGAAGCCGACGAAAGCGATGCCAGCTTCCTGCATCTGCAGCCGCTGGTGGCCGTGGTCACCAACATCGACGCCGACCATATGGCGACCTACGACGGCGACTTCAACAAACTGAAGAAAACCTTCGTCGACTTCCTGCACAACCTGCCGTTCTACGGTTTGGCGGTGATGTGCCTGGACGATCCGGTGGTGCGCGATATCCTGCCGCAGGTCAAGCGTCCAACCGTGACCTACGGCTTCAGCGAAGAAGCCGACGTGCGAGCGATCAATGTTCGCCAGCAAGGCATGCAGACCTTTTTCACCGTGCTGCGTCGCGACCGCGAGCCGCTGGACGTCTCGGTGAACATGCCGGGCAACCACAACGTGCTCAATTCCCTGGCGACCATCTGCATCGCCACCGACGAAGGCATCAGCGACGAAGCCATTGTCCAGGGCCTGTCGGGCTTCCAGGGCGTGGGCCGGCGCTTCCAGGTCTACGGCGAACTGCCGGTGGATGGCGGCAATGTCATGTTGGTGGACGACTACGGTCACCACCCGACCGAGGTTGCCGCGGTGATCAAGGCCGTGCGTGGTGGTTGGCCGGAGCGCCGTCTGGTGATGGTCTACCAGCCGCACCGCTTCAGCCGTACCCGCGATCTGTACGACGATTTCGTGCAGGTGCTGGCCGATGCCAACGTCTTGCTGTTGATGGAGGTCTACCCGGCCGGTGAAGAACCGATCCCCGGCGCCGACAGCCGCCAGCTGTGCCACAGCATCCGTCAGCGTGGCCAGTTGGACCCGATCTATATCGAACGTGGTGTGGACCTGGCGCCCATCGTCAAGCCACTGCTGCGTGCCGGCGACATTCTGCTGTGCCAAGGCGCCGGTGATATCGGCGGTCTGGCGCCAAAACTGCTCAACAGCCCGCTGTTCGCCGGGGCTGTGGCCGCTGGCAAGGGAGTGTCGAAATGACGGCTGCCTACAGCAAGTTGTTCTCCACCGTGAAACCGAGCGATTTCGGCCGCGTAGCCGTGCTGTATGGCGGCAAGAGTGCCGAGCGCGAGGTTTCGCTGAAATCCGGCAAGGCTGTGCTTGAAGCCTTGCAGAGCGCAGGCGTGAACGCTTTCGGTATCGACGTCGGTGATGACCTGCTGCAGCGTCTCCTGAGCGAGAAGATCGATCGTGCCTTCATCATCCTTCACGGCCGTGGCGGTGAAGACGGCAGCATGCAAGGTCTGCTGGAGTGCCTGGGCATTCCTTATACCGGCAGTGGCATCCTGGCTTCGGCCCTGGCCATGGACAAGCTGCGCACCAAGCAGGTCTGGCACAGCCTGGGTATTCCGACGCCACGCCATGCGGTGCTGAGTTCGGAAGCCGACTGTATTTCCGCAGTGGCGGAACTGGGCCTGCCTTTGATCGTCAAACCGGCTCATGAAGGCTCCAGTATCGGTATGGCTAAGGTGACTTCCGCGCCCGAGTTGATCGACGCATGGAAGGCGGCCAGTACCTACGATTCGCAAGTGTTGGTCGAACAATGGATCCAGGGTCCGGAGTTCACCATCGCAACCCTGCGTGGCCAGGTGCTGCCACCGATCGCCCTGGGCACTCCCCACACGTTTTACGACTACGACGCCAAGTACCTGGCTTCCGATACCCAGTACCGGATTCCGTGCGGCCTCGATAGCACCAAGGAACAGGAACTGATGGACCTCACGGCGAAAGCCTGTGAGGCACTCGGTATCGCCGGTTGGGCGCGTGCCGATGTGATGCAGGATGCCCAGGGGCAGTTCTGGTTCCTGGAAGTGAACACCGCTCCCGGGATGACCGACCACAGTCTGGTGCCGATGGCCGCCCGTGCGGCCGGTCTGGATTTCCAGCAGTTGGTCCTGGCCATCCTGGCGGCCAGTCTTGAGGCGAGAGGTTAAGTCCATGCAAGGCGCGTCGCTTCGTCATCAGCAACCCGCACCCGGCCGCAAGCCGGTGCCGCGGGGTGCCAGCCGGATGGTGGCCAAAGAGCCGATGTCGGTGCGCCTGCCGAAAGCCAACTTTGGCTTTCTGAAAAGCCTGTTCTGGCCGGTGCTGCTGGTGGCGCTGGGGTTTGGCACCTATGAAGGTGCCCAGCGTTTGCTGCCATACGCCGACCGGCCGATCACCAAGATCGCGGTGCAGGGGGACTTGAGCTACATCAGCCAGCAGGCGGTGCAGCAGCGGATCGCGCCCTATGCCGCGGCGAGCTTCTTCACCATCGACCTGGCGAGCATGCGCACCGAGCTGGAACAGATGCCCTGGATCGCCCACGCCGAAGTACGTCGGGTGTGGCCGGACCAAGTGGTGATTCGCCTGGAAGAGCAACTGCCGGTAGCCCGTTGGGGCGACGAGGCGCTGTTGAACAACCAGGGCCAGGCCTTCACTCCACGTGAGCTGGCGAACTACGAACACTTGCCGCAGTTGTTCGGGCCACAGCGGGCCCAGCAGCAAGTGATGCAGCAGTATCAGGTGTTGAGCCAGATGCTGCGGCCGCTGGGCTTTTCGATCGCCCGTCTGGAGCTGCGCGAGCGCGGCAGTTGGTTCCTGACCACCGGCGCCGGCAGTGCCGGTCCCGGTATCGAGTTGCTCCTGGGTCGCGATCATCTGGTGGAGAAGATGCGCCGCTTCATTGCCATTTATGAAAAAACGCTGAAAGAACAGATCACGAACATCGCGCGCATCGATCTGCGCTACGCCAACGGCCTGGCCGTGGGCTGGCGCGATCCGGCGGCACCCACGACGGCGCAACCTGCCGTCGCGAAGAATTAAGAAGAGGCAGGACCATGGCAAATGTGCAAAGCGGCAAAATGATCGTCGGCCTGGATATCGGCACCTCCAAGGTGGTGGCGCTGGTGGGCGAAGTCGCGGCCGATGGCTCGCTGGAAATCGTCGGCATCGGCACCCATCCTTCCCGCGGCCTGAAGAAGGGCGTGGTGGTGAATATCGAGTCCACCGTGCAGTCGATCCAGCGCGCGGTGGAAGAGGCGCAACTGATGGCGGGCTGCCGTATCCACTCGGCGTTCGTCGGCGTGGCGGGCAATCACATCCGCAGCCTGAACTCCCACGGCATCGTGGCGATCCGCGACCGTGAAGTCAGCTCGGCGGACCTGGAGCGGGTACTGGATGCGGCCCAGGCCGTGGCGATCCCGGCTGACCAGCGGGTCCTGCACACCCTGCCGCAGGATTACGTGATCGATAACCAGGAAGGCGTGCGTGAGCCCTTGGGCATGTCCGGCGTGCGCCTGGAAGCCAAGGTGCACGTGGTGACCTGCGCGGTGAATGCCGCGCAGAACATCGAGAAGTGCGTGCGTCGCTGCGGCCTGGAAATCGACGACATCATCCTCGAGCAACTGGCCTCGGCCTACTCGGTACTCACCGACGACGAGAAAGAGCTGGGCGTGTGCCTGGTGGACATCGGCGGCGGCACCACCGACATGGCGATCTTCACCGAAGGCGCGATCCGTCACACCGCGGTGATCCCGATTGCCGGCGACCAGGTGACCAACGACATCGCCATGGCCTTGCGCACGCCGACCCAGTACGCCGAAGAGATCAAGATCCGTTACGCCTGCGCCCTGGCCAAGCTGGCCGGTGCCGGCGAAACCATCAAGGTGCCAAGCGTTGGCGACCGCCCACCACGCGAGCTGTCGCGCCAGGCCTTGGCCGAGGTGGTCGAACCGCGTTACGACGAACTGTTCACCCTGATCCAGGCCGAGCTGCGTCGCAGCGGCTACGAAGACCTGATCCCGGCGGGCATCGTGCTCACCGGTGGCACGTCGAAGATGGAAGGCGCGGTGGAACTGGCCGAGGAAATTTTCCACATGCCGGTTCGCCTGGGCGTGCCCCACAGTGTCAAGGGCCTGTCCGACGTGGTGCGCAACCCGATCTATTCCACCGGCGTCGGCCTGCTGCTGTACGGGCTGCAAAAGCAGTCCGACGGCATCTCGTTCTCCGGCATCGGCAGCCGCGACAGCTACAGCAGCGACGAGCCCAAGGCCGCGTTGCTGGACCGCATCAAGAGCTGGGTCCAGGGCAACTTCTAAAGATTTACCGCAACACCGTTTCAAAGCAGTAGGCAGTAGGCGAAAAACTAGAGAAATGAAAGGAGAGGGAAAATGTTCGAACTCGTAGACAACATCCCGCAGAGTCCGGTAATCAAGGTTATCGGTGTTGGCGGTGGCGGCGGCAACGCGGTCAATCACATGGTCAAGAGCAACATCGAAGGCGTCGAGTTCATCTGCGCCAACACTGATGCTCAAGCACTGAAAAACATCGGCGCGCGGACCATCCTGCAACTGGGCACCGGCGTGACCAAGGGTTTGGGTGCTGGCGCCAATCCGGAAGTCGGCCGTCAAGCCGCTCTGGAAGACCGCGAGCGCATCGCCGAAGTACTGGCGGGCACCAACATGGTGTTCATCACCACCGGCATGGGCGGTGGTACCGGTACCGGTGCGGCGCCGATCATCGCTGAAGTGGCCAAGGAAATGGGCATCCTCACCGTTGCGGTGGTGACCCGTCCGTTCCCGTTCGAAGGCCGCAAGCGCATGCAGATCGCCGATGAGGGCATCCGCGCGCTGAGCGAAAGCGTCGACTCGTTGATCACCATCCCCAACGAGAAGCTGCTGACCATCCTCGGCAAGGACGCCAGCCTGCTGTCGGCTTTCGCCAAGGCTGACGACGTGTTGGCCGGTGCCGTTCGCGGTATCTCCGACATCATCAAGCGTCCGGGCATGATCAACGTCGACTTTGCCGACGTACGCACCGTGATGAGCGAAATGGGCATGGCGATGATGGGCACTGGCTGCGCCAGCGGTCCGAACCGTGCACGTGAAGCCACTGAAGCGGCGATCCGCAACCCGCTGCTGGAAGACGTGAACCTGGAAGGTGCACGCGGCATTCTGGTTAACATCACCGCCGGTCCTGACCTGTCCCTGGGTGAGTACTCCGACGTGGGTAGCATCATCGAAGCCTTCGCTTCCGAACACGCCATGGTCAAGGTCGGTACCGTTATCGATCCGGACATGCGTGACGAGCTGCATGTAACCGTAGTGGCCACCGGCCTGGGCGCGAAAATCGAGAAGCCGGTAAAGGTCATCGACAACACCGTTCAGACTTCCATGTCCGCACAGTCGCAAGCGCCAGCCCCTGCTCGTCAGGAACTGCCGTCGGTGAACTACCGCGACCTGGACCGTCCGACCGTCATGCGCAATCAGGCGCAGTCGAACGCGGCGACCGCGGCGAAGCTGAATCCGCAAGATGATCTGGATTACCTGGACATCCCGGCATTCCTGCGTCGTCAGGCCGATTGATGGAATGTATCAGGGGTATTAGGGTGATTGGTGTTCAGCAAAGGCATGGTCTGCTATTATCGCCAGCCTTTGTTGATACCAGTTCGCAATTTGCGCTGAAGCGGCCCAAGCCATGATTAAACAACGCACCCTGAAGAATATTATCCGTGCCACAGGTGTAGGCCTGCATTCCGGGGAGAAGGTATACCTGACCCTCAAGCCTGCGCCTGTCGACACCGGCATTGTGTTTTGTCGTGCCGACCTGGACCCTGTGGTGCAGATTCCTGCTCGCGCGGAAAATGTTGGCGAAACCACGATGTCGACCACTCTGGTCAACGGTGACGTCAAAGTGGACACGGTGGAGCACTTGCTCTCGGCCATGGCTGGCCTGGGCATCGATAACGCCTACGTCGAGCTCTCCGCGTCCGAAGTCCCGATCATGGATGGCAGTGCCGGACCCTTCGTATTCCTGATTCAATCTGCTGGCCTCGAAGAACAGGACGCAGCTAAAAAGTTCATCCGCATCCTTCGTGAAGTGACCGTGGAAGACGGCGACAAGCGCGCCACTTTCGTGCCTTTCGATGGTTTTAAAGTGAGCTTCGAGATCGATTTCGATCACCCGGTTTTCCGTGACCGCACCCAGAGTGCAAGCGTGGACTTCTCCAGCACTTCGTTTGTAAAAGAAGTCAGCCGCGCCCGTACCTTTGGTTTCATGAGTGACATCGAGTACCTGCGCAAGCACAACCTCGCACTCGGCGGCAGCGTGGAAAACGCCATTGTGGTCGATTCGGATGGCGTGCTGAACGAAGACGGTCTTCGCTACGAAGACGAATTCGTCAAGCACAAGATCCTGGATGCAATTGGTGACCTCTACCTGCTGGGCAATAGCCTGATAGGCGAGTTCAAAGGCTTCAAGTCGGGCCACGCACTGAACAACCAGCTACTGCGCAAGTTGATTGAGCAGAAAGATGCCTGGGAAGTCGTGACCTTCGAAGACGCCAGTACTGCACCGATCTCTTACATGCGTCCGGTCGCGGCCGTGTAAGTACTCTCTCTTTCCTTTTGTTTTTGAAGGCCATCCCCCCGGATGGCCTTTTTTTATGCCCCAGGTTTCAGGCGCTGCGCGGGTAGCCGCTGTAGGACATGTTGGAAACCACCCGATTGCGACCGCTGTACTTGGCCTGGTACAGGGCCTTGTCGGCGTCGCTCACCCATTGTTCCAGAGCGACATCGGGTTGGCCCGACCAGGTGTTGATGCCGATGCTCACGGTCAGGGACGTGGCCTGTGCGCTGATGGCCGGCAAGGCGGCGATGCTGGCGCGGATCTTCTCCGCCAGGACGGCGGCGCCGGCACTGTCGGTCCCTGGCAGGATGACCGCAAACTCCTCGCCGCCATAGCGCGCTGCCAGGTCCGACGGCCGCCCGGCGCAAGCGTCGATGCACTGCGCCACCGCACGCAGGGCCTGATCCCCCAGCGGATGGCCGAAGCGGTCGTTGAAGGATTTGAAGTGATCGACATCGATCATCAATAGCGACAACGGCAGATGGGTGCGTCGGGCCCGTGCCCATTCGTTGCTCAGCACCTGGTCCAGAGTACGGCGATTGGCCAGGCCGGTGAGGGCATCGACAGCGGCCAGTCGCGCCAGCTCCAGCTCGGCGTTCTGCCGGCGCCGCAGTTCGCGACACAGTTGCCAGGTCAGCCAGAACAGAGCGATGCACAGTACCCCGGTGGCGCCGCTGATCAGCAGCGCAGTGCGTTGCCAGGCCGCGAAGACCTCGTCGATGGACAGCGCGACAATCACGATCAGCGGCAGATCGCCCACCTGGGAGAAGGTGTACAGCCGGTGCATCTGATCAACGCTGGAGACGCCGCTGAAGCTGCCATTGCCTTCGCGCAGGATGCGCAGGAAGTTGGGACGATTGCTGAAGTTCTTGCCAATCAGATCGTCCGCCAGAGGTGGCTGCTGGGCCAGCAGAACCCCGTCGCGACTCACCAGGTTGATCGAGCCGTTGCGCCCGATATCCAGATTCTTGAACAGCTCGTTGAAATAGCTCAGGCGCATGGCCGCTTCGGCAACCCCGATGAACTGGCCCTGTTCATCGCTGAGGCGACGGCTGAAGCTGATCCGCCAGTCGTGGTCGGCGTTACGGGCGCGGAATGGCGGGCTGATCATCATTCCCGGGTCCGGGTTGTCGATATGCGCGCGAAAATACTCGCGATCGGCGAAGTTGCCTTGGCGTGGCACTACCGATGCCGAGTCGGCCAGCACGTCGCCCTGCTTGTCCAACAGCAGGATGTCGCCCTTGTAGGGCGCGGCGGTGGCCCGGTCGAACAATGCCAGGTGACGAATGGGCGCCGAAACCTGCTGCAGGTCGTTGCGTTGCGTGGCGCTGATCAGGCCCTTGAGGGACAGGTCGTAGAGTTCGACGTTGCGCAAGACATCGGCATCGATCAGTTGCACGATGTTGTTCGCGGCACGGGTCGCTGCCTGCTCGGCGGCCGCGCGTTCGCGGATCAACAGATAGGTGACGATGCTGAGAATGGCCACGACGATCAGCGAGCTGGCCAGGACCACCAGGCGTTCCGTGTTTGACGCGATTTTCCCTGTGCGAGGGGGCGCACTGCTCACGTTCATGATTTTGATTTCTGCTACGTCGTCGACAGGTGTCAGGCTAGTGTGGACGTGGGCTACAGAAATCGGTCACGCCGTCGCGCCTGTATAAATCCCGAATGCAAAAAAGGCCAGCAAAACATGCCGGCCTTTTTGCCTGACGCGCCTTAGAAGACGTTGATCGGGTAGTCGACGATCACGCGGTATTCATCGGTGTCGTTATCCAGCGCGCCGTAACCGTTGCCGCCACGGTTGGTCGCCCATTGCAGGCGCACGGCGAGGTCCTTGGCGGTGCCGCCCTGGACCACGTACTTGAGGTCCAGGTCGCGTTCCCAGTGCTTGGCGTTCTTGCCGTCGGCGCTGTACCAGGAGGCGTAGCCACGGCTGTCCGGATCGACCTTGGTCAGGTCCAGTTCGCCGCGGGAATAGGACAGCGACGAGGTCAGGCCGGGCAGGCCGAGGCCGGCGAAATCATAGGCGTACTTGAGCTTCCACGAGCGCTCGTTGGGGCCGTTGAAGTCCGAGTATTGCTGGGAGTTGTCCAGGTAGATGCTGTCGCCTTGAGCGATGTAGTCGAACGGCGTGTTGCCGTTGACCCGCTGGTAGGCCGCAGTGACGCTGTGACTGCCCACGCCGACGGTGAAGTGCAGGCTGTAGGTGTTGTTGTCGATGTTGCCCAGCAGGGCCTGACCGGTGTCCTGGGTGTGATAGAAGTGCAGGCCAGGGTTGAGGCTGACCAGATCATTGACCGCGTAGGTGTAGTCCAGGTCGTAGTAGTACTGGTTCCAGATGTCCTTGAGTTCGGAGGCGTAGAGACTGCTGGTCAGCCCCGGAACGCCGCTCCAGGCCACCCCGGCCCAGTTCAGGTGCCGGCTCTCGTCGCCATCGCGCAGACTCCCGTAGGAACTGCCGATGCGCTGGCGACCGCTCTGGTTGTAGGGTTTGGTGAAGCTGGCCTGGCCGCCTTCGAACATCCAGCCGTCGAAGCTGCGGTTGGTCAGGCTGACGCCGCGGAACGTCTGCGGCAGCATGCGGCTCATGCCCCCGGCGATCACCGGGTTGTTGAGGAACAGGTCGCCGGCCTTGAGCTCGGTGTCGAAGGCTCGCATCTTCAGGGTGGCCCCAGCGCTGGAGAAGGCTCCGGGCGCTTTTCCGTTGCCATCGCTGATGGGCAGGATGCTCGAACTGTCGGTGCCGCCACCGCCATCGAGCTTGATGCCGAGCATGGCATTGGCATCCAGGCCGAAACCCACGGTGCCCTGGGTATAGCCGGACTCGAAGACCCCGAGGAAGCCCTGGCCCCACTCGATGTTGTCATCCGCCTGCTGCTGCCGGTTGCGGTTCATGTAGTAGTTGCGGGCGTTGAGCTTGAGGCTGGAGCCGGCGACAAAGCCCTGTTTGTCGCTCTCTTCGGCAGCCTGGCCCAAGGTGGGAATAGTTGCAGCGATTGCAATGAATAGTGGGCTGATTCTCAGCGTGATCCTGAACAACGTGTAGCTCCTTTGGTGGATGAACTTGGTTTTTTATTGTGAATTCGCGAGTTGCTTGCTCTGGGCCCGACGCCTGGGGCGCGGGTTCTTGCATGGCAAAAAAAAGCCGCTGAAGTCAGCGGCTTTAAGACAACTTACTCCGGGGTTGAAAGCAGAGAAGTTGTCGAGGGAAACGAGTCGGTATCGCGGATCAGCTGTCTTTTCGAGCGTCGCTCTTGCTTTGCTCGGCCGTGACTTTCTGGGCTTGCTGACTGTTTTGCTGCTGGGTGGCCTGGGCGATCTGTGCTTGTTCGAAGGCGGCGGCGCGTGCGGCATTTCTGGCCACGAATCCCTGGGATTCCTCGGCCATGGCCATCGGTGCCACGAACAGGGAAGACAAAACAAAAGCGCTGGCGATACCCATACTGTTGGACATTTCTGAAGACCTTCTTGCAGAGCAAGTTCAATTCGGTGCGACAAAAATATATCCAGTGGGTGCCAGGAAAAAGAGCCGAACAGGATAAGGACTGTTACCAAAAAAACAACAGTCGGCGCGAACTTGTGGGCACTGGCTGGCCAGCGCCTACAGAATCCGAGCGTCCGAGAATCCGCGAGTCAGAGAGGCAGGTAAAGTCCAAAGGTATTGACGCCGCGGTCGCTGCTGACGAAAACGTCGCCACCGTGCATCAGGGCGATGGCCTTGACGATGGCCAGCCCCAGGCCATGGTTGGCGCCGCTGTTGCTGCGCGAGGCGTCGACCCGGTAGAAGCGTTCGAACAGCCTGGGCAGCTGTTCACTGGCAATGCTCTGCCCCGGATTGCTCACGGCGATCGTCGCCTGATGGTCCTGCACCTCGATCCGCACCCGGATCACTTCTCCCGCCGCCGTGTGCTGCACGGCATTGCTCAACAGGTTGATCAGGGCCCGGCGCAGGTGGGCAATCTCGATCTGCACCTGGGCATCGCCCTGGACCTCGACCCGGACCTGGGCGTCTTCGAGGATGAAATCCAGGTAGTCCAGGGTGGTGGCCACTTCCGCCGCCAGGGAGGTGCTGGTGAGCTTGGTGGCCTTGCTGCCCTGGTCGGCACTGGCCAGGAACAGCATGTCGTTGACGATCGAGCGCAAGCGTTCCAGTTCTTCCAGGTTGGATTGCAGCACCTCGAAGTAATGCTCCGCCGAGCGGCCCCGGGTCAGGGCCACCTGGGTCTGGCCGATCAGGTTGGTCAGCGGCGAGCGCAGTTCATGGGCCACGTCGGCGTTGAACGATTCCAGGCGCGAGTAGGCATGCTCGACCCGTTCCAGGGTGGAGTTGAAGGAGTTGACGAACTGGCTCAGCTCCGGCGGCAGGGGCGAGAGCTGCAGGCGCCCGGACAGCCGTGGCGGTGCCAGGCGCTGGGCCTCCTGGGACAGCTTGATCAGCGGCTTGAGGCCGATCCGCGCCACCCAGTAACCCAGGGCCGAGGCCAGCACGACGCCGACAATGGCCAGGCCGATCAGCGCCATCAGCAACTGGTGCTGGGTCTGGTGAAAGGTGTCGGTCTCGATGGCGATCAGAAAGCGCAGGGCCGGGCGTTGTTCCTTGGCCGGCAACTGGCTGACCAGCACCTTCAACGGATAGGGGTGGTCGCTCAGGTTCAGGTCGCGCATGCCCAGCGGTCCTGCGGCGAAAGCGCGGATCTGCGGGTCCGGGTTGCCGTACTCATAACCGGGGTCGCCGCTCACCGCCCAGAAGCGGATGCGTTTGTCTTCCTCGCTGAGCAGCTTGAGCTTGGCATTGATCTTGGCCCAGTGTTCCGGATTGCCGTAGCGGTTCAGGGCCGACTCCAGCACGCTGTAGCGCGCATCCAGCTCGGCTTCCGGCAGCAGCCCCAGGCCCTTGTCCACCTGTTGATAAAGGGCGCCGCCAATCAGCAGGAAGATCAGCAGGGCCACCAGGGTGAACAGCCCGCTCAGGCGCAGGGCGATGGAGTTACTCGCCACTGCGGTTCTCCAGCACATAGCCCATGCCGCGGATGGTGTGCAGCAGCTTGTGCTCGAACGGCCCGTCGAGCTTGGCCCGCAGGCGCTTGATCGCCACTTCGACGACATTTGCGTCGCTGTCGAAATTGATGTCCCAGACCATCTCGGCAATCGAGGTCTTGGACAGGATCTCGCCCTGGCGCCGGGCCAGTACGCTGAGCAGGGAAAACTCCTTGGCTGTCAGGTCCAGGCGGGTGCCGGCGCGACTGGCCTTGCGGCTGATGAGGTCGATCCACAGGTCGGCGATGCTGATCTGTACCGGCTCGTGACCACCGCTGCGGCGGGTCAGGGCCTGCAGGCGGGCCACCAGTTCAAGGAAGGAGAAGGGCTTGCCCAGGTAATCGTCGGCGCCATCGCGCAGGCCGCGAATCCGGTCCTCGACGCGTTCGCGGGCGGTGAGCATGATCACCGGGGTCTGCTTGCGCGCGCGCAGGGCCCGCAGCACGCCAAAGCCGTCCAGGCCGGGGAGCATGACATCCAGCACGATCACCGCGTAGTCGCTTTCCAGCGCCAGGTGCAGCCCCTCGATGCCATCCCGGGCCAGGTCGACGGTGTAGCCCTGTTCGGTCAATCCGCGATGCAGATAGTCCGCAGTTTTTTCTTCGTCTTCGATAATCAGAACGCGCATGACCCGCCTCAGGTGTTGGTGGCCGGCGAAAGGGCCGGCCGGGGCCGGTGGAACAGCCGCTCGAGCCACAAGTATATGACTGGCGTGGTGAACAGCGTCAGCGCCTGACTCACCAGCAAACCGCCGACCACGGCGATACCCAGGGGCTGGCGCAGTTCGGCACCGGTGCCGTAGCCGAGCATCAGCGGCAGGGCGCCGAGCAAGGCGGCCAGGGTGGTCATGATGATCGGCCGGAAGCGGGTGATACAGGCCTGGTAGATGGCCTCTTCGGGAGGCAGGCCGCCGTTGCGCTGGGCTTCCAGGGCGAAGTCGATCATCAGGATGCCGTTCTTCTTGACGATGCCGATCAGCAGCACCAGGCCGATCAGCGCCATGATGGAAAAGTCCTGGCCACAGAGCCAGAGCATCAGCAGGGCGCCGAGCCCCGCCGAAGGCAGGGTGGAAATGATCGTCAGCGGATGCACGAAGCTTTCGTACAGCACCCCGAGAATGATGTACACGGCCACCAGCGCGGCGAGGATCAGGTACGGCTGGCTGGCCAGGGAGCTCTGGAAGGCCTGGGCCGCGCCCTGGAAATTGCCGCTGATGGCCGCTGGCATACCGATCTCGTTCTTGGCCTGTTGCAGCAGGATCACCGCGTCCCCCAGGGCCACGCCGGGGGCCAGGTTGAACGACAGGTTGGCGGCCGGGAACATGCCGTCGTGAGCGATCGACAGCGGGCCGATGCTGGGCGCATCGAAACGCGCCAGGGCCGACAGCGGGACCATGTCCCCGGTCAACGGCGAACGCAGGTAGAAGTAGTTGAGGCTCTCGGCCTTGCCCCGTTGCTGGGTGTCGAGTTCGAGGATCACGTTGTACTGGTTGATCTCGGTCTGGAACTCGTTGATCTGGCGCTGGCCGAAGGCGTCGTACAGCGCTTGGTCGACATCGCTGGCGGTGAGGCCGAAGCGCGCGGCGGCGGTCCGATCGATATTGATATGGGTGATGCTGCCGCCCAGTTGCAGGTCGTTGGAGACGTCGCGGAACGCCGGGTTGCTGCGCAGTTTTTCGGTCAGGCGCTGGGTCCAGGTGGTCAGGGTCGGGCCGTCGTTGCTTTTCAGCACGTACTGGTACTGGGCGCGGCTGGGGCCGGAACTGAGGTTGATGTCCTGCCCGGCTCGCAGGTAGAGGACGATACCGGGCACCTGCATCAGTTGCGGGCGGATGCGGTCGATGAAGGCGCTGGCCGAGACATCCCGGTCGCCACGGTCCTTGAGGGAAATCCAGAAGCGGCCGTTGGCAATGGTCTGGTTGCTGCCAGAGACGCCCACCGAGTGGGAGAAGGCTTGCACCGCCGGATCGGCGGCGACGATCTCGGCCAGGGCCTGGTGTTTTTTCACCATGTCCGGGTAGGAAATGTCGGCGGCGGCTTCGGTGGTGCCGAGCACGAAGCCGGTGTCCTGCACCGGGAAGAAGCCCTTGGGAATCAGGATGTAGCCGGCAATCGCCATGCTCAGGGTCAGGCCGAAAATGCCCAGCATCAGTTTCTGGTGGGCCAGGGCCCGGCGCAGGGCGCGTTCATAAAACGCCAGCAGGCGCTCGCCGAAGCCCGGTTTGGCGTGGACCGGGTGCACCGGGGCGCGCATGAACAGGGCGGCCAGGGTGGGCGCTAGCGTCAGCGAGACCAGCACCGAAATCAGGATGGTGGACGTGGCGGTCAGGGCGAACTCCTTGAACAGCCGACCGACCACGCCGCCCATGAACAGCAGGGGAATGAACGCCGCCACCAGGGAGAAGCTGATGGACACCACGGTGAAGCCGATCTCGCCGGCGCCCTTGATCGCCGCCTCGCGCATGCCGTCGCCGGCTTCCAGGTGGCGGTGGATGTTTTCCACCACGACGATGGCGTCGTCGACCACAAAACCCACGGCGATGACGATGGCCACCAGGGTCAGGTTGTTCAGGCTGAAGCCCATCAGGTACATCAGGGCGAAGCTGGCGGTCAGCGATACGCCGAGTACCGCGGAGACGATCAGGGTCGCCGACCACTGGCGCAGGAACAGCGCCATCACCGCCACCACCAGCAGCACCGCGATCAGCAGGGTGATCTCCACCTCGTGCAGCGAGGCGCGGATGGTCTGGGTGCGGTCCACCAGCACCATGACCTGCACCGACGCCGGCAGCATGGCCTCAAGCCCCGGCAGGGCGGCCTGGATACGGTCCACGGTGTCGACGATATTGGCCCCCGGCTGACGCGAGATCACCAGGTTGACCCCCGGCTGATCGCCGGACCAGGCCTGGACGTAGGCGTCTTCCGGGCCATTGACCACCCGGGCCACGTCCTGCAGGTGCACCGGTGCGCCGTTCTTGTAGGAAACGATCAGCTGAGCGTATTCCTCGGGATGAAACAGCTGGTCGTTGGTGGACAGGGTGGAGATGCTCGACTCGCCGTACAGCGCGCCCTTGGCCAGGTTGAGGCTGGTTTGCTGGATCGCCAGGCGGATGTCGGCCAGGGTCAGGCCGATGGCCGCCAGTTTGTCCGCCGCGGCCTGGATCCGGATCGCCGGGCGTTGCTGGCCGGTGATGTTGATCTGGCCGACGCCGTCGATCTGGCTGATCTGCCGGGCCAGCAGGGTTTCCGCGTAGTCGCTGAGCTCGGTGCCGGGCATCTGCGTCGAACTGATGCTGAGGATCAGCACCGGGCTGTCGGCCGGGTTGACCTTCCTCCAGGTAGGCAGGGTGGGCATGTCCTTGGGCAGTTTGCCGGCGGCGGTGTTGATCGCCGCCTGCACTTCCTGGGCGGCGGTGTCGATGCTCTTGTTCAGGGTGAACTGCAGGGTCAGCAGGGTCGAGCCCAGGGCGCTGCTGGAGGTCATCTGGGTCATGCCGGGGATGGCGCTGAACTGCACTTCCAGGGGCGTGGCCACCGAGGACGCCATGGTGTCCGGGCTGGCCCCGGGCAGGGAGGCGGAGACCTGGATGGTGGGGAACTCGGCTTCCGGCAGCGGCGCCACCGGCAGGCGTGGAAAGGCGATCACCCCCAGCAACACCAGGGCCAGGGTCAAGAGCACGGTGGCGACCGGATGGTCGACGCACCAGGCGGACAGGGAGCCGCGCCCCTTCATGGCTTGGGCTCCTGGGCAGGCGCAGGCGGCGGGGCATCCAGCACCTGGACCTGGGAGCCGGGCTTGAGCCGCGACTGGCCGTCACTGACCAATATGTCCCCGGCCTGGACCCCGGCAATGATGTTCAGCTCGCTGTCCTGGTACAGCAACTGCACCGGCACGCGTTCCACCTGCTGGCCCTTGACCCGGAACACGAAGTGCTGATCCAGGCCGCGCTGGACCACCGTGGGCGGCACGGTCAGCGCGCCCTGGTCCAGCGCGGTCTGGATCTTCACGGTCACCAGTTGACCGGGCCAGAGCTTTTGCTGGGGGTTGGCGAACTCCGCCTTGGCGCGCAGGGTGCCGGTGCCGGTATCGATCTGGTTGTCGATCAGGCTCAGATGGCCATTGCCCAGCAGGGCGTCGGCCTTGTTGCTGTCGGTGCCCAGGTAAGCCTGGACCGCTGCCGGGTCCTGGGCGCGAACCAGTTGCTGCAGGGTGGGCAGCATCTGCTGGGGCAGGGAGAACTCGACGGCGATGGGGTCGATCTGGGTCACCGAGAACAGGCCTTGGGCGTCGCTCATGCGCAGGAAGTTGCCTTCGTCCACGGTGCGAATACCCACCCGGCCAGTGACGGGCGAGCGGATCTGGGTGTAGGACAGTTGGACCTGCGCGGCATCGATGGCGGCCTGATTGCCCTGGGCCGTGGCGTTGAGCTGATTGACCAGGGCCGCTTGCTGGTCGTAGGTCTGTTTCGAGACGCCGTCATCCACCGACAGCAGCTTGTAGCGCTTGAGGTTGATCTGCGCCACCTGCAACTGGGCCTGGTTCTGCGCCAGTTGGGCCTTGGCCTGGTCCAGGTTGGCGCGGATCGAGCGGTCATCGAGGGTGGCCAGCAGGTCCCCGGCCTTGACCAGTTGGCCCTCCTTGACCAGCAAGCGAGTGAGGATGCCATCCACCTGGGGACGGATGATCACGCTGTGCAGCGAAAGCACCGTACCGATGCCGCTGACGTAGCGCGGCACATCCTGCTGGACCACCTGCACCACTCGCACCGGAATCGCCGTGGGCGCGGCCAGTCTGGCGGTCGCCGGCTTGTTGAGGAACCAGGCCGCGCCAGCGATGAGAGCCACCAGCAGCGCGGCGGACACGACGGTTTTCTTGGCAATGGGCATAGAGGTCGAGCGCCGGGGGCAATAGTGTCGGAAGGATGGCCATGATCTGTTGACAGTTATAGTCCGGCAACCCGGTCAGCACCGTGACCGCCAGCTGTCAGCGCTGTCAGAAAAGTACGGCCCGGGCGCCGCGCCCCAGGTCAAAGATCGCGGGCGCACAGGTATACTGCCGGCCACCGCAGCCTGTCCCCTGGCGCGGATTATCTTTCTCCCCTGGAGCTTCCATGACTGCCCCTGCACAACCCGCAGCGGATGACGGCCTGAACGTCGATCCCGCGGCCGCCCCGGCCACTCCTGAATCCGAGGCCAAAGCGGCGATTCCGGCGTTCAAGTTTCCGTTCAAGCCGTCCGAGTTCGCCACGGCCAAGAATGCCCAGCAGCCCTGGTACAAGAACGGCGCCAGCAACGGTCACACCAAGACCCCTGGCGCCGCGCCGCCCGGCACCCGTCGCTCCATGGGCAAACGTTGATATCGCCGACAATCGCAGACATTGCCTTGATTTGCGCTTTTTAAGCGCAATGATGGCTAATTGCTTTAAACCTGAGCTGGATCAGTATTTGTGGCATCAGTGCGCTTAGAGTCAGCAGCCCTGCCGACTCCTCCTAACAATTACGAGCGCGCTTGCCATGAAGATCAACCTGCCGGTTACTGGGCGAAACGTGGACTTTGCCCCTGATGCGAACATCCTTTCGACCACCGATCTGACCAGCGCGATCACCTACGCCAATCCTGATTTCATCAAGATCAGCGGCTACACCCGCGAGGAACTGCTGGGTTCGCCGCACAACCTGCTGCGTCATCCAGACATGCCCTCCGCGGCGTTCGGCCATATGTGGCGCACCCTCAAGAGCGGCCGCTCGTGGATGGGCATGGTCAAGAACCGCTGCAAAAACGGCGACCACTACTGGGTCAGCGCCTACGTCACGCCGGTGACCCGCGACGGTCAGGCGGTGGAGTACCAATCGGTGCGCACCAAGCCCAGCGCGCAACAGATCGACGCCGCGGAGCGGGCCTATGCCCGGCTCAGGGAGGGCGGGCGTTCAGGCTGGAGCCTGCTGCCGGTGGTGAGCCTGCGCTTGCGCCTGTGGGCCGCCATCAGCGCCGGTTTTATCGGCTGCTTCGGGGTTTCAGCGTGGCTGCTGCCCGAGTCCTGGATGCTCCAGGGCGCGGTGATGGCCATGGGCTGGTGCCTGAGCCTGGTGGCGGTCGGTGTGCAAATGCGTCCGCTGGATCGCCTCGCCGAGCGCGCCCGGCAGATCGGCGACAACCCACTGAGCCAGGGCATCTACACCGGTCGTGCGGACGAGTTCGGCCGTATCGAGTTCGCCTTGCAGATGCTCGAAGCCCAGGTCGGAGCCGTGGTGGGGCGCATTGGTGACGCCTCCCAGCGCCTGGCCGGGCATGCCGCGGAGCTGGTGGAGCATCTGCACAGCAGTCATAACAGCACCCTGGAGCAGCAGGCGGAAACCGATCAGGTGGCCGCCGCCATTCATCAGATGGCCGCCAGCGTGGCCGAGGTTGCCACCCATGCCCAACAGGCATCGGTGGCGGCCGATCAGGCGGAAAGCGAAACCCGCGAAGGTCATCAACTGGTGGGCGAAAGCCGCAGCGCGGTGCTGCGCCTGGCCAGCGAGCTGGAGCGGGCCACCGAGGTCATCCATCAGCTGGAGGGCCACAGCACGGATATTTCCGGGGTGCTGGAGGTGATTCGCAGCATTGCCGAACAGACCAACCTGCTGGCCCTGAATGCGGCCATCGAGGCGGCGCGGGCCGGCGAGCAGGGGCGCGGTTTTGCCGTGGTGGCCGATGAGGTGCGTGGCCTGGCCCAGCGGACCCAGGATTCCACCAACGAGATCCAGCGCATGATCAGCACCCTGCAAAACGCCGCGCGCCATGCGGTGGAGGCCATGCAGCACAGCAGTGCGCATGTGGAAAGCAGCGTCGACCAGGCCCAGCGCGCGGCGGTGGCCCTGGACGGGATCAGCCAGCGGGTCAACCAGATCACCGAGATGAGCCTGCAGATTGCCGCGGCGGTGGAAGAGCAGAGCGCGGTCAGCGAGGACATCAACCGCAACATCATGGGCATCCGCCATGCCTGCGAGGTCACGGTCAATGCCGGCCAGCTCAGCCACGTCAATTCAGGCGACGTGGCCGGGCTGGCGGGTGATCTGCGCCAGCTGGCCCAGGAGTTCTGGCATAAGCGTGGCTAGGCCGCTGCGCGGATCGCCCGCCAGCCGGCGCCGTTGGTTCAGGCGGCGCGCAGGGAGATGAAGGCGTAGTCCTGGCCGGCAGTGCTGACCACCTGGGCACCGGCGGCCAGCACCTGGCTGGCGATGTCGTCGCCGGACAGGTGAAAGCGCCAAGGCTGGCTCGCGCTCTGCGGGGGAGCGGCGCGGACCTGGTCGATGGCGTCGGCCAGGGCGTTCATCTCGGGCAGGTAAGCAGTGAAACCGTCGCCCTTGAGAGCCGTGGTGCGTATCCCCAGCAAGGCGCAGATGGCTTCCTTGGTGTGGATGTCGTCACGGTCGGCCTGGCGCGAGCGCGCGATCAGCTCCGCCAGCTCCTGGTCCACCAGTTCTCCGCCGAGGATCAGTTGCGGGCCCTGTTCCCATGAGTGCGGCGGGCACTCCTTGGCCAGTGGGTTGAGCGGAATGTGCGGGTTGATTTCCATCGGATAGATGCGACACACCAGCGGTCGCCGCGCGTAGATGCGACAGCGCGACTCTTCGTCAAGATTCCGGCAGGGGCCGACGTTGTAGGCGGCGAAAGTGATCGCCACATAGGCCTCGGCGCTGCCACTGAGCACCCGGCAGGAACGGCGTTGCGCATGTTCGCGCTGCGCCACCGGCAGGCCCAGGCCATTGCCGAGAAAGGCTTCCACCAGGACGATCACCTGACCGCCGTCAGCCGCCCAGGCCCGGGCTTCCGTGAGGGTCAGGGGCACGTGGTGATCGCTGCAGCACTTGCCGCAACCAACGCAGGAAAACTGGGTGTTCATGGATCGGGGAACCCTTCTGGGGCGATGGGGATGGCGTCGAAAAAAACACGTCGGCGCGGCTGGAGCAGGGGCCAAGCAAGTTGCACGCCACCCTCCGCGGCTGGCGGCGTGGGTCGTGCCGGTGTTCAGGAACCCTGGGGCACGCGCTCGCGACGCAGGATCTGCATGCCGGCGCTTTCATACAAACGGCGGGCTCGCCGGTTGTCTTCCAGAACCCGCAGATCGACGAAGCCTTCCCGGCGTTCGGCGAACATCACGAAGGCCTGCTCCAGCAGGGCCCGGCCCACGCCCTGGCCACGGGCGCGGGGATGCACCACCAGATCCTTGATGTAGGCACTGGTCCAGCATTGGGCGACCCCGATCAGTCCGCTGGCATCGCGGGCCAGCAGACAGAGTTGCGGATCGTATTCGGCATCGTTCTCGAATGACTGGCGCCAGCGGTCCAGCGTCGGCACGCTGCCGCCGCCGTCCTGGTAGCCCAGGTGCATCAGCTGATGCACCTGGGCGGCCAGCTCGGGCTGGTAGTGCAGCACCGTGACCCCGGGCGGCCACTGCGGGACGGCCTGCGGGCGGGAGAGATCGCGACGCAGCAGCAGGCAGTGGATCTCGCTCATGGCTCAGGCCGCCTGGGTGGCGATGGTTTTGGCAGCGTCGATCAGGCAGCGGGTCAGTTCCGGCGAGGAGAACTTGGTGAGTACCGCATTGGCCCCGGCCAGACGCGCTTTTTCACTGTTCATGGCGCTGTCCAGGGAGGTGTGCAGCAACACGTAGAGGTGAGCGAAGTCCGGGGTTTCCCGCAGGGTCCGGGTCAGGGCGTAGCCGTCCATTTCCGACATCTCGATGTCCGAGACGATCAGGTTGATTTCGTTGGCCGTGCCCTGCAGTTCCAGCAGGCAGTCGATAGCCTCCTTGGCACTGCGGGCGGTGTGGCACTGCAGGCCGAGGTTGCGCAGGGTGTGCACCGATTGCTGCAGCGCCACCTGGCTGTCGTCCACCACCAGGATCCGCGCGTTGCCCAGGGCTTCGGCGTCTTCCATGCTCAGCTCGGTGGGCGCCATCTCGATCTGGGCCGGGGCAATGCCGTGGATCACCTTCTCGATGTCCAGCACCTGCACCAGGGTGCCGTCCACCTGGGTCACGCCGGTGATGTAGGACTTGATACCGCCGGAACCGAAGGGCGGCGGGCGGATATCGGTGGTCAGGCAATGCACGATCTTGCTCACCGCCTGCACGTGCAGGCCCTGCTTGGAGCGGCTGACGTCGGTGACGATCAGGCAGCCGCTGTCGGGGTCGGCCAGAGGGCGTTCGCCAATGGCCCGGCTCAGGTCGATCACCGACAGCGAGTTGCCGCGCAGGGTGGCGATGCCTTTCACATGGGGGTGGGATTCCGGCAGCTTGGTCAGCGGCGGGCAGGGAATGATTTCACTGACTTTAAGCAGGTTGATTGCCATCAGCTTGCCGCTGCGCAAGGTAAACAGCAGAAGCGAAAGCGAATCTGCGCGGGCTTTGTTGGAGGACATAAAAACCTTCTCTGAAAAAGTTGGCGTGTGGCTCGACCCACGCAACACCATTGATAACGGGTTATCGACGTATTCAGGGCAGGCTTTAGCGGTGTTCCTGCTTTCCGTCGGTGCAGGGCGGTGCAGTGGATCCGTGCTCTGCCCTTCGCTGGCAAGCCAGCTCCTGCGCCCAACCCTGGTGCCTAGCGCAGGCCCAGGCGCTTGGCCAGACGGCTGAGGTTGGCTCTGTCCAAGCCTAGCTCACGGGCGGCACTGGCCCAGTTGTGCTGGTGCCGTTCCAGGCAGGCGTTGATCAGTTGGCGTTGATAGTGCTCGGTGGCCTGGCGCAGGTCGCCATGGAGGGGCGCCGATGGGGCGGTGTCAAGGGTGGTGTCAAGGGTGCTGTCAAGGGTGCTGTCAAGGGTTAGCTCGGCGATGTCCGGCGCTTTCTCGCTGATCCGCGGCAGGTCCAGGTCGGCGGCATCCAGGCTGAGAATCCTCGGTCGTTCGCGGCGGTTGCCCAAGGCCTTGAGGGCGCTGCGGCCGATCAGGTGCTCCAGCTCGCGAACGTTGCCCGGCCAGTGGTAGCCCAGCAGCGCCTGCTGCGCATCGGCGCTCAGCCGCAGGCTGCCCAGGCCCATGCGCGAACGGTTCTGCTCAAGGAAGTAACCGCTGAGCAGCAGCACGTCCCGGCCCCGCTCGCGCAGGGCCGGCACCCGCAGCGGGTAGACGCTGAGGCGGTGGTAGAAGTCGGCGCGATAGCGTCCGCTGCGCACTTCTTCGGCCAGGTCGCGGTTGGTGGCGGCGATCAGGCGCACGTCCACCTGATGCTCCTTGTCCGAACCCAGGCGCTGCAATTGTCCGCTCTGCAATACCCGCAACAGTTTGGCCTGGACCGTGAGCGACAGTTCGCCCACCTCATCGAGAAACAGCGTGCCGCCATTGGCCAGCTCGAATTTGCCCCGCCGATCCTGGGTGGCGCCGGTGAAGGCGCCGCGCACGTGGCCGAACAGTTCGCTTTCCACCAGGGTGTCGGGCAGGGCCGCGCAGTTGAGGCTGATGATCGGCTGTTCGGCCCGGGGCGAGGCGGCGTGAATGGCCTGGGCCACCAACTCCTTGCCGACGCCGGTTTCACCGGTGATCAGTACCGTCAGGTCGCTGCCGCCCACCAGGCTGATTTCTTCCAGCAGGCGCTTGTGGGCCTTGCTCTGGCCGATCATCTCGCGGTTTTGTCCACTGGCCTGGCGATAGACCTCGGCCCGTTGATGCTCGTTTTCGGCCCGCAGCGCCAGGCGTTCGATGCGCTCGGCGGCACTGACGGTGGCCGCGGCGAGGCTGGCGAAGGCTTGCAGGGCGTCGAGCTCGATGGGCTCGAAACGCTGCGGGTCCAGGGCATCGAGGGTCAGCAGGCCCCAGGGCCGCTCATCGACGAACAGCGGGCAGCCCATGCAGTCATGCACTTCCAGGTGGTCGTCAAGACCGTCCACCAGGCCGTCATAGGGATCGGGCAGCTCACTGTCGCTGGCAAAACGGGTCGGGCCCGGGCTGGCGAGCAGGGCGGCAAAGCGTGGGTGCTCGCTGACCTTGAAGCGGCGGCCCAGGGTGTCGGTGCTCAGGCCGTCCACCGCCAACGGCACCAGCCATTCGCCATCCAGACGCAGCAGCGCGGCGGCGTCGCAGGGCAGCAGGGCGCGCAAGGCTTCCAGCAGGCGGCGGTAACGTTCGCCCTCGGGCAGTTCCCGGGACAGGTCGGTCACCAGGGGGAGCAGGGTCGTGAGCAGGGATTTTGCGGTCATAATGACTCCGTCTAGTCTTAATGACTATAAGTGCAATGCTGTCTTTATGACTAACTTAATTTTAAGTTGTTGATTTATATGAATTTTAATCTTGGCATGAAAACTGACTGGATAAGGGAAACCTGCAAGCAGTCATAAAGTCCAGGAGTTGTCCTTATGCTAAGCGTTCAAGATCGCGCCATCATCAAAGCCACTGTGCCCCTGCTGGAAAGCGGTGGCGAAGCCCTGATTACCCACTTCTACCGGATGATGCTGTCCGAGTACCCCGAGGTGCGCCCGCTGTTCAATCAGGCCCACCAGGCCAGTGGCGATCAGCCCCGCGCCCTGGCCAACGGGGTACTGATGTATGCCCGGCACATCGACCAGTTGGATCAACTGGGGGATCTGGTGGCCAAGATCATCAACAAGCATGTGGCCCTGCAGATCCTGCCGGAGCATTACCCCATTGTGGGGGGCTGCCTGTTGCGGGCCATTTCCGAAGTGCTGGGCAGCGAGATTGCCACTCCTGAAGTGATCGCTGCCTGGGGCGCGGCCTATAACCAGTTGGCGGATATCCTGATCGGTGCCGAGTCGGCGATCTACGAGCAGAAGGCCCAGGCTCCGGGCGGCTGGCGCGGCGCGCGGGCATTCAAGCTGGTGCAGAAGGTGCAGGAGAGCGCGGAAATCACTTCCTTGCATTTGGAGCCGCTGGATCAGGGGCCGATCCTCGCCGCCGAGCCGGGCCAGTACATCGGCTTGCAGCTGTTCATTGACGGGCAGGAGGTGCGGCGCAACTACTCCCTGTCGGCACTTTCCAACCAGGGGCAGTACCGCATCAGCGTCAAGCGCGAACCCGGGGGCGTGGTGTCCAACTACCTGCACGACCAATGCGTGGTGGGCACGCGCATCATGCTGTTCCCGCCGGCCGGCGAGTTCACCTTGCAGCCCAGCGACAAGCCACTGGTGCTGATCAGTGGCGGCGTGGGCATCACCCCAACCCTGCCGATGCTGGAGGCGGCGCTGGCCACCGAGCGCCCGGTGCATTTCATCCACTGCGCGCGCAATGGCCAGGTGCATGCGTTCCGTGACTGGGTCGATGAACTGGCCCAGCGTTATCCACAGCTCAAGCGCTTCTACTGTTATGCCGAGGACGACGGCGTCAGCCCGGCGGCGGACAAACTGGGGCTGCTGACCCGGGAGCAGTTGGCCGACTGGTTGCCGCAGCAGCGAGATCTGGACGCCTACTTCCTCGGTCCCAAGGGCTTCATGGCGGCCATCAAGCGCCACCTCAAGGCCCTGGGCATTCCCGAGCAACAGAGCCGTTATGAGTTCTTCGGCCCGGCGGCGGCCCTGGAATAACCCAACCGTCGGCGCCTGCCAGCACAAGCCGGCCCTGCAACGGGGCTGGCTTGTTAATCCTTGCTTAACCTGCCTGACGTTAATTCCCCCCTCGATGCCGGGATGGCGCTGCCATGCCGGCCCTTTCATTCATGTGTCCCCCAGGCCCGTAAACCTTGGGTGTTGCCTGCGATGCCATGCATTCAAAGGTCATGATCAGCGTGTAGACTTCCGGGCACCCGATGGCAATCAGATCAACTTCGCAATTCAACCCGCGTGACAAGCACGGCCACGCCGGTTGAGCAGACAACAGAAAAAGGAATAGGGATGAGTGACGACAGACTGCGTTTAGGACGTGAACGGCGCTTCCTGGTACTGCTGGGGATTATCTGCCTGGCGCTGATCGGCGGGGCCCTGTACCTGCAGGTGGTGCTGGGCGAGGCGCCTTGCCCGCTGTGTATCCTGCAACGCTATGCCTTGCTGCTGATCGCTCTGTTCGCCTTTATCGGGGCGGCCCTGAGTTCGCGACGTGCGGTGACGGTGATGGAGACCCTGGTGGTCATCAGCGCCATCGCGGGGGCCGGGGTGGCCGGGCACCATGTGTACACCCAGTTCTATCCGGCGGTGAGCTGCGGCATCGATGTGCTGCAGCCCTTTGTCGACAGTCTGCCGCTGGCGAGCATCTTTCCCCTGGTCTTCCAGGTGGACGGTTTCTGCTCCACGCCCTATCCGCCGATCCTGGGCCTGTCCCTGGCGCAATGGGCACTGCTGGCGTTCGTGCTGACGGTGATCCTGGTGCCCCTGGGCGTGGTTCGCAACCGCAAGAAAACCTACTGATTCACCCGGAAAAGCCCCGGTCCCTCAACAGGGGCCGGGGCTTTTTCATGTCGCTCATCCAGCGCTTGAAAAGTCCGTGATGTGCAGCAAGGGAAGGGGCGGTAAAAGTGCGACATGTTGTCACACTGTCGCGGTCGCACAGGGCCGGAGGGAGGCCGATAACAGACTGCTGAGCGGGCTGTCGGTTCCCCTGAAGTCTGTCATTTTGTGTAAATCGCCAGGCTGGGTTAAATCCATAGCCTGCTATCTATACAACTCTTCACAAAGCCCGTTTTACGGGGGTTGAAGCCCCATCCAAGGCGGCTTTCAGCGGCTTGTTCAGCCGGTTGAAAGGGGGCGTTGGGAGTCTCTTTTGCGGCTTTTTATTGAGAATGAAAATCGATATAGTTGCGATCCATCGCAATAATCGTGAGGGATTGTTGCGCCCCGGGATAAAAATTATTTCGGGATAAGACATGGTTTATGAAACGCGACATATCTACAATCGCACGCACTGAATTTCCGACGCTGCTCATCCCTGAGCACACGAGGACGGTCGAGGGGCGGATTGAGCGCTCCGTGCGACTGCGGGTGTCGGCGCCTTCCAAACTTCCGCACCAAATGGAATTGGTCTGTAACAAGGCCTTTGACCACGAGATCGAATAAGAACCACTGCTAGCCCGGGATGTGTCGTTGAGCGTTTAACGCAACGGGCAGGCCCTTATTCAATTGAAGAAAAATGCCAACCCTTGGCAGGGTGAAGTGTTGGCGATCAAAACCCAACTGCATTGCGCAAGCTGCTTTAGAGGTCGTGAGATGAGTAAAAACAGGTACCCCAGATTACTAGGCTTATTGCCGCTGCTCGGCATGTTAATGCTGGGAGGCTGCAAATGGACCTTGCTTGATCCCAAAGGTCAGGTTGGTCTGGATGAACGAAACCTGATCATCACGGCAACCATTCTGATGCTGCTGGTGGTTGTGCCGGTCATTCTCATGACCTTCGCCTTCGCCTGGAAATATCGCGCCTCGAACAAGGACGCGACCTACGCGCCGAAGTGGTCCCACTCCACCAAGATCGAGATCGCGGTGTGGCTGGTTCCGGTGCTGATCATCATTGCCCTGGGTTATGTCACCTACAAGTCGACCCACGCCCTGGACCCTTATCGCCCGATCGAATCCGACGTCAAGCCGGTCACCATCGAGGTGGTGGCCATGGACTGGAAGTGGCTGTTCATCTACCCCGACCAGGGCATCGCCACCGTCAACAAGATCGTGTTCCCGGCCCATACCCCGGTGAACTTCCGTGTCACCTCCGACACCGTGATGAACTCGTTCTTCATCCCGGGCCTGGGCGGCCAGATCTACGCCATGGCGGGCATGACCACCAAGCTGCACCTGATTGCCAACCAGAACACCGAACTTGAAGGTATCTCCGCCAACTACAGCGGCGCGGGTTTCACCGGCATGAAGTTCAAAGCGATCGCTACCAGTCAGGAAGATTTCGACGCCTGGGTAAACGAAGTCAAGAAGGCACCTAAACAGCTGGATACCGCTGAATACGAAGCCCTTTCCAAGCCGAGCCAGAACAATCCTGTCGAGCTCTACTCCGCTTACGCGCCAAACCTGTTCCAGACCGTCATCGACAAGTATGAAGGCATGAAACCGGGCAAGCCGCTCAAGCACGAGAAGAAAGAAAAGGAAGTGGCCGCAACCGAAGGGATGGACGTGAGTTCGCATTCAGCTGCCGGGGCAGAGGAGTAAACGATGTTTGGTAAATTAAGTCTGGAAGCGATACCGTTCCACGAGCCGATCGTCATGGTGACCGTTGCCATGATTCTGCTCGGTGGTCTGGCGCTGTTCGCGGCAATCACCTACTTCAAGAAGTGGACCTACCTGTGGACCGAGTGGCTGACGTCCGTCGACCACAAGAAAATCGGTGTGATGTACATCATCGTCGCCATGGTCATGCTGCTGCGTGGCTTCGCCGACGCCATCATGATGCGTACCCAGCTGGCCATGGCCACCGAGGGTTCGCCTGGCTACCTGCCGCCTGAACACTATGACCAGATCTTCACCGCCCACGGTGTGATCATGATCATCTTCATGGCGATGCCTTTCTTCACCGGCCTGATGAACCTGGTCGTGCCGCTGCAGATCGGCGCGCGTGACGTGGCCTATCCGTTCCTCAACTCCCTGAGCTTCTGGCTGCTGGTATCGGGCGTGGTGCTGATCAACCTGTCCCTGGGCGTTGGCGAATTCGCCAAGACCGGCTGGGTTGCCTATCCGCCGCTTTCGGGCCTGCAATACAGTCCGGGCGTGGGTGTGGACTACTACATCTGGGCGCTGCAGCTATCGGGTCTGGGGACAACGCTGACGGGGGTCAACTTCCTGGCCACCGTGCTGAAAATGCGTACCCCTGGCATGAAGATGATGGACATGCCGATCTTCACCTGGACCTGCACCTGGGCCAACGTGCTGATCGTGGCTTCGTTCCCGATCCTCACCGCCACCCTGGCACTGCTGACGCTTGACCGTTACATGGATTTCCACATTTTCACCAATGAACTTGGTGGCAATCCAATGATGTACGTGAACCTGTTCTGGGCCTGGGGTCACCCCGAGGTGTACATCCTGATCCTGCCGGCGTTCGGTATCTTCTCCGAAGTGATCTCGACCTTCTCCGGCAAGCGCCTGTTCGGCCACCACTCGATGATCTACGCCTCCGGCGCGATCTCGATCCTTGGCTTCATGGTCTGGCTGCACCACTTCTTCACCATGGGTTCGGGGGCCAGCGTCAACGCCTTCTTCGGCCTGGCGACCATGCTGATCTCGATTCCGACCGGGGTGAAGCTGTTCAACTGGCTGTTCACCATCTATCACGGCCGTCTGCGCATCACCAGCCAGGTTCTGTGGACCCTGGGCTTCATGGTGACCTTCGCCATCGGCGGCATGACCGGCGTACTGCTGGCCATCCCGGGTGCGGACTTCGTGCTGCACAACAGCCTGTTCGTGATCGCGCACTTCCACAACGTGATCATCGGCGGCGCGGTATTTGGCTACATCGCCGGCTTCAGCTTCTACTTCCCGAAAGCCTTCGGCTTCAAGCTGCATGAAGGTTGGGGCAAGGCTGCGTTCTGGTTCTGGATCTCGGGCTTCTTCGTTGCCTTCATGCCGCTCTACGCACTGGGCTTCATGGGCATGACCCGTCGTCTGAACGCCACCACCAACCCTGAGTGGGTGCCATACCTGTACGTGGCCATGGTGGGTGCGCTGATGATCGCCGTGGGCATCGCCTGCCAGCTGATCCAGCTGTACGTCAGCGTGCGTGACCGCAAGCAGAACATGTGTGTGTCCGGCGACCCTTGGAACGCCCACACCCTGGAATGGTCGACTTCGTCGCCTCCGCCGTTCTACAACTTCGCGGTACTGCCGAAAGCCGAAGGCATCGACCCGTTCACCGAAGCCAAGGAAAACGGCACTGCCTACGCGCAGCCTGGCCGCTACCAGCCGATCCACATGCCCAACAACACCGCTACCGGTGTGGTCATGGGGGCTCTGCTGACCGTGTTCGGTTTCGCCATGATCTGGCACATCTGGTGGCTGGCCATCGCAAGCCTGGCCGGCACCGTGATCTATTTCGCGATCCACGCTGCCCGTGATGATCAAGGCTACATGGTGCCGGTCGAGACGATCGAACGCATCGAAGCCGAGCAGCACAAGCGTCTGGTATCGGAGAACAAGATCCCGGCTACCCGTGTTGAAACCTCGTTGGAACAGGCTTAATCCATGTCGAACTTAGTGACCAATGCTGGACACGCCCATGTCGATGACCATGGGCACGATGACCATCACCACGACTCGGGCGAGATGACCGTATTCGGTTTCTGGCTCTACCTGATGACCGACTGCATTCTGTTTGCGTCGATCTTCGCGGTATACGCGGTACTGGTTAACAACGTAGCGGGTGGCCCGTCGGGCCACGACATCTTCGAACTGCCTTACGTACTGGGCGAAACCGCTCTGCTGCTGTTCAGTTCGATCACCTACGGCTTCGCCATGCTGGCGTTCTTCCGGGGCAACAAGAAGCAGGTACTGGGCTGGCTGGCCATGACCTTCCTGTTCGGCCTGGGCTTCATCGGCATGGAGATCAACGAGTTCCACCTGCTGATCTCCGAAGGTTACGGCCCTAGCCGTTCCGGCTTCCTGTCCGGGTTCTTCACCCTGGTCGGCACCCACGGTCTGCACGTGACCAGCGGTCTGATCTGGATGGCGATCATGATGTATCAGGTGCAGAAAAACGGCCTGACGGCGACCAACAAGACCCGTCTGAGCTGCCTGAGCCTGTTCTGGCACTTCCTGGACGTGGTGTGGATCTGCGTATTCACCGTTGTTTACCTGATGGGGACTATGTAAATGGCCAACACACACTCCCACGACGAAGCCGGTCACGGCAGCGTCAAGTCCTACGCCATCGGCTTCATCCTGTCGGTCATCCTGACACTGATCCCGTTCGGCCTGGTGATGTACCCGTCGTTGCCTAAAGACGTGACCCTGTGGATCGTCCTGGCGTTCGCGGTCATCCAGGTGATCGTTCACCTGGTGTACTTCCTCCATCTGGACCGTTCCGCGGCGCAGCGTAACAACGTCATCGCGTTTATTTTCGCGGCGCTGGTCATTGTTCTGCTGGTTGGTCTGTCGTTGTGGATCATGTTCAGCATCCACACCGTCATGATGGCCAAGTGAGGTAAACCCGATGTCGCTCAAGCACTTTATCCAAATCACCAAACCGGGGATCATTTTCGGTAACGTGCTTTCTGTGGCAGGCGGGTTTTTCCTGGCCTCGAAAGGGCATGTCGATCTGGCCATTTTCCTGGCCGCCATGATCGGCACCTCGCTGGTGGTAGCCTCCGGTTGCGTGTTCAACAACTGCATCGACCGTGACATCGACCTGAAGATGGAGCGCACCAAGAACCGCGTGCTGGTCCAGGGCCTGATCTCCCTGGAAGCGGCCCTGGTCTATGCCTCCCTCCTCGGGATCGCCGGCGTCGCCCTGCTGTACTACGTGGCCAACCCGTTGGCCGCGTTGTTCGCGGTAATCGGCTTTGTCATCTACGTCGGCCTGTACAGCCTGTACCTCAAGCGCAAGTCGGTTCACGGCACGCTGGTGGGCAGTCTGTCCGGGGCCATGCCGCCGGTGATCGGTTATGTGGCTGTGAGCAACACCTTCGACATGGCCGCGCTGACCCTGCTGGTGATGTTCAGCCTGTGGCAGATGCCGCATTCCTACGCCATCGCAATCTTCCGCTTCAACGATTACCTGGCCGCATCGATTCCGGTGCTGCCGGTAAAACGCGGGATTCGCGTGGCCAAGAAGCACATCCTGCTCTACATCCTGGCGTTCCTGGTGGCGACCCTGATGCTGACCTTCAGCGGTTACGCCGGCATGAGCTACCTGGCGGTAGCGGCGGCGATGGGCATGTACTGGCTGTACATGGCCTGGACCGGCTACAAGGCGGTGGATGACACCGTGTGGGCGCGCAAGCTGTTCGTGTTCTCGATCTTCACCATCACCGCGCTGAGCGTGATGATGTCGGTGGATTTCAAGGCCCCGACCGAGTTGTTGCTGACCTACGCACACTAAGCTGTCCAGGCCACAGAAAAGCCCCGCCTTCGTAAGGAGCGCGGGGCTTTTTACATACGTGAACGAGTAACTCATTCTGGGTGACGATTAAGGTTTACGCTGCCGCGCTTTTCATCGCCACTGTCGCAAGGCCACCGGCGTTAAGGCTCAGGTAAATCCATTGCTTGTTGTTCTGCTACGTGCAACACGTCGCATCCGTCCTGCAACAACAAGGTGGCCACACTGGAGAAACGCATCAGATCGAGGTCGTCGGCGTTGCGGCGGGTCATGCCGGAGACACTGTCCAGCAGGTCGCGGGCAGCGCGGATGCGCAAGCCGGCGTAGGTCAGCAGATCAAGCAAGGGCGCTTGAGGGTTGATAAAGGCAACGGCGTGGTTGGTGGTGTTGGAAGAGGTGAAAGCTTGGTAATCCATTGGGTAACACTCCATCGTTTCGGGAGTTACCACCGTTCGCGGCCAAGCAAAGGAGGGTGTCAACTGTACGCGGGTTGGCCGACCGGGCCCGAAACATCCCGGCACACCCGAAGGTGTCCCACGCACAGTCGCCATAACACAAACGCGCAGGCGCAAAAAAAGCGCTTGCCTTTCGTTTGGTGAGCGCCTGTGCGTTACGGGAATGCTGACGGCCAAGTCAGGTCGCTGAATTGGCAGCGACGGGCGTCACTTTATGGATGCCAGTTCGTCACCGCAAGAGCCGTGTTTTTCCGAAATGTAAAAGCAGGACGTCCGTGAAACTGAGTGCGATACCTTGTCTGGAGCCACGTTTTCGCAGCGGGCATCGACTGTATTTCTCATCAATGAGTGGGCTCCCTCAGGCCTTCGCATATTGGGCTGTACAAGAGGACGTGACGCTGCAGCCACAGGCGAGCGTCGCGGGTTCAAATGCCATCGGGCGGCCATTATGGATCGCGCTGCCATCACCACCGGACACCAGGGCATAAGTACCCAGGTGGGTCGGGCAAAGGGCTTTATCGCCGAGCAGGCATTGGGCAATGCCATTCACCGGAAAGCCGCTGGCCTCAATCATGGCTCCCCCGCCTGAGTGATTGTCGCCCAAGCGGATTGCGCCTCGTCCGGACATGTTTGCCTCCTTTTCATTGAAGGTGTTGTCGTGTACCCATCGCTCACAACCCCGCCGGCAAAACCTGCGGATCACGCTGACGCACAACGGCCAGAAACTGCTCCAGCAACTCGTCGCGCTCGGTGACGGCGCCCGGCAGGCAAGTGATCGCGGCGTAAGGCGTCTTCATTAAGGGATGGTCGATTTCTTTGGGGTTAGGCAGGCCAAGCAAATCACGCAGACGCAAGACAGCGAGGATTTCGGTGGGGTGTACGGCCAAAAATTCAGAGCTGAATTCAAACTTTCCGCTGTCGCTTTCGCGTTCTGTCAGCGCGATGCGTTCCACGTGGGTATCGCAGGCCAGCAGTAGCGTAGATAGCAATACATCGGGGTCGGGATGGCGCCAGTGAGCGACCAGTTGCCCCCAAGCCACGTCACGGGGCAAGGCGTGCTTTTCAAGATCAAGGGGTTGACCCAGCCAGTCGCCGATAATGCTTAGACCGAAGGCGGCGTAGCGCAGAGTGGTGCCTAGGGGAAGGTCATGACCGTCACGAATGCCATAACCACCTTCAATACCGGCGAACAATATTTTATGAGCAGGTTGCACAAACTCCGACCGTCCCATTGCGATAGCACCTAACATCAGGTGAGTAACGCTGTCCAATCCGCCAATTATTTTTCGATTAGTGCCTTTCACGCTGTTTATATCAATTGTTTTCGCATACAACATACGTGTGAAGCCGAAAGCCATATGCAGGTTAGCCAAATTCCATTGGTTTCTCCCAGCTGCTAGAAGACTTTGATTGACCTCCTGCATTCCTAATGCAAATAGTCCGAAAACGCCATCAACAGCAGCCCTAACATCTCCCTGGCCTTCTAGGTATTCCTCAAAATCAGTTGTCGGAAAAGAACGCCCTGATGCCCATTCTTTTGTTCTACGTAGACTTTTCTCTAATCTACTCATAGTGCTCTTTGCCATTTTTTCACCACGTATTGAGTTGTAATCCGGAGCCCTCGCCAACCAGCTTGTTCAAGCCTCCTTGAGAGTCGAAGAATATCTGTGCGTGAAGGTATTCAATTTTTTCGTCGCGTTGCGCGCGCCTAATTGCTCTCATTTTATTATTCGCACTTGGGTCAACTTCTGCCATTTTTTCGGGAGTCCACCCCTTTTGTTTTTGTTCTATAGTTTCCATTAGTTTTTCTATTTTCTTCGCCCCACCATCTTTTTGCGTCTTATTAAACCCCGACGTTTTTATTCCCCCCAGCGTCGCTTTGACTTCGATCACCAGCAACGTATCTTCGGTAAAGTTCAAGGTCTTGGTCGGCGCCGTACCTTTGACTCCATCAATAAAATGCCGCTCGGCATCGGTAGGGACCCGTACGGTGATCGAGGGCGGTGGCGGTACCCAAACCAGCATGTCAAGGCCATGGCCCATCTTGTTCGACAAGCCGAAGCGGTTGGGGACTTGGGCGTTGTCGCTGTAGCCAAGAATGCGTTTGGGCGGCACACCCCACTTTTCGATCAGTGCTGCGACATCTGCATTCACAACCCCACTGGTAAAACCTGAGGATCGCGCTGACGTACAACAGCCAGAAACTGCTCCAGCAATTTGTCGCGCTCGGTGACGGCCCCCGGCAGGCAAGTGATCGCGGCATAAGGCGTCTTCATCAAGGGGTGGTCGATTTCTTTGGGATTAGGCAGGCCAAGCAAATCACGCAGACACAAGACAGCGAGGATTTCGGTGGGATGAACAGCCAGGAAAACCGAACCGAATTCAAACTTTCCGCTGTCATCCTCGCGCTCGGTCAAGGCAATGCGCTCGACGTGGGTATCGCAAGCCAGCAGTAGCGCAGGTAGCAGCACTTCGGGATCGGGATTGCGCCAGTTGGCCACCAATTGTCCCCAGGCCAGGTCACGGGGTAGGGCGTGTTTTTCCAGATCGAGGGGTTGGCCCAGCCAGTCGCCGATAATGCTCAGGCCGAAGGCGGCGTAGCGCAGGGTGGAACTGAGGGGTAAGTTGTGACCATTGCGGATGCCATAACCTTCTTCAATGCCAGCAAACAACACCTCATGATAGGGTTTGACAAGTTCGGGGCGCCCCGTTGCAATAGCACCTAGCATCAGATGAGTGGCACCATCTAGATCGCCAGCTGATTCACGATTAGTACCTTTCAATCTTTTTATATCGATTGTTTCCGCATACAACATGCGTGCAAAACCATAGGCCATATGTCGGCTGGCTAAATGTGATTGTCCTGCGCGAGCAGCCAGTAGGCTTTGTTGTATTTCTTGCATTCCTAATACAAACAATCCCGATAATCCACTTACAGCCAAGCCAATATTTCCAAGACCTTCAAGATACTCCTCAAAAGATATTGTGGGTAAAGAGCCTCCAGATGCCCATTTATTTACTTTGCGCAGGCTTTCATCCAATCTATCTATAGTGTTTTTTGCCATTTTTTCACCACGTATTGAGTTGTAAGCCGGAGCCTTCTCCAACTAGTTTGTTTAACGCCCCCTGCGAGTCGAAGAAGACTTGTGCATGGAAGTACTCAAGCCTTCCATTTATTAGGGCACTATCAATGGCTAAAATTTTTTCTGTGTAATTTGGATCCATTTCCGCCATTTTTTCAGGTGTCCATCCTTCTCGGGTCAACTGAATTTTCTTTCTCAATTCCTTCATTTTTTGCACCCCACCATCCTTCTGCGTCTTATTAAACCCCGACGTCTTTATCCCCCCCAGCGTCGCTTTGACTTCAATCACCAGCAACGTATCTTCGGTAAAGTTCAAGGTCTTGGTCGGCGCCGTACCTTTGACTCCATCAATAAAATGCCGCTCGGCATCGGTAGGGACGCGTACGGTGATCGAGGGCGGTGGTGGCACCCACACCAGCATGTCGAGTCCATGGCCCATCTTGTTCGACAAGCCGAAGCGGTTGGGGACTTGGGCGTTGTCGCTGTAGCCAAGAATGCGTTTGGGCTGCACGCCCCATTTTTCGATCAGGGCCGCAGCAAAGGCTTCCTCTCCGGCATCACCGACGATCTTGCCGACTCTGCCCACCACCTTGAGGCTGCCGCAGTGTTGCACGATCAACATGGTGAGTCGGTTGCGCAAGGTGTTGGACATGACCGCGTAGTTGGCTTTGCCCATGGGGGAGCTGTAGCCAACCTGGCTGCTGTTGGTGTCCAGCGAGGGGCGGTCGAACCAGTCGCCGCCGCCCGTCTGGTGATCGCTGTTCCTGGCGCTGTAGCCACCTTCGCGCTTGCTGCCGCGCAGTTCGATGGCCAGGGGCTCTGCCGAGGTGTGGCCGCCCAGGCGCTTGCGTTGCTCCTCGCTCAGGACCTGGACATTGAGTGCGGCCGAGGCTGGAGCGTCGCGGCGTATCTTGCGCAAGATCCAACGCGCCCCGCCAAAGGCCGCGGGGGTCAACATGACCAGGTTGATGAACATGAACACCTGACGTCCGCGCTCTGCGCCATCCTTGGGGTCGGCAAGCTGTCCCAGGCTGGCGAAGAGCTTTTCCCCAACGTCGATGTTTTCACCGGTGATCAGCTTGGTGCTGCCGCTGCCGATGGCATTCAAGGCCAGCGCCGTGTCTATGGCGGCGATGGTGTAGCGAATGGCCTTGTAGCCTCCGAACAGACCGCGGGTCGCGATACCCACCACCGGAATCAAGGCCAGGACGCCAAAGACGATCTCGGTAACGGCGAAGACCTTCATCCAGGTCTTGTCGATGTCCTTGGCTCGCTGCAGGTGCCGGGCCAGATCCTCGGCCGCTTTGGCCGGGTCGTACTGACCGCTGATAGTCCAGTTGAAACTGGGCAGCGCAGAGCGTTCTGCCATAGGCACCGATGGCTCGGTCGTCGGCACAGCGGGCACTGGTAAAGGTCCAGAAATAGATCCGCTGATCATGGAAGACGAAGTTGCCATTGCCGCAAGCGATGTTCGGCGGCGTTGGACGGATGCCGAGGACTTGCGCCCAGAAGTGCGGGGTGACGTAGTCCTCGGTGTCCATCTCGTCGTCCAGGCAGACGAACTCGTAACCCTTGGCTGCGACAAAGGCATAGAGCTCGGCCAGATAGGCATCGCCACGGGTCGCTCCCAGGCTGTCGATGACCTGCAACAAGTAGGCATCCCGGAAGTTCTGAACCTTGTCCTTAATCCACGGGTTGCGGGTAAACCAGTCGCTGGTGGCCGCCTTCTCGTGGGACGGGATGCCTAACAGCAGGTCCGCATCTCGGGGCCCCGATGGGCCGTTGAGGGCGAATGGAACCCCCAGTTCGGTGCAAGCTGCGCACACGATCCTGGGGCGCGGTGCCTGGTTATTCATTGCGTCCTGGGCGAGTTTTTCGTAGCTGGCGTTGACGGGGTTCTCAGCCATGGTCGGCCTCCATCAGGACGTTCTGGTGCTGGCGCAGGAAGGTCGCCAAGGCATGGCTTCGGGCAGGCAGGTTGGTGACTGGGTCGAGTGCGCGGTGCAGGGTTTTAAGCAGCGGATTGAGGTGGTAGAAGCGACCGAAGCTCGCCGCCAATAACAGGTGGTGTGTCAACAGCACCAGGCTGGTACGCGCCACGCCGTGCAGCTCATCGGTAGGCAGCGGCACGGGCAGCCCCATCTCCTGGTAGATCCGGTACTCGTAGGCGGTCAGCGCCTTGCGCTTGATGGGAGCCAATCCGAGAAACTCGCAGGCATCGGCTTCGTACAACATGAACAGCTGTAGGACCTCCGCCGCCTTGAGCACGCCGCGCAAGGCCGCTAGTCGCTGAAACGCCGACCAGATAGCGTCGTGACCGAGTTTTTCGCTGGGAATGGACAGGATGTCGAGGGTCACCTCATGCATCGAGCACTGCACGGACTCAAGCTGCCGACGCAGCTTGATCGCGGTATTGACCGCCATGTCCAGGCGCACGTCCTGTTCCATGCCTGGGTCTTCGAGGATGAGAGCAACCTGTGCGTAGGTCGGATCACGTTCCCAGTGCAGCCCCAGCAGGACACTCAAGGTGATGTGGCTGCTGTACGCCTTACCCTGATCGTAGCCGGCGGCTGTGGCATCAACGCCAGCCTGGTTGACCAAACCTTGTATGCAGTCCGGCTTGCTGGGGATGCGGGGTATGACGGCTGCCAGGGTCTCGCACAAATAGCACGTCAGCCTGCGGTTCGCCTGTTCGCGCTCGATGCGCTCCATCGCGCTTAGGTTCAAGGTGTTCAGGGGCATCAGCTTTCCCCCTTCGCCGTCACTTCATGCCAGACCAGACAACCATCGAATGTGGCAGCGCTGTCGCCTTGCTGTTCGAACAGGGGTTGCACCCGCCGCGACAAGCCGCTGTGTGGCCCATGAAAATACAGTGCTTCAATGCCGCCCTCGGCAAACAGTCGTGCCAGGGGTTCTGGGGCGTGAGAGAGCGAGGCCACGTAGGTGTGCAGCGCGTCCGGATGGCCCAGGCGCAGGAAAAAGAAACGGCCCTGATCTTCGAACTTGCTGAAGCGTCGCAGGTGTTGCCAGAGCTCCGGGAAAGGCCGTCGGCTGAACAGCCAGGTCAAGGCCAGCCTGTCGTAGTGTTCGCCCAGCCAGTCATCAAAATCGCTGCCCCGCTCGACCTGGCACAGGTACGGCGCATGTTGCTCCAGGCCACTGAGCGATTCCAGACGCCACAGTGAACGGTGGGCGACGCCATGGAACTCCAGGCGGGCGAGCAGATTGCGCTCGGCCGATGCTTCGACCAGAACGAAAGCGGATGGGCTGTTTGCAGGCCTGAGCAGGCCAAGGTCATCGAGGTGTTGATAGGCACTCATGCTTTGTCCCCCCTGGCGAAGGGGCACTCTTCGATCAACGCAGAACCTTGGTTGATCGCGGCCTCAATGGCTTGGACCTGGTCACCGGCGGGGGCGACGATGCTCACGTTGCCCTTGAGCCGGATGTTGGGCGCCTCCAGGGTGATACCGCTGGCATCGAGCACGATCTTTCCTGCCGGCCCACGAATCAGAATGCGCTCGGTACCTTGCAGTTGATATTCCCGGGTCAAGGTGCGCAGGGCCGTCCTGGCTTCGATGGACTGCACGCCCTCTATCACGATTTTTTCGTTTTCACCGACAGTCACCCAATGGCTGGCGGTGATGTCTTCCTTGAGGGTGTTTCCGATCTTGCGGACTTCGTTGCGATCAATGGTGATGAACACATCCTGACGGATGTGCTCCTTGCGATTGCGGCTGACCGTATTGGTTTCGTCTTGACCGATGGAGGTGATGCGATCACGCACCACACCAATAGTCTGGTCATTGCCAATAGAGACTGTCTCGTCGTTATTGACATGGATGGTCTGGTCTTTCTGTGCGTGAACGTAGATCTCTTCCTGGCCTTTGCGGTCTTCGATGCGCAACTCGTTGTAGCCGCCTCCGCCTGGACTACTGTTGCTTTTGAACACGCTGCGCGTTTTGTTCGCTGGCAGCGGATAGGGCACGGGAGTGTGCTGATTCGGTACGCAGCCGGTCACCAGGGGCTGCTCGGGATCACCACCGATAAAGCTCACCAGCACTTCCATGCCGATCCGCGGGATCACCACGTGGCCAAAGCCTTCACCGGCCCAGCTGGTGGCCACCCGCACCCAGCAACTGGAGAAGTCGTTGCGTTCGCCTTCGCGGTCCCAATGAAACTGAATCTTTATCCGCGAGAATTCGTCACACCAGATTTCTTCGCCCGCAGGACCGGTCACCAGCGCGGTCTGGCTGCTCAGTCGCGGCTTGGGGGCCGGCTCTTGGGGGCGGAAGAATGTTTCGCTGGGGATGGCGCTGAAGCGGTTGCGGTAGCCCTGGGTGAAGCCGCCGTGGCGCTCGTCGCTGGTGACCGACTCCTCCAGCACCTGCGGTTGGCGACCCTCATGTTCAACGCTCACCAGCAGCCACATCTGGTTGTATTCGCTGCGTGGGTGTTCGCTGAGGGAGACCAGATGGCCGCAGCGCAAGTTCGACAGATCACTTTGTCCCTTGGCCAACTGGTAGTCGGCGCGGTGACCTTCGAGGGCGATCTGGCTCAACTGCTTGCCCACCGCGCCGGTGCTGTAGCGGCCGGGGTAGCGATAGTCTTCCAGCTCCGGGGTGGTTTCGCTGCGTGCCCCGGTATGCAAGGTGCTGGGCACCGGATCGAGTGGAGCGCCGCTTGAGGCGCTGCGCGGATCGGGTTTTTTCAGGTTGTAGTCGCGACGCACCACCTGGCTGGTGCGGGTGCTGAAACGCACCGCGAAATGGTTGACCACCGGGTCTTCGGCGGCCAGGCCGCTGTCCTGCTGATAGCGCGCGGTGGGCAGGATCGGGTAGTCGGTCTGGTTGTCGGAAAACACCAGCAGGTGCTGGTCGAGGCTGTGTTCGTGGTGCCAGTGAATGCCGTCTTCAAAGCACAGGCGTTGCAGAAACTGGAAATCCGTCTCCCCATATTGCACGCAATACACCCTGGGTACTGAAGGCTTGGGAGCGATGTTGAAACGGTATTGGTCGGCGAGTATGCCGTGCTCCTTGAGCACCTTGGCAATGATCTGCGGCACCGTCAGGTTCTGGTAGACCCGCTGGTTGTGACGGTGCTGCAACTGGTACAGGTGAGGGCGCAGGATCAGTTGATAGCGGGTCATGCGCTTGCCGCTGTCGCCGATTTCGATGTCGTCGATCAGGCCATGGATGCCTTCGCCCTTGAGACCGAACTGTAAGAACGCCGGCTGGTTGAGCAGGCTCTCCAGATCGACACGGGGGTTGTCAGAAACCAGTTCGATGTGGATGGCATACAGCTCGCTGATGGCTTCGCGACCCTTAAAGGCCAGCACCTTGAAGTCGTGGCGAACGGCTGGGATGGACAGCACGAAATGCGCAGTGTCGGCCGGCGCGAACATAGGCTCATCCTTAAGCGTGAGAGAGGCCAGACCCGCGCCGTACCTGGCCCGGGTGCAAAGTGGCGCTCAACCTAGCAAAGGGTGCAACGAGGTTTATATGGGACTGGTCTGGAAAATTATTTGAAATTTCTGGCTTGATGTTGACGTTTTCGATGACGAAGCCTCGTGTGGAGCAATCGCCCCACCAAATGTGGAGTCACACATTCCTTAAAGTTTTTCGGCCCAGTACGATCGCTTGGCCGGGTAAAATTGCCGGTTCGTTGATTTAGCCTGAGTGGATGTCATGCAAAGCCGTATTGAAATGAACGACTCCAAGGCGCGTTACGGCGCGGTCAGTCGTGGGTTGCACTGGGCCATGGCGCTGGCCTTTGCCTGGATCTATTGCTCGACCGCCGCCCATTACCTGCTGGAGGATTCGGCACTGGACAAGTTCCTCTGGCCGACCCACAAGCAAGTCGGGCTGCTGTTGATGGGGCTGTTGCTGGTGCGGCTGCTCTGGAGCCTATTGAACCGCCATCGGCGCCCGCCGAGCCTGAACCTGGCCGCGCGTCTGGGGCATGGGCTGCTGTATGCCGGGATGTTCGCCATTCCGTTTCTCGGGCTGCTGCGCCAGTACGGCTCCGGGCGAGCGTTTTCCGCCTTCGGGCTGCCGGTAATGAGCGGCTTCGAAGGGCCGAAGATCCAGTGGATGACCGACCTGGGCAACAGCTTCCATAGCCTGCTGGGCTGGACCTTGCTGGTACTGATCGCCGGTCATGTGGCGGCGGTGATCCTGCATTGCGTCAAAGGCCAGGGGCATATCCTGCGGCGCATGGCCGGTCGCACGACCTCGGCTTGAGTGATCGTCCGAGCAGAGAAAACCCCGTCTTCTAGAGAAGGGCGGGGTTGTTTATCCACAGTCCGCCATTGGGCTGTTCAAACCTTACAAGTGACTCAACCTTTGCAGGAAGCAGAATGATGAAAAAAATAGCCGTTGTCGTTTTTAGTGGCGGGCAGGACTCAACAACCTGTTTGCTCCATGCACTGCCGGTTTATGACGAAGTGCACTGTATTACGTTTGACTATGGTCAGCGTCATCACGCGGAAATTGAAACGGCACAGAGACTGTCCAAACAATTGGGGGCGACAGTTCACAAGGTACTGGACGCTTCGTTGTTGAATGAGTTGGCGATCAGTAGCCTTACCCGGGACAATATTCCCGTTCCGACGGTAAACAGTTCCGGTGAAAGCTTGCCGAGCACTTTTGTGCCAGGAAGAAATATTCTATTTTTAACTTTGGCTTCTATATATGCCTATCAAGTAAAGGCTGAGACTGTCATTACCGGTGTGTGTGAGACGGACTTTTCCGGTTACCCCGATTGTCGGGACGAGTTCGTGAAAGCCTTGAACAAGGCCCTTGAATTGGGAATGGAGTACCGGCTGCGCCTTGAAACCCCGTTGATGTGGCTAAACAAGGCAGAGACTTGGGCGCTGGCGGACTACCACAACCGGTTGGAGCTGATTCGTGAGCAAACACTGACTTGCTATAACGGTGTCATTGGAAGTGGTTGTGCTAATTGTGATGCTTGCAACCTTCGTGCAAGAGGCTTGAACAGTTACTTGGAAAATAAAGCCGAAGTGATGAATAGCTTGAAAAGCAAAATGGCTCTGAAATAAAGATATAGATGTCGGCTCGCCATTGCTATTCAACACTGCACCTGTTTTTGACACAGGTGAGTGTTGAATTCAATGGCTTAAGCTGACGGGGTGTTTATCTAGCTATCTGGCTATCGGTGACGTATCTCTTGAATAGTGATCGCGCACCATAGGCAGGCAGAATGTTGAAAAAGGCAAAGCATACTTTGATCGCGATCTGGACATAGATCATGCTCAGGATATCGTTGTTCTGCATTGCTCCATAGAAAGCAATGTAGCAGAACAGGAAACTATCGATAATCACTGCAAACAAGGTGCTCAAGAATATACGCAGGAAGAGAAATCTAGAGTTTGTCAGTTCTTTTATCTTGCATAGTAAGTATGAGTTTACGTTTTCCGAAACCAGGAAAGAGACGGAGGATGCAATCAATACAGAAGTCACCTGAATGATGACGTCGTTATAAGGCTTGTCGAGCTTCCAGTCAGGCAGTCCAGGGAGAAAGGTCGAAGCATAAAGTAGGATGATGATCATTGCGTTGCTTGCAAATGCAAAGAAAATGGCTTTTCTTGCAAGCCTGAGCCCGAAGTTTTCGTTCAGCAGGTCAACGATCAAAAATGTCAGGGGATAAAGAAAGGTGCCGGGAGTGATGATGATATTGAGCGACTCCAGATAGATTGGCTTTGTCGCAGCAATACTTGTGAAAATATAGAACGTAAAAAGTAGTAGGTTCAGGATGATATAAATCATCCATGAGTTTTCGTGACGGTCATTCAGGTCGTAGGCAGTAAGTGCTCCTCCTTGGGAATAGAATTTTTTATATAGGTTTCTGATTTCCATTTTGTTCAGGTTGTCCATTATTTCGCTGTTCAATACTTCGCTCAGCTTTATTTTGATGACCTTGCCCGTGGCGATAATCATGATCACGGCTAGGCTCTTATTGTTTTCAAAGCCCAATAGTTTATATTTGCTATTCTCGATTTCACTTTCAAATGCTGTCATTGAATCGCTCCTCGATGATGTCTCCCACAACGCACATATCATCTGAGCTTGAGCACGGAGTGTTCACGATTAACAGCTTGTTTGTCAGCCTGTCGTAAACGAGTTTTTCCTTGTCGTCTGTCGATGACCCTTTTTGCACGATCAAGAGATCGCCAGGTTCATTCATGTCACGTATTTCATTCTCAAGCAGCACTGCTATCAAGTTGCAAGATGTGCCGAAATAATAAGTCAGCGGATAAAGCGTGGCCAGTTCGCCGATGCGTCTATCGAGATTGGCGATCAGCAGACTTTCCTTGATGATTGGCACAGCGGCGGGATTCATGTTGCCTTGAGGTGAGATGCTGCTTTCGATGATCTCCTTTTCCTCAAAGTCGATAGTTTCTATTTCTTCGTAGGAAACACCGAAGAAGTCGGAAATTTTTCGAATAGTGGACTGCTGTACATTAGTAACCTTGCCTTCCAGGATGTTGTATATGGTCGTTCTGGTCAGGCCACTAGCGTTGCACAAAGACAGTTGCGTCTCGCCGCGACTTTTTATCAGGTATTTTATATTGCTCTTCAAATACTCTGTTCTTTCTCTTTTGTGCATCAAATGCTCACCATTTCCTTATAGTCGTCAGGCATTGAGACGTTCATAGAAGTTGTGCCGTGCACGGCGCTCGACATATCTAATGCCAAGCGCTGGGCTACTGCCGCGAAAGTGGTCAGGTTAGTGTTTGATTTTTACCAATTCGCTACTACTCCTTTAGTCAGCCTGCATCCGTCCTGGGTTGCTCTGCTGTTGGTATGTGGGGCGATCAAATCGTGGGGGAAATCCGATTCGTGAGGGCCCGCGGTGGGTAAGTGTTACATGCGTCCGCCAGGGGAATAAAGCCCCAAAATCTGTCGTCTTGCTCCTCGTTGCTGGGTATTGAGCAGCAGCGCAGTGTTGATGTTTTCAGCTCAAGCAGAAAAGCATCATTTAATTTGGAAAATGTTTAATTCTTTGATTAATTTTGTTGCGCCTTATAGAGTCTGACGCCGAGGCTTGGATAAGCCCGATGCAGGCAAACGAACGTGATATCCAGGAAGCGTGCTGTCGTTCGTGGCGCGCAACACTCAAGGAAGGGACACAGAACAATGGCAGCTGACACTGAACCACTCAGGACCCAGGCCGACTTGCTGCGACGCGGTTTGGCCGATCTGCGAACCGAAGATGCCGAGCTGGCAAACATCCTCGATGCGGAAGTCACGCGTCAACATCACACGCTGTCGTTGGTTTCATCCTCCTGTGCCGCCGGCCCGCGGACCTTGGCCGCTTCGGCCTCGGCCCTGGTCAACGTCACTCTGGAAGGCACCCTTGGCCGACGTCATCACCCCGGGTGCGGGAACGCCGACCGGGTCGAGTCGCTGGCGATTCGGCGGGCCCAGGCGCTGTTCGGTGCGCAATACGCCAGTGTGCAATCGCATTCGGCCTCCAGTGCCGTTTACCAGGTGCTCACGGCCCTGGCCGAGCCCGGGGATACGATTCTCGGCATGGCCCTCGACCACGGTGGGCAGCTGACTCACGGCAGTGCGCTGGCTTTCACGGAGGCCCATTACAAGGCCATCCGCTACGGCACCACGTCCCTGGGCAGTATCGATTACCAAGAAGTGCGGCAACTGGCGTTGGCCCATCGTCCGCGGATCATCCTCTGTGGTGCGACGGCCTACTCGCGAGTTCTGGATTTCCAGCGCTTGCGGGCCATCGCCGATGAAGCCGGGGCGCTGCTGCTGGCGGACATTTCGCACATCGCCGGGCTGGTGGCCACCGGGCGCCACCCGAGCCCGATCGACGCGGCGCACGTGACCATCACCTGCACCCACAGGCAACTCGGAGGGCCTCGTTCAGGGCTGATTCTTTCCGGACGGGACGCCGACACCAAGGTGCCCGGGCTGCGCTCGACCTTGCGCCGTATCCTCGATCAGGCGGTGTTCCCGGGCATGCAGGGAGCGCCCATGGTGAACATGATCGCCGCCAAGGCGGCCGCCCTGGGGCATGCCATGTCTCCCCAGTTCGATGCCTACATGGGGCGGGTTCGCGACGCGGCGGATGAAATGGCCTGCGCGTTCATGGCTCGGGACTACGAGGTCGTGGGCGGGGGCACGGAGAACCATTCGATTCTGTTGCGGTTGCGGGGAGGCATCACCGGGGCCATCGCTGAGTCGGCGCTGGAAGCCTGCGGCATCATCGTCAACAAACTGCGCGCTCGGGGGGAAACCCGCTCGTCCTTTGTCGGCAATGGGCTGTGCATCGGCAGCGGCTCCGTCGCCCAGCGTGGCCTCGATCCCCAAGGCTGTCGCCAGGTCGTCGATCTGGTGTGCCGGATACTGGACAAAGTGACGCCCCTTGGCGAGCAGAGGTACCAGCTGGATCCCGTGCAGCAGGAGCAGTTCCGCCTGGAGGTGGAGGCTTTGTGCTTGAGGTATCCGATTGCGGATTACCGGGATAGCTGAGGAGCAGGCCAAGCCCCGACTTCGCTGTGAAGTACGGGGCTTTTTCTTGGCGGCTGGGGGAGGCTTCGCGAGCAAGCTCGCTCCTACAGGGCCGGGTTACAGCTGTTGTTGCGTGCTGTAGCCTTCGAATGCGGTCTGTTGCTGGATCGCGGTGATGATGTTCTTGCGGGTCGCTTGCTGCTCGTTGCCGTTCTTGTCGAGGAACATTTCGCTTTCCAGCTCCGCCTCATCGCCTTCGCCGACAAAGCTGAAACCGAGGAATTCGAAGGCTTCACGGTCGACGTTGGCCTTGGAGCGCGGGCGCATCGGCAGGGTGACGCTGATGCCGTCCTTGCTGATGGCGAACACTTCCATTTCCTTCTTCGGCCGCGCCTTGCTCTTGCCGCCGCTGGGGTTGCTGATGGCCTGGTGCGTCTGGTTCAGCACTTTCAGGGCCAGGCCGTAGACCAGCTCCTGGAAATCCGGGTCGTCCTTGTAGCTGGAGAGAATCCGGCTGATGGGGAATTTCTTGCTCAGGTCTTCCAGGGCGGCCAGATCGGCGGCTTCGGCGTCTTTGAGTTGCTTGAGCTGGCCCATGAGTTCATAGGCGGTGTCGTCGTCAAAGCGGTCGTGGGCCTGGCGAATCGCAGCACGCAGTTCGCGAATCTGGTCACTTTCTTTCGAGCTGTGGAAGGCGTCGAGCACCATCTCGCTGATGGTCTTGGCCTGGGACACGTGCTGGGAAAGATGAATGGCGTTTTCGTATTCGGCCTTGTTGGACAGGGCGATCACGGATTCTTCGGTGTTGGAATCAGGCATTGAACATCCACTACTTGGTTTAACAGGTTTGAGGCGCGAAAGGCCCGGGGGGCATTTTCGGGGGCGCCTAATCTATTGGACCCGGACCCTAATGTCACGGACCAAGCGACCCGCCCAGCAGGACGGTCCCTACAGACCGGTTTGCACAGCGAAGATTCCCCAGTGCCCGGAGGGCATGGCCGCGCGGCTTTCAGGCGTTGAGCCGCAGTTGCTGGAAGTTGCGGTACAGCTTGAGTGCTCGCCCGCAGAACAGACCAACGGTAAAGCCTGCGGCGGCGCCACTGATAGCGAGCATCTGCACGCTGGCGGCCTGTTCGGGGTGCACGGCGGTTTGGTAGCCGATCCAGTATTTCACCGCGAAGAACAGCAGCGAGATGGCGAGGATCTTCAAGGTGCCAGGCACCAGGATCGCCTCGCCGCCGGACTCCAGTAGCACGCCGGCGCTGGAGAACAACAGCAGCGCCAGCAGGCTGCCGAGTGTCGCGCCGCCGGCCCAGGCGCTCAGCGCCAGCAATGGGTGATCGCCAAGGTTCACCGAACACAGCGACCAGACCAGCAGGATCGCCGGTGTCAGCAGCAGCGAACGGCGGCTCTCGCGAGTGGTGGCGAGGGCGCGCAGGCCGTAGTAGCAGATCAGGGCGAAGACCGCATACACCCACATGGGGGTGCCTTGGAGGATATCGAGCATCTGTAGCGTCCTTGCTTCAGCGGAAAATGAGCGCTCCATGGTGCGCTTTGTACTCGCCTACGTGAAGCCTCCGCCCTCGGCACAGCTCAGCGCAGCCGCTTGCGCCTGAACACTTGCTGCTTGAAGCTCAGTGCACCTGCGTATCGCTGACCCCAGCCTCCAGTTCCTGGCGCAGATCGCTGCCCCGGCGGGCGATGAACACCAATTGCGCGGCATGTTCGGTGGGCTGGTCGGCGGCCAGGGTGAACTGACTGCGGTTGCCCACATGCTGCAACCAGTAGGGTTGTTCATTGCCCTCCAGGCGCACCAGGCCCTTGAGGCGCAGCAGGTCGGCGGGCAGGCGCGCCAGCCAGTCGCGCAGGGCCTTGGGCTGCAGCGGTCGCGAGCTTTTCCACACCCAGCTTTCGAACAGTTCGTCGTGGGCCTGGGGCAGGGCCTTGAACAGCACTTCGGTGGAGCGCACCGGCGGCGCCAGCAGCAGCTCGGGGGGCAGTTCGGCCTGCACCGTGTCGAACACCGGGGCACGATGGCCGAGGCTGGCGCGAATGCTCTGCAACTGCTCGGCGCTCACCAGGTCGGCCTTGTTCAGCAGCACCCAGTCGGCGCAGGCCACCTGGGCCCGGGACAGCCGGGCCATTTCCCCTTCCAGGCTCTGGTAGCCGCTGGCGTCCACCAGGGTGATCACCGCGTCCAGGTGCAGGCGGTTGCGCAGTTGCGGGTAGCCGATGGTCTGCACGATGCGCTGCGGATCGGAGACCCCGCTGCACTCGATGACGATCCGCTCCAGGGGCGGGCGCAGCTTGGACAGGCTCACCAGTTGCGCCAGCAGGTCCTCCTGCACGGTGCAGCAGATGCAGCCGTTCTGCAGGCTGTACACCGCGTCGGTGACCTCGGCAATGATCGCCGCATCGATGTTCAGTTCGCCGAAGTCGTTGACGATCACCGCCAGCCGGCCGCTGTCGGCGCGCTGCACCATGCGGTTGAGCAGGGTGGTCTTGCCGGCACCAAGAAAGCCTGCGACCACTGTGACCGGGATGCTCGGGGTGCTGTTCATTGTTCCTTGCCCTCGATCACCGGCGGCAGGCCTTCCCACACCGCTTGCATTGGCGTGTCGCTGAAGGTGCCCTGGCGGTCGTAGACCAGTTGCCCTTCGACGAAGGTCAGTTGCACCTGGGTGTGGTGGATGTAATTGCGCGCGCCCTGGGCAAACAGGTCGCGGTCGAGGACGATCAGGTCCGCCGACTTGCCGGCCTCCAGGCTGCCGGTCAGGTGTTCCAGGCCCATGGCGTGGGCGCCGTTGAGGGTCGCCACTTGCAGGGCCTGTTCCAGGCTGATGGGGTCGCCGAAGGTGTCGGGTTCCTGGTTCCACGGGTTCTGCCGGGTGACCATGGTTTCCAGGGCCAGCCACGGGTCGATGGACGCCACCGGCCAGTCGGTGCCGAACACCGCGATGCCGCCGGCCGCCAGCACGCCCTTGAAGTCATAGATGCGCTTGAGGCGCTCCTGGCCGTAGCCGGAACGCGCACCGCTGGCGAAGGGCGTCGGATACCAGGCCGCCGGGGAGAACTCGGCGATCACGTCCAGGCTCTGGAAGCGCTTGAGGTTGCCCGGGTGCAGCAGGGTGCTGTGGGCGCATTGGTGGCGGATGCCACTGTTGCCGTTGCGCCGCCGGGCTTCGGCCACGGCGTCGAGGAACACGTCGGAGGCGCCGTCGCCGGTGCAGTGGGCGATCACCCGCAGGCCGCGCTTGTCCATGTCCACCACCATGTCGGTGATGTGTTCCGGGGTCAGGTTGAGCTTGCCGCGCCAGCTCGACTCTTCCGGCCAGGGGGTCAGCAGGTAGGACGACTTGGGCTCCACGGTGCCGTCGAAGTGGAACTTCACCGCGTTGGCATTCAGGCGCGCGCTGCGATAGAAATGCCGCTCGCCGCTGAGCAGCTCCCAGCGCCGACGCACCGGGAAGATATCGTCCTGCCAACTGATCGCCGCCTCCACCCGCAGGGTCAGCTCGCCGGCATCGTCCAGTTCCTTGAGGGCTTGCAGGCGGTTCTCGCAGACGTGCACGTACTTGGTGGCGGTGACCCCGCGAGAGGTCTGGAAGTGCACGCCATCGCGATAGGCACGGCGCAGCACCGACACCGGAGTCGGCGGCATGGCGGCGTGGATCAGGGCGTAGGCCCCGTCGATCAGCAGGCCGTTGGGCTCGCCGGTCAGTTCATCGCGTTCCAGGTAACCGTTGCGCGGGTCGCTGGTGTGGCGGTCGATACCGGCCAGTTCCAGGGCTTTGGAGTTGACCATCATGGTCCCCCACATGCGGTCCAGCAGGGCCACCGGACGATCCGGCATGACGCTGTCGAGCCACTCGCGGCCCGGGGTCAGGCCGGCTTCGCGGAAGGTGTAGCGCACCCAGTACTGGCCGTAGATCCAGCCGTCGCCGGGGTGACTGTCGGCGTAGGCATGAATCGCCGCCGCCAGTTGCTCGGGAGTCGGGTCCTCGATGCCCACGTCCAGGTCGTCGGCGTAGCGCGGCGCCAGGGCCAGGTCCGGGTGGGTGTGCATGTCGTGCAGGCCGGGCATGCAGAAGGCCCCGTCCAGATCGTGTTGGCGGGTGTTGGGCCCGATCAGCGATGCCAGGGAGGCGAGGCTGCCCACCGCGATCAGCTTGCCCTGGCGGATCGCCACGGCATCGGCCCAGGGCTGGGCCGGGTCGAGGGTGTACATCCGGCCGTTGTGCAGCACCAGTTCGGCGTATTGATCGACGGCGCTATGGGTGGAGTTGAATTGGTCGGAAGCGGTCACGGGGTCAACCTCTCAAGCAGGGGGCCCTTCAAAGGTGGGCAGAAAAGTGGGCGACAAGCTCAGTTGCATTCTTGTTGTGCGGGCTAATGTGGCGAGGGAGCTTGCTCCCGCTGGGTGGCGTAGCCACCCCAATGGCCGCGACCGCGATGGCCAGGCCTTTACGACTGCTTCGCAGCCGAACGGGAGCAAGCTCCCTCACCACTAGCGGGCTGTTGTTTAGCGTTGTGCGCCCAAGGTTTCGACAAAGCCGGCGATGCGCTGGCAGGCGTCCTTGAGCACCTCGTCGGCGACGGTGAAGGAGATCCGCACAAAGCCCTCGGCGCTGGCGCCAAAGGCTTGGGCGTCGAGCACCGAGACGCCGGTGGCGCGGAACAGCTGCCAGGCGAAATCCATGCTCGACAGCCCGGTGCGGCGCACGTCCACCAGCATGAACATCCCGGCTTCCGGCTCGCGGCAATCAAGCAGTTGCACCGACTTGAGTCCGGCCACCACCAGGTCACGGCGCCGGCGATAGACCTCGCGGGCACTGCCGATCACTTCTTCATCCAGCTCCAGGGCCTTGAGCGCGGCTTCCTGGATAAACCCGGGCAGGCCGTAGAGCATGCACAGCAGCAGGTTGTCCAGGTGCCCGACCAGGGCGGGCGGGGCGATCACCCAGCCCACGCGCCAGCCAGTCATGGCGTGGGTTTTTGACAGGCTGTTGAGGATCACCGTGCGTTCGGCCATGCCTGGCATTGAGGCGATGCTCAGGTGCTCGCGGTCATAGGTCAGTTGCCCGTAGACCTCATCTGAGATCACCCACAGGTCGTGCTTGCGCGCCACCTCGGCCACGGCTTCCAGCTCCTCGCGGCTGTAGACGTTGCCGGTGGGGTTGCACGGGGTGGCCAGGGCGATGCCCCGGGTCTTGTCGGTGAGCGCGGCTTCCAGCGCGGCGGCGGTCAGGCGAAAGCCGTTGGCCGCCGGCTGCTGGACGCAGGCGATCTGCGCCCCGGAGGCATGCACGCAGGCCTCGTAGGTCAGGTACATGGGCTCGGGCACCAGCACTTCGTCGCCACTGCCGAACAGGCACAGGCAGGTGGCGAACAGGCCGTTCTGCGCACCGGCCACCAGGGCCACGTTGTCGGCGCTGACGTCGATGCCCAGCAGGCGCCGCTGCTTGGCGGCAATCGCCTCACGCAGGGCCGGGCGGCCTAGAACGTGGGTGTAGTGGGTGTCGCCTTGCTCCAGGGCGGCACTGGCGGCGGCGCTGATGCGTTCGTCGGTGGCAAAGTCCGGATCACCGACGCTGAGGACGATCACATCCTCGCCACGCCCGCGGGCCTCGATGGCCGCGTAGTGGATGTCCCAGGCGCTGACGGATTCGCCGCTGATGCGCTGAACGAAAGGTGAGTAACGCATGCTGTTCTCCTCACGGGCGTGGTTGCCCGCGCAATAAATGGGTTCAGGCCTGACGCTGGGGCCGCTGATGCTGCGAGGCGTTGCCCAGGCGTGCGCACAGGTGTTCGATGACAAAGGCCAGGACGATGTAGATCAGCGCCACCGCCAGCAGCGGTTCGTAGACCTTCAGGGTCTGGGCCCGCACCAGGTTGGCCGCGCCCAGCAGGTCGGTGACCGCCACGGTGGACGCCAATGCGGTGGCCTTGAGCAGCAGCACGCATTCCCCCACCAGGGTCGGGCGCACCAGCTCCAGGGCCCGGGGCAGCCAGACCCGGCGCAGGGTCAGCCAGTAGCCCATGCCATAGGCGCGGGCGGCTTCCAGTTCGCCGCGGGGCACGGCCCGCAGGCCGCCGCGCAGCACTTCGCCGACATAGGCGCCGACACTCAGGGTCAGGGCCAGGGCCACGTACCAGAAGCCTTCGCGCAGGTAGGGCCAGAGAAAGCTGCCGCGAATTGGCGGGTAGGCGGCGAACAGGCTGCCGACCCCGTAATAGAGGATGTAGATCTGCACCAGCAGCGGCGTGCCGCGAAACACACTGATGTAGAACTGCATGGGCGCGCGCAGCAGTGGGTTGCGCGACACCCGGCCCAGGCCCACCACCACCGCCAGGGCAAAGCCGCAGACTCCGCTCAGCAACAGGAGCTTGAGGGTGATGCCTAGGCCGCGCAGCAGCTCTGTGGAAAAACCGTTGATCCAGGAAAAGTCCATCCAAGCCTCCTAGTGCTGGGGCAGCCAGCGGTTGGTGCGACGTTCGAGCACGCGGAACAGGCTGCCGGACACCAGGGTGATGACGAAATAGAAGGCCGCGACCGCCAGGTAGAACACCAGGTAATGCTTGGTGGAACCGGCCGCCTGTTTGCCTACCGAAAGCAGTTCGCTGTAGCCGACGATGCTGATCAGCGCGCTGTCCTTGACCAGCACCAGCCACAGGTTCGACAGCCCGGCCATGGCGTAGGGCAGCATGCTCGGCAGCAGGATGCGCCGCACCAGCAGCCAGCGCTCGATGCCGTAGGCCCTTGCCGCTTCGATCTGGCCGTGGGGGATGGCCTGGATCGCGCCACGGATGATCTCCGCCGAATAGGCGCCCTGGACAATCCCCAGCACCAGTACCGCCGCGATAAAGCCGTTGACCGTGACACTCGGCCGGTCCATGGCGGCCATGGCCATGTTCAGCAGGTCGGTGCCGGCGTAGTACAGCAGCAGGATCAGCAGCAGCTCGGGCATGGCCCGGTACAAGGTGGTGTAGACGTTGGCCAGCTTCACCAGCCAGCGCGGGCCCTTGAGCTTGATCATCGCCACCAGCAGGCCGATGCCCAGGCCGAGGACGAAGGCCCCGGCGGAAATCTGCAGGGACACCAGCGCGCCCTGGGCCAGGGCGCCGAGCCAGCCGTCGGCGACGAACAGTTGGGAAAGGTCGGACAGAGAAATCATGACGTATCCAGTCAACGCCGGCGGCCCGCGCAAACGGGCGCGCCGGACGGCTTAGTTGGCAGAAATGTCGACGCTGAAGTAGCGGCTGCGGATCTTGTCGTAGGTGCCATCGGCCTTGAGCGAGGCCAGGGCGCTGTTGATCCGCTGCTGCAGGGCGCTGTCACCCTTGCGCAGGCCGACGCCGATACCGGAACCGAACAGCGGGTCTTTCGGCGCCAGGCCCTTGTCCGCCAGGCCAGCACCGGTGGCGGTCTTGAGGATCGGCTCGATGGTCAGCGCGTCGGCCAGCATCACGTCGATTCGCCCGCTTTGCAGGTCGGCGATCATGTCGTCCTGAGTGGTGTAGTAGCGCAGGGTCGAGGTCTTGCCGTAGTAGGTCTTGGCGAAGGTGGCGTTGGAGGTCGAGCCCTGCACGCCGATCAGCTTGCCCTTGAGGCCCTCGGGGGTGGTGACCAGCTCCAGGCTCTGGTCGGCGACCCACATGGCCGGGGTCTGGTAGTAGGGCGCGGAGAAATCGATGACCTTCTCCCGTTCCTCGGTGATGCTCAGGGAGTTGAGGATGGCGTCGATCTGGCTCGATTGCAGGGCCGGAATCAGCCCGTCCCAGGCCACTTCCTTGAGCGGGCACTGAGCCTGCATACGCTCGCACAGGGCCTTGATCAGCTCCGGTTCGAAGCCGCTCCAGTCGCCGTTACCGCTTTTCATCGAGAACGGCGGGTAGGGTTCCAGGGCGATGCCGAAGACGATCTTGTCGGCGGCCACGGCGTGGCTGGCCAATGCACTGAACAGGCAACCGGTGGCGAGCACCTTGAGCAGGTTTTTCATGGCTTTACCCTTTATCGAAGTTGTTGTTTTCAAGGATTGAAGCGGGACGTCAGACGCGGTTTTCCTGGGCCATGACGAATTGCCGGCAGCGTTCGCTGACCGGGTTGAGGAACACTTGCTGCGGTGGGCCTTCCTCCTCCACCAGCCCCTGGTGGAGGAACATCACCTTGCTCGACACATCGCGGGCGAAGGCCATTTCGTGGGTCACCAGGATCATGGTGCGGCCTTCCTCGGCGATGCCCTGGATGACCTTGAGCACTTCGCCCACCAGTTCCGGGTCCAGGGCCGAGGTCGGTTCGTCCATCAACAGCACCTGGGGGCGCATGGCCAGGGCCCGGGCGATGGCCACCCGTTGTTGCTGGCCGCCGGAGAGAAAGGACGGGAAGGCGTCGCGCTTGTTGGCCAGGCCGACCTTTTCCAGCAGGTGCTCGGCGTGGGCGATGGCGTCCTTGCGGTCTTCACCGAGGACATACACCGGCGCCTCGATGACGTTTTCCAGCACGCTGCGATGGGGCCACAGGTTGAAGCTCTGGAACACCATGCTCAGTTGCGTGCGCAGGCGCGCCACCTGGGCCGGGTCGGCGACCTGCGGGTTGCCGGCGCGATCGGTCTTCAGACGCACTTCCTCGCCATTGATGCGCAGGCTGCCGCTGCAGGGAATCTCCAGCAGGTTGATGCAGCGCAGCAGGGTGCTTTTGCCCGAGCCGCTGGAGCCGATCAGCGACACCACTTCACCTTCATTGGCGCGCAGGGCAATGCCCTTGAGCACGTGGTGATCGGCGTAGCTCTTGTGCAGATCATCGATCGCCACCACGGGATTGACGGAGTTGGGCTGCGATTGCAAGGGTCGACCCTCTTGTTATTGTGCGATGGCCGGGCAGTACCCGGCACAGGGTAGGGCTGGAGAATTAGCCATCGATGGCCTGGGGTCAATCGAGCATTTTTAGCCCGATGCGGTAATTTTTTTCAGCATTCGGGGATTTTTTCAGCGACGGACAAGGCTATTGCCGGACCGCGATTGCCGTTATGGTGCTGGCACTCGTTTTTTTGCAGTCGAGGCCTGATCGGTATGCGTTATCCCTCCATGACCGCCCTGCGCGCGCTGGACGCGGTGGCCCGCCTGGGCAGTGTCGCCGAAGCCGCCAATGAGCTGAACCTGACCCCCAGCGCCATCAGTCACCAGATCAAGAGCCTGGAGCAGACCCTGGGTTTTGCCCTGACCGAGCGCCAGGGCCGCAGCATTCGCATCACCTACCAGGGCGAGCGCTATGCCCGGGACATTCACCTGCTGCTGGCCAATATCCTCGAGGCCGGCCAGCGCTCTGACGGCCAGCAGGTCAGCGGGCGGCTGTGTATCAGCAGCCCGCCGGGGTTCGCCACCTATTGGCTGTGCACCCATATCGCCGAGTTCCAGGCGCTGTATCCCCAGGTCGAATTGCAGCTGGTTTCACCGCGCACGCCAGGCGACACCAGCGACAGCAGCGTCGATCTGTTCGTCGCCTACGGCATGGGCGACTGGCCCAACCAGCATGTGCAGAAGATCGTCTCCCTGCGCTATTTCCCGGTGTGCAGCCCGAGCCTGGTCAATGCCATGGGCGGTCTGAAAACCCTCGACAGCCTGGACCATGCCTTGCTGCTGCACATGATCGACTACTCCGACTGGCGGGTCTGGCTGGCGGCGGCCGGGGCGCCGAATGTCGATGTGCGCCGGGGCATCGTGTTCGCCGATGCGCATTTCGTGCAGTCGGCCTGTATTGCCGGCCAGGGCATTGCCATGGGCGACAACCTGATCAGCGGCGAGGCCCTGGCCAGGGGGCAGTTGGTGCAGCCCTTCGACACCGAGATCGAATCCAACCGCGGCTACTACCTGGTGGCTGATCTGCTCAAGGCCGAGCGCCCGGTGGTGCTGGCCTTCAGCGAGTGGGTCAAGTCGCAGTTGCAGGGCATCACCCGCCTGCACCCGGAACCCCGGCGCAATAGCAAAGCGTGAATTTTATTGAGCAATCGCGGCGATTTTTTTCGATTGTTGCCCCGCGGTTGCAGCGACTAATGTCCCTCGACATCAGCCGGGCGCAGGGTGTCGTCCGGACGCATAAGAACAAGAGGAGTAGTCGATGACCACCTGTGCCCAGTCCCTGGTTCGTTTGCTGGAAGGTTATGGCGTGGACACGGTGTTCGGGATTCCCGGCGTGCACACCGTCGAGCTGTATCGCGGCCTGCACGGCAGCCGCCTGCGTCATGTCAGCCCGCGGCACGAACAGGGCGCCGGGTTCATGGCCGACGGCTACGCCCGGGCCAGCGGCAAGCCCGGGGTGTGCTTCATCATCACCGGCCCGGGCATGACCAACATCCTCACCGCCATGGGCCAGGCCTACGCCGATTCGGTGCCGATGCTGGTGATTTCCACAGTCAACCGTCGCGAGCACCTGCGCCTGGGCCATGGTCATTTGCATGAGCTGCCGGACCAGCGGGCGATGGTCGCCGGGGTCTGTGCCTTCAGCCACACCCTGCAAGCGCCAGCCGAACTGCCCGAACTGCTGGCCCGGGCCTTTGCCGTGTTCAAGTGCGCGCGGCCACGGCCGGTGCACATTGAGATTCCCCTGGATGTGCTGGAGATGCCCGCCGCTGACCTCAACCTGATGCCCCGCAGCCTGCCCGGTGCGCCGGCGCCTGCCGGGGCTTCGATCGAGGCGGCCGCGACCTTGCTCAACAGTGCCCACCGGCCGCTGATCCTGGCCGGCGGCGGCGCCCGGGGTTGCGCCGAGGTCCTGCGGCAACTGGCCGAACGCCTGCAAGCGCCGGTGGCGCTGACCACCAACGCCCGCGGTTTGCTGCCTTGTGCTCACCCTCTGTTGCTTGACGGCGTACAGTCCTCGGCCCATGGCCGGGCATTGATCGACGAGGCCGACGTGGTGCTGGCCGTGGGCACCGAACTGGGGGAAACCGACTACGACTTCTTCGGCCTCGGGCCGCTGCGCTTCAAGGGTTCGCTGATCCGCCTGGACATCGACCCGATGCAGGTCATGGGCGTGCAACGGGCCCATGTCGGCCTGGTGGGCGATGCCCTGGAAGGCTTGCAGGCCTTGCTGGGCAAAGTGGTGCAACCCAGCTCGCGCGGGCGTTGGGCCGTGGACAGCGTGCAGCGGGTCAACCAGGCCGAACGCGCTGGCTGGACGCCCAAGCAACAAGGCCTGCAAGGCTTGCTCGACCTGCTGCGCGACACCCTGGACAGCCCGATCCTGGTGGGCGACTCGACCCAACCGGTGTACCAGGGCGCCTGCGGCTACCAGGCCCCGGCCCCAGCCAGCTGGTTCAATGCCGGCAGTGGCTACGGCACCCTGGGCTACGGCCTGCCGGCAGCCATGGGCGCCAAGCTGGCGCAGCCGGAGCGTCCGGTGGTGGCACTGGTGGGGGACGGCGGCTTGCAGTTCGCCAGCAGCGAACTGATTGCCGCCAAGGAAGCGCAGATCGGCGTGATCCTGCTGGTGTGGAACAACCAGTGCTACGGCGAGATCCGCGACTACATGCAGGCCCGGGACATCACGCCGCTGGGGGTGGACATCCTCACCCCGAACTTCCAGGCCATGGCCCAGAGCTTCCACGTGGCGCACCATCGCGCCGACACGCCAGGGCAACTGCAGGAGCTGCTGCAGACCCTGAAGGACACCCGGCAGCCGGTGATGATCGAGGTCGACGCCCGGGCCTATCTGGCCCTGGACTGATGCCCCGGCCGGTTCGGCACCCGGGCTGACAAGGAGCGGGCCTTCAAGGCACAAGGTGGGTTACATTGGCCGCGCTCGCCAGGACGCACCTTGTCACTTGAGGATTCAGGGATGAACTGCATTTTCTGCCAGATCGTCGCCGGCACCCTGCCGGCGGCCGTGGTCTACCGTGATGAACACTGCATGGCCTTCATGGACGTGCACCCGTTGGGGCAGGGGCATGTGCTGCTGATTCCCCAGTCTCATGTGGAAAAGCTCGAGCAACTGCCCGGCTTTGTCCGCCAGCACCTGTACCAGGTGTTCGACGGCCTGCTGGCCGCCCAGCGGCGTGCCGGCTTCGGCGTTGAAGGCACTCATCTGCTGGTCAACGATGGCCGGGCCACCAACCAGCACATCCCCCATGCCCATCTGCACCTGATCCCGCGCAAGCGTGGCGACGGCCTGGGGTTTGCCGGGCGCTTGCTGCTGCATTTCACTGGAATCTTTGGGCGGCGCGCCAAGCTGGAGGTCCTGCAGCAGCAGGCTGCCAGCATCGCCGAGCAGGTGCGCGTGCCCTGGGTCAGTGAAACCCCGGTGGGTAACCGCTGAGCAGTGTTTGATTGTTTTTCCTATAGCGGGCGCTCTAGAAGTAGATTGACATGCAATACAATGATATGTGCTGGATCGATTTAACTATGCTTTTGGCGTTGGATTTGGCAATTACTTCTTGGCAGCGGTAGTGCCCGTGTATGGCGCGCTAGCAAATATATGAAGTTGAATAGGAGGAACGTAAAACTGTACCCGGCACAGCGCTTTGAAGTTATTGTCGCAAGAGTGCACTGCGCATGCTGTGGTGATTGTCACGTATGTAGCTAGTGGTTGAAGACGAGGCGCTCTTTAGGGCGCCTCGATAATATTTAAATACTGTATTTTTAGTATGTGGATGTTGCGGGCTATTGAAAATAAAAAATTATTTTCTATTGTTCTTCCTTAGAGTAGCGAAGTGGAAGATTTTCTCAAGTCGGTCAAATAATTTTTCTTTGGAAAAATTATCAAGGTAGTAGCGTCTACCCGCATTACCCATAGCTTTATGTTGGTCGGGAGATAATGCTGCTATGGAACGTACAATATTAGCCAGTCCACTAGGGTCGCCTGATTTGCAAGTCATACCTGCTCCGGCATCCTTGATCACTCTAGCAGCTTCTCCTTCAATCATCGCAATAATAGGTTTGCCAGATGCCATATAGGCTTGCACTTTCCCTGGGATGGTTTTTTCGAAAGCCTCATTGGCTTTCAAAGAAACTAACAAAGTGTCTGCTGCTGCGAATAATGCGGGCATTTTTTCTAGGGGATGACGTCCTAAGAGAAAAACGTTATTCAAACCGCGAGCAGCCACTTGCTCATGTAACCAATTGCTGGCGCGCCCATCTCCCACGATGATCCATCGTAAAGGTAGTTCGGCTCTGAGTGTTTCTACTGCTTTTAATATAGTTGGGAAGTCTTGAGCTTCACCAAGATTTCCTGCAAATACTATTGTGAAAGTTGAGTTGTCACGTTCCAGAATGTCTGAATGTGCTGGTATTTCATCAGAGAAATTATCTTCGGCCCAACTAGGGAAATGAATAATTCTATCTTGTGATATGTGTTTTGTGCAGTATTTTCTAATATTCTCCTCAAAGGATTTTGACTGTAGGAGCAAATAGTCTGCTCGATTGTAAATCCAAGAAACTAGCTTTCCAACAAGCGCTAAAATTTTTGGGTTTTTTACAACGCCGACAGCGCTTAGAGACTCTGGCCAAAGATCAAGGATCCAAATGAAAACAGGCGCTTTTTTTATGCGACCTATGATTAGGGCCGGTATTGCAGCCATTATTGGAGATACGGCATAAACAAATACAGTATCAAACTTATTGTTGCGAATTTTGTAGGTGCCTATAGTTGAGGCGCTACAAAAAAAAGATAAGTAGTTAATGGCCAAAGTAGTGTTTCGGCGACCACGTGGTAACATTGGAACTCTTAAAATTTTAGCTCCAAAGTAGTTGGAGTATCTATCAGGGTTTTCACGATACTCTGAAAATACTCTGCCCTCAGGATAATTTGGCCGGCCTGTTAGGACTGTTACCTCATGGCCCTTGGCAATAAAACCTTCAACCAGGCTATTGATACGCATGTTTTCTGGCCAGAAGTATTGAGTTACAACCAGAATTTTCAATGGCTTATCCATGTTATTTAGCGCCCGCTTAGTATTTTTTCCAAACAGTACGCATTACATAATCACGATAGCTATGAATAATTCTAACTACTTTCTCCGCTACATTTGGCATGCTGTAGTCAGATACCAAGCGTAAATTACGCTCGTTCACAGAGAGTTGGTTTTCTAAAATTTCTATGCCTTGCATGATACGATCGATTTCCAATCCTACCATCATTGTAGCTGCTTCCTCCATCCCCTCAGGTCGCTCATGGGCTTCACGAATATTTAATGCGGGGAAGTTGAGAATTGAGGACTCTTCATTAATGGTTCCACTATCGGATAATACAACTTTAGCAGTGAGTTGTAGCTTATTGTAGTCCTTGAATCCTAGCGGTTTGAGTAGTCTGATATTTTGGTGAAAAGTTATCCCCATAGTATCTATCCGCTTCTGTGTCCGGGGATGGGTTGAGACGATAATAGGAAGATTGTAATGTGTTGCTATGGTGTTTAAACTTGAGACTAACTTTAAAAAATTTGTGTCGGAGTCGATGTTTTCCTCGCGATGAGCGCTCACGACAAAAAACCTTCCAGGTTCTAAAGCTAGGCGAGCCAAAATGTCGGAGTTTTCAATGCCTTCACGATAATAGTTTAGGACTTCAAACATGGGGCTGCCGGTTTTGATTATCATTTCTGCCGGCAGACCTTCCCGCAATAAATAGTCCCGAGCAATACTACTATAAGTCAGATTAATGTCGGCCGTATGATCCACGATTCGCCGGTTAATTTCTTCAGGAACGCGCATATCAAAGCATCGATTACCGGCCTCCATATGAAATGTTGGTATTTTACGACGTTTCGCGGGTATAACTGCCATGCAGCTATTGGTATCACCAAGCACTAGTAGAGCTTCTGGTTTATTTTCGAATAGGACGCGGTCCACTGCAATAATGACATTGCCAATAGTTTCTGCACCACTAGCTCCGGCAGCATTAAGGAAAATATCAGGTTTGCGGATCCCCAAGTCCTGGAAAAAAATTTCATTTAGTTCATAGTCATAATTCTGACCTGTGTGCACCAATGTGTGTTCACAGTATTCATCTAGTTTCGAAATTACTCGGGATAAACGAATGATTTCAGGGCGAGTTCCTACGACAGTTAGTACTTTTAACTTATTCATGGTTGTTCTCTTGTATACTTACCAACTTAGCGTATGTGTCAGGGTGAGCACGGTCAAAAATTTCATTGGCCCACAGCATTACTATCATGTCGCCTTCACCAATATTAGTTATGTCGTGTGTCCAGCCTGGCACGGTTTCGACTACCCTTGGATGCTCGTCGGTAGTAATGATTTCATAAAACTCGTTAGAAACGATATGTCTGAATCGGAAACAGGCATTACCTTTAATAACTAGGAATTTTTCAGTTTTACTATGGTGATAATGCCCTCCACGAGTGATTCCAGGGCCAGCAGTAAAAAATGAAAACTGTCCACAGTCAGGAGTTTTCAAAAATTCTGCAAATACACCTCGTGAGTCGCCATATACCGGAATTGAGTAGGTGAAATCTTCAGGTGGAAGGTAGCTTAGATATGTAGAGTATAAGGCACGTGTCAAACCAGACCCAACAGACTCTGTAATTAACGTATGTCGACTCTCACGAAACTTAAACAACTGCTCAGCCAAGTCGCCGACTGTAAGAGCATATTGAGGTTCGACTTTGGGAAATGGATGCTCGCTCGATTCTCCATCCATGATTTCAATGAATTTACTTATTACATCATCAATGTAAACAAGATTTATTTGCGCTTCACGGGTGTTTATCTGGATGTCTAAGTTTCTGGCTATATTGTGACAGAAAGTAGCCACCACGGAGTTGTAGTTAGGCTTAGCCCACTTTCCAAAAACATTGGGCAGTCGAAATATATATACTGGCGAGGAGCTTGATTCTAATAGTTCAAGCAAAGTTTGTTCTGCAGAGAGCTTGCTGTGCCCGTAAGGGTTGTTCAGCTCGGCTTGAATAGAGGAAGTATATATTATTGGAGTTTTTTTGTTGCTGTTTTTAACTGCTTTGCAGAGAAGTTCAGTGAGTTCAGAGTTTCCAGTAAAAAACTCTAAAGAGTTTTTCGTGCGATTTACACCAGCCAGATGAAAAATGAAGTCTGCCTCAGAGGCAAACTTCTCTAAGTCTTCTGATGAGTCATTGCGTGTGAATTGTAGGATCTCTATGTCTGCACGTTCTCGTAGATGCAATACTAGATTTTTACCAATAAAACCATTGGCCCCAGTAATCAGAACTTTCATTCCTTTACTCCTCGGGTGTGACTTTTTCACCGCGTTGTATAGCACGCATGAAATCTAGCTTCAATAATAGTTTTTGCATGCCCGTGAGATCTAAACGTTCGGTATTATGCGAGTTATAATCTTCTGTTCTTGAAATTTTGGTCTCGCCTTGCTCAACGTACTTTGTATAATTGAGATCACGTAAGTCAGGAGGTATACGGAAGTACGCTCCCATATCATCTGCACAGGCCATTTCCTCTCTACTGAGTAAGGCTTCATATAGTTTTTCTCCATGTCGGGTTCCTATGACCTGGATGGGGTGCTCGGATTTCCCCATCAGCTTACTCAGAGCTAATGCTAAAGTTTCTACGGTGGCCGCAGGTGCTTTTTGAACAAACAAGTCTCCATTATTGCCATTTTTAAAGGCATAGAGAACAAGATCTACTGCATCAGCAAGTGTCATCATGAAACGTGTCATATTAGGGTCTGTTAAAGTCAAAGCTTTACCAGCATTAATTTGTTCGATAAATAGGGGAATTACAGAGCCTCGTGACGCCATCACGTTGCCGTAACGGGTTCCACAGATCACAGTCTTGTGCTCATCAATATTACGCGACTTGGCCACCATGACCTTTTCCATCATCGCTTTGGAGATACCCATAGCGTTGATGGGGTACACTGCCTTATCTGTACTCAAGCAAACTACGCGTTTGATTTCATTCTGTATTGCTGCTTCAAGTACGTTCTCTGTCCCTAGAACATTTGTCTTGACTGCTTCCATAGGGTGGAACTCGCAAGATGGAACCTGTTTTAAGGCTGCTGCATGAAAGATATAATCTACACCACGAGTAGCGTTGATTACACTTTGATAATCTCGCACATCGCCAAGATAAAACTTTAGCTTAGCGTTCGAATAGTACTTGCGCATATCATCTTGTTTCTTCTCATCGCGACTGAATATACGGATTTCAGAAATATCGGTATTCAAAAATCGCTTAAGAACGGCGTTACCAAAAGATCCAGTGCCACCAGTGATAAGTAACTTTTTGTCTTTAAACATTTTTTGCCTCGCTAATAGATTTTAGTAGTTTTTCAACTTGCAATTCGGGTAGTTTATTTTCGATGATGAATTTTTTTGCAGATATTCCTGTCTTAAAAAGTTCTTTTTCTGAAAGCAGAGAAAGCTCTATTAGCTTGTTTTTTAATCCGTCAGGGCCTGGTGGTATAAGGTAACAATATTGGTGGTATTCATCCGGGATTCCGTCAAGCCAATACATTAGTACCGGTACGCCAGAGGACATATATTCAATTATTTTAGAGGGGAAGGAATATTTTGTATACTCTGACTCATTATCTCTAGGATTGATTAAAAGTGTCGCGTTTTTTTGGAGGGTTAATACTTTTTCTCGATCAAGTTGCCCCAGGTACTTTATGTTTGCTCCGTTGGAAATGGCATTTTCAATATAGTCTCTATCGTCGCCGTCACCGCAAATGTAAAGTTTGTAGTCTTTGAGGTTGGATGCTATATACGAATTAATCAGGTGTCTTATTCCGTAGCGCTGATCAAGAGTGCCGCTATATAAAAAGTACTTCTTCCGCTCTGTTATGTCTGCGGTAGAGGTGTACTGAGGGTCTGCAATTCCCTCTATTAATACCTTGTTTAGTTTGTTGGGGAACTTGTTGGACATATGTTTGGTAATAACTACGACGCTATCGAATTTTGAAGCTGTGATGTATGATATACGAGAAAGCAAGCTGAATACAAATTTGCTTACTCCTTTTCTATCTGCCATGTATTCTGGGAGGTCTGGAGCTATTATGCATAAATGTATGTCTTTTTTAACTAGTTTTGCAAAGTAGCAGCCAAGTAAAAAAGGTAGGTGCATAGAGTAGCAGAGTAATATTGTTTTGCTGTTGTTAAGTTTTTTTGTTTCTGAAATTATTAACTTGGCAGACAGAAAAAGTCTGTGGAGGTTTTTCAGGAATATGAGGTTTAAAAATGGCGTGTTTTTAATTGTGACTCGGCCTAGGTGTTCGGTTTTGTTGGCTGGTAGGAAGAGGATGTTTTTATATCTTTTGGGGTAAGCTCCTATAAAGGGTAGGTTTATAACTGATATTGAGTCTACTTTTTTGTTTTTAGATAGTCCTTCGATATAGTTTTTTTGTAACGTATCAGCAGCGAACTGCATTCCTCCTTTCGATTTAAGAAGAATGTCTGATTTGTTGCCTTTGCTGAAAATTCCACCCAGAAAAATAATATTCATATGCTTTCCTGTTAGATAGGTTGTGTATTTGTATTTGTTTGAATTGAATGGCGGTTTTTTAAATGATTTGTGGTGTCTCTCGATTTTAAAGAGAGCTTCTGAAAATATTAATGATTATTTATTTTTCTTGTTAAATAAATGCAGTAAAGTATTTCTAAGGCTGCTGAGCTTACCAAGGCAAAAACAATAGAGAAAATACTCCAGCTTAATAGTAGGTAGATGCTGCATAATAGAAAGAATGAAAATAATGAGATGATTTGGTTTTTTAGGACAAAATCATATTTTTTGTGTGGGACGAAAATAAAGTAAATATAACTGCTAACTATTGGGTAAGTGATTACGTTAAGGCTTAGTAGTATTGAAAGGTAGTAGGAGTCTCTCATGTTGTGTGTGGAAACTAAGTCGACAATCCAGTCGCCAAGCAAGGCAATAGATATAATGCATAGCAAACCGACAAAGGTCTCGGCTTTTATTATCATCTTTATTGTGTTGTGGTTGATGTTTTTAACTAGTGCGGGGAAAATTGCGGAGTTTATATTGGAAACAACCAGGCTTGGAACTGAGAATATTTTGTTGGCTAAGTCATAAATGGCGACTTCTCGCATACCAAACATAGAGCCTATGATGATCTCAATGCTTCTCTGTTTGAATGTGCTTACTGCCCCAGACCAGAAGAAAGGTTGCACCTCATGTAAGATGAGTTTTATATCTGAAATAGAGGGTGGGGTGAGTCTTATGCGAATAAGATGGCTTGCTAGAAAAAAAGCAGTAACAGATGAAAGTATGTTTGAGGAGATTACAAAAAATGCGTACCACTCAATGTCTGTTTTGTCTTTTACAAAAAGATAAATAGCAGGTAGTGATAGAGCCTTAAAGAAAAGTTGTGTTATTGTAAGGATCTTCATTTTTTGTATTCCGTGAAAGTACCATGTGGGTAGGAATACACATGACATAATGTTGGCGAAACACAAGGAAAATATTTTCCAGTTGGAGTTTAAGGTTGGTAAGCAAAAAACAATTATACAAAATAGCAGGGTGGAGATAAGTGCTAAAAATATCTTGGATACGGTAATTAAGGATAGTAGTGAAGAGTGTAGTTTTTTGTTGTTTGGTTCTGTTGATATAAGTTTTGCTGTGTGTATGTCAAAGCCAAAGTTTATGAAGACCGCAAAGTATGCTGCAATACTTGAGGCGAAAACGAAAAGACCGAAGCTTTCTGCTCCGACTTGATTTATAACAAAAGGATAAATTAAAAGATAAAAAAATGAGTTGATAATTTGCAAGCTTGTCATGTGGAAGTAATTGCTTGCCACATTCTTGTTTCTTAAATAAAGCTTTTTAATTTCTGAGATTTTCAAAGAGGTGTCTCACAATAAATATGGCGTTTTAATGTTTTGGTTGTTAAATATCGATGGTGAAGTGATTTTTTTTTTGTGAAGGTTCTATTTGGTGCTTTGAAAGCATAACTGTCTATAAAAATTATCTGGTTCTCTGGTGGCGATTTAGTTTTGAAGTTTCTGTTGTCGGACATTGAGGCTCCCAAGGTCTTTGGTCAGGATACACCCCCGAAAACCTGCTGGTTCTTTGAGCAATACGCTAGCCTTTGAGCATTTTCCTAAAACTGCGTGATAGTAACGACCTATATGCGTATCTTGTAGCTCTTTTCGTTTAATTCGGTGGATCAGCACGTTCACTGGGGGGCAGTGTGCTGTGCTCAGCGGATGGGATAGGGGTGAATTTTGTGAACACTAATTCATTCAGCGTCCGTACCTGGATAAGGTGTTCGACGATCTGGCAGCAGCCCAACGGCGCCCCGGCGATCACCTTGATCGCCGAGTCAGCCAAGGTGGCGAGCACTCTGGAACTTGAAGGGCAGCCGTTGAAGCGTCTCAAGGGCTGGACCCACGGGCAGTTGTTCGCCTCGGTGGACGAGTGTGTCGCGTCCTCTTCGGCGCTGGATATAGAACCGGTGACGGTCTCTACCCTGGAAGACTTCTGCGCTCTGCATGGCGAAAACTTCAAAACGCCTGCGGCGGCGAGGCCGGTCAATCAGGCAGCCTTCTGCGGATTGCTCAATGAAGGGCTTGGGCACTTGTACCTGTTGCGTGAGCAGGGTGTTGCAGTGGCCGGGGCGGCGCTGTTCCTTGCCGACAACGGCGTGGCCTACTTGGGCACCGCCTTTACCACCAGGGCCGCCCGGGGCCAGGGCTATCACCGGGCCCTGATCGTCCATCGCTTGCAGCAGGCCGCCGCCTTCGGCGCGCGGAGTGTGGCGGCCACCGCCCTGTTGAACTCGCAAAGCCGGCGTAACCTCGAACACTGCGGCTTGCACCTGTCCCACCGGCAAACCTTGTATCGGGCCGTACCTTAGCGCGGGCTTTATTGCCCCGCTGGCGCCGGGTCGAAGCGGATCGAGTACAGAATCGCCCTCAGGGTGGCGAAGTCCTGAAAGAACCCGACGCTGTCAGCCACCACCTGACGCTGGCCGCTGTCGATCAGCGCCATCAGGCAGGTGCCGCCATAGGCGTGAAAGCCGGTGTCCCCATCGCTGATGCCGCAGGTCTGATAGGCCTGCAGGCCTTTCCAGCCGGGGCCTGAAATCTCTTGTACCGGGCTGGGTTCATCCCTTCCGGCGCTGCGCATCCACACGCCGTTTTCCTGATAGAAAAACAAACCTTCGGCGGCCTGTTCCAGGCTGCCCTGCTGCAGGCACAGGTGCAGGGTGTATTCCTCCTGGGGGCGTTTTTTCGGGTGGTCCAGGGTGAGGCAGTTCTGCGCCTGGCCAAGCTTCCAACCTTTGGGGTATTGCAGGCTGAAGCCCTGGCCCTTGAAGCGTGGCGAATCCATGGGCAATACCGGAACTCCGGCTTCCTCGCGCAAGGGTTCGTACAGGCTGGGATCGTTGCGACAGGCAGACAGCGGGCGGGCCTTGGCCTTGTGCAATTGGTCGAGGCGATGGGTCTGTGGATCAGCACTGGCGCTGACGCAGGCACAGCCGTAGCCGTAGTGGTTGTTGGTGCGCACCCATTGCTGGTCGTTGAAGGTGGGCCAGTCGCCCTCGGCCTGATAACCGCCCTGGCTGGCAATTTCCCAGACGCCGTCGCGGTCGGTCAGGGTGGCGTTGGCCGGCGTCGGGTTCTTGAACCAGCCGCAACGGCGTTCGACCTTGGCGGGTGCGGCGAACGCGGGCAGGGCGAATACTGTCAGTAGGGTGCAGAGCATGACGCGCTGAAGCATGGAGCATCCTTGTTCGAGAGGCAGGGCGGGAACAATGGGGCGCCGGTTCAGGCGCGTCAACCCGATAGGGGCGTCGGACTGGCTAGGCGGCAGGACCAGGATGGTCTCAGTCTGCTGGCTGTGACCCTGTGGCTGACTTAAGTTCTGTGCAGCTAAGGCTCCGACAATTCTGGCCGAAACAGCGGTTGGGAAATGGCGTAATCTCGCGCCTGGTCAACGAGCCGTCCACCCGCCCTGGGGCATGTCATGCAACGGATGCTGTGCAGTGTTTTAAGCCTGACGATCATCCTGTCATCGCTGGGCGGTTGTACCGCAGCGCCGGTCAGGCCGGCGGTCGAGGGTCCGCAGGTGTATGGCTACACCCTCAATCAGCCACTGAGCCGCGAGCAGGTGCAGCGGCTGACCGACACCGGCAAGCACTTTGTCGGGGCCATCAAGCTGTATCAGCAGGAGTTGCCGGACGGCAGCCAGTTCGGCTTCTACACCAATTACCAGAACTGGCTGGACACGCTGACCCGCACCAGCCGAGAGTTCCCCGCTGAGAGCGATTGCCTGGCGGCCCAGCAGGCGGACCAGTTGCAGCTCACCACCCTGATCGATGACTTCAACGCCCGTCTGGCCCGCCCGGCGGGAGCGCCGCGTCAGGTGGGGGATGTTTATGCCGTCCAGGCGCTGGATGCCTGTCAGCGTGTCGGTGGCCAGGGGCCTGGAGCACAAGCCTTTCGCTACACCCTCTGGGCCACCCTGCAAACCGAGACCGCGGCCCATGAGCGCGACTTCCAGCGCAAGGTCGAGGACCCGCATGCCCAGGCCCGGGGCATCGTGCAGGTGGTGCTCCTGCTGCCCTTTGCCGCCCTGGCCGCGTTCATGGGAGGCGGTTGCACCGATCTGCAGTCGCAGCCCAATGGCGACGGCTACTGCGCCCGGCAGCGCGCAGGCACAGGCAGATAAGGCGCTGGGGTCAATAGCGCCACTTGCGCACCAGGTCCTCGCTGTAGCGCTGGCTGAGCAGCGCTTCGGCTCCGTCGTCGTCCTCGTACACCTCGGCCAGGCACAGCAGCATCAGCGCATCCAGGTACTCCTCGGGCGAGTCGAAGAAGCGCGTCAGCGCTGTGCCTGTGTCGTGGTCGAAGTAGTAGACCGCGCCGCTTTCCCGGTGAAAGCAGAACAGATTGCCGTTGCCCAAGTAGTCGCCGAACGCGATCAACTGGTGCGCCAGCGCCAGGTCCAGATTGCTGTCGGGGATATCGACAATGCCAGGGTAGGCCTCCAGCAGAGGCTGGATCGGGGTATGGCCGGGGCCTACGCTGCAAAGGACTTCCGCCAGGGACAAGACCCCCAGCTGTCGGTGATAGTCACGCAGCGAGGGCGGCAAGGCACAGCCCAGGCGCTGCTCCAGGGCCAGCAGGGCCTCCTCGCTGACGGGGGTTAATTCCGGCTCGTTGACGTGGCCTTCCCACAGCGCACCGTAGGCGCCGATGACCGCGAGGTACCAGCTCAGACGCGCGGCTTGATCAGGCAGGTCCGGCCAGGCCAGGGGCGGGCAGCCGGCAGGGGGCCATTGCTCGGGGGTGGTTTGATCGGTCATGGAGCTTCCTTGCGAGGGTGTCGGGAAGGGGAAAGCTTTATCCATGGCTTGAACACATGGGTCAAGCCTGATGAGCGTTGCGGACATTGTTGGCGGCAAGGTGCGGATCTAGCCTGTGGTTTCGATCTTGAATACACAGGGGGGGACCGCCCAATGACCTTGAAACGGGGCGCCATCGATGCCTGGGCGCAGCCGGCCAACGGCCGTGCCCGGGCGCTGTTGCCGGAAGTGGCGCGGTTGTTCGAGAAGTCCGGGTCCGCGCATTTGCTCGACCAGGCCCTGAGCATTGAGCGCACCGTGGAACTGATGGACCAGGCGGGTGTGGAGAAACTCATGCTGTCAGCCTGGTGCCGGCCCGAGGGCTGGGTGTTCAGCAACGATGAGATAGCGGTTTATACCCGGGCCTTTCCCGAACGTTTCGTCGGCGTGGCCACGGTGGACCTGAGCCGGCCGATGGCGGCGGTGGCCGAGTTGGAACGGGCCGTCAAGGAGCTGGGCTGCAAGGCCCTGCGCATCGTGCCCTGGTTATGGAAACTGCCGCCCAATCACCGCTGGTATTACCCGCTGTATGTGAAGTGCATCGAATTGGGCATTCCCTTTTGTACCCAGGTTGGTCATACCGGGCCGCTGATGCCGTCGGAAACCGGGCGGCCAGTGCCGTACCTGGACGAGGTGGCCCTGGACTTTCCCGAACTGGTGATTGTCGGCGGGCACATCGGTCATCCCTGGACCGACGAGATGATCGGTCTGGCCTGGAAGCACGACAACATCCACATCGATACCTCCGCCTACCTGCCGGCCTATTACCCTTCGCAGTTGCTGCACTTCATGCGCACTTATGGCCAGGACAAGGTGTTGTTCGGCAGCAACTTCCCCCAGCTGTCACTGAAAAAATGCCTGGAACAGGTGCGCGCCCTGGAACTTCCGCCGGCCATTGCGGACAAATTCCTCCAGGGCAATGCCCGTCGGGTATTCGGTTTGTAAGCGTTGGCAACAGTCGCTCACCAGCCTGGCCCGGGCGCCTGAGCGCCGTTGCCACGCGCGGCAGCGGTTTTTTTGGTCGGAGGTTTCTTGCTATCGTGGCCTCCCTCTTTCACGGACGAATATCGAGACAGCCCATGGCTAACTCCACCCCGTCACGCCTCGGCAAGATCCTCCAGGGTCTGCTGTTTGTTCTGATCGGCATCGGCCTGTTGGTCATCGCCGGCAACCTCACCCTCGAGCGTCGCGAATTCATCGCCAGTGCCCAGACCGCCGACGGTATCGTCAGCGACCTGAACGCCGGTGGCTCGCACCCCGAGATCGCCTTTACCACCGGCAGCGGTGAGAAAATTTCCTACCCCCAGGGCGGCTTTATCTTCGGTTACCAGAAGGATCAGCCGGTGCGGGTGTACTACCAGCCTGAGCGGCCGGCCAACAGCGCGGTCATCGATGACCCGGCAGCACTCTGGGCCACCCCGGGTGTGCTCGGCCTGATCGGTTTGGTATTTACCCTGGCCGGCCTGGTGGGTGTCATCAGCCAGCGCGGACGAGCCACACAAAGAGCAAAAGGACTTTGACCCCATGAACCTCAGTATTCCGATTCCGGTCAACGAAAGTAAATGGCTGTACCAGACCGCCAGCGGCGGCGGCCTGACCATCGCCATCGTGGCCGGCGGTGGTGGATCGATCACCCTGCGTTCGCCCCAGGGCAAGGACGTCAGCTATCGCTACGGCGGCCTGGGGGTGGGCGCCGGCTTTGGTGGGCGCCTGCCGCGTTTCGGCAAGGTCAATATCCAGGTCAAGGGCAAGAGCGTCAGTGGTGCCGGTGCGGCGGAGGCTTTTCCCAGCACCGGCAAGGTCTTTGTCAGCGATGCCCTTCGCAGCCGGGACCTGACCGAGGACGACATCACCGGGCCTTGCTTCTATACCGAAGTCGGTGGCGGACTGGTGGTGGGCGGTTCGGCCACGGCCTTGCTGTTCGGCCTTGACCCCAAGCTACTGGCCCTGGCCGCCGTTTTGGGAAGCAACCCGGCGACCATGATGGCTTCGATCAAGGTCAACGAGCAGCTGTTGCGTTCGGCCAAGGGCGCAGTGGTCATGGCGGGCATGAACGTCGGACCACAGGCCGGTGGCGGCATTGCCACCTACATGGGCTACCTGTTCTAGCCTCGCCCTGAGGCGCGCCGGGAATCACAGGCGCGCCAGGCACTCCTGGAGAATATCCAGGCCCTCCTCGAAGATTTCAGGCTCGGTGGTCAAGGGCGCCAGCAGGCGAATGATGTGCCGCGACTTGCCGCTGGGCATCAGCAGCAACCCGGCCTCCCGAGCACTGCCGAGCAGAGCGCTCAACTGTTCCGGCGCCGGTTCGCCTGCGGCGTTGACCAGCTCGATGCCGCGCATCGCGCCGACCCCGGTCAAGCGGCCCAGATAGGGGCTCAGCCGATCCGCTTTCCAGCTTGCATAACGTTGTACGATCGCCTGTTCCTGACGCTCGCCCCAGGTTTGCAGGTGCTCGTCGGTCATTTCCTCCAGGGTCGCGAGCGCCGCCGCGCAGGCAATCGGGTTGCCCGAGTAGGTGCCGCCCAGGCCGCCCTTGGGCAGCACGTCGAGCAATTCCTTGCGCCCCACCACGGCGCCCAGCGGCACCCCGCCGCCAATGCTCTTGCCCAGCAGGATCAGGTCCGGCTCGATATCCAGCCGTGAGAAGGCAAAACGCTGCCCGGTGCGGCCGAAGCCGGACTGGATCTCATCGGCGATCAGCAAAATGCCATGTTCGTCGCAGAAGCGGCGCAAGGCCTGGGCGAAGGTCGCATCCAGGGCCAGGAAGCCGCCTTCGCCCTGCACCGGTTCGAGGATGAAACAGGCCACTTCCTCGACATCGATTTCCACACTGAACAGGCGTTGCATGGCCTTCAGCGCTTCGGCGCAGGTGACGCCGTTGTCGGCGCTGGGGTAGGGCAGGTGGTACACCGGCCCGGGTAGTACTCCGACCTTCTGCTTGTAGGGCGCTACCTTGCCGTTGAGGTTGAGGGTGGCCAGGGTGCGCCCGTGGAATCCGCCGTCGAAGGCGATCACCGCGCTGCGTCCGGTGGCCCCGCGCACAATCTTCAGGGCATTTTCCGCGGCTTCGGCGCCGCTGTTGGTGAGCATGCCGCTGACCGGGTAACGCACCGGGATAAAGGCCGCCAGGCGTTGCATGAACTCGATATAGGGTTGGTGCTGCGCGGCGTTGAAGGCGTAGTGGGTAAGCCGGGTGGCCTGCTGCTGAATGGCCGCGACGATACGTGGATGGCAATGCCCAAGGTTGAGCACGCCGATACCGCCGACGAAGTCGATGTAGCGTTTGCCGTCGCTGTCCCAGACCTCGGCATTGCGCCCGTGGCTGAGGCGGATCGGGTGGACGGTGGAAATTGAACGGCTGATGTTCTCGTGGCTCATGGATGCGGGCTCTGGGTGCCGGAAACGAGCCGTTATCTAAGCCGGGGCCGGGGGGGCGGGACAAACGAAATAAAGTCGCCGGGTCAGTATGAAAATTCCCGATGTGCTGTGGCCTTTATCTCAGTGCTGTTACGCCTTGCGCCGGTTGCGCAGATGCCGCACCAGCGCCGCCAGGGCCACCAGCGCCAGCACCCCGAGGAAGATCGGCAGACGGTAGGGTTTCAGATCACCGAGGAAATGCTGCAAGGCTTCGCCGGCCCAGTAACCGGCGCTGACGAACAGGATGGCCCAGACCGCCGCGCCCAGCACATTGAGCAGGGCGAAACGCCAGGGCGCCAGGCCGCTGGCGCCGATCACCATGGGGCCGACCAAGCGCATGCCGTAGAGAAAACGCACGGCGAACACCGAGGTCGAAGGGTAGCGCTGGATCAGCCCCTGGACCCGCTCGATGGCCGCCTGATGGCGCTTGAGCCTGGGCAGCAGGCGCGCCCCGGAATAACGGCCGGTCCAGAACAGCAACTGATCGCCGAGGATGCCGCCGAGGGTGGCCCAGCCGATCACTTGCGGCCACTGCAGGCTGCCCTGATGCGCCGCCATGCCGCCGAGAATCAACACGGTTTCGCCTTCCAGCAGGCAGCCGATGAAGATCACCCAGTAGCCGTAGGCGGCGATCAGCGCGTTGAGGTCGAGGTGTTCGAGCATGGGCAAGGGCTTCCGCAGGGGGCATGAAAACAAGCCGGGCGATGATCAGGTTACACATGGCTCTGATTCCTTTCACCGGCACAAGTGCCCGGGATCTTCCAGCGCAGGTACCGCAAGGGCGCCGGCCAGTCCATCAGAACCCAGCGTAGACGCCAGCCTCGGCGGCGGACACGGGTGGGCCTACGGGCCATTGCTTGCGTGGAGCAAACTGGGTTCGGCGGGTGTGTGAAAGCCCCTGTGAGTGCAGGCCGGATGCGCGAGCAGGATCAGTCGTTATCTGCGTCGGCTTGCTCGGCCCAGGCGGACTTGGACGAGGGATAGCGTACTTCAACCTGGGCGCCGGCTTGAATCAGGGCCTCCTGCCAGACCCTGAACTGTTGCGGCCAGGCCTGGATCACCTTGAAGGGGACGCCGGTCAGCAAGTTTCTGGCCACGTTGGGGCTGACGCCCATGGCTTGCCTGATCAGCGCGAAGATCTTCGCAGGGTTGGGGCCCACCTCGGTGATCCAGAGTGCTGGATCACTGGAGGCGAGGGGCGGGTAGTCCGCAAGCGGAGCATACTGCCGGGTCAGCACTGCCCTGGCATCGCTATAGCTCAGCGAAGCCAGGGCCCGGGCACTGGCCAGATGTTCATCGCAGAACCACTCGTAGCCATGAGGGTGCCCCGCGCACCCTTGGCCCAGCGGGCGATAATCGGCGAACTGCACCATGCCGCCGCCAGTTCCGGCATGGCACATCTCCGAGGAAAAACCGTTGTGGCACAGGTCGCATACGGGTGGCTTCATCGATCGATCCCTCTGGGCATGCTCGGCCTCTGGGCTGAGGTCACGCAGTCTGCCCCAACACCCACGCCCAGAACATCCCCGCCATGTACAACCCCAGCCCGAACACCGAATGCGCCATCAGGCTGCGCAGCCGGGCCACATTCGGCTTGGGCATCTTGCTCGCCGCGATCCCGGCGCCCATGCCCGGTTGCATCAGCAGGAACGGCGCAGCCACCGTCAATACGCCGATGATCAGGGCCGGTGCCAGGCTCGGTTGCCGCGCCCACTCCAGGCCGCAGATCAGCAGCAACAGGGCGGCAAAGACGACGCCGATCAGGTAGTGAGCCAGCCAACCCAGTGCCCGTTCCCCGGGTACTGCATCGGCCTGGGCGATGCTTTGGTGCACAAACTTCCCACGAGGAAAATGCCCGATCCAGCGGCCGACCATGGCCCAGTTGGCGCCAGGAATGTTCAGCACTCGCGCCAGAAACAGCGTCCACAGATCGAGGATCAAGGTGGCGCCGATGCCCAACAGCAGCGCCTGTAATATCAACGCGACGAATTCATGCATTAAGGGCTCCTTGAAGTGCGGCGGGCTGTGCTTCAGCCTTGTGCACGGGTGTGATAAGTTTTCATTCAATTAAGTGATTGAATGATCAATAAAGCAGCAGGAACTGTCAATGAGCGATTCGATTTCCCCCCAGCAGCCTCTGGCCGATATGGCTGAGTTGGCGCGTGTCCTGGGCCACCACCATCGTCTGATCCTGCTGGAGCACATGGCTCGCGGCGAGCTGCCGGTGGAGCGTCTGGTGGAGGCCTCGGGCTTGTCGGTGGCCAATACCTCCCAGCATCTGCAGCAGTTGCGGCGGGGCGGTTTCGTGCAGACCCGGCGCGATGGCAAGCGGGTGCTCTACAGCCTCAGCCAGGGGCCACTAGCCAGTTTGTTGGGCGCCTTGCGTCAGTACGTCGATTACAACCATGGGCAGATTCGTCAACTGCTGGCCGACAGTGAGCAGCAACCCATGCGACTGGAGGGCATCTCCCGTGAGGAATTGCGTCAACGCTTGCAGGAAGGCGCCATGACCCTGCTGGACGTGCGTTCGCCGCAGGAGTTCGCTCAAGGGCATTTGCCCGGGGCAATCAACATCCCGCTGGAGGAGCTGGAACAGCGTCTGGCCGAATTGGCCGCTGATCAGGAGCTGGTGGCGTATTGCCGCGGCCCCTACTGCGTGCTGTCACAGAATGCCGCTGCCTTGCTGCGGGCCAAGGGCTTCAAGGTGCGGCGCCTGGACCAGGGGTTCACCGATTGGCAAGCGGCGGGATTGAGGGTGGAAACCCGCGAGTAAAAGCGCCACCTGGGCCGGCATACAGGACATTGCCTACAGCGCCATGATCCATATCAACAGGGTTTTCAGAAAAATCCGCTACAAGGGCAGCAGGCTCGGACCCACAAGGTATCGAGCCCCTGGCCTGCACCGTGAAGGCCGGGATAACCAATAAGAACCTTTGTGGATATCGGCCGAGGGGACTACCCCAGGCGGATTTTAAAGGAATAACCTGATGGCTTTTTCTCTGTCGCGCCTGAGCCTGCTGGGCGCTGCGTTGCTCTGCGTCCCCCTATTGCATGCCAGCGAGCCGACCCCGGCAGCGGCGGCTTCTACCCCCGACCCAGAGCTGATCCAGCGTGGCCTGTACGTGGCCCAACTGGGTGACTGCATCGCCTGCCACACCGCCAAGGGCGGAGCCACCATGGCCGGTGGCCTGGAGCTGAAGACGCCCATGGGCACCATTTACTCCAGCAACATCACCCCGGATAAAACCACCGGTATCGGCCGCTACAGTTTTGAAAAGTTCGACCGCGCCATGCGCGAAGGCGTTACCCCTGACGGCAGCCATCTTTACCCAGCCATGCCCTATCCGTCCTACGCCAAGATGACCGAAGCGGACATGCGCGCTCTCTATGCCTACCTGATGCACGGCGTGGAACCGGTGGCCCAGGGCAACCTGGAAGCCGACATGGGCTTCCCCTTCAACCAGCGCTGGGGCCTGTGGTTCTGGAACCTGGCCTTCGTCGACAAGCAGCCGTTCAAGCCCGATCCAGCCAAGGACGAGCAGCTCAATCGCGGCGCCTACCTGGTCCAGGGCCTGGGCCACTGCGGCTCCTGCCATACGCCACGGGGCATTGCCTTCCAGGAGAAGGCCATGAGCGACACCGAGTCCGGCGGCCAGCATTACCTGGCCGGCGAGACGGTGGAAGAGTGGCGGGCCCTGAGCCTGCGCAACCTGTGGACCGTGGAAGATACGGTGCAATTGCTCAAGACCGGGCAGAACCGCTTCGCCACGGTGTCCGGCAACATGGCCGATGTGATCCACCACAGCACCCAGCACTTCACCGACGCCGACCTGACCGCCATCGCCGCGTACCTCAAGTCCCTGCCGGCCGGCAAGGATGACCTGCCCATGCCTTCGGTGGCCCTGACCCCGGCGGCACCGCCGAGCAACCTGTTCACCTCTCGCGGTGGCCTGGGCTACGCGCAATTCTGTTCCGACTGCCACCGCCAGGACGGCGCCGGCGTGCCGCAGATGTTCCCGTCCCTGGCGGGCAACCCCAGCGTCGCTTCGGCCAACCCGACCTCCCTGCTGCACATCACCCTGACCGGCTGGCAGACCGCGCAGACCGCGGCTCATCCACGGGTCTACACCATGCCCGGGTTTGCTCAGCTGGCGGACGGCGAGATCGCCGAGATCCTCAGTTTTATCCGCAGCAGTTGGGGCAACAACGGTTCGGCCATCAGCGCCGAGCAAGTGCAAAAGATGCGTGCGCAACTGAGCCCACAAGTGGAAAACACTCTGTTCGAAACCCCGCGCCTGGCCAACCTGCTGGCGGCGCCGAATGCCGAGCAAGTGGTGCGTGGCATGCGTCTGCACCTGGAAACCAAGGCCCTGTTGCCGGACAACGTCGGCAACTCGCTGAACTGCACCAGCTGCCACCTCAACGCCGGCACCGTGGCCGACGGTTCACCCTTTGTCGGCGTCTCGGCGTTCTTCCCCGGCTACGCGCCGCGGGCGGGCAAGACCATCACCCTGGAAGAGCGCATCAACGGCTGCTTCCGCCGTTCCATGCATGGCAAGCCGCTGCCGGTGAACGGCGCCGACATGCAAGCCATGGTGGCCTACTTCGAGTGGATGAAAATGAACACCCGTCCTGAAGACAAGGTGGCCGGGCGCGGCGTGGGCAAGATCGACCCGGCCCTCAAGCCCAACGCCGACAACGGCAAGCAGGTGTACGCCAAGCAATGCGCGGTGTGCCACGGGGTGGATGGCGAAGGCCTGAAACGGGCCGACGGCAGCCTGATCTTCCCGCCGCTGTGGGGCGATCAATCCTTCAACATCGGCGCCGGCATGGCTCGCACCTACACCGCGGCGGCCTTCGTCAAACGCAACATGCCGATTGGCTTCCACGAAAAATTCCCCCTGGGCCAGGGCGGCCTGTCGGACCAGGAGGCCCTGGACGTGGCCGAATACTTCTCCCACCAGCCACGGCCGGACTTTCCGGACAAGGTCAAGGACTGGCCGAACGGCGGCCGCCCGGCCGACGCCCGCTACTGACCACCGCAACGGCTCTGTAGCCGCTGCCGCAGGCTGCGAAAAAGCCCTGAGCGGTCCTCAAGCGCTCGTGCTCTTCGGGGGCCGCTCAGGGGCTTCGGCAGCCGCTCCCGAAATCGCAGAAAAGTCTGTGGCGGCATCGTGGCGCCGGAGTAAGATCGCCATCCTTTGCCCGCCGCCTGCGCGGGCGTTCCCATCAAGGATGAATCATGCGGCTTCGTTCGATCCTGTTGCTCAGCCTGTCCCTGGGCCTGGGCGGTTGTGCTTTTGTCTCTGCCCTCAAAGCCACCACCGTGAGTTACCGGGTGCCGGCCGATGCCGGTGAAACCGCGCTGATCCGCATCGTCGCCCAGGGGCTGGTGCGCGGCGTGCCCTACAGCGATTGCATCGACTGGAGCAAGCCCGCGTCGGGGCTGATGGTTCGGCCCCATCGCGGCATCGCCCATCCCAACTTCCGCAACCTGGGCATTCCCATGACCGCCGCCACCGACCGTATGCGGCGCCAGGAGGGCTTTGGCGCCAACGAGCTGAAGATCCCGGCCAATCGTCCGTTCGCCTTCATGTTCTACAACACGGAACCGGGGATGGATAAGGACTACCGCGCCGTGTGCGAACAAAGCGTGACCTTCGTGCCCGAAGCCGGCGCGACCTATCAGATGGAGTTTCTCCAGGACCAGATGTGCACCGCGAGGCTGCGCAAGATCGATGAGCATGGCGAGGCGCTGCCGGACCTGGTGGTTCTGCGCCCCACCGATCTGTGCAGCGCCAAAGCGCCATAGGGCGTGAATCTAGGGCGCGTAGTGCTTGCAGATCTCTTCCCAGATGTAGGCGCCGCGAAAGCGGATCCAGCGGATGAACAAGCGCCCGCGAAACGCCTGCCAGCGGCTGTTACGCCTTAGCGCCAGGCTTGCCTCGATCTCCTCCAGCAAGGGCTCGCGGGCGAAGCCCATCCAGATTTCCGGGATCACCGCCATCAGGTTGATGTAGCACACCGGCGCCACCTCTTCGTAGAGAATGCGCTCGACCTCGGCCCGGTCATAGGCCTGGGTTTCGCGGGCGATGTAGGCGTAGTCCACCTCGTTGTCCACAAAGGCGTCCGACAGCACGTAGCGAATATCGTCCCGCTGCTTCGGGGTGATGTCTGATGACACGCGGTGCTCCTTCCTTGGGCTTTCGGGGATCTGTCTGGCGCGCTGGCGGATTCTATTTTGGGGCGATCATCCGGGTCGGCGCCGCGCCATTGGCATTGTGCTGGAGGATGGTCACCGGCTGGCCCTGCTGATTGAAAAACACCTGGCCGATCCCCGAGGAATTCCACAGCCGTTCTCCGGCTTGGGCATGCTCGGGTACATGGGGAATGACCTTCATGCGCCGGCGTTTGGTGAACCAGTTCAACGGTGAGCGTGGCGAATAGAGCCAGCGGTTGAGACGGTCGAACCATTCCAGCAGGGCGGCGGGGAATTCGTTCTTGATGCCGCTGCTGGTGATCTGCCAGATGCGCGGGCCGCCTTTTCGATGGCGGATCAGCACTTCGTAGACGAAGGAATAATGCACATCGCCGGAGAGAATCACGTAGCTGCCCGGGGTTCGCGAGTGGCGGAAGATGTTCAGGATCACCTGGGCCGAACCGCGATGGGCCATCCAGTTTTCCGCGTCCACCAGCAGCGGGTAGCCGCACCAGCTGAAGACCTTCTGCACCGTCTCGATCAGCTTGACGCCGAAGATCGGCGCCGGTGAAACGATGATCGCCGAGGGGTGATCCAGCAGTTCGTGTTGCAGTTCGCACAGTGCCTCCCAGTCCAGCAGGCCGGAGGGCTGGCCCAGGTTGGACTCGCTGCGCCAGCGCCGGGTGCGGGTGTCCAGCACCACCAGGGCCGGGCTGCTGGGCAAGACGTATTGCCATTGCGCAAAGCGCAGCAACTGGTCGATCAAGTCGTCCTGGGCTTGAGGCTGCAACAGGTTTTCCGGACCTTGTGGCGTGGCGCTCAAGGCCTGGGTGTGTTCCAGCAGTTGGGTGAAGGCGTCCGGGTTGTTGCCCCAGCCCTGGCACAGCAGGTAGGCCAGCAGCGCGTTGCCGATGATGCGTTTGGAGAAGGGGTGACCGTAGGCGGTTTCTTCCCACTGGGCGCTGAGGTTCCAGTCGTCGGTGATGTCGTGGTCGTCGAAGATCATCAGGCATGACAGGTGGGCGAAGACCCGCGCGGCACCCTTCAGGCCCTGGACAAAATCATCGATGCGCTGCTGTTCCCGGGTGTAGCGCGCTTGCTGTTCCGGCGTCAGTTGCGGTGGCTGCGGCGCGATCAGGGTCCAGGGCAGCGGTGACCACGCCAGCAGGTACATGGCCAGCACCTCGGCGAAGGTCACCAGGTGGTTGTCGGCATTGCTGCTGGTGAAGATCGGCTTTTTTACCCCGCCGAAAAACCGCTCGCGCAGGGTTTCATTGCTCTTCAGCGCCGGGAGCAATTCGGCCCGCTGGTAGTAGCTGGCGCCATGGCGGTACAGCGCCTGGCTGTCGGCCACCACCGCGCCCTCCAACGCTTCATCGAACAGCCCGAGGCGCTCGATCAGGGCGTGAATGGCCCGCAACATGGGCCCGGCCACATCGTCGGCGTAGATCTGGTCGCCACTCATCATCAGCAAGGCCGGGCGCTGCGCGGGCTCGGGCTGTTGCGCCAGCAGGCGGTCGACGCAGAGCAGGCCGTCGTTGGACGGGTGATGGGGCTTGCGGCAGGAGCCGTGGAGCAGGTTGTCGATGCGGCTGTGGAGCACGAACTCCGGAGTCCTGGCATCGCCATACAGCAGGTGCGGCGCCCAGTCGGCAATGGATCGGGCGCCGTCTTCGGCGTCATTGATCAACAGGTCATAGGCAATCTTCACGTCCTGGGGCAGGGCGTGGTCCAGGGGCACATCGATCAGGTGGATAAAGGCCTGGCGCCCGACGGGGATGACCTGGCATTGCTGCTGATCGAGGGGCCGTTCCAGGGCCGGGCCGCCCGTGGGTTGCAGGCGCAGGGTCAGCGGCAAGGCCCTTGAACCCACCAGCCACAGCACCAGCCGCGTTGGCTCCAGGCGGCGCAGCAGCGGGCCGGCAAGAACGGGGGGCAGGGCAGGGGCGGGCTTAGTCAGTGGCATTTGCTGCGGGGTCTCTAGCGGTTGCAAAGGGGGCGCAATGGTAGCTCAGCCGATGTCGAAGAAACGTCGGCTGTGGGGGCGGCAGCAAGGCTTTTGTATCCGATTATTTATGGGCGCTGGCTCGCAGCGTGAACCTTCATGCTCACGAAACATCTCGCGCCAAAGCCTTGATTGAACACTTCGGGTATCTCGCTAGGCTTGTACTGTCGCTGCCAATCCAGCGACCGGGCCTGAGAATCCGTGGAAACAATAGGCGCACAGGCGCCACCATGCATTAGACTGCTGGCGCTTTTTTGCGTACGCACATCTTGTTATGGCGGCTGTGCGCGGGAGGTCTTCGGGCCTGCCGGGTTTCCTATTGTCCCGGTTTCTCAGCCTGCGCACAGCTGCCACCCTTTCGCCTGAGAACGAACGTGGCAGCACTTCAAATAGGAGTGAGTTCCATGGACGTTTCGACTCAGTATCTTCACCCTACCCCTTGCACTAAGGCCCACGCCGGAGGTGCGCAATGACCATCAAGACCCTCGGCCATGTCACTTTCGCCGCCAGTGGCGAAGCCCAGCATTCGCTGTTCCGGGTCAATCCGGACGTGCCGCTGCGCGAAGCCCTGGAGCAGGTGTCGCAATTGCTGTTTCACGCCAAGCATCTGGCTCGGGACGCGGCGCTGGAGCGGGACGACCGCTATGCCTGGGCCGCTCATTATTTCAGCGAGATGGGCAAGGCGATTGTCGATGATTTGTGCCTGGGGAGCTGGCCGGCTGCCGGGGAAGGGCAGCGCGCGGGTTGAGGTGAAGCTTTAAAGGTCTGTGCAGGCGCAGGGGAGCCCGGAGGTGTGAGTTGCTCCCCGCCTGAAACTCTGTAGGAGCGAGCTTGCTCGCGATGATGCTGAGAGCGCCGCATTCTTCCCTGTGAACGCGCGTTATCGTTGACGTCCATCGCGAGCAAGCTCGCTCCTACAGGCCTCAGGCCGAGGCCTTGTGCGTTTCACCGCGTTCAATGCTCTGCGGCTGACCCTGTTCGATCACCCAGCGCAGCAGCTCGGTCACCGACACCCGGTGCTTGCGCTCGACCCATTCCATGCCTTCGGGGCTGTAGTGCTCGCTGTAGCGGGTCAGCACCAGGTAGTGCTGGTCGTCTGACAGGCGCAGGCTGACTTCGCGGCAATGCAGGCTGGCGTCGGCGAGTTTGGTCACCCGTTGCAGCAGCATCAGGGCGTGTTGATCGGAGGTGGGCAGGGGCAGATCCTGCGCGACGAGAGGGGCCGGGGCGGGGTTGATCAGGCGCATGGTCAGGGTTCTCCAGCAAGGGGAGGCCGATGCTGGCAGGCAAACCTTGCGCAAAGATGTCTGCTTTATTGCGTTGCTGAAGGTTTGTTACTGCGTTGAAATATATGACGCCGGGCGGCGAATGGTTTTAGATAACCGCTCATTCCGAGTTGAAGTGATGTCCGCTGGTGAGCCGTCTCTTGATCGTGGACGACGACATTGAAGTCCTCGCGCTGCTGAAGAAATTCTTTGTCCAACAGGGCTATCAGGTGGCCGTGGCCACCGATGGCGCGTCGCTGTGGGCGGCGCTGGAGCGCGAGGTGCCGGACCTGATCATCCTCGATCTGATGCTCCCCGGCGACAACGGCCTGACCCTGTGCCAGCGCCTGCGCCAGCAGCACGCCACGCCGGTGATCATGCTCACCGCCATGGGCGAGTTGAGCGACCGGGTGGTGGGCCTGGAGATGGGCGCCGACGATTACCTGAGCAAGCCCTTCGATGCCCGTGAGCTGCTGGCCCGGGTGCGGGCGGTGCTGCGCCGGGCCGGGGAGAGCCGGCCGGTGAGCGGCGAGGTGCCACGGCCGTTGATCAAGTTCGCCGACTGGCAGCTGGACCTGACCCGTCGCGAACTGCGCTCGCCGGACCAGGTGATGATTCCGTTGTCGGCGGGGGAATTCGACCTGCTGCTGGTGTTTGTCGAGCACCCGCAGCGCATCCTCACCCGCGAGCAGTTGCTGGACCTGGCCCGGGGCCAGGCCCATGACGCCTTCGATCGCAGCATCGATGTGCAGGTCAGCCGTCTGCGGCGCAAGCTGGAGTTCGACACCAAGCGCCCGGCGATGATTCGCACCGTGCGCAACGGCGGCTACCTGTTCACCCCCAGCGTGACCCGCCAGTGAAGCTGATCAAGCCCCTGTGGCGCTATCGCCTGCGCGACACCGTGGCGCGCTGGATCGCCCTGACCATCATCATGGCCATGCTCACCGCCCTGGCGTTCAATGCGTTGTTCGTGCAATTGGCCGGGGTATGGGCTTATCCACCGCTGGCGGAAACCGGGTTGCTGGAAAAGTCCGCGGCCATCGTGCGCATGATCGAAGCCTCGGAGCCGGGCCAGCGCTCGCGGCTGGCGGCGTCGGTCAGCAATGATCACTTGAGCATCGTCTGGCAGGCCACGCGCGAAGGCCTGGATCTGCCTTTGCTGGAAGACTCGGAATACCGCGATGGCTCCGAAGCGTTTCGCGCCTTGCTCGGCCCGCCGCAGCGGCATATCGAGGCCTATCAGCCCAGCGACTGGCGAAGCGATAAAGGCCGCTATGCGTTGTTGGTGCAGTTGAGCGACCAAAGCTGGCTGATGTTTTCCTCGGCGTCGCGCAGTTGGGGCCTGGAGGAGGGCACGCGCAACCTGATCGTGATCGCCCTGGTGCTGATCTCCACTGGCCTGGTGGCCTTGATCGCCACGCGCCGGCTGGCCAAGCCGCTGCAGCAGTTCGCCCAGGGCGCGCGGCGCTTTGCCGTGGACTTTCGCGCGCCGCCCATCGATCCGGTGGGCCCCCATGAGATCCGCCAGGCCATCCTCGCTTTCAACGCCATGCAGGCGCAGTTGCAGCACTTCATCAAGGACCGCACCCAGATGCTCGCGGCCATTTCCCATGACCTGCGCACGCCGCTGACCCGCATGCGCCTGCGCGGCGAGTTCATTGAGGACGCCGATCAGCAGCAGCGCCTGTTTCGTGATGTGGACGAAATGCAGGCCATGATCAATTCGGCCCTGGAGTTCTTTCGCGACGATGCGCGGCTGGAACAGGCCACCCATTTCGATCTGGCCGAGCTGCTGCAGACCCTGGTGGACGATTATCGCGACCAGTCCATGGAAATCCTTTTTAGCGGGCCGCCGCGCCTGGTGTATTGCGGCCGGCCCCTGGGGCTCAAGCGGGTGATGACCAACCTGCTGGATAACGCGATCAAGTACGGGGGCGAGCCGGCCATCGTGCTGGAGCAGGGCGCCGATCAACTGCGGGTGCGGGTGCTGGACCGTGGCCCGGGAATCCCGCCCGAGGCCTTGGAGCAGGTATTTGCGCCGTTCTACCGGCTGGAGAGTTCGCGCAACAAGAGCACCGGTGGCGTGGGACTGGGGCTGTCGGCGGCGCGGGCCATCGTTCGCGAGCATGGCGGCGAGTTGCGTCTGTTCAACCGTGACGGCGGTGGCTTGGAAGCGCGGGTGGAGTTGCCGCTGTAGCCGCTGGCGCAGCCTGCGACAAGGCCCGAAGGGCCTTGCGAAGCCCTTCGAGCGCCCTGGCCGGCCGATCCCGGCCTGGGCTCAGTGATCCGTTGCGGCTCAGGACCAGTCGAAGCTGAACAGCACCAGGCCTTCCACCGGTTCGTAGAGCATCACCACCCGGTCGGCGCCGCTGATGCCGTAGTGGTAGGCCGGCACGCTGAGCACGTGCTGAAAGCGCCGGCCCGCCGGGCTCAGGGGCCAGATATTGCAGCTGTCGTCCGACTCTTCGACGTCCATGGGGAACTCCACGGTTTCCACCCAGTTGCCGTAGCCCTCGGCCACACCGCCCATTTCCTCGATATAGGTCAGGCGCTCCTTGTCGTTCTTGGGCCAGGTCAGGTAGCCCAGTTCCTGATGGCGCTGGCGCGCGGTGAGGTAGGCGGCGTGCTGCTTGCGGTAGTGGTGTTGCAGGTTGGCGCGCTGGTTACGCCGGGATTCGGGCAACTCGGCGTTGTCGCCGTGGAGGAAGAAATAGCGTGGACTGCCGCACAGGCGATAGCGGCCGTTCTCGATCTTGAAGCCGATCCAGTTGGTTTTCAGCAGCTCGCTGCCGAATTCGTAATCGTCGGTCAATTCGCCCACCAGCCCCTCGTCGGGCTCGATAGGGCTCAGCAGATGCAGGCGGCCGGACCACTCGGGATTGATCAGGCTGGCGTCGAAGGACAGCAGCGGTAGCAGGTGTTCGGCCAGCTCCTGCTGGTCGGCGACGAACAGCTCGCGGGCGTCGGGGTAGGCGATGGCGCCTTCAGGTAGTTGGGTCAGGTTCGGGGCGGCAACTGTGGGCATGGAGCAATCCTTTGAGGAATGGGCCGGTGCTCGGGGCAAGCGGCACTGGGGTCAGGTGTGGCGATGGCGAAAGTGACCGGGGGTGATGCCGACGACTTTCTTGAAGGCGCGGGTCATGTGGCTCTGATCGAAGAAGCCACAGTGGATCGAGGCTTCGCTGAGGCTTGTGCCGCTGCGCAACAGGCTCTGGACCCGGGCGATGCGGCGTTGGATCTGATAGCTGTGGGGCGAGATGCCCAGGCTGTTCTTGAATACCCGGATCATGTACAGCGGTTCCAGGTTCACCTGGGCTGCCAGTTGTTCCAGGGGGATGTTCTGCTCGCAGTGCTCGTCCAGGCGCTGGCGGATACGCTGCACCGCCACCCGCTCATTGGCATCACGGGTCGACAGGCGCACCCCGTTTCTCTGGAACAGCTGCTCCAGCAGTTCCAGCAGGATGGTTTCGCGCTCAAGGGGGCTGTCGGCCTGTTCGATCAGTTGATGCTGCGCCAGGAACCATCGCGCGAACGCCGGATCTTCGCCCAGCACTTCGCGGAACAGGTGGATGTGTTCGCTGCCGAAGCGGTTACCGAAGACCGCCTGGTTCAGCCACTGCGGGTCGATGTACAGCATGCGATAGACCCAGCCCTGGTCGCAGGCCTGGACCCCGTCGTGGATTTCGCCGGGGCTGATGGTCACCACGCAGCCCTGGGTCGCCAGGTGGTGGCTGCCGCGATAGAAGAGTTTTTCCACGCCGCCGCTGATGACGCCTAGGGCATAGCGGTCATGGCTGTGACGGCCAAACGACTGCCGACTGTAGCGGGCCGCCAGCAGCTCGCAGTCACCTTCCGGAATGCGCCAGAAGCGGGAGAAATCCTCGGGCGGTGTTGGGGGGCGGTTCTGGTGGGCATCCATTCCATGTCCAGTTTTGTGCAATACGCAGAGATTGCCGGCCGCTAAATTTACCACTCCTTGAATCCTGCGAGCTAGACGCGATGAGTGTGATGAAACTGGTGATCGGCGACTACAAGAAGTCCTCCTGGTCATTGCGGGCCTGGTTGGTCCTGGTCACTGCGGATGTGCCCTTTGAGCTCATCCAGATCAAGTTGGAGGCGCCGCAGACCGGCGAGCGAATCCTTGCCTATTCAGCGTCGGGCAAGGTGCCGGTGCTGTTGCAGGACGACCTGTCGATCAACGACAGCCTGGCGATCTGTGAATACGTTGCGGAACACTGGCCCCAGGCTCAGCTATGGCCTGCGGATGCCGGACTCAAGGCACTGGCGCGCTCGGCCTGCGCCGAAATGCATGCCGGTTTCATTCAGTTGCGCACCCAACTGCCGTTCGGGGTCAACCGCGACGAGCCTGCCCAGGTGTTGAGCCAGGCGGCCGAGGCCGAGATCCAGCGGGTGTTTTCGATCTGGCGCCAGTTGCTGGCCAGGAGCCAATCCGAGGCGTTCCTGTGCGGAACCTTTGGGGTGGTGGATGCCATGTTTGCGCCGGTGCTGTTGCGCTTCATGCGCTATGGCATCGCCATTCCCGAGGATCTGAAACCCTACGCCGATGCGGTGTTGCTGCACCCTCCGGTGTTGCTGTGGCTGAAACTGGCGATGCAGGAAACTTGAATGTGCAGCGAGCAAGGCAACTGCAAGGTCAATCAGGGTGGGGAAATCTATGTCGAGCAATAGAGCGGTAGTGGAGCTGACCCTGGGGGGGCTGATGCTCAGCCTGTCGGCCCTGGCGGTGGCCTTTGCCCATATCGGCGCGGGCGGGGCGGGCTTCTACCGCATGCTGTTCGCTTCGATCCTGTTCTTTGTGCTGCTCAAGGTGCGCCGCATCCCGGTGCGGCTCAAGAGTGCCAAGGCTAGGCTGTACACGGCCCTGGCCGGGGTGTTCCTGGCCATCGACCTGGTGCTCTGGCACCAGAGCATCTACATCGTCGGCCCGGGTATCGGCTCGATCCTGACCAACTGCCAGGTGTTCTTCATGACCCTGCTGGGCCTTTATCTGCTCAAGGAAAAGCCTTCGCTCTACTTTTTGATCTCCATCACCCTGGCGTTTGTCGGACTGTATCTGTTGCTGCTGCCGGAAATGAGCAGTGCTCTGGGTATCAAGGGCGTGGTGTATGGCGTGCTGTCGGGCTTGGCTTACGCCGTCTGTGTGTATTTCCTCAAGGTCAACACGCAGTTGCCTGACGGCGGTGGCGACAAGATCGCACAGATGCTCAACCTGAGCCTGTGGGCCGCGCTGGTGCTGCTGGCCTACGCCCTGGCCATGGGAGAAAGCCTGGCCATCGTTGATGGGCAGACCTTGGTGATGCTGATCATCTATGGGGTGATGGTGCAGTTCGTGGGCTGGCTATTGGTCAACCGCTCCATCGGTGCCATCAGCCTCGGACTGGCGGGATTGATCCTGTTGCTGGAGCCGGTGATCACCTACTTCGTCGACGTGGCGTTTCTCGGCAAGGCCAGCTCGGCGTTGCAGATCGCTGGCGCGTTGCTGACGATCTTTGCCGTGTACATCGGTTCGATCAAACCGCCGGTCAAGGTGACACCGGTGACCGAGGCCGCTTGAGGCCCCGATCTGATGCAGCGTTCTGATTCAGCGTTGTGCTGAACCTTTACTGCGCCCAGACCCGCCTGTCTGTGCGCAGTTTTTTTACCTGCCCGTCAGGCCGACAGGGCCAGTTTTGTAGCGCCGGCGTCTGTCGCAGCCTGGGCCTGGGTGCGCTCGTCCTCTTCCAGCCCCCGGGAGGCGCGGCCGACCAGCAGTGGGTCCGGGGCGTGGGCGACTTTCAGGTCCTTGCCCGGGTAGTCCAGTTCATGCAGGAAATGGCGGATGCAGTTGATCCGCGCGCGTTTCTTGTCGTCGGACTTGATCACCGTCCACGGTGCATCGGCGGTGTCGGTGTGGAAGAACATCGCCTGCTTGGCGGCGGTGTATTCGTCCCACTTGTCCAGGGACTTGATGTCGATGGGCGAGAGCTTCCAGTGCTTGAGCGGGTCGTCCCGGCGCGAGATGAAGCGCCGCAACTGTTCTTCGCGGTTCACCGAGAACCAGAACTTGAACATCAGGATGCCGCTGTTGCACAGCATGCGTTCCAGCTCCGGGGTCTGGCGCATGAACTCCAGGTATTGCAGGGGCGAGCAGAACTCCATCACGCGCTCCACCCCGGCGCGGTTGTACCAGGAGCGGTCGAAGAAGACCATTTCCCCGGCGGTGGGCAAATGCTGGATGTAGCGCTGGAAATACCACTGGCCCTTTTCCTGTTCCGAGGGCTTTTCCAGGGCCACGATCCGCGCGCCACGGGGGTTGAGGTGTTCCATGAAGCGCTTGATGGTGCCGCCTTTACCGGCCGCATCACGGCCTTCGAACAGCACCACGATGCGCTGCCCGGTTTCCTTGACCCAGCTCTGCACCTTGAGCAGCTCGATCTGCAGCTCGTTCTTGGCCTTTTCGTACTCGGCGCGGCGCATGCGGTTGCGATACGGATAGTTGCCCGGCAGCGCAGCGGACACGCTGTCCTCATTGGAACCGCGAGGCGCGCTGGCCACTTGCAGGGCCATGGGCTTCTGGCTGATGGCACTGATTTCGGCTTCGGCGGCTTTCACCGGGGCGGCCTTGGTGGTCCGGGGGCGGCGTGGGCGCGGCGTGGCGGCTTTGCGTGGAGCGGCCTTGGTGCTGGCGGGGCTGGTGCTGGCCGGGGCCTTTTGCACCGGGGCGGGAGGCAGGGGCAGGGCGGTGGATTCTTCACTCATGGGAGGGGCCTGTAGTTGCGTTCAATGTCCTCCGGTCATTTTTAGGGTTGGGGGGCTAGGGGCCGTTGATCTCGATCAAGTTTGCAATAAGGAAAAGTCGGTAGTCAGTTGAGATTTTTTCTGGCGATAGCTTCGGATTTATCTGTGGGACTGGAATGCCTGGACAGCGCAGCGTAATGCGACGGTCGGGTGGCGTCGGACAACCAGAGGCAAGCCTGGAAGATGGGGGAATCAGGAGCTGATCCAGACTGAACAAACCAGGTGTCTTTGTATCCCGCAGTTCGCTGAATAGCTCAGGGTACAAGCCGGGATACACAGGTTTCTGGTCGATGCCGGGCGAAAAGTCAGGCACAAAAAAACCGGCTCAAGTGGCCGGTTTCTTTGGGTTCAAGACGTATTGAGCAACGTCTTGAGATATGTGCTTGGTGCCCCGAGGGAGACTCGAACTCCCACTTCTTGCGAAAACGGATTTTGAATCCGCCGCGTCTACCAATTCCGCCATCAGGGCTCAATGGCGGCGAAGTATAGAGAGGCGGTTACCGTTGGTCAATCGGCTTTCGTGGTCAATTTTTAGTTATTCCGCTAAACTTTCCGGCCCTGCTAGACGAACCCCATCATGCGCGTTGCTGACTTTACCTTCGAGCTTCCTGATTCGCTGATCGCCCGCCATCCATTGGCCGAGCGTCGCGGCAGCCGTCTGTTGACCCTGGATGGGCCAACCGGCGCCTTGGCCCACCGTCAATTCACCGATCTGCTGGAGCATTTGCGCCCTGGCGATCTGATGGTGTTCAACAATACCCGGGTGATTCCGGCCCGTCTGTTCGGCCAGAAGGCCTCCGGCGGCAAGCTGGAGATCCTCATTGAGCGGGTGCTGGACAGCCATCGTGTGCTGGCCCATGTGCGCTCCAGCAAGTCGCCCAAGCCGGGGTCGAAGATCCTGATCGAGGGCGGTGGCGAGGCCGAGATGCTGGCTCGCCACGACACGCTGTTCGAGCTGGGCTTCGCCGAGGAGGCGCTGCCGCTGTTGGACCGGGTCGGGCACATGCCGTTGCCTCCTTATATAGACCGCCCGGACGAAGGCGCCGATCGCGAGCGCTATCAGACCGTGTACGCCCAGCGCCTGGGCGCCGTGGCAGCGCCGACCGCGGGGCTGCATTTCGACCAGCCGCTGCTGGAGGCGATAGCTGCCAAGGGTGTGGAGACGGCGTTCGTGACCCTGCATGTCGGTGCCGGGACCTTCCAGCCGGTGCGGGTCGAGCGCATCGAAGATCACCATATGCATCGCGAGTGGCTGGAAGTCGGCCAGGACGTGGTGGATGCAGTGGCCGCGTGCCGGGCTCGCGGCGGCCGGGTGGTGGCGGTGGGTACCACCAGCGTGCGCTCCCTGGAAAGCGCCGCCCGCGATGGCGTGCTCAAGCCGTTCAGCGGCGACACCGACATCTTTATCTACCCGGGCCGGCCGTTCCATGTGGTCGATGCCCTGGTGACCAACTTCCACCTGCCGGAATCCACGCTGTTGATGCTGGTTTCGGCGTTCGCCGGTTATCCAGAGACCATGGCCGCCTATCGCGCCGCGGTGGAAAATGGGTACCGCTTTTTCAGCTACGGTGATGCGATGTTCATCACCCGTAATCCCGCGCCGACCGCTCCCAAGGATCCGGCCCCCGAGGAAACTGTATGAGTCGCACTTGTCGTATGTCCTTCGAGCTTCTGGCCACTGATGGCAAGGCTCGTCGCGGTCGCCTGACCTTCCCCCGCGGTACGGTGGAAACCCCGGCCTTCATGCCGGTGGGCACCTACGGCACGGTCAAGGGCATGTTGCCGCGGGATATCGTCGCCACTGGCGCCGAGATCATTCTCGGCAACACCTTCCACCTGTGGCTGCGCCCAGGCACGGAAGTGATCAAGGCCCATGGCGACTTGCATGATTTCATGCAGTGGAACGGTCCGATTCTCACTGACTCCGGTGGTTTCCAGGTGTTCAGCCTGGGCGCCATGCGCAAGATCAAGGAAGAGGGCGTGACCTTCGCCTCGCCGGTGGACGGCGCCAAGGTGTTCATGGGCCCGGAAGAGTCGATGCAAGTGCAGCGCGACCTGGGTTCGGACATCGTGATGATCTTCGACGAATGCACGCCGTACCCGGCCGATGAGGACGTGGCGCGGATCTCCATGGAGCTGTCCCTGCGCTGGGCTCAGCGCTCGAAGAACGCCCACGGCGACAACACTGCGGCGCTGTTCGGCATCGTCCAGGGCGGCATGCACCAGGACCTGCGCATGCGTTCTCTGGAAGGCCTGGACAAGATTGGCTTCGACGGCCTGGCCATCGGCGGTCTGTCGGTGGGCGAGCCCAAGCATGAAATGATCAAGGTGCTGGACTACCTGCCGGGCCAGATGCCTGCCGACAAACCTCGTTACCTTATGGGAGTTGGCAAGCCGGAAGATCTGGTTGAGGGTGTGCGCCGCGGTGTGGACATGTTCGATTGCGTGATGCCAACCCGCAATGCCCGCAATGGGCATCTGTTCATCGATACAGGCGTGCTGAAAATCCGTAACGCGTTCCATCGCCATGATGATTCGCCGCTGGACCCAACTTGTGATTGCTACACCTGCCAGAACTTCTCCCGTGCCTATCTGCATCACTTGGACAAGTGCGGGGAAATGCTCGGGAGTATGCTCAATACCATCCATAATTTGCGCCATTACCAGCGTCTTATGGCTGGTTTGCGCGAGGCTATTCAACAAGGTACATTGGCCGCCTTTGTCGATTCCTTCTATGCCAAACGCGGGTTACCCGTGCCGCCTTTAGAGTAAGTTCTAAAGACGTTAAGCCACCAATTCTGCAATTATCGGAGTGTTAAATGAGCTTTTTGATCCCTGCCGCGTATGCGGACGCCGCTGCACCTGCTGCTGCCGGTCCTGCTGGCACTGGTTTCGAGTGGATTTTCCTGATCGGCTTCCTGGCTATCTTCTATCTGATGATCTGGCGCCCACAGGCCAAGCGCGCCAAAGAGCAGAAAAACCTGCTGAGCAACCTGCAGAAAGGCGACGAAGTTGTGACCACTGGCGGTATCGCCGGCAAGATCAACAAAGTGACCGACGACTTCGTGGTTCTGGAAGTGTCGGACTCCGTTGAGCTGAAGTTCCAGAAGGGCGCGATCGCTGCCACGCTGCCAAAAGGCACGCTGAAAGCGATCTAAGTTTCATCTTTTACCAATCGACGGGGCGCGCAAGGCGCCCCGCGTCATAAACGGGCGGCGTGATGCTGAACAAATATCCTCTGTGGAAGTACCTACTGATCCTGGCGGTGCTGGCGATCGGTTTTATTTATTCCGCTCCCAATCTATACCCTGATGATCCGGCCATTCAGGTCAGCGGTGCGAGCACCGCGTTGCAGGTCACTCAGGCGGATCTGGATCATGCGAGCAAAGCGCTCACCGACGCCGGTATCAAGGTCAGGGCTTCTTCCATTGCCGCCAACGGCAAGGGTGGCCTGCTGCGCTTGATCAACAAGGAAGACCAGCTTCCGGCCAAGGATGTAGTGCGCAAGGCGCTGGGCGATGACTATGTGGTGGCGTTGAACCTGGCGCAAACCACCCCGCAATGGCTGCGCAACCTCGGCGCGCACCCGATGAAACTGGGTCTGGACTTGTCCGGTGGTGTGCACTTCCTGCTGGAAGTGGACATGGACAAAGCCCTCGATGCCCGCCTGAAAGTCTATGAAGGCGACGTCAAGAGCCTGCTGCGCAAAGAGCGTCTGCGCTATCGCAGCCTGCCGCAGCTCAATGGTGCCATCCAGCTGGGCTTCAGCGATGAAGACAGCCGTGAACAGGCCCGTTCGCTGATCCGCAAGAACTTCAATGATTTCGATATCGTACCGGCCGACCTCAATGGCCAACCGGTGCTGCGTCTGGCGATGACCCCGGCCAAGCTGGCGGAAATCCGCGAATACTCCATCAAGCAGAACTTGACCACCGTGCGTAACCGGGTCAACGAACTGGGTGTGGCCGAGCCTCTGGTTCAGCGTCAGGGTGCCAACCGTATCGTGGTTGAGCTGCCGGGCGTGCAGGACACCGCTGAAGCCAAGCGGATCCTGGGCAAGACCGCCAACCTGGAATTCCGTCTGGCCGCTGAGCCGGGTGCTTCCAAGGCGACTTCCGAGTCCTTCGAATTCCGTGAGGGCAATCGTCCTCCAGCGCTGATCGAGCGTGGCCTGATCATCACCGGTGACCAGGTGACCGATGCCCAGGCCGGCTACGACGAACATGGTCGTCCACAGGTGAACATCAAGCTTGATGGTCACGGTGGCGAGCTGATGAATCGTTCGACCCGCAGCAACGTCGGCCGCAGCATGGCGGTGATCTTCATCGAGCAGAAGCCGGTCACCACCTACACCAAGCAGATGGTCGACGGCGTCGAGAAAGACGTACCGGTCCAGGCGTTCAAGGAAGAGAAGAAGATCATCAGCCTGGCGACCATTCAGTCGCCACTGGGCAGCCAGTTCCGCATCACCGGCCTCAATGGCCAGGGTGAGTCCTCCGAGCTGGCGCTGCTGCTGCGTGCCGGTGGTCTGGCGGCGCCGATGTACTTCGCCGAAGAGCGCACAATCGGTCCGAGCCTGGGTGCTGACAACATCACCAAGGGTATCGATGCGTCGCTGTGGGGCATGTTGTTCGTGTCGCTGTTCATCATTGCCATCTACCGTTTCTTCGGTGTGATCGCCACGGTGGCGCTGGCGCTGAACATGGTGCTGCTGCTGGCCCTGATGTCCCTGCTGGGGGCTACGCTGACCCTGCCGGGTATCGCCGGTATCGTGCTGACCATGGGTATGGCGGTGGACGCCAACGTACTGATCTTCTCGCGGATACGTGAAGAGCTCGCCGCCGGCATGACGGTGCAGCGGGCAATCAACGAAGGCTTCGGCCGGGCATTCACTGCGATTCTCGATGCCAACCTGACCACCTTGCTGGTGGGCGGCATCCTCTTCGCCATGGGCACCGGCCCGGTCAAGGGCTTTGCGGTGACCATGTCCCTCGGGATCTTTACCTCGATGTTCACGGCCATCTGGCTGACCCGCGCGATGGTCAACCTGATCTTCGGCGGTCGTGACTTCAAGAAGTTGTGGATTTAAGGGGCTGCCATGTTACGTACTATCAACTTCATGGGCGTGCGCAACTTTGCGTTCGGCGTCACTGTGCTCCTTACCGTTCTGGCGTTGTTCAGCTGGTTCCACAAGGGGTTGAACTATGGTCTGGACTTTACCGGCGGTACGCTCATCGAGCTGACCTACGAGCGTCCGGCGGATGTGATGAAGGTGCGTTCGCAACTGAACGATGCCGGTTATCACGAAGCCATCGTGCAGAGCTTTGGTGCGACCACTGATCTTTTGGTGCGGATGCCGGGTGAAGACCCGCAACTGGGTCACCAGGTGGCCGAGGCGCTGCAGAAGGCAGGCAGTGACAACCCGGCGCAGGTCAAGCGCGTCGAGTTCGTTGGCCCGCAAGTGGGTGAAGAGCTGCGCGACCAGGGCGGCCTGGGCATGCTCATGGCGCTGGGCGGCATCCTCATCTACCTGGCCTTCCGCTTCCAGTGGAAGTTCGCCGTGGGCGCCATCGTTTCGCTGATCCACGACGTGATCGTGACCGTGGGTATCCTCTCGTTCTTCCAGATCACCTTCGACCTGACGGTGCTGGCGGCGGTGCTGGCGATCATTGGTTACTCGCTCAACGACACCATCGTGGTGTTTGACCGGGTGCGGGAGAACTTCCGTGTGCTGCGCAAGGCCAGCCTGATCGAGAACATCAATATCTCGACCACGCAGACTCTGTTGCGGACCATGGCTACGTCGATCTCCACCTTGCTGGCGATCATTGCGCTGCTGTTCTTTGGTGGTGACAACCTGCACGGCTTCTCCATCGCCCTGTTTGTCGGTGTTCTGGCGGGTACCTACTCGTCGATCTACATCGCCAACGTGGTGCTGATCTGGCTGAACCTGAATAGCGAGGATCTGATTCCTCCGGCCAACACCGAGAAGGAAGTGGACGACCGTCCTTGAGGATCTAGCCCTTTTCCGGCTGTCAGTTAAAAAGGCGCGAGTGTTGAACTCGCGCCTTTTTTATTGCTCCAACGCTGGGAGAAGCGCGGGCCAAGTCCCGTTTGTATGGTCAGGAGGTTCACGTGAACAAGTCGTTGCTGGTTGGTGCGGTATTGGGTGCTGTCGGTGTCACCGCCGGGGGTGCTGTTGCCACCTACAGCCTGGTTAAAAGCGGCCCTGAGTATGCGCAAGTGCTGGCTGTGCAGCCGGTCAAACAACAGATCAAGACCCCTCGTGAAGTCTGCAAGGACGTCGCGGTCACCCGTCAACGTCCGGTCAAAGATGAGCATCAGATCCTCGGTACTGTGGCGGGTGCGGTGGGTGGTGGTTTGCTGGGCAGCATGATTGGTAATGGCAATGGCAAGAAGCTCGCCACTGTGGCCGGTGCCGTGGGTGGTGGTTATGCGGGCAACAAGGTGCAGGAAGGCATGCAGGAGCGTGATACCTACACCACCACGCAGACTCGCTGTAACACGGTCAATGACATCAGTGAGAAAGTCGTGGGTTATGACGTGAAGTACGACCTGGGTGGCAAGCAAGGCCAGGTGCGCATGGATCGTGACCCGGGCAATCAAATCCCGGTGGATAAAGAGGGTCGTCTGATTCTGGGTCAGAACCAGAATCAACCCGGCCAATAACCCTCGCTTGTAGGGGGTGGCTTGCCGGCGAATGGGCTTTGAGATCGCCTTCGCCGGCAAGACGGCTCCTACAGGTCGGGTTTAGCAGATATAAAAAAAGCACCCCGAAGGGTGCTTTTTTTGTCGCTGGCGCTTAGCGCTTCAGCGAGGCCGGCAGGTGCGGCTGGATGGCGGTCAGGACCGCCTTGAAGCATTTGGTGTTGCCGGCAACCACATGGCCTTTTTCCAGGAAGTCGTGACCGCCGGTGAAGTCGCTCACCAGGCCGCCGGCTTCTTGAATCAGCAGGGCGCCTGCGGCCATGTCCCACTCCGACAGGCCCGATTCCCAGAAGGCATCGAAACGACCGGCGGCCACGTAGGCCAGGTCCAGGCTTGCGGCGCCAGCGCGACGAATGCCGGCGGTCTGGCCTACCAGGGCGCGGAACATGCCCAGGTAGTTGTCCAGGTTGTCCATCTGATCGTCACGGAACGGGAAGCCGGTGCCCAGCAGGGCGCCGTCGAGGCTGGTACGGCCGCTGACCCGCAGGCGACGACCGTTCAACTGGGCGCCACGGCCACGGCTGGCGGTGAATTCTTCCTGGCGAACCGGATCCAGAACCACGGCGTGTTCCAGGCGGCCACGGTATTTGCAGGCAATGCTTACGGCAAAGTGCGGGATGCCGCGCAGGAAGTTGGTGGTGCCGTCCAGTGGGTCGATGATCCACAGGTAGTCTTCGCCTTCGCCGCTACCGGCATGCAGGCCGGTTTCTTCGCCGAGGATGGCGTGGGTCGGGTAGGCCTTGCGCAATGCGTCGATGATCTTCTGCTCGGCGGCACGATCAACTTCGGATACGTAGTCTTTGGCGTCTTTTTCGTCGACCTTGATGGTATCCAGGCGCTCGATGGAGCGGAAAATCAATTCACTGGCGCTGCGGGCGGCGCGCAGCGCGATATTCAGCATTGGCTGCATGGATAGGTCACCTAAGGTTGTTAAAGAAAGCCGAGCATTCTAGCAGAAAACTTTTGCAGATGAAGGTCGGTGTTCGCTTTGATTGCATTGATCCGCTGTGCGGCGCCATTGGAAGGTGTGGGCTCGCCTCGCTGGCCGGCGGCTCCTGATTGATGTGTCGTCAGTTGCAGGTGGTTATTTTTGAGGCGGGAGTCTTGCCTGTTCTGTAAGATTTGCTCCCCTTTCCTGTGTCCGAGAGCGCCTCCCTTGCTGCAGAACATTCGTGTCGTCCTGGTCAATACCAGTCATCCCGGCAATATCGGCGGGGCTGCGCGTGCCATGAAGAACATGGGCCTGTCGCGGCTGGTGCTGGTGGAACCCCGGGTGTTTCCGTCCCATGAGGCCGATGCGCGGGCCTCCGGCGCCACCGACATCCTTGAGAGCGCTCAGGTGGTCGCCACCCTGGAGGAGGCCCTGGCCGGTTGCACTCTGGTGTTTGGTACCAGTGCTCGTGATCGACGCATTCCCTGGCCGCTGCTGGATCCTCGTGAATCCGGCCTGAAAGTGGTGGAAGAGGCCGGCCAGGGCGCGCAGATCGCCCTGGTGTTCGGTCGTGAAGATTCCGGCCTGACCAATGACGAGCTGCAGCGATGTCATTTTCACGTGCATATCCCGTCGGACCCGGCGTTCAGCTCGCTGAACCTGGCCACGGCGGTGCAGGTGCTGACCTATGAAGTGCGCATGTCCTGGCTGGCGGCCCAAGGCCAGCCGACCAAGATCGAGAAGGATGAAGTGGCCTCGCCGCGCAGCGAAGAGCTGGCGACCATGGATGAGCTGGAGCGGTTTTATGAGCATCTGCAGCAGACGCTGGTGGCCATCGACTTCCTCGATCCGGAAAAGCCGCGGCACTTGATGGCGCGTCTGCGTCGGTTGTACGGTCGCAGCTCGGTCAGCCGGGCGGAAATGAATATATTGCGTGGCATTCTCACGGAAACCCAGAAAGCGGCCCGTGGGGAGCTACAGAAGCGGAAGGATCAGTGATGTTCGAGCGTTTGCGTGAAGATATCCAAAGCGTATTTCATCGTGACCCGGCGGCGCGTAATGCCTTCGAGGTGCTGACCTGCTACCCGGGGATGCACGCGATCTGGATTCACCGCTTGTCCGCCGCCCTGTGGGGCATGGGCTGGAAATGGCTGGCGCGGCTGGTGTCGAACTTCGGCCGCTGGTTGACCGGGATCGAGATTCATCCGGGGGCCAAGGTGGGGCGGCGTTTCTTTATTGACCATGGCATGGGCATCGTCATTGGTGAAACCGCCGAGATCGGTGACGACGTGACGCTTTATCAGGGCGTGACCCTGGGTGGGACCAGCTGGAACAAGGGCAAGCGCCATCCGACCCTGGAGGACGGCGTGGTGGTGGGTGCGGGCGCCAAGGTGCTGGGGCCTTTCACGGTTGGTGCGGGGGCCAAGGTCGGCTCCAATGCGGTGGTGACCAAGGCGGTGCCGGCGGGTGCGACAGTGGTCGGCATTCCGGGGCGGATTATCATGAAGTCCAGTGACGAGCAGGAAGCCAAGCGCAAGGCCATGGCGGAAAAGCTCGGTTTCGATGCCTATGGCGTCAGCGAAGACATGCCTGATCCGGTGGCGCGGGCCATTGGTCAGTTGCTTGACCACCTGCAGGCGGTGGACGCTCGCCTGGAGGGGGTGTGCGGCGCTCTGAAGGATCTGGGCAGTGACTACTGCGCCAAGGATCTGCCGGCCCTGCGCGAGGAGGACTTCGCAGAGGTCAAGGGCAAGAGCGATAGCCAGACCGGCTGATGGCCCACCAAGCGGCTCCTAATGTAGGAGCCGGCTTGCCGGCGAAAGGGGGCTGATGCCACCTGAGTGCCCCGCGGGTCAGTTGCTGGCAACCCGCTGTGCCATTACGTCGCAGACTTTGCTATGATTCGCGCGCTCTTTTGCGGGTAAACCCGACTAAAGTAGTTGGTCTTATAGTTGACCTGATTACTCGGGTATTGCATACTCGCCTCCATTCCGAAACTCCGTGGTACTTGTCCATGCGACTGACTACTAAAGGCCGATACGCGGTGACCGCCATGCTTGATCTGGCGTTGCACGCGCAACATGGCCCGGTCTCCCTGGCCGATATCTCTGAGCGCCAAGGCATTTCCCTGTCCTATCTCGAACAGCTTTTCGCCAAGCTGCGCCGCAGTAATCTGGTGTCCAGCGTCCGTGGTCCGGGTGGCGGCTATCAGCTGTCCCGCGACATGCAGGGGATCCAGGTAGCCCAGGTGATTGATGCCGTGAACGAATCGGTCGATGCCACCAAATGCCAGGGGCTGGGTGATTGCCATGCCGGCGACACCTGCCTGACCCATCACCTGTGGTGCGACCTGAGCCTGCAGATCCACGAATTTCTGAGCGGTATCAGCTTGGCAGACCTTGTCACTCGCCGTGAGGTACAAGAAGTTGCCCAGCGTCAGGATCAGCGCCGTTGTAATGGCAAGGCGCCGCGCCTGGACAAGATTGAAGCGTCAGCCGTCGAATGACAGCCAAAGAGCTAGCGGCACGCCAGCCAGCCTGATTTAGGAGAGAGTCCATGAAATTGCCGATTTACCTTGATTACTCTGCAACCACCCCGGTTGATCCGCGCGTGGCGCAGAAGATGAGTGAATGCCTGCTGGTCGACGGAAACTTCGGTAACCCGGCGTCCCGCTCCCACGTGTTTGGCTGGAAGGCCGAAGAGTCGGTGGAAAATGCCCGTCGCCAAGTGGCTGACCTGGTCAACGCCGACCCGCGTGAAATCGTCTGGACTTCCGGTGCCACCGAGTCCGACAACCTGGCAATCAAGGGCGTCGCGCATTTCTATCACACCAAGGGCAAGCACCTGATCACCTCGAAGATCGAGCACAAGGCTGTCCTGGACACCATGCGCCAACTCGAGCGTGAAGGCTTCGAAGTGACCTACATCGAGCCGGGCGAAGATGGCTTGATCACTCCGGCCATGGTTGAAGCGGCCCTGCGTGACGACACCATCCTGGTTTCGATCATGCACGTGAACAATGAAATCGGCACCATCAACGACATCGCCGCCATTGGCGAGTTGACCCGCTCCAAAGGCATTCTGTTCCACGTCGACGGCGCTCAGTCCACCGGCAAGGTCGAAATCGACCTGCAGGCCCTGAAAGTCGACCTGATGTCCTTCTCTGCCCACAAGACCTACGGCCCTAAAGGCATTGGCGCGCTGTACGTCAGCCGCAAGCCTCGCGTGCGCCTGGAAGCCACCATGCACGGCGGTGGTCATGAACGCGGCATGCGTTCCGGCACCCTGGCTACTCACCAGATCGTCGGCATGGGCGAAGCCTTCCGCGTCGCCAAGGAAGATATGGTCGCCGAAAATGCTCGCATCAAGGCCCTGAGCGATCGCTTCTACAAGCAGGTTGAACACCTGGAAGAGCTGTACATCAACGGCAGCATGACGGCTCGTGTACCGCACAACCTGAACCTGAGCTTCAACTACGTTGAAGGCGAGTCGCTGATCATGGCCCTCAAGGACCTGGCAGTGTCTTCCGGTTCGGCCTGTACTTCGGCTTCGCTTGAGCCTTCGTACGTGCTGCGCGCCCTGGGCCGCAACGACGAGTTGGCTCACAGCTCGATCCGCTTCACCTTCGGCCGCTTCACCACCGAAGAAGAAATCGATTACGCGGCGCAGAAAGTCTGCGAAGCCGTTACCAAGCTGCGCGCTCTGTCGCCGCTGTGGGACATGTACAAAGATGGCGTCGATATCTCGAAGATCGAGTGGGCGGCGCACTGAATATAAGTCGCCGCACAGGGTTCTGTAGAGCGTACCGATAACGGCGATTTGCAGAACCCAAGAGCGACTCTCTGATGAGTGAGGATTAAGAATCATGGCTTACAGCGAAAAGGTCATCGACCACTACGAGAACCCGCGCAACGTCGGCAAGATGAACGCGGAAGATCCGGATGTCGGCACCGGCATGGTCGGCGCTCCTGCCTGCGGCGACGTGATGCGCCTGCAGATCAAGGTCAACGAGCAGGGCATCATCGAAGACGCCAAGTTCAAGACTTATGGCTGCGGTTCCGCCATTGCTTCCAGCTCCCTGGCCACTGAGTGGATGAAGGGCAAGACGCTGGATGAGGCCGAAACCATCAAGAACACCCAGCTGGCTGAAGAGCTGGCCCTGCCTCCAGTGAAGATCCACTGCTCGGTTCTCGCCGAAGACGCCATCAAGGCCGCCGTTCGCGACTACAAGCAGAAGAAAGGCCTGATCTGATCGATCGGCTTTCACAGATTTGGCGACAAGTAAGGAGTCACGATGGCTATCAGCATGACAGAAGCGGCTGCTCAACACGTGCGACGCTCCCTCAATGGGCGCGGCAAGGGTGATGGGATTCGTCTGGGTGTTCGCACCACAGGCTGTTCCGGCCTTGCCTATGTGCTGGAGTTCGTCGACGAGATCGGCGAGGACGATCAGGTGTTCGAGAGTCACGGCGAGAAAGTGATCATCGACCCGAAAAGCCTGACCTATCTGGACGGCACCGAGCTTGATTTCGTCAAGGAAGGGTTGAACGAAGGCTTCAAGTTCAACAACCCCAACGTGCGCGGTGAATGTGGCTGCGGCGAAAGCTTCAACATCTGAGGCTTCTTGTGGGTACTCCTTGTCATTTCGCTTTATTTGAGCTGCAACCGAGTTTCCGCCTGGATCTCGAGCAGTTGGCTGCGCGCTACCGTGAGTTGGCGCGTGGGGTTCATCCAGACCGTTTTGCCGATGCTTCCGAGCGCGAGCAGCGTCTGGCCCTTGAGCAGTCGGCGAGCCTCAACGAGGCTTACCAGACCCTCAAGAGTCCGCCCAAGCGCGCCCGTTATCTCCTGGCCTTGAATGGCGGTGAGTTGCCGCTGGAAGTCACGGTGCATGATCCGGAGTTTCTTCTGCAGCAGATGCAGTGGCGCGAAGAGCTCGAAGACTTGCAGGACAGTGCTGACCTGGCTGGAGTCGCGGCATTCAAGCGTCGACTCAAGACTGCACAGGATGAACTGAATGAAAGCTTCGCAGCCTGTTGGGATGATGCAGCGCAACGCGAGCAGGCCGAGCGCCTGATGCGGCGCATGCAGTTCCTCGACAAGCTCACCTACGAAGTGCGCCAGTTAGAAGAGCGCCTCGACGATTAACCCAGTGCCGCTCCGGTCGCACGCCTGATATACAGATAAGTCCAGATAAGCATGGCCCTACTGCAGATCGCCGAACCCGGCCAAAGTCCTCAACCGCACCAGCGTCGCCTGGCTGTGGGGATCGACTTGGGCACTACCAATTCGCTGGTCGCTGCCTTGCGCAGTGGTCTTTCCGAGCCTCTGGCCGATGCGCAGGGTCAGGTGATTCTGCCGTCCGCCGTGCGCTATCACGCCGACCGCGTCGAAGTGGGCGAGTCCGCCCGCCTGGCCGCGCCTACCGATCCCTTGAACACCGTGCTTTCGGTCAAGCGCCTGATGGGGCGCGGCCTGGCCGATGTCAAGCAGCTGGGCGAGCAACTGCCTTATCGCTTCGTTGGCGGCGAGTCGCACATGCCGTTCATCGAGACCATCCAGGGGCCGAAAAGCCCAGTGGAAGTGTCGGCTGAAGTGCTCAAGGTATTGCGTCAGCGCGCTGAAGCGACCCTGGGCGGCGAGCTGGTGGGGGCGGTGATTACTGTTCCGGCCTATTTCGACGATGCCCAGCGTCAAGCCACCAAGGATGCGGCCAAGCTGGCCGGTCTGAATGTGCTGCGCTTGCTCAACGAGCCGACCGCGGCTGCCGTGGCCTATGGTCTGGACCAGCACGCCGAGGGTGTGGTGGCGATCTATGACCTGGGCGGCGGTACTTTCGATATTTCCATCCTGCGCCTGACCGGCGGTGTCTTTGAAGTGCTGGCCACTGGTGGCGATACCGCCCTGGGTGGCGATGACTTCGATCACGCCATCGCTGGCTGGATCATCGAGGGTGCGGGCCTGTCCGCCGACCTGGATCCGGGGACTCAGCGCAACCTGTTGCAAACCGCCTGCGCGGCCAAGGAAGCCCTGACCCATGCCGACTCGGTGGAGGTGGTTTACGGTGAATGGCGCGCGGCGTTGACCCGCGAAACCTTTGACGCGCTGATCGAGCCCATGGTGGCTCGCAGCCTCAAGGCCTGTCGTCGCGCCGTTCGCGACTCCAATGTCGAGCTGGACGAAGTGCAGGCAGTGGTCATGGTCGGCGGTTCGACCCGGGTGCCGCGTGTGCGTGAAGCGGTCGCCGAAATGTTCGGTCGCCAGCCGTTGACCGAGATCGATCCGGATCAAGTGGTGGCCATTGGTGCCGCGATCCAGGCCGATACCCTGGCCGGCAACAAGCGTGAAGGCGGTGAATTGCTGCTGCTGGACGTGATTCCGCTGTCCTTGGGGCTGGAAACCATGGGCGGGCTGATGGAGAAGGTGATTCCGCGTAACACCACCATCCCGGTTGCCCGTGCCCAGGACTTCACCACCTACAAGGATGGCCAGACGGCCATGATGATTCATGTGCTGCAGGGCGAGCGCGAGCTGATCAGCGACTGCCGCTCCCTGGCGCGCTTCGAATTGCGCGGCATTCCGCCAATGGTGGCCGGTGCGGCGAAGATTCGCGTGACCTTCCAGGTCGACGCCGATGGCCTGCTCAGTGTCTCTGCCCGAGAGCTGGGTTCGGGTGTTGAAGCCAGCATTCAGGTCAAGCCGTCCTACGGCCTGACCGACGGCGAAATCGCCAAGATGCTCAAGGACTCCTTCCAGTACGCCGGCGACGACAAGGTGGCCCGCGTGCTGCGCGAGCAGCAGGTTGATGCCCAGCGCCTGATCGAGGCCGTGCAGGGCGCCCTGGACGCTGACGGTGACCGTCTGCTGGACGCTGAAGAGCGCATGGTCATCGAGCTGCAGATGCAGGAACTGAGTGAATTGATGCGTGGCACCGATGGTTACGCCATCGAGCAGCAGACCAAGCGTCTGTCGCAAGTGACCGATGCCTTTGCTGCCCGCCGCCTGGATTCGACGGTGAAGGCCGCTCTGGCGGGGCGCAACCTGAATGAAATCGAGGAATAACTGATGCCGCAGATCATTTTTCTGCCACACGCCGTGTTCTGCCCGGACGGTCTGGTTGTCGAGGTCGAGCCCGGGGTTTCGGTGCTCGAGGTGGCCCACGACAACCACATCGAGATCGAGAGTGCCTGCGGCGGCGTCTGCGCCTGCACGACCTGCCACTGCATCATTCGTGAAGGGTTTGACTCGCTGAACGAAGCCGACGAGCTGGAAGAAGACTTGCTGGACAAGGCCTGGGGCCTGGAAGCACAGTCGCGCCTGTCGTGCCAGGCCATCGTTGGCGATGAAGACCTGACCGTGGAAATTCCCAAGTACTCGCTCAACCATGCCGCCGAAGCGCCGCACTGATTCAAGGAGTCGTCATGAGTCTGAAGTGGGTTGATGTACTGGAAATCGCGATCCAGCTGGCTGAGTCCAAGCCGGATGTGGATCCGCGTTATGTGAACTTTGTCGATCTGCACCAATGGGTTCTGGCACTGCCAGAGTTCAGCGACGATCCGGCTCGCGGAGGCGAGAAGGTTCTTGAAGCAATTCAGGCCGCCTGGATCGACGAAGCGGACTGAATCCGCGGGCTACGCAGTTAGGCAATCCCTATAAACCCGCGTATAATTCGCGGGTTTAATTTTTCGCTTTAATCACCGTTTCTGGAGTTACACCATGGCTGTTCAACGTACTTTCTCCATCATCAAGCCTGACGCTGTTGCAAAAAACGTTATCGGCAAGATCGTTTCCCGTTTTGAAGAAGCCGGCCTGCGCGTTGTAGCTTCGAAAATGAAGCAACTGTCCAAGGCTGAAGCTGAAGGCTTCTACGCTGAGCACAGCGAGCGTGGCTTCTTCGGCGAACTGGTTGCCTTCATGACTTCCGGTCCAGTTGTTGTTCAGGTTCTGGAAGGCGAAAACGCCATCGCTCGCAACCGTGAGCTGATGGGCGCTACCAACCCTAAAGAAGCTGCTGCCGGCACCATCCGTGCTGACTTCGCCGAGTCCATCGACGCCAACGCCGTTCACGGTTCGGACTCCGAAGCTGCCGCTGCTCGCGAAATCGCTTACTTCTTCGCAGCTACTGAAGTAACCGCTCGCTGAGTAAGGCTGGCGCGTGAGGGGTGAGACCATGAATGCATCGATCGGCAAAACTAACCTGTTGGGGCTGACTCAACCGGAAATGGAGAAATTCTTCGACTCAATCGGGGAGAAGCGTTTCCGTGCCGGTCAGGTAATGAAATGGATTCACCACTTTGGCGTCGATGATTTCGACGCCATGACGAATGTCGGCAAGGCCTTGCGCGAAAAGCTCAAGGCCGTTGCCGAGATTCGCGGTCCGGAAGTGGTCAGCGAGGACATCTCCAGCGACGGCACCCGTAAGTGGGTGGTGCGCGTGGCGTCCGGCAGCTGCGTCGAGACCGTGTACATTCCCCAGGGCAAGCGCGGCACTCTGTGCGTTTCGTCCCAGGCAGGCTGTGCCCTGGATTGCAGTTTCTGCTCCACCGGCAAGCAAGGCTTCAATAGCAACCTCACCGCCGCCGAAGTCATCGGCCAGGTGTGGATTGCCAACAAATCCTTTGGCAGCGTCCCGGCGACCGTCGACCGTGCCATCACCAACGTGGTGATGATGGGCATGGGTGAGCCGCTGCTGAACTTCGACAACGTCATCGCCGCCATGCACCTGATGATGGACGACCTGGGCTACGGCATTTCCAAGCGCCGGGTGACCCTGTCCACCTCCGGCGTGGTGCCGATGATCGATGAGCTGGCCAAGCACATCGACGTCTCCCTGGCGTTGTCGCTGCACGCACCCAACGATGCGCTGCGTAACCAGCTGGTGCCGATCAACAAGAAGTACCCGCTGAAGATGCTGCTTGAGTCCTGCCAGCGCTACATGTCCTCCCTGGGCGAGAAGCGCGTGCTGACCATCGAGTACACCCTGCTCAAGGACGTCAACGACAAGCTGGAACACGCCGTTGAAATGATCGAGTTGCTCAAGGACGTTCCTTGCAAGATCAACCTGATTCCGTTCAACCCGTTCCCCCACTCCGGCTACGAACGTCCGAGCAACAATGCCATTCGCCGTTTCCAGGACCAGCTGCACCACGCCGGCTTCAATGTCACCGTGCGCACCACTCGCGGTGAAGACATCGACGCCGCCTGCGGGCAATTGGTTGGGCAGGTGCTGGACCGCACCCGTCGCAGCGAACGCTATATCGCCGTGCGTGAGTTGAGCGCCGACGCCGATATGCCGCAAAGCGCCGCGACCCGTACCTGAGAGAGGAACTCCATGGCCCTGCGCTTCGCGCTGCTCCTGCTGATTGCCAGTCTCTGTGCTGGCTGTGTTCTGTCGGGTGATTCCAATCCGCTGAACACCAGCAAGGGCCGCGATGAGGCGCGTGCGGCCTATGTGCAGTTGGGCTTGGGTTATCTGCAGCAAGGCATGAGCGAACGCGCCAAGGTTCCGTTGCGCAAGGCGCTGGAACTGGCTCCTGCCGATGCCGATGCCAATGCCGCCCTGGCGTTGGTATTCCAGGCCGAGATGGAACCGGCCCTGGCCGACGAGTATTTTCGTCGGGCCCTGGCGGCGCGTCCGGACAGTGCGCGAATCCTCAATAACTACGGCAGTTTCCTGTTCGAAGAAAAACGTTACAAAGAGGCCTATCAGCGTTTTGAGCAAGCCGCGGCTGATACTCTGTACCCCGAACGTTCCCGGGTGTTTGAAAGCCTCGGGATGACCGCTTCGAAGCTGGGCCAGCGTGAGCTGGCCCGGTTGCAACTGGAAAAAGCCCTGCGCCTGAATCACCAACAGCCCCGCGCGTTGCTGGAAATGGCTGAGTTGTCTTACGAAGACAGGCATTATGTGCCCGCCCGCGACTATTACGATCGTTTTAGCCTGCTCGCCGAGCAAAATGCACGTAGTCTATTGCTCGGCGTTCGGCTGGCAACGGTGTTCGAAGATCGCGACAAGGCCGCCAGTTACGGTCTGCAACTAAAACGACTTTATCCCGGTACGCCGGAATATCAGCAATACCTGTCGGAGCAATGATGAAAGCGGCGCATCCCGAAGTTCAAGCAGTGACTCGCGTAAACCCCGGTGAGACCCTGCGTCAGGCCCGCGAAAGCAATGGTTGGTCGCTGGCAGAAGTGGCCCACAAGCTCAACCTCACCGTGAGCTCCCTGAGCAACCTGGAAGCCGGCGCTTTCGACAAGCTGCCGGGGCATACCTTTGCTCGCGGCTATATCCGCGCCTATGCCAAGTTGCTGGGCATGGACCAGGCCATCCTGGTTCAGGAATTCGATCAATACACCGGTACCGACTCTCAGGGCAGCAACGTTCATGCTCTGGGACGGATCGAGGAGCCGGTACGGGTTTCCCACACCATCCTGCGCATTGTCAGCCTGTTGCTGCTGGTGGCGGTGGTCGGTGGCGGTTTCATCTGGTGGCAGGATCAATCCTCCCAGCGTGGCAAGGAGCCGGTGTCCCTGAGTCCCGAGCATGTCGAGGTCGAAGGGGCTGACGGCACCACGCAGATTCATCCGATCGACGAGCCCGAAGATCAGGCCGTTGCCGAAGGTCAGAGCGAAGCCCTGGACAACGCCGCACAAACCCAGAGCCAGGCGAGCGCCGAGGCGCCGGCCAATCCGCCAGTTCCTGCAACCCCGGCTCCTGTTGCGCCGTCTGCGGCAGCGGCCGCTCCTGCGCATGCCGCCCCAACCGTCGCGCCTGTTGTCAGCGCGCCGGTAGCACCGGCTCAGGTTCCGGCCGCCGCGGCCGCTGTGCCGGCAAATGCTGGCAGTGCTGCTGCGCCAAGCTCTGCGGTCGCCGGTTCAGGTCAGGTACAGATCCAGTTCAGCGCCGATTGCTGGGCCCAGGTCATCGATGGCAACGGCAAGATTCTGCTCAGCGCCCTCAAGCGCAAGGGCGAGAACGTTGATGTCAGCGGCAAGCCGCCTTTTGCCGTGCGTCTGGGGTATGCCCGCGGCGCACAAATCACTTACAACGGTCAGGCGGTGGATATCGCCCCGTTCACCAGTGGCGAGACTGCTCGCCTGAAGTTAGGTCAATAAGTCATGCACGGCGAATCTCCAATCAAACGTCGCGAGTCCCGCAAGATCTGGGTCGGCTCGGTACCGGTCGGCGGCGACGCGCCGATCGCGGTGCAGAGCATGACCAACAGCGACACCAACGACGTAGCGGCAACCGTCGCCCAGATCAACCGCCTGGAAGCCGCCGGTGTCGACATCGTGCGGGTTTCGGTGCCGGACATGGACGCCGCCGAGGCGTTCGGCCGCATCAAGCAGCAGGTCAAGGTGCCCTTGGTGGCCGACATTCACTTCGACTACAAGATCGCCTTGCGCGTAGCCGAGCTGGGTGTCGATTGCCTGCGGATCAACCCCGGCAACATCGGTCGCGAAGACCGGGTTCGCGCGGTGGTGGATGCCGCTCGTGATCGCGGGATCCCGATCCGTATCGGGGTCAACGCCGGCTCCCTGGAAAAGGACCTGCAGAAGAAATACGGCGAACCGACTCCCGCTGCGCTGGTAGAGTCGGCGCTGCGTCATGTCGAGCACCTCGAACGCCTGAATTTCCAGGACTTCAAGGTCAGCGTGAAGGCGTCCGACGTGTTCATGGCGGTCGAAGCCTACCGTTTGCTGGCCAAGGAAATCATCCAGCCGCTGCACCTGGGCATCACCGAAGCCGGTGGATTGCGTTCCGGTACGGTGAAATCCGCTGTCGGCCTCGGTATGCTGCTGGCCGAAGGGATTGGCGATACCATTCGCATCTCGTTGGCGGCCGACCCGGTCGAGGAAGTGAAGGTCGGCTACGACATTCTCAAGTCCCTGCACCTGCGTTCCCGTGGCATCAACTTCATCGCCTGCCCGAGCTGCTCGCGGCAGAATTTCGATGTGGTGAAAACCATGAACGAGCTGGAAGGGCGCCTTGAAGACCTGCTGGTGCCGTTGGATGTCGCCGTGATCGGTTGCGTGGTCAACGGTCCGGGTGAAGCCAAAGAGGCGCACATCGGCCTGACCGGCGGTACGCCGAACCTGATCTACATCGACGGCAAGCCGGCACAGAAACTGACCAATGACAATCTGGTGGACGAGCTTGAAAAGCTGATCCGGCAGAAGGCGGCCGAAAAGGTCGAAGCCGACGCAGCGCTGATCGCTCGCGGCTAACCGAACGTATTTAAGGATTTTTTGTGAGCAAGTCTCTGCAAGCCATTCGTGGCATGAATGACATCCTGCCCGAGCAGACGCCCCTGTGGCGTTATTTCGAGGGCACCGTGGCGCGTCTGCTGGATAACTACGGCTACAAGCAGATCCGCATGCCGATCGTCGAATTCACCGAGCTGTTCAAGCGCTCCATCGGTGAAGTGACCGACATCGTCGAAAAAGAGATGTACACCTTCGAAGACCGCAACGGCGATTCCCTGACCCTGCGTCCGGAAGGTACTGCGGCGTGCGTACGCGCTGTACTCGAGCACGGCATCACTGGCGGTGGCCAGGTGCAGAAGCTCTGGTACATCGGCCCGATGTTCCGTCATGAGCGCCCGCAGAAAGGCCGTTATCGCCAGTTCCACCAGATCGGTTGCGAGGTTTTCAACCTCGACGGTCCGGACATCGATGCCGAGCTGATCGTGCTGACCTGGCGCCTGTGGGGCGAGCTGGGCATCCGCGATGCGGTCAAGCTCGAACTCAACAGCCTGGGCACTGCTGAGGCTCGCGCACGTTATCGCGACGCGTTGGTGGCGTTCCTGTCGGCGCGCATGGACAAGCTGGACGAAGACAGCCAGCGTCGCCTGAAGACCAATCCGCTGCGCGTGCTCGACACCAAGAACCCGGACACTCAAGCCGTGCTGGTAGACGCGCCCAAGCTGGCCGACTACCTGGACGAAGAGTCCCGTGTGCACTTCGAAGGCCTCAAGGCCCGTCTGGACGCCGCGGGTATCCCTTATGTGATCAACCCGAAGCTGGTGCGCGGGCTGGATTACTACAGCAAGACCGTTTTCGAATGGGTCACCGACAAGCTCGGCGCCCAGGGCACAGTGTGTGCTGGCGGCCGTTACGACGGACTGGTCGAGCAAATGGGTGGCAAACCTACACCGGGTGTTGGCTTCGCCATGGGGATCGAGCGTCTGGTGCTGCTGCTGGAAACCCTGGAGCAGATCCCGGAAGAAATCTCGCGCCAGGTCGACGTTTATCTCTGCGCCTTCGGTGAGGCGGCTGAACTGGCCGCGTTGGCTTTGAGTGAACGGGTTCGTGACCAGTTACCGAACCTGCGTCTGCAGATCAATGCCGGTGCTGGCAGCTTCAAGAGCCAATTCAAGAAGGCCGACAAGAGCGGTGCGTTGTACGCGCTGATCCTCGGTGACGACGAACTGGCCCAGCAAGTGGTAGGTTTCAAGCCCCTGCGTGGCCAGGGCGAACAACAAAGCATTGCCTGGGATGCGCTCGCGGCGCACCTGGCCACCTGCGTCGTGCAGGGTTGAAGCTGTCAAACAGCCGAATTAGCGAATAAGGAGTATTGGGGTGTCGAGTACCGAAGACGAACAGCTAGCGGAATTGAAAGACTGGTGGCAGCGCAACGGCAAACCTCTGGTGACCGGCGGTCTGCTGGCTCTGGTCATCGTGTTTGGCTGGCAGGCCTGGCACAAGTATCAGAACAATCAGTCGCAAGGCGCTTCGGTGCTCTATCAGCAACTGCTGGAAACCACTCTGACGCCGGATGGCAAGCCTGATGCCGCCCGTGTTGCGGACCTGGCCGGCAAGCTCAACAGCGAGTTTGGCGGTACTGCCTACGCGCAGTACGGCAGCCTGTTCGTCGCCAAGGTGGCGGTAGACACCGGCAAGCTGGATGATGCGGCTGCACAACTGAAGGCCATCGCCGACAAGCCTGCAAACCCGACCCTGGGTGAAGTGGCGCGTCAGCGTCTGGCCCAGGTGCTGGCGGCGCAGAACAAGGCCGACGAAGCCCTGAAACTGCTCGACGGCGATGCCGACAAGGCCTTCCTGGCAACCCGCGAAGAGCTCAAGGGCGATCTGCTGGTGCAGTTGGGCCGTGTCGATGAAGCTCATGCGGCATATCAAAAAGCCAAGGCAGCGCTCTCGGATGAAGCGGCGGTCGGTGGCTTACAAATCAAGCTGGACGACCTGGCCAAAGGGGATGCATGACGTGATCCGTTGGAAACATGCAGCATTGCTGGCTCTGGCCTTGTTGGCCGCGGGTTGCAGCAGCAACAGCAAGAAAGAACTGCCGCCGGCTGAGCTGGTCGACTTCAAAGAAGAAGTGGTCCTGCAGAAGCAGTGGAGCCGTTCGATCGGTGACGGTCAGGGCGAAACCTACAACATGCTGGTACCGGCCATCGATGGTGACACCATCTATGCCGCCGACGTCACCGGTGTGGTGGTTTCCATGGATCGCATGAACGGCGACGTCAAATGGAAGAAAGATCTCGAACTGCCTGTTTCCGGCGCCGTGGGCGTGGGTTATGGCCTGGTCATGATCGGCACCCTGAAAGGCGAAGTGGTTGCCCTGGATGCTTCCAGCGGTGAAGAGAAGTGGCGTACCCGCGTGACCAGTGAAGTACTGGCTCCGCCTGCCACCAACGGTGACGTGGTGGTGGTGCAGACCCAGGACGATCGGGTGATTGGCCTTGAAGCCAGCACCGGTCATCAGATCTGGTTGTACGACAGCACCCCGGCGGTACTGACCCTGCGGGGCACCAGTGCCCCCTTGGCGACCAACCGTCTGGCCCTGGCCGGTCTTTCCACCGGCAAGGTGGTGGCCCTGGATATCCGCAACGGCGTGCCGGTGTGGGAGCAGCGCATCGCTATTCCACAAGGTCGTTCCGAACTGGATCGCGTAGTGGACATCGACGGCGGCCTGCTGCTGTCCGGTGGCACGCTGTATGTCGCCAGTTACCAGGGGCGTGTGGTGGCCCTGGACCTGGAGAGCGGTCGCCCGCTGTGGCAGCGTGATGCGTCCAGCTATGCCGGTGTGGCTCAAGGTTTTGGCAGCGTCTATGTCAGCCTGTCCTCGGGCACCGTGGAAGGCGTGGACGAGCGTTCGACCACGGCCCTGTGGAGCAACGACTCCCTGGCTCGTCGTCAACTGTCGGCCCCGGAAGTCTTCTCCAGCTACGTGGCTGTCGGTGACCTGGAAGGTTACCTGCACCTGCTGAGTCAGGTTGACGGTCGTTTCGTCGGCCGCACGCGCATTGACAGCGATGGCCTGCGCGCCCGTCCGCTGGTGGTGGGCGACATGATTTATGTGTATGGCAACAGCGGCAAACTGGAAGCCCTGACCATCAAGTAATGGTTTGACTATGCTTGGGGTTGATTCCCCAAGCGGCCTTGTCTCGACAAGGTTCGCAGCACGTCAAGGTGCTGCCCCGAGCACCAGCCGCTGCCACGCAGCGGCTTTTGTATTTTCGCAATTAACGCAGTGGAGAGCCGCATGGTTCCCGTAATCGCCCTGGTGGGCCGACCTAACGTCGGCAAGTCCACCTTGTTCAACCGCCTGACTCGGACTCGCGACGCCATTGTCGGCGACCTGTCCGGTCTGACCCGTGATCGCCAATACGGTGAGGCCAAGTGGCAAGGGCGTACCTATATTCTGATCGACACCGGTGGTATCTCCGGTGACGAACATGGCATGGACGAAAAGATGGCCGAGCAGTCGCTGCTGGCCATTGAAGAAGCTGATGTGGTGTTGTTCCTGGTGGACGCCAAGGCCGGGTTTACCGCGGCCGACCAGATGATTGGCGAGCACCTGCGCAAACGTAACAAGACCTCCTACGTGATCGCCAACAAGGTCGACAACATCGACCCGGACATGGCCCGCGCCGAGTTCGCGCCATTGGGCATGGGCGACGCGATTCCGATCGCCGGTGCCCATGGCCGCGGCATCACTCAGATGCTGGAAATTGCCCTGCGCGAATTCCCCAAGGATGACGCCGACGAGCCGGAGGAGGGTGAGGAAGAAATCGTCGCCGAAGGCGAGGAAGCCAAGCGCATTCCGGGCCCGAGCGAGAAAGACGGGATCAAGATCGCCATCATCGGTCGCCCCAACGTGGGTAAATCCACGCTGGTCAACCGCATGCTCGGTGAAGACCGGGTCATCGTCTACGACCAACCCGGCACCACCCGCGACAGCATCTACATCCCGTTCGAGCGCAACGACGAGAAGTACACGCTGATCGACACCGCCGGTGTGCGCAAGCGCGGCAAGATCCACGAGGAAGTTGAAAAGTTCTCGGTGGTCAAAACCCTGCAGGCAATCAAAGACGCCAACGTGGTGATCTTCGTCATGGACGCCCGCGAAGGCGTGGTGGACCACGACCTGAACCTGCTGGGCTTTGCCCTGGAAGCCGGTCGGGCCCTGGTGATCGCCCTGAACAAGTGGGACGGCATGCAGCCGAGCGAGCGCGACTATGTGAAGACCGAGCTGCAACGCCGGTTGTTCTTCGTCGACTTCGCCGATATCCACTTCATCTCGGCACTGCACGGCACGGGTGTGGGCAACCTCTACCAGTCGGTGCAGAACTCGTTCAAGTCGGCGGTGACCCGCTGGCCGACCAGCCGCCTGACCCAGATCCTCGAAGACGCCGTTGGCGAGCACGCGCCACCCATGGTCAACAACCGTCGGATCAAGCTGCGCTACGCCCACTTGGGCGGTGCCAACCCACCGCTGATCGTGATTCACGGCAACCAGGTGGAGAAGGTGCCCAAGTCCTACGTGCGCTACCTGGAAAACACCTACCGTCGGGTGTTGAAGCTGGTGGGCACGCCGATCCGTATCGAGTTCAAAGGTGGCGAGAACCCATACGAAGGCAACAAGAACACGCTCACCGACCGCCAGGTCAACAAGAAGCGTCGTTTGATGTCGCACCACAAGAAGGCCGACAAGAAACGCCGCGACAAGCGCTAAAAAGCAGCGGCAAGCTGCAAGTGACGAGCTGCAAGTGAGGGTAGGGAAGTCTTGCCGCTCGTGGCTTGCAGCTTGAAGTAGCGACAGAAGAAGGGGCCTTGGGGCCCCTTTTTTAATCGCCGCGCTTTGGGCTATTCTCGGGACCTCCCGCGCCGCCGTAGTGCCGGGTGTTCAGCAGGGAACCCTCATGATCACCAGTAAGCTGCCGCATGTCGGCACCACCATCTTCACGCAAATGTCCCAGCTCGCGGTGGAAACCGGAGCGCTCAACCTGTCCCAGGGCTTTCCTGATTTCGACGGCCCCCAGGCCTTGCGCGACGCGGTTGGCCGGCATGTCGCCAATGGCCATAACCAATACGCTCCCATGACCGGTTTGCCGGCTCTGCGCCAACAGGTGGCGGCGAAAATCGCTCGCAGCTATGGCGTCGAGGTCAATGCAGACAGCGAAGTGACCATTACTCCGGGCGCGACCCAGGCCATTTTCTGTGCCATCCAGACGGTGATTCAGCGTGGCGACGAGGTCATCGTTTTCGATCCTTGTTACGACAGTTATGAGCCGGCGGTTGAGCTGGCTGGCGGCCGTTGTGTGCATGTGCAACTGGGTCTTGAGGACTTTGCCATCGACTGGCAGCAACTGGGTGAAGCCCTGAGCCCGCGCACCCGGATGATCATCCTCAACTCACCGCACAATCCCAGTGGGGCCTTGATCAGCCGGGCCGAGCTGGACCAGCTGGCAGCGTTGATCCGTGATCGCGACATCTACCTGGTCAGCGACGAGGTTTATGAACACCTGGTATTCGACGGTGTGCCCCATGTCAGCGTATTGGCTCACGAGGAGCTGTATAAACGGGCCTTCGTCGTCAGTTCCTTCGGCAAGACCTACCACGTGACTGGCTGGAAGACGGGATATGTGGTTGCGCCACCGGCCCTGAGCGCCGAACTGCGCAAGGTGCATCAATATGTCAGCTTCTGCGGCGTAACCCCTTTGCAGTACGCTCTGGCGGATTTCATGGCCCATTGCCCGGAACATGTCGAGGAGCTGCCGGCCTTCTATCAGGCCAAGCGTGATCTGTTTTGCGACTTGCTGAGCGCTTCGCGTTTGCGCTTCAGCCGAGCGGCCGGTACTTACTTTCAACTGGTGGACTATGCGCAGATTCGTCCGGACTTGAATGATGTCGACATGGCGCAATGGATGACCCGCGAACATGGCGTGGCCGCCATTCCGGTGTCGGTGTTCTATCGGCAGCCGCCCCAGGGGCAGCGTCTGGTACGACTGTGTTTCGCCAAACGCGAGGAGACGCTGCGTCAGGCAGCGGAGAAGCTATGCGTGATCTGAGTGCATTACCCGATCTGAATCTGGCGTTGATTCAGACCACCCTGGCCTGGCATGACCGCCAGGCCAACTTCGAACACTTCGAGCAGTTGCTGGAGCAGGCCCGCGGTGCGGATCTGATCATCCTGCCGGAGATGTTCACCACCGGATTTTCCATGGAGTCCAGCACCCTGGCGGAGGCTGAGAACGGCCCCACCAGCAAGTGGCTGCGCTGCCAGGCGAAGAAGCTCGATGCGGTGATCACCGGTAGCGTGATCATCCAGGCGGCGGATGGCAGCCACCGTAACCGCCTGCTGTGGGCGCGTCCCGACGGCGAAGTCTGGCATTACGACAAGCGCCATCTGTTCCGCATGGCCGGCGAGCACAATCACTTCACTCCGGGCGAGCGCCAGGTGCAGTTCGAGCTCAAGGGCTGGCGCATTCGCCCGCTGATTTGCTACGACCTGCGCTTTCCGGTGTGGAGCCGGGATGCCCAGGACACCGATCTGCTGCTGTACACCGCCAATTGGCCGGGCGCCCGGCGTTTGCACTGGAACCGTCTGCTACCGGCCCGGGCCATTGAAAATCTTTGCTACGTGGCCGCGGTAAACCGGGTCGGCACTGACGGCAAGGGCTTTGCCTACACTGGTGACAGCCAGGTGCTGGATTATCAGGGCGAAACCCTGCTCAGCGCCGGTGAAGCGGATGGGGTGTTTCAGGTGCGCTTGAATGCCGGCGAGCTGGCGGCCTACCGCGCACGCTTTCCAGCGAACCTCGATGCCGACACGTTCATGTTCACCTAGGGCAGGTTGCGCCACACTTTTTTACAGATTGCCGATATCAAGCTTCAGGGACGAGCGCCGATAGGACGGATATTCAGGAGGAATCAAGCATGACCACCATCAACGCCAATGCCGTCAATCCTTATCCATTGTCCGCGCCGAAAGTCGTGACCGGGGAAGCTGAAGACGCCAGCCCGCTGGCGCCAGCTGTCCAGAGCAAGGAGGGCGAGGACAAGGAGCTGCGGGTCAACTCTGCCGGTGCCAGCATCGAAGCGGTGCGCAGTGGTGGCGATCCGGTCCGACAGTTGCAAAAGCAGATTGAGCAGACCCAGAAGATTCTGGAGCAACAACAGGCGCAATTGACCAGTACCGAGAAGGGACAGGCCAGTGATGAGCAGAAGGCCCAGCAGGTCATGGAGATTCAGGCGCAGATTGCCGTGACCAACAGCACTTTGCAGGTATTGCAGGCCGCTTTGCTGCAAGCCATGTTCAGCGTCGATGTTCATGCCTGAACCCAGTGCCGCGCCCATTTAACGTGGCGCCGGATGCAAAAAGGCCCCGAGGAGCAGAGCTCCCCGGGGCCTTTTTGATCAGCGCTGTTTAAGCCGCCTTGGCTTCCTGCTCGCTCAGGGAGCGGTTCAGGGCACTGAACAGCGCCTTGAAGCTGGCCGTGGTGATGTTTTCGTCGATGCCCACGCCGTGGACCGCACGCTCACCGTTGACCCGCAGTTCGATGTAGGCCGCCGCCTTGGCGTTGGTGCCAGCGCCGATGGCGTGTTCGTTGTAGTCCATGATCTCCACCGGAACCGGCAGCCCGGCCACCAGCGCTTCCAGGGCGCCGTTGCCCTTGCCACGCCAGTGCAGGTTGGTTTCGCCCTGGCCCTTGCTCGACACTTCCACTTCCACGGCGCTGTGGCCGTTCTCTTCCTGCAGGCGATGGCTGACCAGCGCGTACGGGGTGTTGGCCTGCAAGTACTCGCTGTGCAACAGCGCATGGATTTGCTGGGCGGTCATTTCCAGGCCCAGGCGATCGGTTTCCCGCTGCACAACCTGGCTGAACTCGATCTGCATGCGGCGCGGCAAGCTGATGCCGTATTCCTGCTCCAGCAGGTAGGCGATGCCGCCCTTGCCCGACTGGCTGTTGACGCGGATGACCGCCTCGTAGCTGCGACCGATGTCGGCGGGGTCGATCGGCAAGTACGGCACTTCCCACAAGCCATCGGCCTTCTGCTGGGCGAAGCCCTTGCGGATCGCGTCCTGGTGGGAGCCGGAGAAGGCGGTGTGGACCAGGTCACCGACATACGGGTGACGCGGGTGCACGGCAATCTGGTTGCACTCTTCCACCACTTTGCGCACGCCGTCGATGTCGGAGAAGTCCAGCTCAGGATCGACGCCCTGGGTGTAGAGGTTCAAGGCCACGGTGACCAGGTCGACGTTGCCGGTACGCTCGCCGTTGCCGAACAGGCAGCCTTCGACACGGTCGGCGCCGGCCATCAGGCCCAACTCGGTGGCGGCTACGCCAGTGCCACGGTCGTTGTGGGTGTGCAGGCTGATGAGCACGCTGTCGCGACGGTTGATGTGGCGGCAGAACCACTCGATCTGGTCGGCGTAGATGTTCGGTGTCGCCACTTCAACGGTGGCCGGCAGGTTGAGGATCACCTTGTTGGTCGGCGTCGCGTTCCAGACTTCCACCACGGCGTCGCAGACTTCCTTGGCGAACTCCAGCTCGGTGGCGCTGAAGGTTTCTGGCGAGTACTCGAACTGCCACTGGGTTTCCGGCTGCTGGGCGGCGTATTTGACGAACAGCTTGGCGGCGTTTACCGCGATTTCCTTCACCCCGGCCTTGTCCTGGTTGAAGACGATGCGGCGGAACGATGGGCTGGTGGCGTTGTACAGGTGGACGATGGCTTTCTTCGCCCCACGCAAGGATTCGAAGGTACGGGCAATCAGGTCTTCACGGGCCTGGGTCAATACCTGGATGGTGGTGTCGTCCGGGATGTGGCCGCCTTCGATCAGGGTACGCACGAAGTCGAAGTCGGTTTGCGAAGCGGCGGGGAACGAAGCTTCGATTTCCTTCACGCCCACGGCTACCAGGGTTTTCCAGAAGCGCAGCTTCTTGACCGCATCCATGGGCTCGATCAGCGACTGGTTGCCGTCACGCAAGTCCGAGCTGCACCAGATCGGCGCGCGGGTGATGGTCTTCGACGGCCAGGTGCGGTCCGGCAAGTTGATGGTCGGAAACGCGCGGTACTTGGAGGATGGGTCTTTGAGCATGGTCATGGAGAAATCCTTATGGTCCGGGCCGAGAAGAGGCGGCCTGCCGGTGAGTCAAGAGTGCAGTGTTGACGCAGGGGGATGAGGCACCGCGATTCAGCCTGGCAGTCGTGCGCTGACGAGGCAGAGGCTCCGGTGTTGACGACGCTGAATGAGGGTGTGAGAGGTTTTCATGCGCTCAACCCTAACCACTGAGATGAGAGATGGCAAGCAGTCGAAAAAAATTGAGAGGAATACTCGAAATTGAAGCTATATCGAGATTTTATGCTGGCTATTCTTGTAAAGAATATTAACGATTGCGCAGTCGTCCAGGCCTGCGCAATCCTCGTGGGGGCCGGCTTGCCGGCGATCAGGCCCGGGGATCAGGGCTGAAACGCCCCGATAAATATCGCCGGATCAACCCGCGCATCATTCAGGCTGACGTTCCAGTGCATATGCGGGCCCGTGGCGCGTCCGGTCGATCCGACCTTGCCCACCACCGCGCCGCGCGCCAGCGATTGGCCAACCTTCACGTCGATCTTCGACATGTGGCAGAACATGCTGATAAAGCCCTGGCCGTGGTCGACGAACACCGTGTTGCCGTTGAAGAAGTAGTTGCCGGTCAGGATCACCTTGCCAGCCGCCGGAGTCTTGATCGGCGTGCCTGCCGGTACGGCGAAGTCCAGGCCAGCATGGGGATTGCGCTCTTCGCCATTGAAGAAACGCCGCACGCCGAACTTGCTCGACAGCGGACCGTTCACCGGCTTGTCCAGCAGCAGGTTGCTCGGAGTGTTGGGGCTGAAGCTGCGATAGGCTCGGATCTGCTCCGCCAGTTCGCCATCGATGCGCTTGAGGTCCGCCGGGTTCGGGTTGACCTGGCGCGGGTTCTTCAGGGTGATGTGCTGTTCGGGGTACTTCTTGCTGCCCACCACGAAGTTCAGGCTGCGGTTGCCGGCGCTGATCTGCTGAGGACCGGGCTTGACCGTCAGCGGAATACCGACGATCGCCAGCCAGTTGTTCTGCTCCTTGACCACCAGCACCGGCTTGCCCTGATAGCTGGCATTGGGCGCCTGGGCGGCGTTGCCCAGGTCGACCACCGCGACGCCACCGGGCACAGGTTTGTTCAACAGGCGGGTGATGTAGCTGTCGGCGTGAGCATTGCAGGCCAGGCACAGCAACAGCAGGGAGCAGAGAAAACGCGGCATGGATCAATCCAGTAGAGAAAGGGTGACGGGCGTCAGGTGGTTGTCTTCGACCCGCACTTGCAACTCGCCTTCGCCCAGGCGGGCGGTGAGGCGCTGGCCATTGCGGGTCTGCTCGGCGCTGCGAATGGCCTGGCCACGATCGTCCAGCAGGATGCTGTAGCCGCGGCCTAGCGTTGCCAGGGGGCTGACCACGTGCAGGGTCTGCATCTGGCTGTGCAATTGCAGGCGCCGAGCCTTGAGGCCTTCACGCATGGCGCGGGGCAGTCGTTCGGCCAGGCTGTCCAGGCGCTGGCGCAGCAGCGTCAGTTGTCGACCTGGATGCTGGGCGCCGAGGCGGGTTTCCAGGCGGATCAAGCGTTCACGCCGGGTATTGAGGCTGCGTTCGAAGGCCCGGCGCAGGCGCATGTCCAGGTCATCCAGGCGCTGTGCTTGCTGGCGCAGGCGTTCGCCGGGATGGCGCAGGCGCCGGGCCAGGCCGTCCAGACGCAGGCGATCGCGCATCAGCCGGTCGCGGATGCGCATCACCAGGCGCCGATGCAGGCTGTCGATGCGGCGTTGCAGGTCGCTGGAGTCGGGGGCCAGCAGTTCGGCGGCGGCAGAAGGCGTGGGGGCACGAACGTCGGCCACGAAATCGCTGATGGACACGTCGGTTTCATGGCCGACGGCACTGACGATCGGCGTCACGCAGGCATCCACCGCCCGGGCCACGGCTTCTTCGTTGAAGCACCAGAGGTCTTCCAGCGAGCCGCCGCCACGGGCCAGGATCAGCGCGTCGAAGCCTCGGGCATCGGCCAGCTGCAAGGCGCGGACGATCTGCGCGGTGGCCTCGCGGCCCTGTACCGCCGTGGGGATCAGGGTCAGGGACACCTGGGGCGCCCGGCGGCGGAACACGCTGATGATGTCGCGGATCACCGCGCCAGTGGGGGAGCTGATGATGCCGATGCGTTGTGGATGGACCGGCAGCGGCACCTTGCGCTCGGCACTGAACAGCCCTTCGGCGCTGAGCTTTTCCTTCAATGCATCGAAGGCCAGGCGCAGGGCGCCATCACCGGCCGGTTCCACGGTGTCGAGGATCAGTTGGTAGTCGCCACGCCCCTCGAACAGCGAAACCTTGCCCCGGACCTTGACCGCCAGGCCGTCCTTCAGCGCCTGGCGGACCCGCGCGGCATTCTGCCGGAACAGCGCGCAACGCACCTGGGCGCCACTGTCCTTGAGGGTGAAGTAGACATGGCCGGAAGCCGGGCGAGCGAGGTTGGAGATCTCGCCTTCGACCCAGATATTGCTGAACACGTCCTCGAGCAGCACCCGGGCGCGGCCGTTGAGCTGGGTGACAGTGAGGACCTCGCGGTCCAGGCCGAGTCGTGCAAAGGGATCTTTAATCATGGGGCGCAGTTTAAGGGGCTGTCAGTCCATGGAACAACGCAATTCGATTGCCAATGATTGCGCAGCTGTTCGACAAACTGCGCCACCAGCGGCGTGGGGTCTTGCCGATAGGCGAGGGCGACGGTGCTCTGGCAATCGCTATCGGTCAGAGGCAGGAAACGCACGCTGGCCGGGGCGATGTCCTGCATCGATTCGGGCAGCAGGGCAACGCCGAAACCGCCCTGGATCAACTGCAATTGAGTGGTCTTGCGGGACATCACTCGCGCCGCCTTGGGAAAGAAACCCTGGCGCATGCACAGCTCGGCCGACAGGTAGCTCAAGCCCCCGCGCTGGGGATGGGGGATGGAGATAAAGGCTTCGTTGCGCAGTTGGGCCAGCTCCACCCCGTGGGCCGGCGGATCAAGGGCCAGGGGGTGTTGCGGCGGCAATGCCAGTAGCAGGGGTTCGCTGAACAAGGGCACGATTTGCACTCCCTCGCGTTGGCGCAGTACCGGCAGGCGCAGCAGGCCAGCATCCAGCCGGCCTTCGGCGAGCTCTTGCAACTGCGCCTCGGACGACAGCTTGACGATGTCCATCGAAGCTCCGGGGCACGCCTGCAGATACTCACCGATGCCCCCCAGCAGACGACCGCTCATGGGCACGGTGCTTGAGTGACTGAGGCGCAGAGTGCCCAGTTGCCCCTGGCCGACCTGGGTGGCCAGCTCGGCGGCCTTGTGCAGTTCGCTCAGCAGGTTGCGGGCCTTGGGCAGGAAGGCTTCGCCGGCGGCGGTCAGCCGAGGCTGGCGGGCAGTGCGTTGGAAAAGTGGGGTTTGCAGCTGGCTTTCCAGTTCCTTGATCTGCCGGCTGAGGGCTGACTGGGCAACGAACAGGCGTTCTGCCGCCGCGCCGAAGCTACCGCTCTCGGCAATTTCCACGAAATAGCGCAGTTGACGGGTTGAAATCACAAGGTATGCCTTTATGCGATGGGTTGAAGGCTTTGACGATATTAGTCGCAAGGCTCGCCGCTGGCTAAAGTCATGGCTGATTCGGTTGGGGAAGTTGCTGTGATGAGTGTGGTAATCGAAGGTTTGAACCAGTGGTCTTTCGGCCCGGGTGGTTGGTTGGCGATCGGCCTGGGCATCGCGCTGGCGTACATCGTGTTTGGCATTGCCGGTTTCGGCACGGCGCTGGTGGCGGGACCGATCCTGATCCTGTTCATGCCACTGTCGAAGATCGTGCCGTTGCTGGTGCTGCTGGATTTCGTCGCCGCCTTTGGCAATCTGCTGCCTTCGCGCCGGGACGTGGCCAAACCCGAGCTGTTGCGGCTGCTGCCCTGCATGGCGCTGGGTTGCACCTTGGGGGTGATTTTCCTGCTCAACCTCAAGTCCGATCTGCTGCTTCTATTGATGGGGCTGTTTATCAGTGCCTACGCCATCTACAGCTTGTGGGTGAAGGTGCGCCCGACTCAGCTGGCGGCCGGCTGGGCGGTGCCGATGGGCATAGTGGGAGGGATGTTTGGCGCGTTGTTCGGCAGTGGCGGCTTTCTATATGCCATTTACCTGAACAGCCGTTTGCCCAAGGACCCGGCCCGGGCCACTCAGAGTGCGTTGATCAGTTGCAGCACCGTGGTGCGTCTGAGCCTGTTCGCACTGGCCGGGGTGTATGCCGAGTTGCCGCTGCTGCTGTTGGCCGGGTGCTTGTTGCCGGCGATGGCGTTGGGTTTATGGGTGGGACGGCGCTTGACCATGAAGTTGTCCCGGGAGGCTTTTGTGCGCCTGGTGACCTGGCTGGTGCTGGCCAGTGGTGTTGCCTTGATCGGGCGTTACCTGAGCACTTGACCTGCGGGGTTCAGGGATTAAGCTGCGGGCCTTTCAATCGGTTCGCCGGGCCGGCTCCTACAATTGATGGTAGGAGCCGGCTTGCCGGCGCAAGCGCTCGTACCGTCCCAGCATGTTCCAGGCTTATCCATGAACTCGCAAAGCATCCTCGTCCCGAAAATTTCCACCCTGCCGGTGCACGAGCCCCGCGCCCGGGCCATCGTGCGCTGGCTGGTGCGCAAGAACATCGTCGAGGAAACCCTGAGCACTTGCGGGCGCACCGGCAATCGCATGGGCCATGCGATTGCGCCGGGGGCACGGGAGGTGGTGCTGCGCCCGGAGGCGCTGCCCTTCGGCGAGCCGATCAATGGCCTGGAGATCATCACCAAACGCTGCATCTATACCCCGGCCAAGGGCTTTCTCGAAGAAGCCGGCTGTGCCGAATGCCGGCAGGAAATCGGTGAGGCGCTGTTCGAGAGCCTGGAAGACTGGATGCCGGGGCGCACCGATAACTTCACCTGTCCCGAATGCGGTCATGAAGATGACATCAACGGCTTTCTGTTTCTTCAGGAATGCGGCTTTTCCAACTTGGGCTTTATCTTCAACAACTGGGCCGAAGCGGGTTTCAAACAGAGCTTTATCGACGAGTTCGCCGACTGGCTGGATCAACCGATAAGTTGGGTCAAGGTCGAGTTGTAGCGCGCTGATATCTCCATCTATCACTCCAGCGATATTAGACAGAGTTTTACATTGAGCCCGGGTAGGTGTCTGAGTATAATGGCGCGCTTCCATTTTCCCGCCCGGGAGCCCCCGCGATGCTGCGTATCAGCCAAGAAGCCCTCACCTTCGACGACATCCTCTTAGTGCCCGGTTATTCCGAAGTACTGCCTAATGAAGTCAGTCTAAAGACCCGTTTGACCCGTGGCATCGAGCTGAATATTCCACTGGTTTCCGCCGCCATGGACACCGTCACTGAAGCCCGTCTGGCAATCGCCATGGCTCAGGAAGGCGGCATCGGCATCATTCACAAGAACATGACCATCGAGCAGCAAGCTGCCGAAGTGCGCAAGGTCAAGCGTTTCGAAGCCGGTGTGGTCAAAGACCCCATCACCATCGAAGCCGACGCCACCGTGCGTGACCTGCTCGAACTGACCAACATGCACAACATCTCCGGTGTGCCGGTGCTGCACAACGGCGACCTGGTGGGCATCGTGACTTCCCGCGACGTGCGTTTCGAAAGCCGTCTGGACGTCAGCGTTCGCGAAGTGATGACGCCTAAAGAGCGTCTGGTCACCGTCAAGGAAGGCGCCGACAAGACCGCCGTCCGCGAGCTGCTGCACAAGCACCGCATCGAGCGCGTGCTGATCGTCGACGACGCCTTCGCCCTCAAGGGCATGATGACCGTCAACGACATCGAAAAAGCCAAGGCTTACCCACTGGCCAGCAAGGACGATCAAGGTCGTCTGCGTGTAGGTGCGGCGGTCGGTACCGGTAAAGACACCGGCGATCGCGTTGCTGCGCTGGTCAACGCCGGCGTCGACGTGGTGGTGGTCGACACCGCCCACGGTCACTCCAAAGGCGTGATCGACCGCGTTCGCTGGGTCAAAGAGAACTTCCCGCAAGTGCAGGTGATCGGCGGCAACATCGCCACCGGCGCTGCCGCCAAGGCCCTGGCCGAAGCCGGCGCCGACGCGGTCAAGGTCGGTATCGGCCCAGGCTCGATCTGCACCACCCGTATCGTGGCTGGTGTCGGCGTGCCGCAAATCAGCGCGATCGCCAATGTTGCAGCGGCGCTGGTCGGCACGGGCGTTCCGCTGATCGCCGACGGCGGCATCCGTTTCTCCGGTGACCTGTCCAAGGCCATCGTGGCCGGTGCCTCCTGCGTGATGATGGGTTCGATGTTCGCCGGTACCGAAGAGGCTCCGGGCGAGATCGAACTGTTCCAGGGCCGTTCCTACAAGGCTTACCGCGGCATGGGTTCCCTGGGCGCCATGTCCCAGGCCCAGGGCTCTTCCGACCGCTACTTCCAGGACTCCTCCGCGGGTGCCGAGAAGCTGGTGCCGGAAGGGATCGAAGGTCGCGTGCCGTACAAGGGCTCCCTGACCGCAATCATCCATCAGCTGATGGGCGGCCTGCGTTCTTCCATGGGCTACACCGGTAGCGCCAACATCGAAGAAATGCGCACCAAGCCGGAGTTTGTCCGCATCACCGGCGCCGGCATGGCTGAATCCCACGTCCACGACGTGCAGATCACCAAGGAAGCGCCAAACTATCGCGTAGGTTGATAGTGATCGCCTCCAGGCCCAGGCCCGGAGGCGATTGACGAATTTAGTAACCGGGGCTGTGTTTTTCAGCCCCGTGTCGTTTCTGAAATTAGACGAGACTGACCATGGCCCTCGACATTCACGCCCACCGCATTCTGATCCTCGACTTCGGTTCCCAGTACACCCAATTGATCGCCCGCCGCGTGCGTGAAATCGGGGTCTACTGCGAACTGCATCCGTTCGACATGGACGACGAAGCGATCCGCGAATTCGCTCCCAAAGGCGTCATCCTCGCCGGCGGTCCCGAGTCCGTGCACGAAGCCAACAGCCCTCGCTGCCCGCAAGCGGTGTTCGATCTGGGCGTTCCGGTCTTCGGCATCTGCTACGGCATGCAGACCATGGCCGAGCAAATGGGCGGCAAGGTCGAAGGTTCCGAACTGCGCGAATTCGGTTACGCCCGGGTTGACGTGGTGGGCAAGAGCCGCCTGCTGGACGGCATCGAAGACCACGTCGACGCCGACGGCCTGTTCGGTCTCGATGTGTGGATGAGCCACGGTGACAAGGTCACCAAGATGCCCAAGGACTTCCACATCCTGGCCAGCACCCCGAGCTGCCCGATTGCCGGCATGTTCAACGACGAGCTGCGCTACTACGGCGTGCAGTTCCACCCGGAAGTGACCCACACCAAGCAGGGCGGCCGCATCCTGTCGCGCTTCATCCTCGACATCTGCGGCTGTGAAGCGCTGTGGACCCCGTCGAAGATCGCCGAAGACGCGATTGCCCAGATCCGCGCCCAGGTCGGCAGCGACAACGTCCTGCTGGGCCTGTCCGGCGGCGTCGACTCTTCGGTGGTCGCGGCCCTGCTGCACAAGGCCATCGGCGACCAGCTGACCTGCGTCTTTGTCGACAACGGCCTGCTGCGCCTGCACGAAGGCGAGCAAGTGATGGCCATGTTCGCCGAGAACATGGGTGTCAAAGTGATTCGCGCCAATGCCGAGGAGCAGTTCCTCAACAACCTGGCCGGCGAGTCGGACCCGGAGAAGAAGCGCAAGATCATCGGCCGTACCTTCATCGACGTGTTCGATGCCGAATCCTGCAAGCTGGAAAACATCAAGTACCTGGCCCAGGGCACCATCTACCCGGACGTCATCGAGTCGGCTGGCGCGAAAAGCGGCAAGGCCCATGTGATCAAGTCGCACCACAACGTGGGCGGCCTGCCGGAAGAAATGAACCTCAAGCTGGTTGAACCGCTGCGCGAGCTGTTCAAGGACGAAGTCCGCCGTCTGGGCCTGGAGCTCGGCCTGCCGTACGACATGGTCTACCGTCACCCGTTCCCGGGTCCGGGCCTGGGCGTGCGCATCTTGGGTGAAGTGAAGAAGGAATACGCCGACCTGCTGCGTCGCGCCGACCACATCTTCATCGAAGAACTGCGCAAGGCCGACTGGTACCACAAGGTCAGCCAGGCATTCGTCGTATTCCAGCCGGTGAAATCGGTGGGCGTGGTGGGCGATGGTCGTCGTTACGCCTGGGTTGTGGCCCTGCGCGCCGTGGAAACCATCGACTTCATGACCGCACGTTGGGCGCACCTGCCTTACGAACTGCTGGAAACCGTCAGCGGCCGGATCATCAACGAAATCGAAGGCATCTCCCGCGTGACTTACGACGTGTCGAGCAAGCCGCCGGCCACCATTGAGTGGGAGTGATCCCACAGCCTCACGCTAGTCAGGCTTGGGTGAAAGGGACGAGTATTTTCTAGTCCGCTAAGAAGGCCCCTGATCGCGAGATCAGGGGCTTTTTTGCTAAAGAAAACGGGCCGCCCTGCGAGGCGGGTCATCGGATAGGGATGTTGAGATGAGCGTGTTTGGCAAGTTGCTGCGAACCTTGGGCCTGGCGGCAGAAGCGCCTGAACTGCCGAGCGCGACAGCGCAGCCATTGTCGCGTTTTGATCGTTTTGCCGCGGACAATCGCGAAGCCTTTGCGCTGATCGGCACCTTGCCGGAGCAGGAGATTGTGGCTGAAGAGAGGCGCCTCGCTGCCCAGGTGACGGACATTCTGCTGTCGCTCAAGCCGTTTATGGTGGAGGGGGTGTCGCGCCTGGAGATTCAGGAGCATGTGCTCCAGCAGCTTGATAGCCGGCAGTTGCTGCCTGCGCTGGTGGGCTACAAGGGGTACCCCGCAGCCGTTCCTGTCTCGGTGAATGCGGAGCTGATCAGTTGCCTGCCCTCGGAGAAACTCTTGCCGGCCAGTGCATTGGTCAAGGTCGAGGTCGTGGTGTCATCCCACAAGGGGTATGGGGCCCAGTCCTGGACCTTTGCCACGCCTGGGGCCAGCGCGGAACAGTTGCGTCTGCTGAGTTGTGCCAAGGATGCTCTGGAACAGGGCTTGCAACAGGTCCGCAGTGGTGAGCCTCTGGGGGCTATCGGTGGTGCTATCCAGGATGTGCTGGACGTCCAGGGATTCAGCGCGGTGGCTGAATATTGCGGCTATGGCATGGGCAGGCAACGAATCCAGGCGCCCCAGGTACTGGGGTACCGCGTAAAGGATAATTCCGAGCTCATGGTGGCCGGGCAGGTGCTGAATATTCAGGTGTTGGCCAAGGCCGGCTCCGCTCACGTCCGGGTGATGCCCAACGGCTGGAATGTGGTCGCTGGTGATCGATGCGATGGGGTGGTGGTCAGTGCCATGGTCCGAGTAACGGAGGAGGGAGCAGAGCGTTTCAGCCGATTCGTCGATTGAAGTCTGCGTTACAAAAAATGGCGATCACACCTTGGGTGGATCGCCATTTGTATGTCCAGGTATTGGAAACCCCGGCTTTTTCGTATGCGCGCAATACCGGGAAAGATATTGCCCCGTTTAGCCTCAGGGGCGCGGTCTACCCTTCGAGTCTGCACCTCACTGTTTTGCCTTGGCAGCGAATTATCCGCTGAGCGACGTTGATCAGATTGTTTTTGGTTGTCAGTTGACAACCTTGTATTCCTGACGATACTGGAGGCTATGGATGGCTCGTGCAACTCATCCCAAGAAGGACATTGAAATGGCCCTGCGCTACGCCGAATGGCAGGGCTGGCGCATCGAGGTCGGCGGTGGTCATGCCTGGGGGCGGATCTACTGCCCGTACAACAACGAAGTGTGTCGCTGTGGCGAGTTCTGCATCACCAGTGTCTGGCGTACACCGAAGAACCCGACCCAGCACGCCCGGGCGCTTTGCCGGGTGATCGACAACTGCACCGTGAACCAGCTGCGTGGGGCCCAGGCGCCGGCAGCCCGTCAGGAGTAAGCACCATGGAATACCTGTTCACCCTCAACTATCTGCTGCCGCTGGAGGGCTGCGATCCGCTGCAACTGGTGGAGCGCCTCGGTGCGGCGGGGTGCACCGACGTTCTGGTCGGCACCGGCCTGGCCGGGCGTCTGGCCCTGGAGTTCAGCCGCGAGGCCGAGAGCGCCGAGGCGGCGCTGCTCAGCGCCCTGGGCGATATCAAACGGATCATCCCCGAGGCGCGGCTGGTGGAGGCCAGCCCGGATTTCGTCGGCCTCAGCGAGATCGCCGAGATCGTCGGCGTATCACGGCAGAACATGCGCAAGCTGATGCTCGGCCACGCCGACAGTTTTCCCCTGGCGATCCATGAAGGCAGCACTTCGCTGTGGCATCTGGCGGAGGTCCTGAGCTGGCTGGACAGCAAGGGCGGCTACCCCCTCAAGCACCCGGTGATCGAGGTGGCGCGGGTGGCGCAGCAGGTGAACACCGCCAAGGAGTCCAAGCGCATCGGCCCCTTGAGCGGTGAACTGGTGGCACTGCTGGGCTGACGGGGCAGGGTGGGGCTTAGCGCCGGGCCACGTCGGAGAAGTAGAACTTGTCCAGGGTGTGCCGTGATTCGGTGTACTCGAACTGCCGCCCGTCCTGGAGAAAGGTCTGGTTGCTCACCACGATCACATGGCTCTGGCCGTCCAGGTCGAGCAACTGCTGGTCGTCCTTGCTCCGCGGGCTGGCCTCGATGGTGCGCTGGGCATAGCTGATGTTCAGTTGCAGGGTCTGTTCGATGTAGGCGTAGATCGAATGCTCGGCGATCTGCCGGTCCAGCCCCGGAATCAGCTCGGCGACAAAATGGTTGATGTCGAGAATCACCCGCTTGCCATCGATTCGTCGCACGCGCTTGATCCGCGTGATCAGGCTGCCTTCTTCCGCCTGCAGATGGTTGCGCAGGGCGCCTTGCAGGGGGAACTGGCTGAACTCCACCACCTCGGTGCTGACGTCATCCCCCAGGCGCGGATAGGTTTCCTGGAAGCTGACGATGCCACCCAGCTGGAATTCGATGGGCGTCGGCGAGAGCACGAAGGTGCCCTTGCCATGGATCTTCTGCGCGAATCCGCGCTCCTGCAGCAATTCGATGGCCTTGCGCACGGTGCCGCGACTGGCCTGGTAGCTGTCCATCAACTCTGTTTCCGAAGGCAGGCGGGCGCCGCGCTCCAGGCGTTCGGTGGTGATGCTGGCAAGCAGATCGCTGTAGATCTGGTTGTACTTACTCATGGGATGGCTCTGTGCCGGAGTGTGCTCAAGGCAGGCACCTTAAGGGCTGGACGGGGCATTTGTCCATGCGCCCGGGCAAGGGCTGCGCGGCTGGAAAAGGCCGGGCCCAGGGGCGTCTTGGTAGAAAATTCCAAACTCGTCTGTACGAGTTGTTGATTTAACTCGTACAGACGAGTAATTTGCCCCTCGGCGTGCTGCCAATAACAAAAATCTCAGGTGGAAGAACAAGCATGAGCCACGACTATTCAACGATCGCCAGCGATTTGCTGCACAGCCTCGGTGGCGCCGACAACCTCGAACAGGCGGCCCACTGCGTGACCCGCCTGCGCCTGGCCCTGAAGGATGCGAGCCTGGTCGACAGCGCCACCCTCAACCAGATCGACCTGGTCAAAGGCTCGTTCTTCACCGGTGGTCTGTTCCAGGTGGTGATTGGCCCCGGCGAGGTGGAAAAGGTCTATGCCGCCTTGCGCCAGCAGACCGGCCTGGCGGCCTCGACCATTGCCGATGTGAAGGACAAGGGCGCGCAAAAGACCCACGCCATGCAGCGTCTGGTGCGGGTGTTCTCCGATGTGTTCATGCCGATCCTGCCGGCGCTGATCATCGCCGGCCTGCTGATGGGGGTGAACAACCTGCTGGGGGCCAAGGGCATGTTCATCGAGGGCAAGACCCTGCTTGAGGCCTACCCGGGCCTCGACGGGCTCTGGAGCCTGATCAACCTGATGGCCAACACCTCCTTCGTGTTCCTGCCGGCCCTGGTGGGCTGGTCGGCGGCCAAGCGCTTTGGCGGCAGCGAGATCCTCGGCATCGTCCTCGGCCTGATGCTGGTGCACCCGGACCTGCTCAATGCCTGGAACTACGGCAAGGCGGTGGCCGGGCTGGACGGCCAGAGCCTGCCGTACTTCGATATCTTCGGTCTGTTCCAGATCGAGAAGGTCGGCTACCAGGGGCAGATCCTGCCGATCCTGCTGGCGGCCTATGTGATGAGCGTGATCGAAAAGTGGCTGCGGGCCCGGGTGCCCAACGCCATCACCCTGCTGGTGGTGCCCATCACCACCATCGTGGTCACCGGCGTGCTGGCCCTGGCGATCATCGGTCCGGTGACCCGGCACCTGGGGATTCTGATCACCGAAGGCGTGGTCACCCTGTTCGAGCTGGCGCCCATGCTTGGCGGCGCGATCTTCGGCCTGCTCTATGCGCCGCTGGTGATCACCGGCATGCACCACATGTTCCTGGCCGTCGACCTGCAACTGATCGCCACCCAGGGCGGCACCTTCATCTGGCCGATGATCGTCATGTCCAACCTGGCCCAGGGCAGCGCGGCCCTGGCGGTGTTCATCATGAGCCGCAATGCCCGGGACCGCAGCATGGCCTCGACCTCGGCGATTTCCGCCTACTTCGGCATCACCGAGCCGGCGATGTTCGGCGTCAACCTGCGCTACAAGTTTCCCTTCTACGCCGCGCTGATCGGCTCGGCCCTGGGCAGCGTGTTCCTGTCGCTGAACAAGGTCCAGGCCTCGGCCATTGGCGTCGGCGGGCTGCCGGGGTTCATCTCGATCATTCCCCAGTACATCCCGATGTTCGTCATCGGCATGCTCATCGCCCTGGTGGTGCCTTTTGTCCTCACCTGCGGCCTGAGCCTGAAGATCATCCGCCCCGGTTATCGCGTGGCCTGACCGGCCCTGTAGGCGCCGGCTCGCCGGCGAATGTCCTCGCACTTTCCAAAGGATTCCCCCCATGCAAGACTGGCAGCGTTCGGTGATCTACCAGATCTACCCGAAGAGTTTTCACAGCCACCAAGGCCAGCCCACCGGTGACCTGCTGGGCGTGGTGGACAAGCTCGACTACCTGCAATGGCTGGGGGTCGACTGCCTGTGGCTGACCCCGTTCCTGCGCTCGCCGCAACGAGACAACGGTTATGACATCAGCGACTACTACGCCATCGATCCCAGTTACGGCAGCATGGCCGACTGCGAGTTGCTGATCGCCGAAGCCGGCAAGCGCGGGATCAAGCTGATGCTGGATATCGTGGTCAACCACACCTCCATCGAGCACGCCTGGTTCCAGCAGGCCCGCAGCAGCCTGGACAACCCGTACCGGGACTTCTACATCTGGCGTGACGCGCCCAACAACTGGGAGTCCAAGTTCGGCGGCTCGGCCTGGGAGTACGAGGCCCAGACCCGGCAGTACTACCTGCACCTGTTCGATCACACCCAGGCCGACCTCAACTGGGACAACCCCCAGGTGCGCGCCGAGGTGTTCAAGATGATGCGCTTCTGGCGCGACAAGGGCGTCGGCGGCTTCCGCCTTGATGTGATCAACCTGATCTCCAAACCGGCGGATTTCCCCGAGGACCAGAGCGACGGCCGCCGTTTCTACACCGATGGCCCCAACGTCCACCAGTACCTGCAGGAGATGCACCGGGAAGTGTTCGCCGGGCACGACCTGGTGAATGTCGGCGAGATGTCCTCCACGTGCCTGGAGCACTGCATCCGCTATTCCCATCCGGAGTCGAAGGAGCTGTCGATGACCTTCAACTTCCATCACCTGAAAGTGGACTACCCCAACCAGCAGAAATGGCTGCGGGCCGATTTCGACTTCCTCGAACTCAAGCGCATCCTCTCCGACTGGCAAACCGGCATGCAGGCCGGTGGCGGCTGGAATGCGCTGTTCTGGTGTAACCACGACCAGCCGCGAGTGGTTTCGCGCTTTGGCGACGACGGCGAACACCGGGTGGTGTCGGCGAAGATGCTGGCCACCGCGCTGCACCTGCTCCAGGGCACGCCTTTCGTCTACCAGGGCGAAGAGCTGGGCATGACCAATCCGCATTTCGAGCGCATCGAGCAGTATCGCGATGTCGAGACCCTGAACATCCACCGTCTCAAGCGCGAGGCCGGTGAAGACCCGCAGGCCATCATGGCGGCGATCCAGCAGAAATCCCGGGACAACGGACGCACGCCGATGCAGTGGCATGCCGGGGTCAATGCCGGTTTCAGCAGCGCCGAGCCCTGGATCGGGATACCGGCCAACGCCAGCCAGATCAATGTCGCGGCCCAGCTCGATGACCAGGATTCGGTGCTGCATCACTATCGTCGGCTGATCGCTTTGCGCCGCCAGGAGGCGCTGATCCAGCACGGCCTCTATCACCAGTTGCTGCCCGAGCATCGACAAGTCTGGGCCTATGTGCGTGAGGGCGACGGCGAGCGCCTGCTGGTGGTGAACAACTTCTATGGCGCGCCGTGCGAGGTCGAGTTGCCGGAAGCAGTGATCAGCACCGGTATGCAACAGCGTCTGCTGATCAGCAACTACCCGGACCACGAGCCCCGCAGCCAGCACTTGCACCTGCGGCCTTACGAATCCTTCGTCCTGCACCTGACCCTGTAGCAGCCGGCTTGCCGGCGAACCGGGCCAGGGCAGCTTTCTGGCCGGGCGCCTACGAATTCGAACAACACAATAAAAATAATCGGTGGCTTATGAGAACAACCATAAATCGTGCTCTGGCGGCGTCCTGCCTGTGCCTGGCCTTGCCCTTTCCGGCCCAGGCCCTGGAGTTTGCCGGCTACCTGCGCAGTGGCCTGGGCACCTCGGTCAACAGTGGCTCGCAATCCTGCTTCCAGTTGCCCGGCGCGCAGTCCAAGTACCGCCTGGGCAACGAGTGCGAGCAGTACGCCGAGCTGGAGTTGCGCCAGGACCTGTACACCCTGGATGACGGCTCGGTGCTCAGCGTCGACGGCATGGCCTCGCTCTACAACCGCTACGACCGCAACCTGAGCTTCCAGGGCGAAAACGGTTCGGCGCGCATGCCGCAGATGTACGCCCAGTGGTCGAACCTGCCCAGCCTCAATGGCGGCTCGCTGTGGGCCGGGCGCCGTTACTACAAGCGTAACGACATCCATATTTCCGACTTCTACTACTGGAACCAGAGCGCCACCGGCGGCGGGGTCGAGGACGTGCGCATCGGCGATCTGAAATACAGCTACGCCTTTTCCCGCAAGGACAACCTCTACCAGAAGCAGGCGGTGAGCCGTCACGACTTCAACGTCGCCGGCTTCCAGACCAACCCCGGCGGCGAGCTGGAGCTGGGCCTGAGCTACCTGGAAAAGCCCGATCGCCGGGGTGCCCACAATGGCTGGGCGCTCACCACCCAGCATGTGCAGAAGGACTTCTTCGGCGGCAAGAACAAACTCGCCCTGCAATACGGCGAAGGCCCCGGCACCGGCCTGGGCTATACCGGCAATCCCTACCTGGATGACGGCAACAAGAGCTATCGCCTGGTGGAGTTCTTCGACTGGCAGGTCACCCCGCGTTTCGGCGGCCAGATCGAGGCGGTCTATCAGAAGGACATCCGCCCCGACGGCCAGGACCAGAACTGGATCTCCCTGGGCGTGCGCCCAGCCTACGCCATCACCGAGCAGTTCAAGCTGGTGACCGAGTTCGGCCACGATCAGGTGGAGGCGCCCGGGGGCACGCGCAAACTCAGCAAGTTCACCTTCGCGCCGACCTGGTCACCCAAGGGCCCGGACTTTTGGGCCCGGCCGGAGGTGCGCCTGTACTACACCTACGCCAGCTGGAACGAGGCCGCCAAACGCGCGGCCAATGAGTTGGCGGCCGGTTCCGCGCTGTCCGACAGCGGCGTGTTCGGCAGCGCCCGGCACGGCGCGAACGTCGGCTTGCAGGTCGAGTACTGGTGGAAATAAGCGATGCTGTCGGGGCTCGCGCTCCATCGGCACTTCAAGGAATCATTAGCAGGTGACGTCATGGCCATAACCCAACCCTTGCAATTGCTCGCGCCCCTGTCCGGGGTGCTGCTGCCCCTGGAGCAGGTTCCGGACCCGGTGTTTTCCAGCCGGGTGATCGGTGACGGGCTGTGCATCGACCCGACTTCCCAGACCCTCTGCGCACCGCTGTCCAGGGTGGTCAGCAACCTGCAACACAGCGGCCATGCAGTCAGCATCACCGGTGAACAGGGCCAGCAGGTGCTGCTGCACATCGGGCTGGACACGGTGAACCTGGCGGGCAAGGGCTTCACCTGCCTGATCGAGGAAGGTCAGCAGGTCACGGCAGGCCAGCCGCTGATCGAGTTCGACGCTGACTACCTGGCCCTGCACGCCCGCAGCCTGCTGACCCTGATGCTGGTGGTCAGTGGCGAAGCGGTGACCGGGCTGGTCGGCGACAGCGTGCTGGTGGAAACAGGGCAGCCGGTGCTGCGCCTCGACCCTACCACCGCAGCCGCGCACACCCCGGAGGTCGCAGGGCAGGCGCTGTTTTCCGAACCGCTGATCCTCGGCAACCCCCAGGGCCTGCATGCGCGCCCGGCGGCGCTGTTGGCCCAGGCGGCCAAGGGCTTTGCTGCGAATATCTGCTTGCATCGGCGCGAGGACTCGGCCAATGCCAAGTCCCTGGTGTCGATCATGGCCTTGCAGACGGTGCAGGGCGATGCCTTGCAGGTCAGCGCCGTGGGCGCGGATGCCGAGCAGGCGATCCAGGCGCTGGTGGCGCTGCTGGCGTCCGGTTGTGGCGAAACGATCAGCGCCGCAGCAAGCCCCGAACCACGGGTGGTGCTTGATGATGCGCTGGATCCGTTGTGGCGAGGCGTCTGCGCGTCACCGGGCTCGGCATTCGGTCAGGTGTTGCAAGTGGCCGAGCAGCGCCTGCAGATACGCGAAGCGGCAACCAGCCCGCAGCAGGAGCGCGAGTCTCTGGGGCGGGCCCTGGCCCAGGCCCGGGAGGCTCTGCAACTGCTGCGGGACAGCGCCAGCGGTGACGCCCAGCAGGAGATCTTCCGCGCCCATCAGGAGCTACTCGACGACCCGAGCCTGCTGGAGCAGGCCGACGCCCTGATCGCCACCGGCAAGAGCGCGGCCTTTGCCTGGAACAGCGCCATTGAACTCACCGCCGAGTTGTTCAAGGGCCTGGGCAGCAGCCTGCTGGCCGAGCGCGCGGTGGATCTGGCGGACGTCGGCCAACGGGTGCTCAAGCTGCTGCTCGGGGTGCAGGAGCAGGCCCTGAACCTGCCGGATCAGGCGATCCTGATTGCCGAGCAACTGACCCCTTCGCAGACCGCGAGCCTGGACACGACCAAGGTGCTGGGGTTTGTCACCGTTGGCGGCGGCGCCACCAGCCATGTGGCGATTCTGGCCCAGGCCTTGGGCCTGCCGGCGATCTGTGGCCTGTCGCCGCGGGTGCTATCGCTGGTCAATGGCACCCGGGTCCTGCTGGATGCCGATCGCGGCGAACTGCATACGGACCCGGACCCGCAGCGGGTGCAGCAATTGCAGGCCCTGCGTCAGCAGCAGCGCCAGCGCCAGCAGCAGGACCTGGCCCAGGCCGCGCATCCCGCGGTGACCCGCGACGGCCATCACCTGGAAGTCACGGCCAATATTGCCTCCCTGGCGGAGGCCGAGCAGGCCATGAGCCTGGGCGGTGAAGGCGTCGGCCTGTTGCGTTCGGAGTTTCTCTACCAGGACCGCAGCCAGGCCCCGAGCCCCGAGGAGCAGGCCGAAACCTATCGGGCCATTGCCCGGACCCTGGGGCCGACGCGCAATCTGGTGGTGCGGACTCTGGACGTCGGCGGCGACAAGCCCCTGGCCTATGTGCCCATGGACCGCGAAGCCAACCCCTTTCTCGGCCTGCGCGGCATCCGCCTGTGCCTGGAGCGTCCGGAACTATTGCGCGAGCAGTTGCGGGCGATGCTCGCCTGCGCTGGAGAGGCCCGCCTGCACATCATGTTGCCGATGGTCAGCCAACTGGCGGAGCTGCGTCAGGCGCGCCAGCTACTGGATGAAGAGGTCCAGGCCCTGGGCCTCGCGCAGCGACCCAAGCTGGGAATCATGATCGAGGTGCCTTCGGCGGCCTTGATGGCGGATCGTTTTGCCCCGGAAGTGGATTTCTTCTCCATTGGCACCAACGACCTGACCCAGTACACCCTGGCCATGGACCGCGATCATCCGCGCCTGGCCAGTCAGGCCGACAGCTTCCATCCATCGGTGCTGCGCCTGATCGCACGCACGGTGCAGGCCGCCCATGCCCACGGCAAGTGGGTTGGCGTCTGTGGCGCGCTGGCTTCCGAGCTGCTGGCGGTGCCGCTGTTGCTGGGCCTGGGGGTGGATGAATTGTCGGTGAGCGTGCCGCTAATCCCGGCCATCAAGGCCCGGGTGCGGGAGCTGGACCTGAGCCAGTGCCAGGCCTTGGCTGCGAGGATCATCGATCTGGAAGACGCGGTTCAGGTACGTGAGTGCCTGCAACGGCAGCAAGTCACAACCGACTCACTGGTTCTGGAGAACTGAAGATGTTCGAGAAATTGCAACGGGCGTTCTGGAAGGCCCTGACTCCAGACCTGATCCCTGATCAGCCGAAGGCCCCGACGGCCAGCGCCAGCCGGCTCAATGCCGCGATGCTGCAGGCCTTGGGCGGCAGCGCCAACATCAAGAGCCAGCAACCCCTGGCCCTGACCCGCTTGCGCGTGGAACTGCATGATCCGCAGTTGCTCGATGCCAGTGCCCTGCGGGTGGCCGGGGTGCCGGCGGTGATGCCTCTGGCCGGTGGCGTGGTGCATCTGCTGGTGGGCTTGCAGGGCTGAGGGGGCTTGTTCGCCGGCAAGCTGAACTGGCCTAATGATCCCGGACACCTCTTAAGGGCGATATGATTCGCCCAATCAGGAGGCTCCATGCAAGAACGAAAGACCTATACCCGCGAGTTCAAACAACGTGCTGCAAGCATGGTTCTCGA
>NZ_JAACFX010000010.1:0-240721 GCF_029237275.1 Pseudomonas sp. 3MA1 | reverse complement strand
GCGAAAACGTCAACATCGAAGCGCTGCGCGATCATCTGCACGCCCAATTGCCGGACTACATGGTCCCGGCCGCCTATGTGCGCCTGGACAGCCTGCCGCTGACCAACAACGGCAAGGTTGACCGCAAGGCCTTGCCGGCGCCGGATCAGGACGCGCTGCTCAGCCGTGGCTACGAAGCACCGCAGGGCGAGATCGAAACCATGCTGGCGCAGATCTGGGCCGACGTGCTCAAGGTCGAGCAAGTGGGGCGCCACGACAACTTCTTCGAACTGGGTGGCCACTCGTTGCTGGCAGTGAGCCTGATCGAGCGTATGCGCCAGGCCAGCCTGTGCGCCGATGTACGGGTGTTGTTCAGCCAGCCGACCCTTGCCGCTTTGGCGGCGGCAGTCGATAACGGACGCATGACCGCGGCCCCGGCCAATCGCATCAGCCTGGGCTGTGAGCACATTACCCCTGACATGCTGCCCTTGGCCGACCTGGACCAGGTTGGCATTGATCGGGTGGTCGCCGGTGTCCCGGGCGGGGTGGCCAACGTGCAGGATATCTACGCGCTGGCACCGTTGCAGGAAGGCCTGTTGTATCACCACGTCACCGCCAGCCACGGCGATCCGTATCAGCAGCACGCGCTGTTTGCATTTGACAGCCGCGAGCGTCTGGATGGGTTTGCCCAAGCCCTGCAGGCGGTGATTGCCCGTCACGATATCCTGCGCACCGCGCTGGTCTGGGACGGTCTGGAAACGCCGGTGCAGGTGGTCTGGCGCGAGGCGCCGCTGGGGCTCACGTCATTGCGTGTGGATGAAGACGGCGACGTGGCTGCGCAAGTGCGTGAACAACTCGACCCGAGTCGTTTCCCGCTGGACCTGCGCCGCGCGCCGATGATGCACCTTGGGGTCGCCCATGACCCCCGCCAGCAGCGCTGGATCGGCATGCTGGTCTTCCATCACCTGGTCAATGACGCCGCTTCACTGGGTGTGCTGACGGCCGAAATCGAAGCGCACATGCTCGACCGGCAGCACCGGTTGCCCGCCAGCGTGCCGTATCGCAACTACGTGGCGCAAACCCGCCAGGGCAAGGACCGTGCCGCCCATGAAGCGTTTTTTAGCGACATGCTCGGCGACTTTGACCAGCCGACCCTGGCGTTCGGCTTGCTCGAAACCATGGACGCCGCCAACAGCGAGCAAGTGCTCGGCAGCGTGCCGGCAGCGCTGGGGATGCGTATCCGGGCCCAGGCGCGTTTGGCCGGGGTGAGTGCGGCAAGCCTGTATCACCTGGCCTGGGCACAAATACTGGGCGCCGTGTCGGGCCAGGATGACGTGGTGTTCGGCACCGTGCTGCTGGGCCGTCTGCAAGCCGGTGAGGGCGCCGACCGGGCCTTGGGCATGTTTATCAACACCTTGCCGTTACGCGTGAAAATGGCTGGGCTGCAGGTCAAGGCTGCACTCAAGCAGACCCACGCCGGGTTGTCGGCATTGCTGGCCCATGAGCACGCGCCGCTAAGCCTGGCACAACGCTGCAGCGCGGTGGCCGCGCCAACGCCGCTGTTCAACAGCCTGCTCAATTACCGGCATGTCACGGCTGGTGGTGAACACAGCCAACAGGCCTGGGAAGGTATCGTCGGGCTGGAAAGCGACAGCATCGTCAGCTACCCGCTGGTGCTGGAAGTCGATGACCTGGGCAGCGAGTTCCGCCTGACCGCGCGCGCACCGCGCGCCATCGGTGCGCAGCGCCTGCTGGACTATCTGCTGATCAGCCTGGACAACCTGGCCAATGCACTGGAAATCGCGCCTCGCACGGCCTTGGCGCAACTGTCGGTGTTGCCCGTTGCCGAGCGCGAGACCCTGCTCGGGTTCAACGCCACCGACGCCGATTACCCACGTGATACCACCGTGGTGCAGATGATCGAGGCCCAGGCCGCTCGGGCCCCGGGGTCAATTGCGCTGGTGCTGGGCGACCGGCAGTTGAGCTACCGCGAGCTGAACGAGCAGGCCAACCGCGTCGCCCATTATTTGCGCAGCCTTGGCGCAGGCGCCGATCGCTGCGTGGCGATCTGCATGCCACGCAGCCTGGAGTTGATTGTCGGCTTGCTGGGCATCCTCAAGTCCGGCGCCGCCTATGTGCCGCTGGACCCCGAATACCCGGCGCAACGCCTGGCATTCGCGCTGCAGGACAGCCAACCGCTGGCGGTGCTGGTGCAGGACGCCAGCCGTAGCGTGCTGGGCGACACGGCGATGCCGCTGGTTGACCTGGCGGACGCCGCTTTGGCCGAGCAGCCGCTGGACAATCCGCCCGCCCTGGCCACGGCCAATGACCTGGCCTATGTGATCTTCACTTCAGGCTCCACCGGTCGCCCCAAAGGGGTGATGGTGGAGCACGGCTCGCTGGTCAACCACATCGGTTGGCAAACCCGTGCCTTTGGCTTCGACGCCACAGACCGGATCCTGCAGCGGACCTCGGTGGCGTTCGACGCTTCGGTCTGGGAGATCTGGACGCCGTTGGCCATCGGTGCGCGCCTGGTGTTGCTGCCGGCCGAGGCTTCGCGGGATGTCGAGCACATGGCGCGTACGCTGGTGGAGCAGGGCGTGACCATTGCCCAGTTCGTGCCGAGCCTGTTGCGCCTGCTGGTGCAATTGCCCGAGACGGGCGTGCGCTGCCGCTACCTGTTCAGCGGTGGTGAAGCCCTGGACCCGCAACTGGCCATGCAGGCTCGTGCGTTGACCAGCCACGGGATCGTCAACCTGTACGGGCCGACGGAAGCGACCATCGACAGCACCTCCTGGACCTTCAATGACGCCGGCCCACTCGATGTTGTGCCGATTGGCAAACCCATCGCCAACGCCCGCGCTTATGTCCTCGACGCGCACCTGCAAATGCTGCCGCTGGGTGTCGCCGGTGAGCTGTACATCGGTGGCGCCGGGGTGGCTCGCGGTTACCTGGGGCGTGATGACCTCACCGCCGAACGCTTCCTGGCCGACCCGTTCAACCCGGGCGGGCGCTTGTACAGAACCGGCGACCTGGTGCGTTACCTGGCGGACGGCAACATCGAATACCTGGGCCGTAACGACGACCAGATCAAGCTGCGCGGCTTGCGCATCGAGTTGGGTGAAATCGAGTCCTGCCTGGCGGCCCACGCCCAGGTGGACGAAGCGGTGGTGCTGGTGCGCAACGAGCGCCTGATTGCCTATTGCCGTGCGCCGGCGAGCCTGGACCTGCAGGCCTTGCGTGCGCAGGTTCAAGCGCAATTGCCGAGTTACATGGTGCCCCAGGCGTATGTGCTGCTGGATGCGCTGCCCTTGAGCCCCAACGGCAAGGTCGATCGCCAGGCGCTGCCGGACCCGGACGGGGCGTCGGTGCTGGTACGCGAGTACGAGGCACCGCTGGGCGAGACTGAAATCGCCCTGGCGCGGCTCTGGTGCGAATTGCTCGAAGTAGAGCAAGTCGGGCGTCACGACAACTTCTTTGAACTGGGCGGCCATTCGCTGTTGATGGTCAACCTGATGGGACGCCTGCGTGCAGCCGGCTTGCAGGCGGACGTGCGCACCTTGTTCGATCAGCCGACCCTGGCGGCGCTGGCCGCGTCGGTGGGGGCGGGTGAAGAGCAGGCGGTACCGGCCAATCTGATTCCGGCCGATTGCACCCGCATCACGCCGTCGATGTTGCCGCTGGCCACCCTTGACCAGGCGAGCATCGAGCGCATCGTCGCGACGGTCAGTGGTGGCGCGGCCAACGTGCAGGACATCTACCCGTTGGCACCCTTGCAGGAAGGCATCCTCTATCACCACCTCAGCGCGGTGCACGGCGACCCTTACGTCATGCAATTGCGCTACGCCTTCGAGCACATCGAGCGCTTGCATGCGTTCAGCGCAGCGCTGCAACAGGTGATCGAACGCCATGACATCCTGCGCACCGGCGTGGTCTGGGAAGGCCTGCAACAACCGATGCAGGTGGTGTGGCGCACTGCGCGGCTGTCGGTTCAGCGTGGATCGCCGGAGATCTTGCAGCCACGCTTGGACCTGACCCAGGCGCCGATGATGCAACTGCTGTACGCCGAAGAGGCCAGCGATGGCCGCGTGGTCGCCACGCTGTTGTTCCATCACATGATCCTCGATCACGTGGCCATGGAGGTGGTGCAGCAGGAAATGCAAGCCTTCCTCATGGGCGAAACGGCACAGTTGCAGGCCCCGGTGCCGTACCGCAACTATGTGGCGCAAACCCGCCTGGGGCAGAGCGAGCAGGCGCACGAACGGTTCTTCCGCGAACAGCTGGCGGACATCGAGGAGCCCACCCTGGCCTTTGGTCTGCAAGGAATTGCCGATGACGAGCCGGTGGAGGAAGCCTATGTGCCGCTGGACGCCGGGCTGAGTCGGCGCCTGCGCGTGCAGACGCGGCAACTGGGCGTCAGCGCCGCCAGCCTGTTTCACCTGGCGTGGGCTCAGGTGCTGGGCGTGGTGTCGAGTACCGAGCGCGTGGTGTTCGGCACGGTGTTGATGGGCCGTATGCAAGGCGGCGACGGGGCGGAGCGGGCGCTGGGGATGTTTATCAACACCCTGCCGTTGCGTGTCGACCTGGGAGGTGTCGGCGTGCAGGCTGCGCTCAAGGCCACCCATGCACGGCTCAACGGCCTGCTGGCTCACGAACATGCCTCGCTGGCCCTGGCGCAACGTTGCAGCAGCGTCGCGCAATCCACGGCGCTGTTCAGTGCCTTGCTCAACTATCGGCACAGCCAGGGCGCGCCGGTGTCCGCTGCCCAAGCCGAGGCCTGGCAAGGCATGCAACTGTTGCAGGCGCAGGAACACAGCAACTACCCGCTGACCTTGAGCGTCAACGATCAGGGCCAGGCGTTCAGCCTCAGCGCGCTGGTGGTGGCCTCGGTGGGCGCGCAGCGCGTCTGCGACTATGTCGTGGCTGTGGTCGAGCGCCTGGTCCAGGCGCTTGAGCACGCGGCGGACACGCCGATGCATCAGCTGTCGATCCTGCCGGCGCATGAACGCCAGCAATTGTTGAGCGGTTTCAACGCTACGCGGATCGACTTCCCCGTCGGGCACACCCTTCACCAGCGTTTTGAAACCCAGGTCGAGCTGTACCCCCACGCGCTGGCCGTGGTGTACCAGGGCCAAAGCCTGACCTACAGCGAGTTGAACCGGCAGGCCAATCAGCTGGCGCATCAGTTGCTCGATCTGGGCGTGCAGCCCGACGACCGCGTGGCCATCTGCACACGGCACAGCCTGGAAATGCTGGTCGGGCTGGTGGCGATTCTCAAGGCCGGCGCGTGCTATGTGCCGATCGACCCGGCGCACCCGGCCGAACGCTTGAGCTACCTGCTGGAAGACAGCGCACCCGTGGCCGTGCTGATCCAGCCCGCCCTGGCGCAACGCCTGCCAACCGTGACCGCGCCAGTGCTGGAGCTGGACAGTCGCCTGTGGCAAGGGCCGTCGAAGGGTAACCCGCAGATCAAAGGGCTCACCCCGGCGCACCTGGCGTATGTGATCTACACCTCCGGCTCGACCGGCTTGCCCAAAGGCGTGATGGTCGAGCACCAGACCCTGGAAAACCTGGTGAACTGGCACTGCGACGCGTTTGAGCTGCGGCACGGGAGTCACACCTCCAGCGTTGCCGGGTTCGGCTTTGACGCCATGGCCTGGGAGGTCTGGCCAGCCCTGTGCGTGGGCGCCACCCTGCACCTGCCACCGGCCCGGGAGGGCGGCGAAGACATTGATGCGCTGCTCAAGTGGTGGCTGGCGCAACCGCTGGACGTCAGCTTCCTGCCCACGCCGGTGGCGGAGTACGCCTTCAGCCAGGCATTGCAACATCCGACCCTCAAGACCCTGTTGGTCGGCGGCGACCGCCTGCGTCAGTTCCACACGCCACAGCGCTGCAAACTGGTCAACAACTATGGCCCGACCGAAGCCACGGTGGTTGCCACCTCCGGTGTGGTCGAGGCCGGGCAGGCGCTGCATATCGGCAGGCCGGTGGCCAACACCCAGGTCTACCTGCTGGACGCGCAGCAACAGCCGGTGCCCGTCGGTGTCGCCGGCGAGCTGTACGTGGCCGGGGCCGGGGTGGCGCGCGGTTACCTGAACCGTGCGCAAATGACCGCCGAGCGTTTCCTCAAGGATCCGTTCAGCCACGACCCGCAGGCGCGTATGTACCGCACCGGCGACCTGGCGCGCTGGTTGCCGGACGGCACACTGGATTACCTGGGGCGTAACGATGACCAGGTGAAGATCCGCGGTGTGCGCATCGAACTGGGGGAAATCGAAACCCGCCTGGGCGAGCATGCCCAGGTTCGCGAAGCCGTGGTGCTGGCGCGGGAGGCGCGCCTGGTGGCTTACTTCACCGAGACCCAAGCCGTGTCGATCGAGGACTTGCGTGGTTGGTTGCAGGCGCAGTTGCCCGAGTACATGGTGCCGAGCGCCTATGTGCGGCTCGACCATATGCCGCTCACCGCCAACGGCAAGCTCGACCGCCGGGCACTGCCGGAACCGGGGCTGGATGCGCTGATCAGCCGTGGCTATGAAGCACCTGAAGGGGACGTGGAAACCACCCTGGCGCAGATCTGGGCCGACGTGCTCAAGCTGGAGCAGGTGGGGCGTCACGACAACTTCTTTGAACTGGGCGGGCATTCATTGCTGGCGGTGGGCCTGGTGGAACGGATGCGCCAGGCCGGGTTGCAGGCCGATGTCCGTGTGCTGTTCAGCCAGCCAACCCTGGCGGCGCTCGCCGCTTCCGTGGGCGCCGGTCATGAAGTGGCGGTGCCGCGCAATCGCATCGAGCCGGGTTGCACGCACATCACCCCGGACCTGCTGCCCCTGGCCACACTGGATCAGGCAAGTATCGAGCGGATTGTCGCCAGTGTTCCGGGCGGCGTGGCCAACGTGCAGGACATCTATGCCCTGGCACCGCTGCAGGAGGGCTTGTTGTACCACCATATCAGCGCCGAACAGGGCGACCCGTACCAGCAACATGCGCTGTTCGCGTTCGACAGCCGCCAGCGCCTGGAAGGGTTTGCCCAGGCCCTGCAACGGGTGATCGCGCGCCATGACATCCTGCGTACCGGCCTGTTCTGGGCGCAACTGGAAGCACCGGTGCAAGTGGTCTGGCGCGAGGCGCCGCTGACGGTCGAGGAGTTCGTCCCGCAAGCGGGCGAGGTGCTGGCGCAACTGCGCGAACACTTCAGCCTGGGACGTCACCGCATGGACATCCGCCAGGCACCGATGATGCATCTGGGCTTCGCCCATGATCCGCAGCATCAGCGCTGGATCGGCATGCTCAGCTTCCACCACCTGGTCAATGACGCCACGTCCATGGGCGTGCTGGTGGCGGAAATCGAAGCGCACATGAGTGGTCGCGAGGCGCAACTGGGGGCGTCGGTGCCGTACCGCAACTATGTCGCCCAGGCCATGCAGGGCAAGGACCGCGCGGCCCACGAGGCGTTCTTTGCCGAGATGCTCGGCGATGTCGACGAGCCGACGCTGCCGTTTGGCGTGCAACGCATCGACAGCGAGCGCGACCCCAGCGAAGAGGCCGAACACTGGCTGGGCGCGGTGTTCAGCCAGCGTCTGCGTCAGCAGGCGCGGCAACTGGGGGTCAGTGCGGCCAGCCTGTATCACTGGGCATGGGCGCAGGTGGTCGGCGCGCTGTCGGCGCGCGACGACGTGGTGTTCGGCACGGTGTTGCTCGGCCGCTTGCAGGCCGGCGAAGGCGCCGACCGCTCCCTGGGCATGTTCATCAATACCTTGCCGCTGCGTGTGCGCCTGAGCGATGACAGTGTGTCGCTGGCCGTCAAGCGTACTCATGCCGCCTTGAGCCAGTTGCTCGCCCATGAGCATGCGTCATTGACCCTGGCTCAACGCTGCAGTGGGGTTGCCGCGCCGGCGCCGCTGTTCAGTGCCTTGCTCAATTACCGTCACGGCTCGGCCAGCGTCAGCGACGCCAGCCGGGCGGCATGGGAAGGGATCGAAATGATCGGCGGTGAAGGGGTCGACAGCTATCCGTTGATTCTTTCGGTGGACGATGTGGGCGAGGACTTCCGGGTCAATGCCCTGGCGCCGCGGTCGGTCGGTGCACAGCGCGTGCTGGGGTACATGACCACGGTACTGGGCGATCTGCTCGATGCCCTGGAGCAGGCACCCCACGCAGCTTTCCAGCACTCGTCGATCCTGCCCGCAGAGGAGCGCCGGCATGTGCTGCACGGGTTCAATGCCACCGCACGTGACTATCCGGCGAGCACGCCGGTGCACCAGGTGTTCGAGTCGTGGGCACAGGCGCAGCCGCAGGCCGTGGCGGCGGAGCATGGCGAGCAACAGCTGAGCTATGCCGAGCTGAACGCCCGTGCCAACCGTCTGGCCCATCACCTGGCCAGCCTGGGGATGGCGGCGGGGTCAAGCGTGGCCGTGCTGCTGGAACGTTCGATTGACCTGCTCGTGAGCCAACTGGCCCTCAGCAAATGCGCGCTGGTGTATGTGCCGCTGGACGTCAATGCGCCGGTCGAACGCCAGGCCTTCATGCTCAGCGACAGCCAGGCGACGTTACTGTTGAGCCACGCCGGGCTGGGCAAGGCGTTGCAGGTGCAGCGGCTCGATCTGGATCAGACGCACTTGCGCCACTTGTCTGATGACAACCCGGCGCTCGTGGTCAGCAGCGAGGCGGCGGCGTACATCATGTACACCTCCGGCTCCACCGGTACGCCCAAGGGGGTGCGGGTGCCGCATCGAGCCATCACACGACTGGTGATCAACAACGGCTATGCCGATTTCAATCAGCACGACCGCGTGGCGTTCGCGTCCAACCCGGCATTTGACGCCAGCACCCTGGAAGTCTGGGCGCCGCTGCTCAATGGCGGCGCGGTGGTGGTGATCGACCAGGACAAGCTCTTGGCGCAACAGCAGTTTGCCGCTCTGTTGCAGCAGCAGGCCGTCAGTGTGCTGTGGATGACCGCCGGGTTGTTCCATCAGTACGCCGAGGGTTTGCTGGAAGCCTTTGCGCGCCTGCGGTACCTGATCGTCGGCGGCGATGTGCTGGACCCGAGCGTGATTGCCCGTGTACTCAAAGGCGGTGCCCCACAGCATCTGCTGAACGGCTATGGCCCGACAGAGGCCACCACGTTCTCGACCACCCATGAGATCACCCGGGCGGATGAGGGCAGCATTCCGATTGGCAAACCGGTCGGCAACAGCCGCGCTTATGTGCTTGATGCGCATCAGCAACCGGTGCCGGTCGGGGTGACCGGTGAGCTGTATGTCGGCGGCCAGGGTGTGGCGCTGGGGTACCTCAACCGGGCTGAGTTGACGGCGGAGAAATTCCTCGCCGACCCGTTCAGCGACGGCGGCCTGATGTACCGCACCGGCGACCTGGTGGCCTGGCGCGCCGACGGTACGTTGCAGTATCAGGGGCGCAACGACCAGCAGGTGAAGATCCGTGGCTTCCGTATCGAACTGGGCGAGATCGAAATCCGTTTGGCCGGCTGCCCCGGGGTCAAGGATGCCGTGGTGCTGGCCCGTCAGGACGAGCCGGGGCACAAGCGTCTGGTGGCGTATTTTACCGAACGCGAAAGCCTGGATATCGAGGCGCTGCGCGCCCGTCTGCAGGGGCAGTTGCCGGAGTACATGGTACCGGCGGCCTATGTACGCCTGGACAGCCTGCCGCTGACCGGCAACGGCAAAGTCGACCGTAAGGCCTTGCCCGCACCGGACCAGGACGCGCTGCTCAGCCGTGCCTACGAGGCGCCCCAGGGGCCGGTGGAAGTGGCATTGGCGCAGCTGTGGCAAACGCTGCTCAAGGTTGAACAGGTGGGGCGTCATGACCACTTCTTCGAGCTGGGTGGGCATTCGTTGCTGGCGGTCAGCCTGGTTGAGCAGATGCGCAAGCAAGGGCTGGACGCTGACTTGCGCGTGCTGCTCGCCCAACCGACGCTGGCCGCCATGGCAGCAGCGGTGGGGCAGGTGGAGCACGTGGTGGTGCCGCAATCCAGTGTGCCGACGCTTGAACGCAAGCGGCGCATTTGACGCGAGGCCCAACAGCTCCCTTGTGGGAGCTGTTGGGCTTTGGCCGGAAGGCTCGCGCATGGGCGCGTCGATGTGGCCAATCTGGCTGGCATAACCCTCAACTGTCGGAGCCGGGCAAACCGGCTCCCGCCTGTTTATCCGCAGGGCACCCCTGCATTGTCCCGGCTTCCCATGACATACACCTCAGTGCGGATGTTTTAGTTTTCCTGCCCTGTGGGGAGTCCTGTGGCACGTATTCAACCCATCCCTTTTTGAACCTGTCGGCGGCGGCGCCTCTGCCCAAGCAAGGCATGCGCCGACGCTCGATGCCCGGTATTTCGGTTACACGCGAAGTCGGGCTTTTTTCGTCACTGTTTTCGAATCTTAAGCAGGTCACACCATGCACTTCAGCGAATTGATGGCAGTTCTTTCGACCCACGCGATCCATCTGCAACGTGAAGAGGATGACCTGATCATCCTGGGCGACGATGAGGGACTCGATGACGGGGTGATCGACGGCCTGCGCAGGCACAAGGCGCAATTGCTTGAATTGATCGCCCGCAACGGTGGCGACTGGCTGAGCCCTGCCTATCGCATCACCCCGCAGATGCTGCCATTGACGACACTGGACCAGGCGACCATCGACCAGATTGTCGACGCCGTGCCCGGTGGCCTGGCCAACGTGAAAGACATCTACCCGCTGGCGCCGTTGCAGCAAGGCATGCTGTACCACCACTTGTCCGCCGAGCAGGGTGACCCGTATCTGCTGCAATCGCAGTACGCCTTCGACAGCCGCGAGCGCCTTGAGCAATTCACCGAAGCCTTGCAGTACGTGATCCAGCGTCACGACATTCTGCGCACCACCGTGGTCTGGGAGAGCCTCGATGAACCGGTCCAGGTGGTGCTGCGCAAGGCTGCGCTGATCAGTGAGGAAGTGCACCTGGACCCGCGCGACGGTGATGTGCTGAGCCAGCTGCAAGGTCGCTTCGATGCCCGCCATTATCGCCTGGACATTCGCCAGGCGCCGATGATGCGCATGGCTTTTGCGCTGGACTCGCCGAATCAGCGTTGGGTGGCGGTGTTGATGTTTCACCACATGGCGCTGGACCATACCGCGATGGAGGTGGTGCAGCATGAAATGCAGGCCTTCCTGCTGGGACAGGTCGAGCACCTCGGCGAGCCGGTGCCGTACCGCAACTACGTGGCCCAGGCTCTGCTGGGTGTGACGGAACAGCAGCATGAAGCGTTCTTTCGCGAAATGCTCGGCGACATCGATGAGCCGACCCTGCCTTTCGGCGCGCAGGACGTTCAGGGGGATGGTCAGGGTATCGACGAAAGCCACCTGATGCTCGACAGCGCTTTGAGCAAGCGCCTGCGTGCCCAGGCGCGCCAGATGGGCGTGAGCGCCGCCAGCATGGTGCACCTGGCGCTGGCGCAAGTACTGGGCAAAGTGTCCGGGCGCGAGGAAGTCGTCTTCGGTACGGTCCTGCTGGGGCGCATGCACGCGGGCGAGGGCTCTGAGCGTGCCCTGGGCATGTTCATCAACACCTTGCCGCTGCGTGTCAGCGTCGGTGCGCAAAGCGTGCGCAGTGGCCTGAAGTTGACCCATCAGCGCCTGACCGCGCTGCTTCAGCATGAGCACGCCTCGCTGGCCCTGGCCCAGCGCTGCAGCGCCGTGGCCACGCCGACGCCGCTGTTCAGCGCGATGCTCAATTACCGCCACAGTGCCATCGGCGCCACCAGCGAAGCGCAGGCAGCCTGGGCCGGCATGCAGGCGCTCGGAGCAGAGGAACGCACCAACTACCCCTTGACCATCAACTTCGATGACCTGAGCGAGGATTTCCATATCACCGTACTCGCGGGCCCCGAGATTGGTGCCGAGCGTGTCGCGCGCTACCTCAATGCCGCCTTGCAGAGTCAGGTCGATGCGCTGGAGCACAGCCCCCAGGCGCCGCTGCACACCCTGGGTATCCTGCCGGCCACCGAGCGCGAACATCTGCTGCACGCCTGGAACAGCAATGAAACGCAGTATGCCGACGACGCGCTGATCCACAGCCAGGTCGAAGCCCGTGCGGCGGCGCAGCCTGAGGCTGTCGCGGTGGTGTTCGACGACCAGCGCCTGAGCTACGGCGCCCTCAACCAGCGCGCCAACCAGGTCGCCCATCGCCTGCTGGCGTTGGGCGTGCGCCCGGATGATCGGGTGGCGATCTGCGTCGAGCGCGGTCTGGAAATGATCATTGGCCTGTTGGGCATTCTCAAGGCCGGTGCCGGTTATGTACCGATCGATCCGGCCTACCCCCAGGAACGCATCAGCTACACCTTGCAAGACAGCGCGCCGGTGGCGGTGCTGGTGCAACAGGCGACTCACACTCGGGTGGCCGAGTTGTCGGTGCCGGTGATCACGCTGGACGTCGGCGACTGCCAGGACCAATCAACCGCCAACCCCCAGGTCGCGGGCCTGACGCCGGCGAACCTGGCCTATGTGATCTACACCTCCGGTTCCACCGGGTTGCCCAAGGGCGTGATGATCGAACACCACAACGTGGCGCGCCTGTTCACCGCCACCGAGGCCTGGTTCCACTTCGACCATCACGATGTATGGGCTTTGTTCCACTCGTTCGCCTTCGACTTCTCGGTCTGGGAAATCTGGGGTGCGCTGATGCACGGCGGGCAGTTGCTGGTGGTGCCGCAGTTGACCAGCCGTTCGCCCGATGAATGCTATGCGCTGCTGTGCAGCGCCGGTGTGACCATTCTCAACCAGACCCCCAGCGCCTTCCGCGCGCTGATCGTGGCCCAGGGGCAGAGCCCGCTCAAGCACGCCCTGCGCCAGGTGATTTTTGGTGGCGAAGCGCTGGAACCGGGGATGCTCAAGCCGTGGTACGCGCACAGCGCCAATGCCGGTACGCAACTGGTGAACATGTACGGCATCACTGAAACCACCGTGCATGTGACTTACCGTGCCCTTGAAGCGGCGGATGCGCAGTTGGTGGGTGCCAGCCCGATTGGCGGGGGCATTCCGGACTTGCAGTTGTATGTGCTCGATGATCGGCGCGAACCCGTGCCGGTCGGGGTGGTGGGCGAGCTGTACGTGGGTGGCGCGGGCGTGGCCCGTGGTTACCTGAACCGCCCGGAACTGAATGCCGAGCGCTTTATCGCCGACCCGTTCAGCGACCGCCCCGGCGCTCGCCTGTACAAGACCGGCGACCTGGGCCGTCGCCTGGCAGACGGCAGCATCGACTATCTGGGGCGTAACGACGACCAAGTGAAAATTCGCGGTTTCCGGATTGAACTGGGCGAAATCGAAGCGCGCCTGGCCGCCTGTGACGGCGTGCGCGAAGCCGTGGTGATTGCCCGTGAAGACACGCCGGGGGACAAACGCCTGGTGGCCTACGTGATTGGCGCTGAGGGTAGGGCGCCGAACGCCGCCGACCTGCGGACCCAGTTGCTGGTGCATCTGGCCGAGTACATGGTGCCTGGCGCCTTTGTCATGCTCGACAGCTTGCCGTTGACCACCAACGGCAAGCTCGACCGCAAGGCCTTGCCGGCGCCGGACGCCGACGCGCTGGCGCGGCGTCAATACGAAGCGCCTCAAGGCGCAGTCGAAGCGGCGATCGCGACGATCTGGCAGGACCTGCTCAATGTTCAGCAGGTCGGGCGCCAGGATCACTTTTTCGAGTTGGGTGGCCACTCGTTGCTGGCGGTCAAGTTGATCGAGCGCATGCGTCAGGTCGGGCTCGCGGCCGATGTGCGTGTGCTGTTCGGTCAGCCGACCCTCGCGGCCCTGGCCTCGGCTGTCGCCGGTGCGAGCAAGGAGGTGGAGGTCCCCGCCAATCGCGTGCCCGAGGGTTGCGAACACATCACCCCGGACATGCTGCCCCTGGCGGACCTCGATCAGGAGGCCATCGAGCGCATCGTGGCGACGGTGCCGGGCGGGGCGCGCAACGTCCAGGAAATCTACAGCCTGGCGCCCCTGCAGGAGGGCATCCTGTACCACCATTTGGCGGCCGCCCAGGGCGACCCCTATCTGCAATACGTGACCTTCAGCTTCACCAGCCGCGAGCGGCTGACACGTTTCGCCGAGGCACTGCAAGGGGTGATTTCGCGACATGACATTCTGCGTACCGCGGTGGTCTGGGAGCGCCTGGACGAGCCGGTGCAAGTGGTCTGGCGCGAGGCACGCCTGGGCCTCGATGAAATCCCCCTGGACCCGGCCGCTGGTGATATCGCAGAACAGCTGACCGCCTGCCTCAACCCGCGCCACCATCGCCTGGACATTCGCCAGGCCCCGCTGATGCGCATCGGCTACAGCGAGGACGCCCCCAACCAACGCTGGGTGGCCGTGTTGCTGTTGCACCACCTGGTGGACGACGCAACCTCCCTGCGCATGCTGATCGCCGAAGTCGAAGCCCATACCCGCGGTGAAGAAGCACAATTGCCGGCTTCGGTGCCGTATCGCAATTACGTGGCGCAGGCACGTCTGGGCGTGAGCCGCGAAGCGCATGAAGCGTTCTTCAGTGAAATGCTCGGCGACATCGACGAGCCAACCCTGCCGTTTGGCCTGCAGGATGTGCAAGGCGATGGCCACGGGGTGGAGGAGGTGCTGCTGCCACTCGATGACCACCTCAACACGCGCCTGCGCCAACTGGCTCGGCAGTTGGGCGTGACCCCGGCGAGCCTGTATCACCTGGCGTGGGCCCGGGTGCTGGGCGGTGTTTCCGGCCGCGATGACGTGGTGTTCGGTACGGTCTTGCTGGGGCGCCTGCAAGGTGGCGAAGGCGCCGACCGCGCCCTGGGGATGTTCATCAACACCCTGCCGTTGCGCATCAGCCTCAGTGAGGCGGGCGTGCGCAGCCTGGTCAAGACGACCCATGCGCGCCTGACCGGTCTGCTCGGCCATGAGCACGCGTCGCTGGTGCTGGCGCAGCGCTGCAGCAAGGTGGCGCCCTCTACGCCGCTGTTCAGCTCGCTGCTCAACTACCGCCAGCTTGGCGGTGGGGATGTGTCCCAGGCCGCGCAGGCCGCCTGGGAAGGTATCGGCATCCTCGACAGCAAGGAACGCACCAACTACCCGCTGACCCTGTCGGTCAACGACACCGGCGATGCCTTCAGCCTGTCGGTCATGGCCGATGGCAGCATTGGTGCCGCGCGCATCTGCGGCTATATGCAATGTGTCCTGGAAAACCTCGTGCAGGCGCTGGAACAGACGCCACAGGCCGCGCTGCCAAGCCTGGGCATGTTGCCGGCGCTTGAGCGTGAGCAACTGTTGCAACACTGGAACGCCACGGACAGCCTGTATGCCGATGCCGCGTTGATTCATCACCAGATCGAGCGCCAGGCTGCCGAGCAACCCGAGGCCATCGCGGTGGTGTTTGAAGACAGCCACCTGAGCTACGCCGAGCTGAACACCCGCGCGAACAGGGTCGCGCACCGCCTGCTGAGCCTGGGCGTGCGCCCGGATGATCGGGTGGCAATCTGCGTCGAGCGCGGGCTGGAAATGATCATCGGCTTGCTCGGCATCCTCAAGGCGGGCGCCGGTTACGTGCCGATTGACCCCGCCTACCCGCAGGAACGCATCAGTTACACCCTGCAGGACAGTGCGCCGGTGGCGGTGCTGGTGCAGGCGGCGACACAGGCGCGGGTTGCCGAACTTGCGGTGCCGGTGATCGATCTGGACGCGACGGAGCTGCAACTGCAGCCGATGCACAACCCGCAAGTGCCCGGCCTGACCTCGGCCAACCTGGCTTACGTGATCTACACCTCGGGCTCCACCGGTCTGCCCAAAGGCGTGATGATCGAGCACCGCAACGTGGCGCGGCTGTTCTCCGCCACCGAAGGGTGGTTCAACTTCAATGACCGCGACGTGTGGGCGCTGTTCCACTCGTTCGCCTTCGACTTCTCGGTCTGGGAAATCTGGGGCGCGCTGATCCACGGCGGGCAGTTGCTGGTGGTGCCGCAACTCACCAGTCGCTCGCCGGACGAGTGCTATGCGCTCTTGTGCAGCGCCGGTGTGACCATCCTCAACCAGACCCCGAGCGCCTTCCGTTCATTGATCGCCGCCCAGGGCCAGAGTGCCTTGAAGCATTCCCTGCGCCAGGTGATTTTCGGTGGCGAAGCCCTGGAACCGGGGATGCTCAAGCCTTGGTATGCGCGTACGGCCAACGCCGGTACGCAACTGGTGAACATGTACGGCATCACCGAAACCACGGTGCATGTGACTTACCGTGCCCTTGAAGCGGCGGATGCGCAGTTGGTCGGGGTCAGCCCGATTGGCGGGCGTATTCCGGACTTGCAGCTCTACGTGCTCGACAGCGCGCGCGAACCGGTGCCGGTGGGCGTCGTGGGCGAGTTGTACGTGGGCGGCGCCGGGGTGGCACGTGGTTACTTGAACCGCCCGGAACTGAATGCCGAACGTTTTATCGCCGACCCGTTCAGCGGGCGGGCCGATGCCCGCCTGTACAAGACCGGTGACCTGGGCCGCTGGTTGCCAGATGGCAGCATCGACTACCTGGGGCGTAATGACGACCAGGTGAAAATCCGCGGTTTCCGTATCGAACTGGGGGAAATCGAGGCGCATCTCGCGGCCTGTGAGGGCGTGCGTGACGCGGTGGTGATTGCTCGCGAAGACCAGCCCGGCAACAAGCGCCTGGTGGCCTACGTCATCGCCGCCGATGGCGCCGAACCGGTGGCGGCCGAGCTGCGCCAGCAGTTGCTGGTGTCCCTGGCCGATTACATGGTGCCCAGCGCATTCGTGATGCTTGAGCGCTTGCCGTTGACCACCAACGGCAAGCTCGATCGCAAAGCCTTGCCGGCGCCGGATGGCGACGCACTGGCGCGGCGCGAATACGAGCGTCCGGAGGGGGAGGTGGAGCACAGCCTCGCCGCGCTATGGCAAGAGTTGCTGGGCGTGGAGCGAGTAGGGCGGCACGACAACTTCTTCGAACTGGGGGGCCATTCGCTGTTGGCGGTGAAGTTGATCGAGCGCATGCGCCAGCTCGAACTGAGCGCCGACGTGCGTGTCCTTTTTGGCCAGCCGACGTTGGCCGCCCTGGCAGCCGCCGTGGGCGGCCATGCGCAGCTGCGGGTGCCGGCCAACCTGATCGAGCTCGGCTGCGAGCAGATCACCCCGGACTTGCTGCCCCTGGCCGAGCTGGACCAAGGCAGCATCGACCGCATCGTCGCCAGCGTGCCCGGCGGCGTGCGCAATGTGCAGGATATCTACAGCCTCGCACCACTGCAGGACGGTATGTTCTACCACCATCTGGCCGCGGATCAGGGCGATGCCTACCTGCTGCACATGCTGTTTGCGTTTACCGGTCCCGAGCCGCTCAACCTGTTCGCCAAGGCCCTGCAAAGCGTGATCGACCGTCACGACATCCTGCGCAGCAGTATTGCCTGGGAAGGGCTCGCGGAGCCTGTGCAAGTGGTATGGCGCCAGGCTTCGCTGGGCCTGGAACAGGTGGCCATCGACCCGGCCGAGGGTGACGTGCTGGCGCAACTGCACAGTCGTTTCGACCCTCGCCACTATCGCCTGGACATGACCCAGGCTCCGCTGATGCATTTGGCCTACACCGAAGACAGCACCAACCAGCGCTGGGTCGGCATCCTGTTGTTCCACCACATGGTGCTCGACCATACCGCGCTGGAGGTGCTGATCGAGGAAGTCCAGGCCAGCCTCAAAGGCCAGAGCGCACAGTTGCCGCCGTCGATTGCGTATCGCGAGCATGTGGCGCAGTCGCGCCTGGGCGCCGATCGCCGGGCTCATGAAGCGTTCTTCGGCGCGATGCTGGGTGATATCGATGAACCGACCCTGGCGTTCGGCCTGCAGAATGTGCAGGGCGACGGCAGGGGGGTCGAAGAATCGCACCTGATGCTCGACAGCGTACTGGGCGGGCGGCTGCGTGAGCAGGCGCGGGTGCTTGGGGTCAGCGCCGCGAGCCTGATGCACCTGGCCTGGGGCCAGGTGCTGGCGCAGGTCAGTGGCCGTGATGAGGTGGTGTTCGGCACGGTGCTGCTGGGCCGCTTGCAAGGCGGTGAAGGGGCCGGGCGTGCGCTGGGCTTGTTCATCAACACCTTGCCGCTGCGGGTCAGCATCGGCGCCCACGGCGCCCGCGAGGCCGTACGTGCCACTCACGCGCAACTGGCGCAACTGCTGGCCCACGAGCATGCATCCTTGTCGCTGGCCCAGCATTGCAGCGGCATGCCGGCGGCGCAGGCGTTGTTCAATACCTTGCTCAACTACCGTCACAGCGCGGCCGCGCAAGTCTCCAGCGCCGACATTGCCGCCTGGGACGGCATTCAGGCGCTGAGCATGGAAGAGCGCACCAACTACCCGCTGGTGCTGAACGTCGATGACTTCGGCAGCGGCTTTCAACTCAATGCCCAGGCGCTGGTCGGGATTGGCGCGCTGCGTGTCTGCGTCTATATGCAAGCGGCGCTGCAGCAACTGGTCGATGCCCTGGAACATGCGCCCGCTACGCCGTTGCAGGAGCTCTCGGTGCTGCCCGAGGCCGAGCGCCAGGAACTGCTGGAGGCCTTCAACGACAGCGAGCGTCCGTTCCCAGAGAGCTCGACCGTACACGCCTTGTTCGAGACTCAGGTCGGTATCCGGCCGGACGCTGTAGCGGTGGTTCACGGTGAACAGTCGCTGAGCTATGCGCAATTGAACCGGCGCGCCAACCGCCTGGCTCACCACCTGATCGGCCTGGGCGTGCAGGCGGGTGACAGCGTAGCCATCCTGCTGGAGCGTTCCGTGGACTTGCTGGTCAGCCAACTGGCAATCAGCAAGGCCGCCGCGGTGTATGTGCCGCTGGATGTCCACGCCCCCGCCGACCGGCAAACCTTCATGCGCCAGGACAGCGGCGCGCAATGGCTGCTCACCACCAGCGCCCATCAAGCCCCCGAAGGCGGCGGGCAGCTGAACCTGGACAGCCTCGATCTGAGCGATGCAGCGGTCCACGATCCGGCCCTTGAACAGTCTGCCGAGTCGGTCGCCTACATCATGTACACCTCCGGTTCCACCGGCGTGCCCAAGGGCGTGCTGGTGCCGCATCGGGGCATCACACGGCTGGTGATCAACGGCGGTTATGCCGACTTCAATAGCCATGACCGTATCGCCTTTGCCTCCAACCCGGCGTTCGACGCCAGCACCATGGACGTCTGGGGCGCCTTGCTCAATGGCGGCCAAGTGGTGGTGATCGATCACGACACGCTGCTTGACCCGCTGCGTTTTGGCGCCGTGTTGAGCGAATCGGCGGTCACCATCCTGTTCACCACCACGGCGCTGTTCAACCAGTACGTACAGCTGATTCCCGACGCCCTCAAGGGCTTGCGCATGCTGCTGTGCGGCGGCGAACGCGCGGACCCGGCGGCGTTCCGCAGCCTGCTGGAGCATGCACCCAAGCTGCGTCTGGTGCATTGCTACGGCCCTACCGAAACCACCACCTACGCCACTACTTTTGAAGTGCGTGCGCTGGCCGACGATGCCGAGAGCGTGCCGATCGGCGGGCCGATTTCCAATACGCGCATTTACCTGCTCGATCAACGCCAGCAGCCGGTGCCCTTGGGCGTTGTCGGGGAGATCTACATCGGTGGCAAAGGCGTCGCCAAGGGTTACCTGAACCGGCCTGAACTGACCGCCGAGAAATTCATTCTCGACCCGTTCAGCCGCGAGCCGGGCGCGTTGATGTACCGCACGGGCGACCTTGGCCGCTGGTTGGCCAAGGGCGAGCTTGATTGCCTGGGCCGTAATGACGACCAAGTGAAGATCCGTGGTTTCCGCATTGAACTCGGGGAGATCGAAAACCGCCTCGGCGAACACCCGCACGTCAACGAGGTGGTGGTGCTGGCCCGTGAGGACGAGCCGGGCAGCAAGCGCCTGGTGGCCTACTTCACCGAGCACCAGGCGCTGGACATCCAGGCCCTGCGCACCTGGCTGCAAGAGCAACTGCCGGAGTACATGGTGCCGCGTGCCTATGTGCGCCTCGACAGCCTGCCGCTGACCAATAACGGCAAGGTGGACCGCAAAGCGCTGCCGATTCCGGATCAGGAGGCCTTGCTCAGCCGTGGCTATGAAGCGCCGCAGGGCGAGGTGGAAGTGGCGCTGGCGCAGATCTGGAGCCAATTGCTCAAGGTCGAGCAGGTCGGGCGTGACGATCACTTCTTCGAGCTGGGCGGGCATTCGTTGCTGGCCATGCGGCTGATTTCCCAGGTGCGCGTGCACCTGGGGGTGGAGCTGGACCTCGCAGCGCTGTTTGCCCACCCGCAACTGTCGGCCCTCGCCCAGGCGGTGGCCAAGGCGGGGCGCAGCAGCCTGCCGCCGATTGTGCCGGTATCCCGTGAAGAGCCACTGCCACTGTCGTTTGCCCAGCAGCGCCTGTGGTTCCTGGCGCAGATGGACAATGCCGGCGCCGCCTACAACATGCCGGTTGGCCTGGGCTTGCGCGGCGCCCTTAATACGCTGGCGCTGGAGCGCGCCCTGGCGCAGATCGTCAGCCGCCATGAAGTGCTGCGCAGTGTGTTTGTGGTCGACAACGATGAGCCGCAGTTGCTGATCGCCCCGGTCGAAGGCGCTTTTGTGCTTGAACACAATGACCTGCGCGAACGGGCCGATGCAGCGCAGCAATTGCAGGCTTTGACCGAGCACGAAGCGCTGGCCCCGTTTGACCTGGTCAACGGGCCGTTGCTGCGCGCGCGTCTGGTGCGCATGGGCGACGAACACCACGTACTGCTGTTGACCCTGCACCATATCGCTTCTGACGGATGGTCGATGGGCGTGCTGACCCGCGAGCTGATGGCGCTGTATGACGCCTTCAGCCAGGGCCTGGCCGACCCGTTGCCGCCGCTGGCCCTGCAATACGCCGACTTCGCCGTGTGGCAGCGCCGCTGGTTGAGTGGCGAGGTGTTGCACCAGCAAAGTCTGTACTGGCAACAGGCTCTGGCCGGTGCGCCGGCCATGTTGACCTTGCCCACCGACCGCCCGCGTCCCGCGCAGCAGGACTTTTCCGGCGCGGTGCTGAGCCTGCAGCTGGATGCCGAGTTGACCCAGGGCCTCAAGACCCTCAGCCAACGCCATGGCACCACGCTGTACATGACACTGCTGGCGGCTTGGGGCGCGTTGCTCAGCCGGCTGGCCGGGCAGGATGAAGTGGTGATCGGTTCACCGGTGGCCAATCGCAACCGTGTCGAGGTCGAAGGCCTGATCGGCCTGTTCGTCAACACCCTGGCGGTGCGTATCGACGCCTCGGGCGAGCCGACCGTGCAAACCTTGCTGGCGCGGGTCAAGGCCCAGACGCTGGGCGCGCAGGCCCATCAGGACCTGCCGTTCGAACAGGTGGTGGATATCATCAAACCTGTGCGCAGCATGGCCTACAGCCCGATCTTCCAGACCATGCTGACGTGGCAGAACAACGAAAGCGTGGCCCCGGCACTGGGTGACCTGGTGCTGGAAGGCAGCGGCCAGATCAACAGCGCGGCGAAGTTCGACCTGTCGCTGGAGCTGTGCGAGGCCCAGGGCCATATCATCGGCTCCCTGAGCTACGCCACGGCGTTGTTCGATGCGCCGACCCTGAGCCGTCACCTCGGCTACCTTGAGCGCCTGTTGCGCGCCATGGTCGCCGACGATCAGGCGCTGCTGGCCCGTGTGCCGCTGCTCGATGAAGACGAGCGCCAACAGCAGCTGGCCGGTCTTGGCGGCCTGTGCACTGGGTTGCCGGCCGCTACGGTGCACAGTCTGTTCGAAGCTCAGGCGCTGCGCACACCGGATGCCTGTGCCGTGCAGGCCGGCAACGGTTCACTGACCTACCGCGAGCTCAACGAGCGTGCCAACCGACTGGCCCACCACTTGCGCGAGCTGGGTGTACAGCCGGATGAGCGCGTGGCGATCTGCGTGGAGCGCAGTGTCGAGCTGATTGTTGGTTTGCTGGCCATTCTCAAGGCCGGCGGCGCCTATGTGCCGATCGACCCGAACTACCCGCTGGAGCGCATTCACTACATGCTGCACGACAGCGCCCCGGCGGCGCTGCTGGTGCACAGTGCGAGCGCACACCTGGCCGGCGAGCCGGGCCTGCCGGTGGTCGACCTCGACCGTGATGACGCGTACAGCCCGTACCTGCATGACCCGCAGGTGGCCGAACTGACGGCCACGCACTTGACCTATGTGATCTACACCTCCGGCTCCACCGGCCAGCCCAAGGGCGTCATGGTCGAGCATCAGGGCGTGGTCAACATGCTTGGCTGGTACCTTGACGACGTGGGTCTGGATGCGGGCGATGCGGTGTTGCTGCTGACGTCCCACAGCTTCGACCTGACCCAGAAAAACATCTTCGCCAGCCTGGCCGTGGGTGCCACCTTGCATCTGGCGGACACCCCGTTTGATCCTTCGAGCATCGTGCGCCAGATCGGCGATCAGGCGATCACCCACATCAACCTGGCCCCCAGCGCGTTTTATGCGCTGATCGACGCCGACCAGCAGTCCGCCTTGAGCCAGCTGCGCCGCGTGGTGCTGGGCGGCGAGCCGATCAAGCTGTCGCAATTGGAAAGACTGCCGGTGCCGCGCCCGCAGTTCATCAACAGTTATGGCCCGACCGAGTGCAGCGACGTGGTCGCCTGGCATGCGGTCGACGCCGACCTGGGCCGCTACGGTGCCGCCGATATTCCCCTGGGCCGGCCATTGCGCAACCTCAGGCTCTACGTGCTGGACGCCTACGGGCAACTGCTGCCGACCGGCAGCGTGGGTGAGCTCTACATCGGCGGCGCCGGCGTGGCGCGCGGCTACCTCAACCGTGAAGCGCTGACCGCCGAACGCTTCCTCGACGATCCGTTCACGCAGGGCGGGCGCATGTACCGCACCGGTGACCTGGCGCGTTACCGCGCCGACGGCACGCTCGACTATCTGGGCCGCAACGACGACCAGGTCAAGATCCGCGGCCTGCGCATCGAGCTGGGTGAAATCGAAGCGCTGCTCGCGGCCCACCCCGAAGTGACCGAGGCTGCGGTACTGGTACGTGATGAGCGGCTGGTGGCCTACTTCACCGGCCTTGCGCCACAGATCGAAGACCTGCGCACCTATCTGCAGAGCGCACTGCCGGAGTACATGGTGCCGTCGGCCTACGTGCAACTTGACGCATTGCCCCTGAACCCCAACGGCAAGCTGGATCGCAAGGCCTTGCCGGCACCGGGCCTCGACGCGGTGGTCAGCGGTGTGTACGAAGCGCCCGAGGGCGAGATTGAAGCGACCCTGGCGCAAATCTGGCAGGACCTGCTGGGGCTGGAGCAGATTGGTCGACAAGGGCATTTCTTTGAATTGGGCGGCCATTCGCTGTTGGCGATGCGCCTGATTTCCCAAGTGCGCCAACGTCTGGGTGTGGAACTGGCCCTGGCCGATCTGTTTGCCCAGCCGCAACTGGCGGCATTGGCCCAGGTGCTGGCCCAGGCATCGCGCAGCAACTTGCCGGCGATTTTGCCGGTGCCGCGCGACCAGGACTTGCCGCTGTCGTTTGCCCAGCAGCGCTTGTGGTTCCTGGCGCAGATGGAAGGTGCCAGCACCGCCTACAACATGCCGATTGCCCTCAGGCTGCGCGGTCACCTGGATGCCGACGCGCTGGAACGCGCGCTCACGACCATCGTGGCGCGCCACGAAGCCCTGCGCAGTCGTTTCGTGCAGCACAACAGCGAGGCGCTGGTGCGTATCGATCCGGCCGAGCGCGCCTTTGCCCTGCGGCGTCTGGACGTCGACAGCGAGGCGGCACTGCAAGCGCACATCAGCGCCGACGCGCTGCAACCGTTCGACCTGGAACAGGGGCCGCTGATTCGTGCACAGCTGTTGCAGCGTGCCGACGATCACCACGTGCTGTTGTTGACCATGCACCACATCGTCTCCGATGGCTGGTCGATGGGCGTGCTGACCCGTGAATTGATGGCGTTGTACGAGGCCTTCCGGCACGGCCAGCCGGACCCGCTGCCGCCGCTGGCCCTGCAATACGGCGATTTTGCCGTGTGGCAGCGCCGCTGGTTGAGTGGCGAGGTGTTGCAGCAACAGAGCCAGTACTGGCAGCAAGCGCTGGCGGATGCGCCCGCCTTGCTGATGCTGCCCACCGATCGCCCACGTCCGGCGCGCCAGGACTACAGTGGCGCGACCTTGACCCTGTTGCTCGACGTCAACCTGACCGCCGGGCTCAAGGCCTTGAGTCAACGCCACGGCACCACGCTGTACATGACCATGATGGCCGCGTGGGGCGCGCTGCTCTGCCGTCTGTCCGGCCAGGATGAGGTGGTGATCGGTTCGCCGGCCGCCAACCGCATGCGTGCCGAAGTCGAAGGCCTGATCGGCTTGTTCGTCAACACCCTCGCCGTGCGTATCGGTGCGGGCGAGGACCTGACCGTTGCCGCCTTGCTGGCCCATGCCAGGGACCGCACGCTGGCAGCGCAAGCCCATCAGGACTTGCCGTTCGAGCAAGTGGTGGAAGTGCTCAAACCGGCACGCAGCCTGGCCCATAGCCCGGTGTTCCAGACCCTGCTGACCTGGCAGAACAGCGACGGCCCAAGCCTGGTCATGGGGGACCTGCAGTTCGAAGCGGTCGGCGAGACCAGCAGCTTTGCCAAATTCGACCTGTCCCTGGACCTGGGTGAAGTGCAAGGCCACATCGCCGGTAACCTGGAGTACGCCACGGCGCTGTTTGACGAGAGCACCCTGCAACGGTATCTGGGGTATTTCGAGCGACTGCTGCAGGCGATGGTTGCCGATGACCAGGCGCAGTTGGCGCATATCGCGCTGGTGGATGAGGAAGAGCGCGATCACCTGCTGCACGCACTCAACAATACCGAAGTCGCCTACCCGCACGAGGCCACTATTCACCAGCTGTTCGAAGCCCGGGTCGAGGCCGCGCCGCAGGCCATTGCGGTGGCGTTCGGAGCGCAGCGCATCCGTTATGCCGAGCTCAACCGCCGGGCCAACCGCCTGGCGCACCACCTGATCGGTCTGGGCATTGGCCCGGACCAGCGCGTGGCGATCTGCGCCGAGCGCGGCGATGAGGTGCTGGTGGGCCTGCTCGGGGTGCTCAAGGCCGGCGCCGCTTATGTGCCGCTGGACCCCAATTACCCACCGGAGCGCCTGGCTTACATGATCGCCGACAGTACACCGTCGGCGGTGTTGACCCAGCGTCCGTTGCAGGACCGTCTGCCGGCCCTGGCGATCCCCCGTGTGCTGCTGGATGAACCGCTCGACGGCGCCGAACACAACCCGGTGGTGCCGGGCCTCAATGCCCGTCACCTGGCTTATGTGATCTACACCTCCGGCTCCACCGGCAACCCCAAAGGAGTGATGATCGAACACCGCGGGCTGGTCAACTACAGCCTCGACGCCGCGCGCCTGTTCGGCTTGACGCCGCAGGACACCGTGTTGCAACAGAACACGCTGAACTTCGACCTGTCGGTGGAGGAGATCTTCCCGGCCCTGTTGGCGGGCGCGACCCTGGCGCCAAGTCGCCATGTGTTCGGCACCGAAGCCGCGCGGGACCCGGCCATTAGCCCGACCTTCCTGCACCTGACGGCCGCTCACTGGCACACCCTGGCCGCTGAATGGCATCACGATCCGCAGCAGGCCCAGGCCCATCTGCGCGATGTGCGCTTGATCAACGTCACGGGCGATGCGTTGTCGGCGCAAAAACTCAAACTCTGGGACGAGGCGCGCCCGGCCCACGTGCGGCTGATCAATACCTACGGCCCGACCGAGGCGACGGTGTCCTGCACAGCGGCTTACGTGAGTTACACCGGCGACATCAATGGCAACACCACCATCGGCAAACCGATGGCCAACACCCGCATCTACCTGCTCGACAGCCGGCAGCAGCCAGTGCCGTTCGGCGTGGCGGGGGAGATTTTCATCGGTGGCGACGGCGTCGCACGCGGTTATCTGAACCTTGATGGGATCAGCGCCGAGCGCTTTATTGCCGACCCGTTCAGCCCGCTACCGGGTGCGCGGATGTACAAGACCGGTGACTTGGCACGCTACCTGGCGGATGGCTCGATCGAGTACCTGGGCCGTAACGACTTCCAGGTCAAGGTGCGCGGTTTCCGCATCGAGCTGGGCGAAATCGAATCGCGCCTGGGCAACTGCGCCGGCGTCAAGGAAGTTGCAGTGATTGCACGCGAAGACCGTCCCGGCGAGAAACGCCTGGTGGCCTACGTGGTGCCGCATGCCGGGGTCGAGCTGAGCGCCGCCGGTTTGCGCAGCTACCTGGCGCCGTTGCTGGCGGAATACATGATTCCGTCGGCCTTCGTCACCCTGCAAGCGCTGCCGCTCACGCCGAACCGCAAACTGGACCGCAAAGCCTTGCCGGCCCCGGATCAATCGGCGGTGGCGAGCCGTGATTACCAGGCGCCGCAAGGGCGTATCGAACGCCGCCTGGCACGGGTCTGGGAGCAAGTGCTGCAGCTGGAACAAGTGGGTCGGCATGACAACTTCTTCGAACTCGGCGGCCATTCGTTGCTGGCGGTCAAGCTGGTGGAGCGCATGCGCCAGGAAGACCTGCGGGTCGACGTCGGCGCCTTGTTTACCCACCCGACCCTGGCCGGGTTGGCCAAAGTCGTCGGCAGCAGCCGCGCGCTGGTGATTCCGGCCAATGCCATTGCGCCTGATTGCCGACGCATCACGCCTGAGATGCTGCCACTGGCCAACCTCAGCCAGGACGAGATCGACAGCATCGTGGCCAGCGTGCCGGGCCAACTGGCCAACGTACAGGACATCTACGGCATGACGCCGTTGCAGGAAGGCATCCTGTATCACCATCTGTTGGCGGATGAGGGCGACTTGTACCTGGAGCAGGCGTCGTTCAACTTCGATAGTCGCGAGCGCCTCGATGCCTTTGCCCAAGCCTTGCAGGGCGTGGTCGAGCGTAACGATATCCTGCGCTCCACCATGCGCTGGGAAGGCTTGAGCGAGCCGGTGCAGGTAGTGTTGCGCCACGTGCCGTTCGCCCTGGAAGAGTTGAGCCTGGAGGGCGAAGGCGATGCCGGTGCGCAGCTGCGTGAGCGTTTCAACCCGCAGCATTTCCGCATGGACCTGCGCGACGCGCCGCTGATGCGCCTGGTGGGTGCCTATGACGTTGCGCAACAGCAGTGGTGTGCGCTGCTGATGTTCCACCATATGCTGTTCGATCACCTCGCCATGGATCTCCTGCAGTACGAGTTGCAGGCGTTCCTCACCGGTCAGCAAGAGCGCTTGAGCGCGCCGGTGCCGTACCGCAACTATGTGGCCCAGGCACGCCTGGGCCTGACGGAGCAGGAGCACGAAGGGTTTTTCCGCGCGATGCTGGCGGACATCGACGAGCCGACCCTGCCGTTTGGCCTGCACGATGTGCAAGCCGGCGGCGCTCTGGAAACGGCGCAACTGCTGGTGGAGGAGGGCCTTGGCCAGCGTCTGCGCAGCGCCGCACGGCAACTGGGCGTCAGCGCCGCGAGCCTGATGCATGTGGCGTGGGCCCAGGTACTGGCTCATGTCTGCGGCCAGGATGAGGTGGTGTTTGGCACGGTGCTGATGGGCGGGCTGCAGGGCGGTGAACGCGCCTTGGGGCTGTTTCTCAATACCTTGCCGTTGCGCGTCAGCGTGGGCGCCGAGGGGGCGCAGGCTGGGGTCAAGGCCACCCATGCACGCTTGAGCACGCTGCTCGGTCATGAACACGCGTCGCTGGCCCTGGCCCAGCGTTGCAGTGGTGTGGCCGCCCCGGCACCTTTGTTCAGTGCCTTGCTCAACTACCGTCACAGTGCCGGTGCCGCCTCCAGTGAAGACATCGCGGTATGGACCGGCATCCACGCCCTGGGCGGTGAAGAACGCAGCAACTACCCACTGTCGCTGGACGTCGACGACTTTGGCCAGGCCTTCGCCCTGACCGTTCAGGTCAGCCCGGAAGTCGGCGCACAACGGGTCTGCGGCTATATGCACGGCGCGCTCGACAGCCTGGTGGATGCCCTGGAACGTACCCCGGACGCATCGCTGAGCAGCCTGGAGATCCTGCCGCTGGCCGAACGTCAGCAGGTGCTGCTGGACTTCAACCAGACCCACACCGACGAAGCTCAGGATCAATTGATCCATGGCCTGTTCGAGGCCCAGGTGCTGCGCAGCCCCAACGCGATTGCCCTGGAGTTCGACGGCCAGGCGCTGAGTTACGCCGAGTTGAATGCCCAGGCCAACCAGTTGGCCCATCATTTGATTGCCCTCGGCGTGCAGCCTGACGAGCGTGTCGCCATCGCGCTGGAGCGGGGGATGCAGATGGTGGTGGCCTTGCTCGCCACCCTCAAGTCCGGTGCTGCGTACGTGCCGCTCGACCCGGCTTACCCGCCGCAACGTCTGGCCTTCATGCTCGGCGACAGTGCGCCACGGGTGTTGCTCAGCGAATACGCGGTGCTGCCGCTGCTCGGCACGTTGCCGCAGGCCATGCAGGTGGTGACCTTGAACAGCGCGCTGCAACCCTGGCGCGAGCTGGGCACGCACAACCCGCAGCCTGCGCAGTTGGGGCTTGCCAGCGAACACCTGGCCTATGTGCTCTATACCTCCGGTTCGACCGGCACGCCGAAGGGCGTGATGATCGAGCATGCGGGCCTGTGCAATGAGATCCAGGCGATTCGTGGCTTGACCGGCTTGGGGGCGGGGGATCGTGCGCTGCAATTTGCGACCATCAACTTCGACGCTTCCATCGAAGAGATCTTTGGCGCGCTGACTTGCGGCGCCACCCTGGTACTGCGCAGTGCCGACTGGTTGACCGATGCCGCGCAATTCTGGGGCCTGGCGGCGCAGGCTCGGTTGTCGGTGATCAGCTTGCCGACCCGCTTCTGGCAAGGCCTTGCGGACGATCACAGCACTGCCATTCCGGCCTCTGTGCGAGTCATTGTGGTGGGCGGCGAAGAATTGAGCCCGGAGGCGGTGCAGCATTGGTTCCTGCGCAGCGGCCACACGCCGCGCCTGCTCAATACCTATGGCCCGACTGAAGCGACGATCATTGCCACCGCCAATGAAGTGTTTGCCGCCAACCCCCATCCACGTGCCATTGGGCGTCCGATCGCCAACACCCGCGTGTATGTGCTGGACGCCCATGGGCATCCGACGGGCCTGGGGGTGGCCGGTGAGATTCACCTGGCCGGTATCGGGATCGCCCGCGGTTACCTCAACCAGCCGCAACTGAGCAGTGAGCGCTTCCTGGCCGACCCGTTCAGCGATGGCCCGGGCCGTCTGTACAAGACCGGCGACCTCGGCCGTTGGTTGCCGGACGGCACCCTGGAATACCTGGGGCGTAACGATGACCAGGTGAAAATCCGCGGTTTCCGTATCGAATTGGGCGAAGTCGAAAGCGCGCTGCTGGCCTGTGAAGGCGTGCGGGAAGCCGTGGTCATGGCTCGCGACGACAGTGAAGGGCAGGTCGCCGGCAAGCAGTTGGTGGCTTACCTGTGCGGTTCGCCGGGCTCGATCGAGCAACTGCGTGAAGAACTGCTGAGCCACTTGCCGCAGTACATGCTGCCCAGCGCCTATGTCCAACTGGACAGCTTGCCGGTGACACCGAACGGCAAACTCGACCGCAAGGCGTTGCCGGCGCCTGAGCAGGCGGTGCTTAGCCGCGACTATGCGGCGCCGGTCGGGGCGCTGGAAGAACGCCTGGCGGGCCACTGGGCCCAGGTGCTGAAGCTGGCAAGGGTAGGGCGCCACGACAGTTTCTTCGAAATGGGCGGGCATTCGCTGCTGGCGATTCGCCTGGTCAGCCTGCTGACCCAGGACGGCCTGCCGGTCACCCTGGCGCAGTTGTTCCAGCATGCCAGCGTCGCCTCGATGGCCGCGCTGCTGCGCTTGCGCAACGATGCGCCGGCACTCGAGCAGGGCCTGGTCACGGTACGTGCCGGCGGTACCCAGGCGCCGCTGTTCCTGGTGCATGAGTTCAGCGGGCTGAATGTGTATTTCCCGGCGCTGACCCGGCATGTGGATGCGGATATTCCGGTCTACGGCCTGGAAGGCGTGGCCTGGGGCGAGCCGCAGTTGCGGACCCTGGAATGCCTGGCCGCACGGCACATCGAGATGATGCGTAGCGTGCAGCCGCACGGCCCTTACCGTTTGGCCGGCTGGTCGTTCGGCGGGTTGCTGGCGTATGAAATCGCCGCGCAGCTGATCGGCATGGACGAGGAGGTGAGTTTCCTCGGCCTGCTCGACACCCACGTGCCGCGTCTGGTCGATCAAGGCAAGGCGCGCTGGTCGGTGGCCCATGCCCACAGCCTGCACCTGCTCGAACAGTGCCGCGCCTTCTGCCAGGTTCAACGGCCGGTGGATGGGCAGGCGCTGGCCACCCTCGCGCAGTTGGAGGGTGATGCGGCGCAGATGGACTTTGACACCCTGTGGCAACGCTGCCGCGACGCCGGCCTGCTGCAACCGCAGTTGGCGGCGCTGTCCCGTGAGGCCCTGTGGGCCTACCTGGACCGTGAAGTCTCCCACGGCCATGCGCAAGCCCATTACAGCGTGTTGCCGCTGACCATGCCGGTGCATTTGTTCACGGCCGAAGACCGCATGGATGAGGCCTCGCGCAGCAGTGACACGCTGGGTTGGGATCAGGTTGTCCCGGCGGGCCTGCTGCGGCGTATCAGGGTGCCTGGCGACCACCAGAGCATGATGCAGGCGCCGCACATCGCGGCGTTGGGGCAGGCCATCGGCGATGCCTTGAAGGCCTTGCCGGCAACACCGGCCAACACGCCTTACCAGCCGCTGCTGACGATTCAGAGCGGGCAGGCCGGGCAGGCACCGATCTTCTGCATACCGGGGGCCGGCGACAGCGTCACGGGGTTTATCGGCCTGAGTGATGCGTTCGGGCCGGCCTGGCCGATCCATGGCCTGCAACCCCGCGGGCTGGACGCCAAGGCGTTGCCCCACAGCCGCGTGGAGACGGCGGCGCAGGCTTATCTGCAGGCGCTGGAACAGCAATGCCCGAATGGGCCGGTGCATCTGCTCGGGCATTCTTTTGGCGGCTGGGTGGCCTTCGAGATGGCGCTGCGTCTGCAGGCCCAGGGGCGCGAAGTATTGTCGCTGACCCTGGTCGACAGTGAATCGCCGGGCAGTTCGGGGGTGGTTGGCAAACCGTATACCGCGACCGGCGTGTTACTGCGCCTGATCGAAACCCTGCAACTGGCGGCTGGAAAACCGTTCGGGATTGATCAGCAGGCCTTCGCCGATCTGGATGAGTCGGCACAAATGGCAGCCTTGCACGCCGCCATGGTGCGCGTCGGCATGCTCTCGGCGCGTTCTACACCTGAGGTGATGCAAGGGCCGGCGCGTGCCTTTGGTGCTGCGCTGCGCACGGTTTACCAGCCGCGCCAGCGCTACAACGGCCCGGTGCGCCTGGTGTTGGCCGATGATCCGACGCTGGATGCACAGGGCAACCAGCGCGAGCAGGCCGGCATGATCGAGGGCTGGAGCCGACACACGGATCACCTGCAGACCTGGTACGGGCCGGGTAACCATTTCACCCTGCTCAAGGCGCCGCACGTCTACAGCCTGGCGTCCTGGTGGCACGACGGCCTCCTGGTGCCGGCCGGCAAGGTGACCTCATGACGCGTGATACAGGGGGAGCCGGCACGGGCGCTTGCGCCCCTACCTGAAGCGAAGATTCGAGCAACTTAGCGCAAGCCCGGCCAGCGGCCGGGTCTACCTTTCAACGTATTAGTGGTCATCTATGGAAAAGTCGAAGTTTCGCAAGGTTGTCTGGGGCGTGGGCCTGGCCGTTGTTGCCGGCCTGATTGTCTATTCGGTGCAGTCACCGGCTGAGCCGCCCCAGTACTTGACCGCCAGGGTCGAGCGCGGCGAGATCGAGAACGCGGTGCTTGCCACCGGGATCTTGCAGGGGGTCAAACAGGTCGACGTCGGCGCCCAGGTCTCCGGTCAATTGAAATCGCTGAAGGTCAAGCTCGGCGACAAGGTCAAGAAGGGCCAGTGGCTGGCGGAAATCGATCCGCTGGTGCTGCAGAACGCCCTGCGCCAGGCGCAGGTCAACGAGGAAAACCTCGAAGCACAACGCAAAGCCACGGCGGCACAAGTGGCCCAGACCAAATCGGTGTGGGAGCGTTACACCCAACTGCAATCGGACGCGGCCATCTCCCGCCAGGATTTCGAGACTGCCGAATCCAATTACCTGGTGCAGAGCGCCAACCTGGTGGCCCTGGATGCGCAATTGAAAAACGCGCGAATCCAGATCGACACCGCCAAAGTCAACCTCGGCTATACGCGTATCGTCGCGCCGATGGACGGTGACGTGGTGGGCATCGTCACCCAGGAAGGCCAGACCGTGATCGCCGAGCAACTGGCGCCGGTGCTGCTGAAATTGGCGGACCTGGACACCATGACCATCAAGGCCCAGGTGTCGGAAGCCGATGTGATTCACATCCGGCCAGGCCAGGAGGTGTACTTCACCATCCTTGGCGAGTCCAATAAACGCTATTACGGCAAACTGCGCGGCACTGAACCTGCACCGCAGAACTACCTGGACACCCAGGCCGCCGGCACCGCCAAACAGAACACCGCGGTGTTCTACAACGCCCTGTTTGATGTGCCAAACCCTGATCATCGCCTGCGCATCTCGATGACCGCCCAGGTGCGCATCGTGCGTGACACCGCCAAGGATGTACTGATGATGCCGGTTGCGGCGCTGGGCAAGCGCAATGACGACGGTTCGTACGTAGTGCGGGTGGTGGATGAGACCGGCCACGCTCAGGAGCGCAACGTGCAGGTGGGGATCAACAACAACGTCAAGGCCCAGATCAAGGATGGCCTGGTGGAGGGCGACCAGGTCGTCATTGGTGAACCGACGCCGGCCGTGGCGGGGAGCTGACAATGACCCAAGCATTGTTGGAACTCAAAGGCATCAGCCGCAGCTTCATGGCCGGTGAAAAAGCGTTCATGGCACTCAAGAATGTCAGCCTCACCATCAACACCGGGGAAATGGTGGCGATCACCGGGGCGTCGGGCTCAGGCAAGTCGACCCTGATGAACATTCTCGGTTGCCTGGACTACGCCACCGACGGCAGCTACACCATCAGCGGTCGCGAAACCCGCGACCTGGGGGACCAGGAGCTGGCGGAGCTGCGCCGCGACCATTTTGGTTTCATCTTCCAGCGCTATCATTTGCTGCCGCATTTGAGCGCCATGCATAACGTCGAGATGCCGGCGATTTATGCCGGTGTGTCGGAAGGCCAGCGCCATAGCCGCGCCAAGGAACTGCTGGCCCGGCTGGGCCTGGCCAATCACTTGGTCAACCGGCCGAGCCAGTTGTCCGGTGGCCAGCAGCAGCGGGTGAGTATCGCCCGGGCGTTGATGAACGGCGGTGAAGTGATCCTCGCGGATGAGCCGACCGGCGCCCTCGATACCGCCAGCGGCAAGGAAGTGATGAACATCCTGCTGGAGCTGCATGCGGCGGGGCATACCGTGATTATCGTGACCCACGACCCCAAGGTGGCGGCCCACGCCGAGCGCATCATCGAGATGCGCGACGGCGAAGTGCTCAGTGACCGCCTCAACCAACGCGCCGCACCGGAGGTCGAGGCCCCGGTTCCCACCCAGGGCCGGGCCACGCCGGGGCGGCGTCTGGTGGCGAGCCTGGGGTTGTTCAAGGAAGCCTTCGTGATGGCCTGGGTCGCGTTGATTTCCCACCGCATGCGAACCTTGTTGACCATGCTCGGCATCGTGATCGGCATCACCTCGGTGGTGTCGATCGTGGCCATCGGCGAGGGCGCCAAGCGCTATGTCTTGAACGATATTCAGGCGATCGGCAGCAACACCATCGACATCTACCCGGGCACCGACTTTGGCGACAGCCATGCGTCGGCGATTGAAACCCTGGTGTTGTCCGACGTGACCGCCCTCAGCGAGTTGCATTACATCGACAGCGCCACGCCCAACGCCGGGCGCAACCTGCTGTTGCGCTTTGGCAATATCGATGTCGACGCCACGGTGAATGGCGTGAGTGCCAGTTCGTTCCAGGTCCGCGGGATCAAGATCGCCGAAGGCATCACCTTCAGCCAGGACGACGACACCCGCCAGGCCCAAGTGGTGGTGATTGACCACAACACCCGTAATCGCCTGTTCGGCCCGAACGTCGAGGCGCTGGGCCAGATCATTTTGGTGGGCAACCTGCCGTGCACGGTGATTGGGGTGGCGGCGGACAATAAAAATATCTTCAACACCAGCAAGGCACTGAACGTCTGGGTGCCTTACGAAACCGCCGCCGGGCGCCTGTTGGGTCAACGCCACCTGGACAGCATCACGGTGCGGATCAAGGATGGCCAACCGAGCAAGGTGGTGGAGGATAACGTGGTCAAGCTGCTGCAACAGCGCCACGGGACCAAGGACTTTTTCACCTACAACCTCGATAGCATCATGCAAACCGTGCAGAAAACCAGCCAGTCGCTGGCATTGCTGCTGTCGTTGATTGCGCTGATCTCACTGGTGGTGGGGGGTATCGGGGTGATGAACATCATGCTGGTGTCGGTGACCGAGCGTACACGCGAAATTGGTATTCGCATGGCGGTCGGGGCGCGGCAGTCGGACATTCGCCAACAGTTTCTGGTGGAGGCGGTGATGGTTTGTCTGATTGGCGGGGTGATCGGGATTTCCTTGTCGTTTGGTATCGGGTTCTTGTTCTCCCTGGTGATCAAGGAATGGCAGATGGTGTTTTCGCTGGAATCGATCATCACCGCATTTGTCTGCTCCAGCCTGATCGGCATCATCTTCGGGTTTGTACCTGCGCGTAATGCCGCGCGGCTGGATCCGATCGAGGCGCTTGCCCGGGACTGAAGCGCATACCAAAAAGCCCGCCAACCGGTGTCGGTTGGCGGGCTTTTCATTGCATCGGGTTTGCTATGGAACAACAGCAGCTCTGCGCTGCTGCTGTTTTTATGCGCTTTGGCCGACCACCTGCAAACGGTGCGCGGCGGCGCTGCTGATGGCGTCTTCGAAACGATCAAGTACGCTGCCAACCTGGGCTTCGCTGATGGTCAGGGCGGGCAGGAAGCGCAATACCGAACCGTGGCGCCCACCGGTTTCGATGATGAGGCCGTTGTCGAAGCAGTTGTGCTTGATCGCCTTGGCCAATGTGCCATCGCCCAGGCCGGCACGGCTCTCTGTACGCGGCTTGGTGACCTCGACGCCGATCATCAGGCCACGGCCACGCACGTCGGCAATCGCCTCATGCCGCTGGGCAATGTCTTGCAGGCCGGCGAGCAGTTGCGCTCCGCGTGCGGCAGCGTGTTCCACCAGGCCCGCCTGGCGAATGTGGCGCATGGTTGCGCGCCCGGCGACCATGGCGATCTGATTGCCACGGAAGGTGCCGGCGTGCATGCCCGGGCCCCAGGTGTCGAGGTGTTCGGCGTAGACAATGACCGACAGCGGATAGCCGCCACCGATGGCCTTGGACAGCACCAGAATATCGGGGACGATCCCCGCGTGCTCGATGGCAAAGGTGCTGCCGGTGCGGCCCAGGCCGGTCTGAACTTCGTCGATGATCAGCACGATATCCAGCTCGCGGGTGATCTCGCGCAGCCCGCGCAGCCAGGCGTTCGAAGCGGGAATGCAACCGCCTTCGCCTTGCACCACTTCGACGAGCACGGCGGCCGGGCGGGTGACGCCACCTTCAGGGTCCGACAGCACGGTGCGGATGTACTCAAGCGACAGTTGATCGGTTTGCTCGCCGTCAGTACCGAACGGGCAGCGGAAGCGGTACGGAAATGGCAGGAAATGGGTGTTTTGTGCAGTAACGCTGGGGATGCCCTTGGGGTTGAGATTGCCCATGGCCGAGAGGGCGCCGGCGGTCATGCCGTGATAGCCACCGTGAAACGCCATCAATGCCGCGCGTTTGGTGTAGTGGCGCGCCAGCTTGATCGCCGCTTCCACCGCATCCGAGCCGCTGGGGCCGCAGAACAGGATCTTGCTGGTGTCGCGCATGCCTGCAGGCAGTTGTGAAAACAGCTCCTGCACGAAGGCATGCTTGGCCGGGGTGGCGAGGTCCAGTGCTTGCTGCAACTGATCGGAGTCCAGGAACTCCAGCACCGCGTCTTTGACTTCCGGCGGGTTATGGCCCAGCGCCAGGGTACCGGCGTTAGCCAGGCAGTCGAGGTATTCCTTGCCTTGCGCATCCCTGAGCCACACTCCATTTCCGCTGACGAACAGGCGCTGGAAATTGGCGGCATAGGTGCGTGCGTTGGATTCGACTTTCTTCAGATAACTTAGCTCTTCCATAGTCATGCACTCATCGGCTGCGGCACACGCAGCGCTGGAAAGTTGATGAAACAAGAAACGGTGTTTAATCCATGACAGCGACTATTTTCAGACAGTAAACAGCGGGGCGGGGGGAAAGGCTGAATTACAGTCGAAAGTTAAAAGTAAGTTGAGCCTAATAGTCGCTGAGACAAACGCTACCCGAGTAACTTAAGAACACGCTTAGTTTGAAGGAAGGTGGCCGTTGTCGCTATTAAGGCAGGCACCGGATGTCCCCGATATCTCTGTCATTTTACAGGGGCTTTAGAACGGCAAGTTAATGCCAGTAGTGGGGCGGCAGCGCGGCTCATCAAAAGATGACTTTAGAGTGCCGCCGCCCGTGGGATGAAAAAGTAATGTCGTGGTTTTGCCGACGGCAAATATGACATTACTGTTGCAAGTCAGAAGTAATCGATGTCGCCGGGTTGCCATGCATCCAGCGAACAAGAGAGTGGCGGCCACTGATACCCATCTTAATGACGGCACGTTTCAAGTAACTCTCCACCGTATTAACTTTCAGTGCCAGTGCTGCAGCCAGTTCAGGTGCGGTTCGCCCGGCCAGGAGGCCGGTGCAGATTTCCTTTTCACGGTTGGACAGGTGCAGGCCCGACTGCTGCAGACGCTCCTCGAAACGCTGGCGCAAGGAGTTGGTGTCCCCGTTTTCAGGGACAGCATCGATGACGCCTGGATTGTTGTCCGGCAACGTTTGAGGGTTTATAGCGTTAATATGCTTCTCAACCAGCGGCAGCAGCAACGAGGAGAAATCCTTGAGGATTATTTGCTCTTGCGTTGAGAAGTTCTGCACCTGCGTGCGATAGAACGAAAGTATATAAAAATATTCGTTCTTTCTTGACTGGAGGTGCAATTGGAAACTGAAGGTGATGGGCGCCAGATCGTTCTTTAGATTGCCGTTAACGGTGAATGAAAAGTTTGCCTTGGAAGTACCGAGCGGGGCATCGATCAGTCGCGAATCGTTTGACAGTGCGAGGTTTTTTTCCGGTTCGGATCCAATCAGCCCGTTCATGCATTCCGTACTGAGGATCTGCGCGCCGATGGTGTTGCATTGCGCACGTGGCAGTCCCGCACTTTTGGCTGGTATTTGCGTAATGTGCGTGGCATCCACGGGCAACTTGGCCAGCACCAGATCATGCAGCAGCCGGGGGAAATTGCGGCTGCCCGTACTGGCGATGACCTTACCGATAAGAGGGAACAGCGTTTGTGAGTTCATCATTTCACCGTCATGTTTCGAATTAAGGGTTGACGCAGTGGCTGGATGAGAGTGATTGACGTGCTTTCAGAGAGTGGAGTGGACTGGGTTCGGAGCAACACCTTGCAAGGCTGCAATACCAGGAAAAATCGTGCGTTTATTGCATGTTGGTAAAGGGTGTCCTAGCATGCTTGTGAATGATGGCAATATGATATTATTTGAGCGTTTAGGCTGTGTGTCTTGGCCACGGTTCATCCTTGAATCAGCCGTTCTGTGCCCATCAGCATCGACAACAAGCCGATGCCCAGCAGGAACAGGCCGGGTGCTTTGGCCATGATTTTTTGCGCTATCACGCTGGGCAGCAATTGGCGCGAGATGGCGCCGTAGACCAACAGAATGGTGACGTCGATCACCCCCCAGATCAGTGCGAGTACCAGGCCCTGTTTAATGAAGTCGCCGTCGGGCTCGATGAACCCCGGCAGAAAGGCCAGGAAGAACAGGATGTCTTTGGGATTGGACAGGCCCACTTTCAGGGCCCTCCAGAAGAAATGACGCTGGCTGTTTTGCACGGCTGCGACGCCTTCGGCGCTGCCGAGCAGGCTGTTGATTCCCAGCCAGGCCAGGTACAGGCCGCCGACCAGCTGGCCCCAGTTCAACAGCCTGGGGCTGACGTCCAGCGCGGTATAGATCAGTGTCAGGGTGATCAGCAGCAACAGTTGGGCGGACACAACGCCGCCGGTGATCGTCGCGGCGGGCCAGGCTTGCCTGGCATCGGAAATGACCAGGGCCACCACCGGGCCGGGAGAAGCGATCAGGAAGAACACGGCGACTGCGAAGGTCAGGTGCAGCATGGTCATAGGGTGGTTACCAGATCCAGGACACGTGTATTTTTACCCAGCCGTTGCGCGTAGTAGCGGTAGCCGGCCACCGCAAAAGTGCGTTGGATCCAACGGTCACTTCCGTCGAGGCTGGCGGAAAAAGCGCTTCGGGCATGGGCGGTTTTGCGGTTGTCGATGATCAACAAATCACCGGCGCTGAGGCGCACAGGATGAGCCACTTCCCAAGCGGCTTTGCGCAGAGTTTCCAGTTTCTCTTGCGCCTCTTTACTGCGGGAAACCATGAACTGGGGGTCGAAGCGAAAAAAGGGCGACTCAGGGTCGCCGTATAGAACCGTTTGTTTTTGATTTATATCAATTCGGCAGTTTTTTTCCGTGTCGCAGTAGTCAGACAGGAAGTTGTACTTTTCTTCATGAAAATAGGCCAAGTCTTGCGGCGGCAGAATATCGCGGATGCCATCGATGGAACTGATAAAAGTCGCTGCCTCGGCACCCGGGTCCTGGCGCAGACAAAACAGCACCAGGTAATCCGGTGACACCGCGTGAAATGCGTTTTCGGTGTGCAGTTCTAGTTCGCAATCGTAACTGTCGGAGCTGGCAAGTTTAGAGTGCTTTTTATGTGGAAAGAAGTTGTTGACGATCGCCCCGTCTGACTCCTGAATGTAACCAATAGGGTCGCCGAGCATGGCCGTCGCTTTCAAGATGATTTGTTCGCTGATGGTGCATTCTTTATTCAGCCCGGCGCGATCACTGGGGGTCGGAGGCACCGTACCGATTGGCAGGTTTTTCAAATGCAGGAAGCCTTTCTTATTACCGAAAAGGCGGAAATTCAATATATCGGACTCCACCGTTTGATCGAGTCGGGTGTGCTGGATACTGGAGGACAGGAAGTGATCGAAATCGGGCATGATAAGTTGTCTGCTGTGTATTTAAGAATGGTGAAAGCCACAGAGGGGGGAGGGCATGCCGTACGCAATGATAGTTGGAATTAAGTTGCTGTTGCGCCCGAGCGTTTTATAAGTTCTATCGCTTATTTATATAGTTCATTATTTGGCAAACGCACTGTATTTAAAAGCAGAAAAAAAGGACAGGTAAGGATGAGTAGAAATCATGGTGCTCTGGGTCAGATGGTCCGTCGATTGCCGCCGCTTTACGCGTTACGCGCCTTTGAGTTGGCCGCGCGTTTCAGCTCATTTACCCAGGCCGCCGAAAACCTGTTCATCACTCAAAGTGCCGTGAGCCGGCACGTCAAAACCCTCGAAGAGCATTTTGGTTGCGCGTTGTTCGACCGCAAGGGGCCGAAAATATTCCTCACTCAGGCCGGGCGATTGCTCGCGCAGGAATTGCAGATCGGCTTTCGCCTGATCGAGCAGGCCTGCACCACCACCAGCCGCAAGGAGCACACCTTGCGCGTCAAGGCGCCATCGACCTTGACCATGCGCTGGTTGCTGCACGTGCTGGATGAGTTCAATACCGTCGACGGTGCGGAGCAGGCGCAATTGTCCAGCGAGTGGATGGATGTGGACTTCGTTAATTTTGATGTCGAGCCCTTCGATTGTGCGGTGTTGTTGGGCAACGGTCGCTTCAGCAGTGACCTGGGGTTCGTCAAGCTGTTCGATGAATGGCTGATCCCGGTCTGCTCGCCGGGCTTGCTGGCGCAACATGAACAGAACGGCGAAGGGGTGTTTTCCGCGGAGTTGATTCACCCGTCCCGGGATCGGCGTGATTGGCAACGCTGGCTGGAACGCGTGGGCTTGATGTCGGCGGTGTCCTGGCAGAAAGGCAAGATCTTCGACACGCTGGAGCTGGGGATTTCCGCTGCCATTCAAGGTCGGGGCGTCTCCATCGGCGATCTGGCGCTGGTGGGTGACGAACTGGTCAAAGGCTCCCTGGTGTTGCCTTACAACAAGGCCGTCAGCACGGGCGACAGCTATTACTTGGTCTGGCCGGCGCGCAGCAATAGCAACAAAACGCTGGAAAGCTTCAAGCGTTACTTGCTCGAAGCCGTGCCGGTCATCGACGAGCGCGGGTTGGAGTTTTTGAGTTGAGTGCGGAGCAGGTCGGCAATTTTAAAAACCACTTCAGCGGGTGGCTGAAGTGGTTTTGTAGCGATCTGGTGTCTGATGACCAAGCAACGTCGTTCCTTTTCAGCTGAATTCAAACGCGAGAGAGTAAAGCGCTGACACCTGAGCAGCAGAATTCATCGAATCAGTGACTTACGTGGCTTATGAACATATCTGACATAGCAAATGATTTAACATAATATACATTATGCGAATATTTATATTGAGGCTTCTGGGCCAGTGAGGCCAGATTTGCAGCGCCTGCTCCTGGCCTTCCAACCCCATGCCTCTGCGTAAAAAGCCTGGCGATGCCAGGCTAGTGATCAAGCAAACAGATTAAGAGCTGCGTCGTCCCACTGATGACCGCCTTCAGACCAGCCTTTGCCAATCTGCGGTGGAAACCCGGATCTGCAATATCCTTGCTTGGCATCGAAATCAAACACCGCATGAGGAAAATCATTGATCAGCAAGACCGCCTTGCGGTGATCGACAGCCCAGCCGATTTTCACCATCGATGGTTTGTGGCCGTCCGTGACATCGGCGGCGTTGTAGATATGCAGCGCATCGTGGATCGGGTTGTCCTCGGCCGCGGTATCCAGTGCATAGAAGTAACCGGTGTCGCCATCATCTTCAAAAACCACGATGAACGAACCTTCCTCTGCAGGAGCTTCCAGCACCAAGGCCTGGCCGACCGTCAATTCGCTTTCAGCTGCTAGATAAATAGGCATTGCAACTATCCCTGTCTCGTTGAGTATTGAAGAGCGCGCATGATGACAACCCGGAATTACCCAGGCAATCTCCATGCAGAGATCTACGTCAGATCGTTCCTGGTATTTCGCCCCTTCCTTTGGTTTTTTACCTGGCTCTATCCATAACTCAACTAAATCACCATTTAGTTGAGTTAGTCCTGTGTCCTCTTTGCCACGTCCCCCTCGTCCCGCAACTGCCGGCTTAGTTGCGGTTTCGCTCTGTCCGTGGGCATCGATGCAGAACTCGGGAGTGTCCAACTATTTTGTCTTAACAGTGCTAACAAAACGCTATTAGAGGCCTTGTGCCGCGAACTCGTGGTCAGGCCAGGAACCGTTAAGTTACGCGGTCTGCAGGGCTAAACATGCTGTTTGCGGAGCATCGCCGGAGGGACAAAAACGCCTTGCGCGCCTTTCTTCGGCAGCCTCGACAGACCAAGAAGCGCACCTAGACTCTCACCCGGTTCAGCCCGCTGAATCATGCCCAACACACGAAAAGGATATTCAACATGAACGCCTTCACCTCGGTAAACACCGTCACTACCCCCCTGACCATCAACAGCCAGTCCACCGCGACCTACAACGGCGACCCCAACCAGACCACCAAAGTGACCTTCAGCTATCAGAACAACCTGCTGTGGGCCACCCAGGTCAACAACACCGCGACCGTCCAGACTCTCAGCGCCGACACCTCCGCCGGCCCGGTCACCCTGCGCAAGGGTGCCCAGGTCAAACTGCAGAACGTGGGCTCGGCGTTCAGCATCCTGTTCACCGGGGTGATTATCGACAGCAACTCGGAAACCCCGTTCAACAACACCAACATCGGGACCTTCACCCTGTCGTGATCGACTCGGGCTCCTAGGCCGGAGCCCATTTGCGAAGCCGGCATGGCGCCGGCTTTGCTTCATGCAATACGGGACATGGACGGTACCCTCGCGTGACCAGGCAACGGATGCTCTACACCCGGATTTTCTGGGCAACCCTCGGCGCGATCCTGGCAACCGCAGTGTGGCTGATGACCACCGGCGGCCGCTTGCCAACGGTATCCAGCAGCCACGACCAGGCCCTTTCCCGCACCGATGCCATCGCGCCAGCGGCGGATTGCGTCGACCTCTCGCCCTCCTCCTCTGCCGCCACCAATGATCCTTGCGTACCGGGCCCCGTGCTGCTGCCAGGGATGCAGGTCAATCGCCAGGTCGGTCCGGTGATGTTCGTGCTGGTGGTGGACGGCCACGAAGCTCGGGTCAATGCCCAGGTTTCCCTGGGCAACGCCGCCCTGACCGGCTTGAGCATGACCGCCGCCGCCCCCAGCGCCGACTTCGATCTGGCCAACGGCGAAGGCCAGCGGGTCTGGGGCAGCCTGGGCGCCTTCTTCTGTGCCCCTCCCAACACTTCGCACCTGCTGGCCGACTTCACCATCGAGAACCTGCGCGACAGCGGCAAACCCGTGACCCAGGCCTATCGCGGCGACCTGATCCGCTGGCAGAGCCCGACCACCAGTGTCCTGGCTCGCTACCGCCAGCCCTTGCTGCCGGACCTGCAAGTGACCGTGGAATTGCTGGATCCCTACAAGGCCGACAGCAGCAACGCGCTGACTGCCCAGGTGAGCTTCTATTACGCCAGCGATCTGATCGACCGCTACACCCTCATGGCCACCGCCACCCCGGTGAGCCTGCGACAGTCCAGCGTCGGGCCGGTGCGCATCGAGGGCGGACTCCTGGACTTTCGTCCCGCCACCCAGGAGCAGCAAGGGCAGCTCAGCCTGGATGGCACTTTCCAGTCCGGTCACAACCCACCGAACCACTACGTCGGCAGCGTCGCCGACTGGTCGTGGATCCGCGGCCGCGCCGACAATTGCAGGGGATAGACATGACCAGCACGTCCGACTACCAGCAGATCGCCCACAGCGCCGCCTACGCACTGCCGGAGGCCAGCGGCTATGGCTGGCGCGGTTATGTCATGCCCAAAGGCACCGCGCCCGGCAGCCTGCCGGCCAGCCTGAGTCCGGCCGACGCCTTCGACAAATATGCCGGCCATTACCTGTTCGCCCCCCGCGAACCGGCCGCCCTGCGCAGCGACCCCATGGCATTCGTCAGCGCCCTGTACGACTTTCTATTCGCCGTCAACCAGCGCAACTTCGTCGACCGCGCGCTGCTGTGGCTGCCCGGCTCCAGCCTGCCGGCGCCCCAGGCCTTCAACAGCTACGGCCTGCGCATCAGCGTGACGGCCCCCAGCCAGGTGCAGAACAACCTCAACCTGCAGCTTGGCGATCGCCTGACGTTCTTCGTCAGCTTCGGCACCTACGTCAAATACGACCCGGACTTCAACGCCCTGCGCCTGAAATCCACTGCCAGCATCTCCATGGGCTTGATCGACAAGCTGGCGGCCGACAGCGGCCTGCAGCTGACACCGCCGCAACAGCCGCTGGCCTACGTGCCCCTGGACGGCAATCAGGCCGGCAGCCTGACCTACGCCTTGACCTACAGCAGCCAGCCCGCCCTCAAGTATTTCCAGACCGGCTTTACCTATGTGGCCAACACCACAGGCGGCCAGAGCGTGCTCAATTACCCGGTGTTCAACCCCAACGGCATGCCCGCCAAACTGACCATGGGCGGCGTGCTCGACCCGTTGGACCCGCTCAATCAGAACATCCCTGCGGCGCAGCTGGCCGCCGGCCTGATCCGTACCGCCATGAGCTTCGCCAGCACCGGCACGACCGCGTTGCCCAGCCAGTGGCGCAGCACCGCCGGCAACCCGATCAGCCTGATCCCGCTCAATGGCCTGGACGCCAACGGTTGGCCTCGGCCCTACGCGGCCAGCCTGGTGTTCTGCGCCCAAGGCGACAGCTACAGCCTGACCCTTGCCGGCGACTTTGGCTTGAGCCTGCCGGCCGCCAGCGCCGGGCAGAACCTGCTGTGCGGGATCTTCGGCACTGAATGGCTAAGCTTCACCCCCTACAACGCCTCCCTGAGCCCGCCGGACAACGACCGCTTGCGCCTGTTGGCGGCGCAAGCGGCCTATGCCCCGGTGTTTCCGTTCCAGACCAGCAGCCTGGTCACGCCCACCAGTGGCGCGGTCAGCGCCTTGCTGAACGACAAGCACCGGACCTCCTGGTGCAGCCTGGTGGCCGGCGCCTCCACCCCGGCCTACAGCGCCCAGCCCGATGGCAGCCCGCTCTATGGCCAGAACCGCAGCAACGGCGCCACACCGCTGCTGGCCCCGGCCGCGCCGAGCACCCCGCTGCCCCAGGACGCCGGGTTTGCTTTCCCGCTGGTGCCCTACGCGGGGGTAAGCAGCAATCCCAGCCTCAACCTGACCCAGTTCGAAAGCGAAATCCTCGCCGCCTCGCGCAAAAGCCTGATCAGCGCCGCGACCCTGCCGGGCAAACAAGCCGCGCGGGCCCGGCGCCTGCAACGGCTGCTGACCGCCGACGCGACACAACCCAATCGGGCGACCACTCCACAAGGCCTGCTGGTGGACCTGGACGCCGACGGCATCGGCTACGCCAAGGTGCTGCTGGCTCGCTCGCTATCGGCCCAGGGGCCGCTGGACTTTGCCTTCGTCCAGCCCAGCGAGGCCCTGCACGAGGCCTTGCAGACCAACCAGCTGTTTCTGGTGGGGGTCAATCCGCTGCCGTTCTTCACCCAGGGCGCCAGCTTCAGCAACCGCATGGACATCGCCGACTGGCGCTTTATCGCCAACATCGGCGTCGGCGTGCAAACCACCAGCTACCGCAATGTGCTGATCATGAAGTACTGCGCCGGCAGCCTGAAGGAGCGCATCGACAACCCCAATCGCTGGACCATGCCCGAGACGTTCTCGAAGACCGCGGACCTGGCGCCGGGCCTGGAAACCCTGGCCTACACCGGCCTGTCCCAGTGGCTGCAGGACTTCATCGCCGTCGCCGAGGCCAAGGCCGCGGCCAGCCCCGACAGCCTCTACGCCGACTTCGTCGCCCAGGTCAGCGACCCGGCCTGGAATGGCTTCATGGTGCTCAACGCCGACCTGCCCCTGGACAGCCTGCCCGAGCAACTGGCGGGCATCGCCGCCGGCATCGACTACAGCCGCTTCCTGGCCCACCATTTTGGCGCCAGTGTCAGCCGCATCAGCCAACAGGGCGACACCCTGGATATCCAGGGCATCTCCACCCTGTTCGGCCTGATCGACTACCAGAACCCCGCCTATGAGCAGGCCCAGGCCAACGGCGCGGCCCCGGACATGCCGGTGGCCCTGAGCACCAGCAACGGTTACGCCTTCAGTGTCCTGCAGCTGCAGGCGCTGTTCCGCCAATCGCGGCTGGTGACCTTCAACAGTCGCATCCAGCTGAGCCTGGACCTGCTGTTCGGCTCGCCGATCCGCGCCACCCTGCGCGCCGGCCAGCCCAGCGCGGTGAACGCCATGGTGCTCGACGGCAGCGCCCTGCAACAGAACGACACCACCACCTACGTGTTCGAGCAGAGCCAGAGCTACCTGTTCAACCTCGACAGCAACGTACTGCCGGCCGCCTCGGTCAACCGCATCCAGTTCAACACCCTGGGCAGCCCGGACGGCGGGGTCACCACCGCCAGCCGCTTTCTGCTCTGGGGCAAGCTGGATTTCACCCTGCTCAAGACCTCGGACGGGCCCTTCGACCTGCTGTCCTTCGGCAGCGCCGACGGCAGCCCGAGCAACCAGGGCCTGGCCTACACCAACCTGGAAATCGCCATGGCCTTCCCCAGCGCCACGCCCAACGCCGTGGGTTTTGCCTTCAACCCCGGCAACCTCGGCTTCGACCCGGCCACCAGCCAGGTGCGCGGACAGAGTCTGTACAAGGGCTTCACCCTGCAGCTCAAGCAGTTCATCCAGGCACCGGCGCAGAAAAAGCCCGCGGACTATGGCTTCCTCCCGGTGCTGCCGGAGAACCTGGCGCTCAAGGCGCTGTCCGGCGCCTGGTCGGGCATCGTCTACAAGGTCACCATGGGCTCCCCCGGGGCCCTGGTGTCGGGCACCGGTTTCGAGTCCGACCTGCTGATCGCCTGGTCGCCCGGCAGCAAGAGCAGCGACGCCAGCCCAATGCTGTTTGTCGGCCTCAGCCTGCCCGGCGCCGCGCCGTCGGCCAGCGTGTTTTCCCTGCAGGGCATCATCAAGGTCTCCACCGGGCCGATCAAACTGCTGTACCAGACCCTCCCCGATCAGACCGACCCCAAGGCCAGGTTCTTCAACCTGCAGCTGACCGATATCGGCATCAAGATCCTCGGCATCGCCAAGTTGCCGCCGGGCGCCACCCTGCAGTTCTTCCTGTTCGGCGATCCGCAGTCCTCCGGCAGCCTGGGCTGGTACGCCGCCTACGTCAAAGACCCGCAGAGCAAGGCCGCCAGCCTGCTCGCCGTGGAGTCGGGCAGGTCCACGCAACCGGCATTGAGCGGACCATCGGAGGTGACGCCATGACTCGGGTCCTGTACTGGAACATCGAGAGCTTCGGCTACAACAAGATCCGCCCGCTGAGCACCAAGCGCGATCGCAACGGCGCCTTGATTCCCGACCTTGACGCCGCCGACCGGCTGGCCCTGATCCTGGCCCATATCACCGCGTTCAATCCGGACATCTTCGTCGTGGTCGAGACGTCCAGCGGCCCGAGCCACGGCCCCGGATCGCTGATTTCCCCCACCGGCGGCTGGCAGGGCTGCGCCGAACTGCTGCTGCGCATCCGCAACCAGACCGGCGTGCCCTGGAACCTGGTGCCGCCGCTGGTGGTCGGCCAGGCCGGGCGCGCCGAGGGCGTCGCGGTGTTCTACAAGCCGGTGATTCCGGCGGGCGGCGGCGTGGCGGCGGGCAAGCGCTTGTTCACCGGCCCCAACGCCTGGTCGCCGGCGGGCAATGGCATCAGCTTCAACCCCCAGGTGCCGGCCCCGCCGGCCGCTGGCAACTACCCGGCGTTGCAGACCCAGACCTGCTTCAGCGTGCCCAACCGGGCCATTCCGCCCACGGCGCTGAACCCGGGCAACCTCAACGAGAGCCGCTGCGCGGCACGGGTCGCGTTCGTCGACAATGCCGGCGCCGCGATCAACTACGGCGGCTTGCGCGAACCCTACATGGTGACCTTCTGCGAAACCGTCGACGGCCCGCCAGTGGTGGTGCAGCGCAACCTCACGCTGTTCGCCATCCATTCGCCGCCGCAATATGTCGCGGCCAACGCCTACCTCAACGCCCTGGCCAATGTGCGCGACATCAGCGCCGCCCTGGGCGCGCTGGAAACCCGGATCATCACCGGCGACTTCAACGTCAACCTGTTGAGCCAGAACGGCAACGATCCGGGGCGTTATGCCGCCCTCACCGCCCTGGGCTACGGCTTGCAACTGCAACCTCCGGCCCTGGCCCCGCCGCCGGCGCTGGAGGCCTACACCGGCTACTTCGCCACCCACCTGCGCAGTCGCAACGCGAGCATCTTCTGGTCGACCAACGCCGGAGCCGTGCCCTATCCGGGCTACCGCTACATCGGTTCGTCCAACAGCAGCAGCCTGTATTCCATCGACAACATCCTGGTGCGCGGCGGCGCGGCGGGCAATTTCACCATCGCCAACACCGTGGTCGGGGTGCCGCTGAACGTGGTCAACCCCGCGCCCGGCGGTGCGCCCATGGGCCTGGTGGCCATGGCCAGCGATTTCCAGGCACCGCCGCTCGCCTGGATCCCGGCGCCCCCCGCCCCCGCCCCGGCATTCGCCGCGGGCGATCGGCAACGCTACCGCGGCTGGCGCAACCTGGGGCACATCCGCTCCACCAGCGATCACCTGGCCCTGTTTGTGACGGTCTGAACAAGGAGAAGACAGATGGCCAACAGCCCCCTGAGCAACCTCGCCGCGGCCCTGACCGGCGATGCCGGCGCGCCGATCGTCCTCACCCGCGACTACCTGATCGCCGGCCTGGCGGATGCCACGGTCAGCGTGTCCGCGACCCTGGACAACGACCTCAAGGCGGCCTTCCAGTCGCCGGTCGCCGGGCTCACGGTCAACCTCACCGCGCAGAGCGTGCAGCCGCTGAACCCCGCCACCCAGAGCTTCAAGGTCACCGGGGTCAGCGCGCGCTTCCTGCAACAGGACATCCAGCAGGGGCTGGTACTGACCTTCGGCCTCACGGGCGCTGCCGGGGCCCAGAGCCTGACCCTGGAAATCGTCACCACCCCGGCCAGCTGGACTTGGGCCGACCTGTCGAGCTTCGCCACCGGCATTCCCTTCAAGTGGACCGGAATCAGCAACGCGGTCTTCACCTTCAAGGCCAGCCAGGGCCCGCGCCAGGGCTTCGCCGCCCAGCTGACGCCGCCGCCCCAGCTCAGCACCGCGGTCGCGGTGGTGCAGAACCTGGGATTCCCGACCCTGGCCCTGCCCTTTACTGGCAGCATGGACTTCGCCAAGGTCGACGGGGTCGAGGTGTTCATGCCCACCACCACCTTGCAGGCGCCGTTCCTCAACGTCAGCGACGGGCTGAAGCTGCTGTACCTGAACGTCGATGCCCCAGTGTTCGGCCTGATCATTGGCCCGCCAGAACTGCAGGATGGCGAAGACCCGGCCGAAGCCTTCTACGACCAGCAGGTCAGCCTGTATTTCGGCCTCAACCTGAGACTCGCCGACCAGAGCAACCAGCCCGTCGACTACCAACTGCGCGCCCTGGCCCAGATCAACAACGGCAGCGCCTTCAATTTCTACCTCGGCCACAGCGATGACGGCAGCGCCCTGCTGACCCCGGCAACCATCATCGGCCTGCTGGACAACAACGGCAGCTTCTTCAGCGGCACGCCGCCGGTGCTGCAACAGTTTCTCTCCGGAATCGGCCTGCGCAGCCTGGCCCTGAGTGGCGTCACCCAGCCGAAACTGGCCCTGAGCACCGCCAGCGTGACCCTGGGCGCCGACCCCACGGTGATCAATGTCGAGCATCCCTGGGTGCCCCTGCAGGACCCGACCAACCAACTGGTGTTCGGCGTCACCGATTTCGAACTGGTGTGGGGGATCAACTTCCTGCCCGAGGGCAACGCCCAGAGCTTTCTGTTCCAGACCCGCTTCCTGTTGTTGCCCGAGGTGTTCAAGGGCAAGACCGCCGGCGAAAACGGCCTGTTCTTTGTCCAGTTCAATTCCGACCTGCAACTGCTGGCGCGCTTCGACGGCACGGCCAACCTCAATGACCTGATCGCCACACTGACCGCTCAGTTGATCCGCATCCCCAAGAGTTTCGTCGACGCCTCGCTGTCCGACGTCGGCCTGAGCCTGGATGTGGGTGCCAAGAGCTACGCCTTCAACGCCGGTTTCGAGCTCGACCTGAACCTGTTCAGCGTCGCTGGCAAGCCGATTCTCTCGGTCACCGACGGCCAGCTGTACATCAAGGCCACCACGCCCACCAGCGCCAGTGGCAGCAACGCCCCGGCGGTGACCACCTACCAGGCGGGGATCGGTGGCCTGGTCGGCATCGGCCCGTATTTCGCCAATGCCAGCCTCGACTACGACGGCAGCAAGACCCCGGCCACCTGGCAAGTCGCCGCGCAACTGGCGCAGCCGGTGGACGTGCAGCAGCTGGTCAGCCAGTTCCTCAGCTTCGGCGGAACCTTTGCCTTTCCGGATTTCCTGCCCGGCCAGTTGCTGGTCAACACCCTGGAGGTGGACGCCAGCCTGAGCACCGGCAACACCCCGCTCGACAGCTACACGGTGGCCGGCAGCCTGCGCTGGACCTTCAACCTGGGCCAGGCCTTCAGTGTCGACACCCTGGCCACCCTGAGCCTGAGCTACGACGCCAGCAAGTCGGCGAACCAGCAGTACAGCGGCAGCGCCACCACCCTGTGGGATTTCAGTTTTCTCAACGACAGCGTGCTGCTGGGCTACAGCTTCGCCCCCGACAACCAGGGCAGCAACGCCGAGCTGACCCTGTCCTGGGAGGGCCTGACGGCGATCTATCAGGTCGACAAAAAGGCCCTGACCTTCACCCTGAAGAACTGGAGCCTGGGCCGGCTGATCCAGAAACTCATGCAATCGCTGAGCGACCCGTATTTCACCCTGAGCTCGCCCTGGGACGTGCTCAACCAGATTTCCCTCGATGGCCTGTCGCTGATCATCAACCTGGAAAACAGCAGCGGCAGCAGCGTGCCCAGCATCAGCGCCAAGTACACCCTGGCGAGCAAGATCGACCTGGGGTTCATGAGCATCGACGGCCTGGTGTTCGAGCGCAAAAAGGTCAATGGCGTGGACAAGATCACCCTGGGCATCGACGGATCCTCGGTGTTCAAGGGCAACAACCCCCAGGAGCAGCAGGACTGGAGCAACCTGCTGGACCCGAGCAAAGGCCAGCCGGTGGACAAGCTGCCGACGGTGCCGGGCCAGGGCACGGACTACTTCAGCCTGCCGCTGCTGGTCCTCGGCCAGCGGGTGGCCATCAGCGGCTACGACAGCTTCACCAACACCAAGGCGGTGATCGACGCCCTGAAGGACGTGCCGTCGACCACCGGTTCCAGCAACCCGCTGAACCCCAGCGACAGCGGCAGCAAGGGCGTGCCCTACTACAGCCGCAACAGCGACTGGCTGATCGCCGGGCAACTGTTGCTGCTCAAGACCGGCAAGGACTGGACCGTCGACCTGATGCTGGTGTTCAACGACCCCAACCTCTATGGCCTGCGCCTGGCCCTGGCCGGGGAGAAAGCCAAGGCCCTGGGCAACCTGGTGCTGGACATCCTGTACAAGAAGATCACCGACGACGTCGGCGTGTACCAGATCGAATGGACCTTCCCCGACAGCATCCGCAACCTCAACTTCGGCGCGGTGTCCATCGTGCTGCCGGAGATCGGGGTGAAGATCTACACCAACGGCGACTTCTTCATCGACATCGGTTTTCCCTACAACCTGGACTTCACCCGCTCGTTCTCGATTTCCGCGATCGTCTACGGCGTGCCGGTGCTCGGCGCCGGCGGCTTCTACCTGGGCAAGCTGTCGTCGGTGACCGCCACCCAGGTGCCGAAAACCACTCAGGGCACCTTCGACCCGGTGATCGTCTTCGGCCTCGGCCTGCAGCTGGGCCTGGGCTACAACTTCGTCAAGGGGCCGCTCAAGGCCGGTTTCGCCCTGACCGTGTTCGGCATTCTGGAAGGCACCATCGCCGCCTTCCACGCCTATCACCCGTCCACCGCCCTGGTGCCGGCCGGCAAGAGCGTGCAGGACGACTACTACTTCAAGATCCAGGGCACGGTCGGGGTCATCGGCCTGCTCTACGGCAGCATCGACTTCGCCATCATCTCGGCCGCGGTCAACGTGCGCATCACCCTGTCGCTGTCCCTGACCTACGAGAGCTACAAGCCGATTCCGATTGCCGCCCGGGCCACGGTGGAGGTCAGCGTCAAGGTCAAGATCGACCTCGGCCTGTTCAGCTTCAGCATCAGTTTTTCCTTCCATGCCGACGTCTCGGCGCGCTTCGAGATCAACGCCATCCAGAGCGGCCCGGCGCCCTGGGCCGAACCCGGCCTGCTGCTGGCGCGCCAGGCCCGCCATGTCCAGCTGGCCAGTGCGCGGCGGGCCGCCACGCCGCAACCGATGACGCTGCTGCGCGCCGCCGGTAAACCGCTGCTGAACCTCTACGCCACGCCGCAATTCACCGTGCTGTGCAACGAGGGCGCCAGCGACTACGCCGAGCAGCAGGGAGCCTTCGTGTTCCTGCTGACCATGGACGCGCCCTCGCCGACCCGGGCCGCGGCCGACAGCGCCGGCAACAGCAGCTTCGAACGCCTGTGCGCCGACTACCTGCCCTGGCTGGTGGGCAGCCTGGGCTCGGCCAGCAGCGAGCACGACACCCTGGCCGACATCCTCGGCATCCTGGTGGACAAGGCCATGCTCGAGGAGGACATCAAACGCCTGGCCGACCTGGCCAACCCGCCGTTCGGCATCAGCGAGCTGCTGACCTTCCTGTCGTCCTTCGAGGTCAGCATCACCCTGCCCGACGCCAGCAACCAGGCGCAGGTCCAGCAGGTGCTGCAAGCCGGCTCGGTGCTGTTTCCGGTGTTCGACGGTCTGTCACTGGGCGTGCCCCTGGCCAATGCCGGCAGCGCGACCGTGGATTTTGCCCACTACGTGGGCACCAACAGCACCTACCGCAGCAATGTCGCGCAGATGTTCAAGGAACTGGCCGCGCTGGTGACCAGCGAGGAAGCGCCGACGCCGGCACTGCGGGCCGCGGCGGACGACAGCGAATCCATGGCCGCGGTGATCTTCACCGATGCCTTCATGGTCATCGGCCGGCAACTGTTGCAGGTCGCGCTGAACGCCTTCGACGACTACGCCTATGCCACGGCCAATGGCAATTCCGTCAGCGCGATCCTGGGCTGGACCAACGACCTGCGCGGCAACAACCTGACCCTGGACGACATCGTCCGGCCCAACGCCGAAGTCGCCCTGAGCGACGGCCTGAGCCTGGATATCCCGCTGCCGGCCTACACCCTGCAGAGCGGCGACACCCTGGCCAAGGTCGCCGCGGCCTGGTCCGACGGCAGCGTGCCGGCACGCTGGAGCACCAGCGCCTCGGGGCTGATCCTGGCCAATGGCAACTCGTTGGTGATCGCCGCCAATCAGGTGATCAGCCTGCCGGTGGGCAACGACATCCACCAGTGCACCACCGGCCCCGGGGAAACCTTCAACAGCCTGGCCCGGACCCTGGGCGTCACGCTGGCGCAACTGGCCCAGGACAGTGCGCTCTACGCCATGCCCGGGCTGCTGCTGGCCGGCCAGCCGCTGCTGCTGCCGAACCTGGCGTACCGCACCGCCGGCGACAGCCTCAACAGCGCCGGCGCGCGCTTCGGCGTCAGCGCCATGGCCCTGTTCAGCGACCCGGCATCGGCCAACTTCAGGGTGGCGCCCCTGTTCGCCAAGGCGCAGATCACCCTGACCTCGCTCAACAGCCTGTACACCGAGGACCTGTGGAATCTGCTGGTGACCACCGACCAGCTGTCGCAACTGGCAGGCATGCTCTCGCGCTTTCTGGCCTACGGCCTGCGCCTGCCGGCGAACCCGGCGGGCATGGGCGGCCTGAGCCTGAGCCCGGCGTTTCTCTACCCCGCCCAGCAGAACGCCTATGGCCTGTACCAGCTGACCGGGCAGCAATTCCCGATCCCGGCCGACCTCTTGCCCGGCAGCGATGTGCCCATCAGCCTGAGCCGGGCTGCCACCAGCCACGGAGTCGATCTGTCGTTCGTGCGGATCGCCGGGGCCAGCAGCGGCTCGATGAACCTGAATCAGGCCTACAGCAACCTCAGCGGGGTACTGGCCTACGCCCGGCAAGGCAAGTTCCAGCCAGCGCCGCGCATCGAGCTGCTGCCCACCGTGGCCCGCAGCCCGAAAGACTACGCGGTGAAAAGCGTGTCCCTGTGGTCGACCGCCGACCTGCAGCAATTGCGCAACCTCTGCCAGCCGGGGCAGCGGGCCAGCAGCGAGGGCGGCGCCAGCGTGCAGCCCATGCTCTGGTCCCTGCCCGACGGCCTGATCCAGCTGATCAACCAGCGGGCCGGCAACCTCGCCCGGCAGTTGCCGCAGCTGACGCAGCAAATCCCCTACCTGCCGGCGTTCACCCCGTGCGAGGTGTCCACCGACCCGGCGACCCTGGAAACCACCCGCCGCGAAATCCCGGCCTACAGCTACGCGACCCGGGTCGATTTCACCATCAAGCGCCTGCCCCAGGCCGAACCCGGGGCCATCGCCGGCAGCGGCAGCAACCTGGCCTACACCTATGAACTGCTCGGCCCGTCGGCCACCGATGCGCAATTGCTGGAGCGCCTGCTGATCGCGGTCAGCGAGCTGGGCAGCGCGGTCATCAGCGGCCAGTTCCTGCTGATGCCCCAGGGCAACGCCAAGGCCAGCAACCTGCTGAGCCAGGCCGCCAGCAACTTCCTGGCCTTCCTCACCCAGACCAACCTGTCCACCGAAACCAACCCGCCGCCGGCCCTGATGGCCGCGCGCCTGGCCGAGGAAGCCGGGCCGCGGGGCATCCTCAATCCGCCCGAGGAAGTGGTCAAGCTGCTCTGGGAACTGTCCACCGTGCGCTCCGGCGGCTACTACCTGAGCTACTACGATGCGATCGCCGCCAGCGGCCTGCCCGACAGCATCTTCGACGACAGCGGCACGGCTACCCTGACCCTGGTGGTGACCTACCCCCGCGACGCGCTCGACGGCCGCCTGTGCAACTTCGTCAACGCCTTCGTCAGCACCGACACGGTGATCCAGCAAGGCAGCCACATGACCCTGGGTTCGGCCAGCACCGCCGACAGCAGCCAGCCGACCAGCGCCGGCGACAGCCTGGACAGCCTCGCGGCCTTCTACGGCATCGGCACTGGACGCATCGCCGAGCTCAATGCCGGGGTAACGCTGAGCAAGGCTGTGCAGGTGCCGGTGGACGGCATCATTCACCTGGTGACCCCGGCCGAGGCCAGCGCCGGCAACAGCCAGAGCGCGAGCATTCTCGACAACCTGGCGCGCTATTACTCGGTGGGCGCGCTGCAGCCGATCAGCGCCACGCAGATCGCCAACCTCAACCCCGGGGTCAGCGCCGCCGGCGGCGTGGCGCTGTTCATCCCGGCCCTGACCTATGTCGTCGACGCCAGCCTGGCGCCGGGCAACAGCCTGCAGTCTCTGGCCAGCTACTACGGCCTCGACCTGGATGCCCTGGCGGTGGGCGCCGCGCAGGTCCCCGGGCTGTTCAGCGTCGGCAGCAGCCTGAGCATCGACACCCAGACCTTCGATCTGCAAGCGGTGTTCAACCAGGGCAACGCGGCTTTCAGTGTGCTGCGCAACAACCCACCGCCGGTGGATTCGCCGAGCCTGGACCCGGACGGCTACGCCAGCGCCTACCTGTACAACCTGTACTCGGTGCTGTCCGCCGGGCTCGACGGTTCGCCCTGGTTCAGCGCCAGCGAGCTGGCCCTGCCCTTCGGCCCGCAGCGGCCGGACAGTGGCGTCGACTCGCCCGAGGCCCAGGCCCACCGCCAGGCCATGCGCGATCCGCAAAGCCGCGCCCGGGCCCTCGATGCCCTGGCCGAGGACAGCCAGTACAGCTACCAGCAGACCCTCGGCCTGGCCCGGCGCGCCACCAGCAACGCCGCGCCAGTGCCAGCCCGGCCCGGGCTGCCGAGCGCCGCGGACAACCCCTACCGTGGCGTGGGCAGCTTCGCCCAGGTCAACCTGACCTGGCTGGACATCTTCGGCAACATCACCGTCACCCCCTTCCAGGCCCCCACGCCCGGTTATCCGGGCAGCCTCAATCACCCGCCGCTGCCGCTGCGTTACTGCGACCGGCTGATCGCCCTGTCGGCCTGGCCCAATACCCGCAGCTTCTATACCTACGAAGCCGTCGCCGGTGGCGCGCAACTGGTGATCAGCCTGAGCCTCGACACCTCCAGCTATGACCCGGCCGGCGGTGGCGACGTCAAGGTCCAGGCCGGCAAGGACCTGGAGATGTTCAGCCTGATCTACTACCAGCTGAACCAGTCCTACAAGGATCTGCAGTTGCCCTGGTGCCAGGGCCGCGCGGTCAGCGTGGAGCTGGTCAACAGCCTGTTCGCCCAGCCCCTGAGCCGGCTCGACGACAGCCAGGCGCAGCCGCTGCTGGACTACGTCAACGAGGTGATCCTGTACCTCGCCCAAGTGGTCCAGGGTGCCCGCCCCACCGCGCCGGCCACAGTGCAACTGAAGCTGGCGGTGGACATCGACGCCCTGGCTCCGGGCTCGATCCTGCCCCTGAGCCTGACCCTCGGCCTGCGCCGGGTGGCGGCGCTGGTGGAGCCGGATGTGGCCGGCCTGGAAGGTGGCGTGGCGGTGACCAGCACCCTGCTGCCGGTCCCCGACGCGCTGAGCGCCAGCACCAGCGGCTACAGCCAGTTCGCCCGGGCCTTCGAGGCGTTGTTCCAGCGGGCCGGGGCCTGGATGACCCGGGTCGGCAGCGGCACCGCGGACCCGGGCAGCACCCCGGACGGCCGCAGCCAGACCCTGTGGGCCGCGCGCTTCGCCTTGAGCGACGGCGCCGATGGCATCCGTTACCGCATCGATCCGGCCCCGGGCTACTTCGCCGCCCAGCCGATCGCCCGCAGCCTGACCTCGGACAGCGTGCAGATCTACCCCAACTACCAGCCGGACCAGCCATTCCCGAGTGGCGATCCAGTGACCCTGACCCTCACCGGGGTCGATCAGAACCTGTGGTTCGAAACCGCCCTCAAGGCCATCGACGGCTTCCTCGCGCCGACCTACGCGCCCTCGGTGTTCCTGCTCGACACCCTGCTGGGCAGCAAGGACCCGCTCAAGGACGGCAACCTGGGGAAAATCCTCAGCGCCAAGCAGACCCTGGCCGACGCTATTGCATCGACCATCAAGCCGGTGCTCTCGGCGGGCCCGCAGGATGGACCGGCACGGGCCGCGGCGGGCGAGAAGCTGCGCCAGACCCTGCTCAACCAGTTGTATTCGGCCTACAGCACCACTGCCATCGTCGGTTTCTCGGTGCAAGGCAGCGCCACCGGCGAGCCCCTGTCGTTGTACGGCCAGCCAACGGTGGCGAGCGCCGCCAAAGTGGCGGGCAACAGCGAAGCGCCAGTGGCCGGCAACGACAACTATGCCTTTGGCAGCGGTCGCATCGGCCTGCCCGACAGCCCCGGAGAAAGCGCCCTGGCGTTTGTCTTCAATTCGCGCAACGAGGCGGCAAGAAGCTACGTGCCGCTGGACCTGGAGCTGCAGATCAGCCACCTGGAGCACGACGTGCGCAACGTGCCGGGCATCAGCGGCTACACCCAGTCGAACTGGATCTCGCTGATCTCCGGCCCCTTGCGGGTGCCCCTGGCCGACGGCCAGACCCTGAACCTGCCGGTGCTGCTGCGGGCCCTGCCCGAGCCGCCGACCATCCAGGGACAGACCGCGACGGCCTGGGCCCCGGTGCCGCAGCAAGTCTCGGACCTGAGCAAATGGACCTACGCCTTCGACTCACTGGTGCGCGGCACGGCCCAGGACAGCCTGAACGTGGCCATCGCCCTCAACACGCCGACCGTCGATGCTGCGTTGCGCAGTGTCGACAAGAGCCTGGTCACCGCCCTGGCGCAGTTCGTCAGCGTGTACCCGAGCATTGAAGTGGCGATGCAGGACAACCTCAGCGCGATCAACTTCGGCGAGCCTACCGCGGTGCAGATTGCCGCTGCGCAACAGGCGGTGGAGGCCTTCGTCTACATCGTCCAGCAGGTTACCGAGGCCTATGACGCCTGGGCCCGGCCGCTGTTGCGCAGCAACGCGGCGTTTGTCGCGCCCCAGGCCCTGACCTGCAGCTTCAGCCAGGTACTGGCCCCGGTCACGGTGGATGGCCAGGAGCGGGCCGAAACCCTGCTGCTGGACGTCAGCATCAATCAGGTGGCGGCCAGCTACGATCCGGCCAGCGGGCAGATCAGCGCCACCCTGCCCGAGTTCGGCAAGGTCAGCCTGCCAGCACCGCTGGTGCAGATCGCCGCGCAAGAGTACGACGCGGTGAGCGTGGTCGATCCGAGCAACCCGGGGCTGATCGCCTACCGCTACCGGCTCAAGGGCAGCCAGCCGGCCGTCTGGCTCGACTACGCGGACGCCCTGCTGATCGACGAGCGCCGCACCAGCCTGCCGGCCCTCAACCTGTTCGACCACCAGAACGCCTGGGCCTCGCTGTCGGTGGAGCGCAACCGCATCCTGTTCCCCGCGGCGGACATCGGCACCCTGCAGACCAACCCGTTGTTCCGCTTCTCGACGCCGGTGGTGCGCTTTGTCGACAGCATCAGCCCGCACATCAGCCAAGGCAGCTTCTCCCTGGACAACCTGAAGGTGCCGAACGCCAGCCTGGACGACTACCTGGAGGTGTTTTTCGCCGCCCTGGGCGCCGGCAGCAATGGCACCACGGTGCAGGTCGGCATGGAGGGCCGCTACAGCTACGAGGTCGCAGCGCCCGGCGTGGTCGCGCGCACCGTGCTGCCGGCGGCGCTGCTGTTGCCGGTGGCGACCTCGCTGAACAGCCCGCCGGCCTTCACCAGCGCCTTCAGCCAGGCCATCGACCGCTGGCGGCTGGCCGAACAGGTCACGCTCCAGGGCAACGCCCGGGTCGACCTGACCCTGCGGGCCTTCAGCGCCGACGATCCGGCGCAACTGGCGCGCGGCGCGGTGGCCGCGGACAACCAGCCACCGCTGCTGAGCATCGACACCCTCTGGGTATCCGCAAGCAAGGTTCCACCGGAACAAGGAGGTGCATGAGGCCAGCACTACCGCGCACTGTTGATGAAGATGACCGGTTTAAATCAAACATATTGGAGTACACCACATGAACGGACACACCAATCCCTCCTTTGACGAAGCCATGCCACTGGGGGTGTCTGATGCGCAATTCATCAATGACCTGCATGAGCTACTGGAGCGCCACGGCAACCTGGATCGCTTCGGACTCTGCCTGCTGCACGATCACTTCGCGGTCGCCGAGGACGAGATCCTGCTCGAATGCAACGACCATGAAGCCCGCACCCTGCACCTGGATGTGGTCAAGCGCGGCGCGCTGCCGGAGAGCAAGTTCACCAGCTGGCGCATCGGCGGCCCGCGGGCCGAAGCCCTCACCGCTTGCGCCATGGATAAATGCAAAGTTGAAGCCCTGACCGCTTGCGCCATGGACAAGTGCAAGGTCGAAGCCCTGACCGCTTGCGCCATGGACAAGTGCAAGGTCGAGGCCCTGACCGCCTGCGCCATGGACAAGTGCAAGGTCGAAGCCCTGACTGCTTGTGCCATGGACAAGTGCAAGGTCGAGGCCTTGACTGCCTGCGCCATGGACAAGTGCAAGGTCGAGGCCTTGACTGCCTGCGCCATGGACAAGTGCAAGTAGTTCCAGGTCCTGCCGATGGCCAGTGGCGGGCACGGGAGGCCGATCGGCTGCCGTGCTCGTCCTGGCTCGCGCAGTTTTATCAGCGGCGCCACGGTGCCCTGGTCGGTTCCGGCACCGCGGCGCTGGAACTGGCGCTGCGCCAGCTGGGGGCCACCGGCACCTGGCGGGTCGCGGTTCCGGCCGCGACCTGTCATCAAGTGGTGGCCGCCGTCCTCAATGCCGGCGCGATACCGGTGATTATCGAAAACGCCGCCGACCTGCTGCTCAGCAGCGAAGCGCTGGCGCCCCATATCCATGGCCTGGACGCGGTGATCGCGGTCCATCAATACGGCTTGCCCTGCGACATCCCGGCCTTGCGCCAGCTGCTCGGCCCAAGCCTGCCCATCATCGAAGACAGCGCCGGTGCCTGGGACCTGCGCTGTCCGGGTGCATCGCTGGTGGTCACCTCCCTGGGCCACGGCAAGGCCCTGGACATTGGCGGCGGGGGCGCGCTGTTCGGCGACCTGCCAGTGGATGGCGATATCGACGTCTGGTCGCCGGGCCAGCGTTCCCGCGCCTGCCCGGCCTTGAGCCCGGCCCTGTCGATTCATGCCCTGCCGGCGCTGATGCCCGCTGTCGCCCGGGCCCAGGCCCGCAGCCAGCGCCTGCGGCAGCAGATGCCCGGGCTGCTGGCACGCCTGCGCGATGCCGGCCTGGAGCCCTGGGCACCGGCCGGATCGGCGCCGCCCAACGGTCAATACCTGGCGATCCGCACCCGCGAACCGCCGTTGTTCGAACGCTTGCGCCACAGCCCCCATGCCGACGCCCTGGGGGTTTGCGCCCCGGCGGCCGGCGCGCTGCGGGAACTGCCCATGCTGCGCGGCCGTGGCGAGGTGGCCCAGGGGCCGCAAGCCAGCCTGGAACTGCGCCGCAACTGGGTCCTGCTGGACCCGATCGCCGCCCTCGACCACCCCGGGCACCTGGATGCCTGGGCCGGAGACACTCGATGAACAGTCCCGCCGCCGGGCAACCCCAGCACGATCTGAACCAGCCTTTCGCCGCAGGCCCACGGGTGCAACGACTGGCCGACTACGCCCAGAGCGGGCAGACCCTGAGCAGCGAACAGTTGCTCGGAGTGGCCGGTGCGCGGGTGCTGTTCGCCAACTACCCGGCGCTCTGCGCCGACTTCGACGCCCCTTGGGGGCAGACGTCGGAGCAGACCCGGCAGGCGGCCATCGACCGCTGGCTGCTGGAGCACGCCGCTTATATATCCACCAGCCAGGCGGCGGCCCAGGGCATCAACACCCCGATTACCCTGGACGACCGCCGGGTAACGGGCTGGCGTCCGCCGCGTTATGGGCGCGCCGCGGTGCTGTGCGCGCCGGCCAGCGAGCAGGTGCTGTTCGACATCAAGGGCATTGGCGTGCCGCCGGACGAAGCCCCGCAGTTGCCCCATTCCAACGGCTTGCTGACCCTGGCCGAGGCGGTGCACGAAGTGCTGATGGAACACCTGGTGTTCGCCGCCATGAGCCACGCCGGCGCGGCGATCACGCCATTGCCGGCCTATGCCCTGATCGACCTGGGCTTCGATGCGTTATGGCATGACGGGCGAGCCGCGGAACCGGCGGTGCTGCTGTTGCGCCGGGCCTGCACCCGCCCGCGCTGCCAGTGGCAACGCTACTGGCAGGGCCCCGAGCTAGCCGGAGCCCTGATGCAGGCCGAGCTTCTGCTGCGGCGCTATGGCTTGACCGCCAGCAGCTGCGGCGCGGTGCGCTTTCACCTGTGCCGGGAGAACGGCGAACTGCAGGTCAGGCGCGATGAGCAGAGGGTGGCGATCAGTGCTCAGGTGGCGGCGACGCTGCAACGCCTGTTGAGCGCCAACCGGGGGGCGCCGTTGCTGATCGACGGGGTCAATGTGCAACTGGCCGGGGTGCCCGGCGTGGCGCCGTTGCAATTGCAGGTGATGGACTTTGGCCGCTATCGGTTTGCCGAGCGTTTCGAACATCACCTGTACGCCTGGATCGACGCCGATTACCAGAGCCTCAACGGCCTGTACCTGACGCCGGACGATCCGCGCTACGTCCAGCCCGATCCGCGCCTGAGCCTGGCACGCAGCGCCGAGGGCCGGTGTTTCGCCGAGCTGCAGCGCCAGGTCGAGGGGTTTCGCCAGGGCGGCGACCCCCAGCGTCTGTGCCAGGCGTTGCGCGCCGCCCTGGCGGAAGCCTGCCAGCCATTGCGCGGCCCGGCCTGAGTCCCGGGGCTGGACTCAGTGCTTGACCATGCCCGTCGTGGGTCGGCCCCCACGATCAGGGTGATCGCGCTCGATGAAGCGGCGCAGTCCTTCCTGGGTTTCAGGGGCGTGGATCGAGCGATTGAAGCACTGGGCTTCTATCTTCAAGCCTTCGGCCAAGGGCAATCCGTAACCGCGGATGGCCGCCTCCTTGTCCGAGCGCATCGCCGGTTGCGGCAGACCGGCCAGCACCTGGGCCAGCTCCAGCGCGCGCTTGAGGGAGCGCCCGCTGGGCACTATTTCGTTGACCAGGCCGATGCGGTAGGCCTCTTGGGCATCGATCACCTTGCCGGTCAGAATCAGTTCCATGGCCCGGCCCATGCCGACAATCCGCGGCAAGCGCTGGGTGCCGCCGTCCGCCAGGCCGATGTTCCAGCGGCGGCAGGTGACGCCGAACGAGGCATGCTCTTCGGCAATGCGCATATCGGCAAAACAGGCCCACTCCAGGCCACCGGCATAGGCCACGCCATTGACCGCGGCGATCACCGGTTTATAGACGTCGACCCAACGGCTGGGGCCGATGATTCCGGGGCGTTCGCCACGATCATGGGCGGCCATTTCCTCGGCGCTCGACGGCACCAGTTGCGCGGCGGCCTTGAGGTCGCCGCCGGCACAAAAGGCCCGATCGCCGGTGCCGGTAATGATCGCTACCAGGGCCGTGTCGTCGTCGCGAAAACGCGTCCAGGCGTCGATCAATTCAAGGTGGGTCACAGGGCCGATGCAGTTGCGCTGCTCGGGGCGATTGAAGCGGATGACCACTACGGGTCCGTGCTGCTCGTAGGCGATTTCCTTGAAGTTCATGGCAGCTCCTGATGCAGGTCGTGGCGCGGTTGAGCAAAACCCGAGTGCAGTATAGGCAGCCCTGGCGAGCGCTCCCGTGCGGCATCCGCGCTCAGCTCAAACTGGCACCCTTGCAATCCTCCCTGTTAGCCTGCGCCTCCGTCCCCTTACCGCAGACCTGCAGCATGACGCCTTCAGCGCAATTCTGGCGCGACCCGAACCTGCCTTACGTAGAAAGCCGCCGAGCCTGTGACAGCCGCGCCAACTACAGGGCCCACAGCCACCCGACAGTGTCCATCGGCGCCGTGGACCGTGGCGTCAGCCTGTTCAGTGGCGGCGCCGAGGGGCCCACCCTGATCCAGGCCGGCAGCGTGGTGTTCGTCCCGGCCCATTGCGCCCATGCCTGCAATCCCCAGCCGGACACGGCCTGGAGCTACCAGATGCTGCACCTGGAGCCGCGCTGGGTCGAAGGCGTGCGCCTGGAAGCGCAGCAGCAGGCGGCATTGGCGCCTGGCCAGGTGCTGTTGAGTCAAGACAGGGATCTGTACCAGGGCTTCTGCCGCCTCAACGACCTGCTGTTCTCCAGCGCCAGTTGGCAAGACAAGGAAGCGGCGCTGATCGAGTTCATTGGCGATTTTCCACTCCAGGGGCAACCGGTGATTGCCCAGGCCGCCGATCCGGGCCTGGCCGGCGCCGGGGTCCGGCGGGTCATGCAATTCCTGCAACAGGAGGCGCAACAGGCTCACCCGCTGCAGCGCCTGGCAACGCTGGCGGGCCTCAGCCGCTACCAACTGATCCGGGCCTTTCGCGCCGCCACCGGGATGACGCCCCACGCCTACCAATTGAACCAGCGCATCATCCAGGCCCGCACCTCGCTGCAGGCCGGCGAGGCCCCGGCGGCCCTGGCCCAGCGCTTGGGCTTTGCCGATCAGGCGCACTTCCAGCGGGTGTTCAAGGCCCATGTCGGGGTCACCCCGGGTTTGTACAAGCGCTGAAGGCCGCGCAATTTTCTTCAATACCCCAGTGCCGACGCCCTGCAGACTTCCAGCCCCTCCTCGTCTCTGGAAGTCTGCCTTCATGATTCAACAGTTCCTGCTGATCGCCGCCGCGCATTTTCTCGCCCTGCTCTCCCCTGGACCGGACTTCTTCCTGGTGGCGCGCCTGTCCATGGCCAGCGGCTGGCAAGCGGCCACCGGCGCCTGCCTGGGCATCGCCCTGGCCAACGGGCTGTTCATTGTCCTGGCCTTTGGCGGGGTTTCGGTATTGCGTCCCGACAGCTGGCTGTTCCTGCTGATCCAACTGGCCGGTTGTGGCTACCTGCTTTACCTGGGCTGGCTGTTCATCCGTCACGCTGGCAGCAGTTCCCTGGCTGCGGTGGCTGCCCAGGGCGACCGCCGGGCGCTGCACCGGGCCACCTGGTGGCGCGGCCTGGGCGCGGGTCTGCTTTCGGGCCTGCTCAACCCGAAGAACGCCCTGTTCTATGTCAGCCTGGCCTCCCTGGTGGGCGCCCAGACCAGCACCGCCTGGAAGCTGGTCTATGGCGTATGGATGTTCAGCGTGGTGCTGCTGTGGGATGTGTTGGTGGCGCTGGCCATTGGCAATGGCCGGGTGCGGCAGCGCTTCTCCCGCGCCCTGCCCTGGCTGGAACGAATCACCGGGGTGATCCTGATCCTCATGGCACTGGCCGTGATCGCGGCCACCCTGTTGCGCCGCTGAGCCGGGCATTGAATCGACGGCCGTCCTGCACGATGAAAGTTACAAATAAACAACAAAGCAACACGCGGTTGTCATCCTTGACGGTCGATAGTGTGCCAAGCGCACATCAGCTGCCGGGCAGGACCACGGGCCTTGCCCCTCTCCCCAACGCACAGGAGCACAGCCATGCCACAACAGCCTCGCCTGGGATGCGCCGCCGCTATCGTCCGCGACGGCCAGTTACTGCTGGTCAAGCGCCTGCGCGACCCCGAGACCGGTTGCTGGGGATTGCCCGCAGGCGAGGTCGATTGGCTGGAACCGGTGGAGCAGGCCGTGCGCCGTGAAATCCTCGAAGCGCTCGGACTGACCCTGCAAGGCGTCAGCCTGTTGTGCGTGGCGGACCAGATCGACGCCGAACGGCAGGAACATTGGGTTTGCCCGGTGTACCTGGCCTCCGCCCCGGCCATGGCGCCGCGTAACAACGAGCCGCACAAGCACAGCGACATCGCCTGGTTCGAGCTGGACCGGTTGCCCAAGCCCCTGACCCTGGCCACCCGCGCCGCCGTGCGGGCGCTGGTGCAGGTCGCGGCGCTGGAAGACTGACGGCGCTCACCGCCCAACGCCTTGCAGGACCCGCTTTCGGGCAGCGTTCGACACTTGGCCGTGAGTCCGGCTCAATCCACAACCCAGGCTGCGACCGATGGCCGCAGGCATTGGTCTAATTAGCCCGCCGCCGCTTTCGTCTGTTTGTTACCATGCGCGGGTTTTTGCCTGTCTGGCTGTTCAAAGGGCGTTATTTCATGAGTGTTCTGCTGACTCGCCGCACCCTGCTCACCAGCGCCGGGGTGCTCGGCCTGGGCCTGCTTGCCGGTTGCGACAACAGTCCCCGACTGTCCTTCAAATACGGCAAGGACCTGAGCAATCAGATTCTCGGCCGCACCTTCAAACTCACCGATTCCCAGGGCGAAACCAAGTCGCTGTCCAGTTACCGCGGGCTGATGCCGATGATCTTCTTCGGTTTCACCCAGTGCCCGGCCGTCTGCCCCACCACCCTGGCCCGCGCCGCCCAGGCCAAGAAGCTCATGGGCCGCGACGGTGAGCGCCTGAAAGTGGTGTTCATCACCCTGGACCCGGAGCGCGACACGCCCGAGGTGCTGGACGCCTACGTCAAGGCCTTCGACCCGAGCTTCGAGGCGCTGTACGGCAGCCTGGAAGAAACCGCGGCCACCGCCAAGGAATTCGGCGTGTTCTACGAAAAGATCCCCAGCGGCTCGACCTACACCCTGTCCCATACCGCCACCAGTTTCGTCTACGACTCCCGGGGCACCTTGCGCCTGGGGCTGTCCCAGTCTCTCAACGCCCAAGAGTGCGCGGAAGACCTGCTCACCGTCATGGAGGTTTGTTAATGAATGCCCACCAGCGCCCGTCGCGCCTTAAATCCGCCCTGCTGCTGATCTCTCTGCTGGGCCTGGCCGGCACCGCCGGCGCCGCGACCCAGGTCGACAACGCCTGGGTCCGCGCCACCGTCCCTGGCCAGCACGCCAGCGGCGCCTTCATGGACCTCACCGCCAGCAGCGACAGCAAGCTGGTCGACGTGCAGTCGCCGGTGGCCAAGAACGTGCAGATCCACCAGTCGAGCATGCACAACGACGTGATGAGCATGCAGCAAGTGGACGCCATCGCCCTGCCGGCCGGGAAGAAGGTCAGCCTGGACACCCACGGCTACCACGTGATGCTCATGGAGCTGACCGGCCAGATCAAGGTGGGTGACAAGGTGCCGCTGACCCTGATCGTGGAAAACGCCAAGGGCGAGAAGGAGTCGATCAAGGTTCAAGCCGAGGCCCGGGCACTGGATGCGCCGGACCACAGCATGATGCAGCACTAAAACCCGCTGCATGAAAACCGGCCCCAATGGGCCGGTTTTTTTATGAGTAATCCAGCGCCCGCGCCAGCCATACGGTGAAGCCGCAGCACTGCGGATCTTCGCTGACGTGCTGCACCACCTCGAACCCATGGGTGTCGAGCAAGGTGCAGTACTCCCCGGGATCGAGGCTGGCGTGGTACAGCGCCTCGCCCTGGAACTGACCAATGGCTTCCCCCGCCGCCGGCCCACTGGTGAACAGCAGGGCACAGCCCGGGGCCGCATGGCGCTCGAACACCGCGAACATCGCGCGCTGATCCTCCGGGCACAGGTGGAACAGGCTGTTCCACGCCAGGATGCCGTCGAAATCCTGTTCCAGGGCCAGCCCGCGCATGTCGGCGTGGAGCCACTGCTGCTCGGGAAAGCGCTGGCGACACTGATCCAGCAAGGCGGCGCTGCTGTCGACGCCCGTGACCGCGTAACCACGTTCCACCAGATAGCGCGCCACCGGCTCGCCACCTCCACACCCCAGGTCCAGTACCTGCCGACCAGCCCCCATGACCTGGCGAAAGCGTTCGAACCAGGCTTGTTCACTGTGAAATGCCTGGGTGTTGGCCCGGCGCGCCCGGTCCCAAGCCTGGGCATGACGCCGGTACAGATCGACGATGTGACGGGCGGATTCGTGCATCCACAGGCTTCCTTGTGCTGTTTGGTGGCCGCGGATTACAGCACAAGTGCAGCGCGCCAGGCGAAGATGTCGGCATCCTCGGCCGTCAAGCCATGCCCCTGTTATGCTTGCCCGGTCGCCGCGGCGACCCTCACTTGCCCTTGGTTCAATGGTCCAGCATGTCTTTCAAGTCCTCCCTTGCCCCGTACCACAACCGCTGCGCGCGGCCGAGTAGCGGCTCATGATCGCCCCCGCCCTGGCGCGCCTGTACAAGCGCGGCGCACTGCTCCTTTGTGTGGCCGGCCTGACCCTGCTGGGGTGGCGGGTCTACGACAGCGAACGGGGCCCGGCGCTGCAACCCTGGCACCTGCGGGCGCCCCATGAATTGAGCATCGAGCAGATCGATCGGGCCGACTGGGCAAGCTGGCTGCAGGCCGAGGAGCGGGTGTTCGGCGAAGTCGAGCGCGAGGTCAGCGACACCCTGGACCCGTCCCAGGTGCCGCCCTTCAACCGTTACCGCAAGGACAGCCGGGTCTACCCGCCGCACTTTGCCACCGACTGGAACCGCTCCTACCTGCTGCGCCCCCAGGGCTCGCCCCGGGGCGTGGTGGTGTTGCTGCACGGCCTGACCGACTCGCCCTACAGCCTGCGGCACATTGCCCGGCGCTATGTGGCCCACGGCTACCTGGCCATTGGCCTGCGCCTGCCCGGTCACGGCACGGTGCCCGCGGGCCTGACCGAGGTGCAGTGGCAGGACTGGCTGGCGGCGACCCGCCTGGCCCTGCGCACGGCGCGGGCCGAAGTGCCGGCGCCCGCGCCCCTGCACATTGTCGGCTACTCCAACGGTGGCGCCCTGGCGGTCAAGTACGCTCTGGACGCCCTCAGCGATCCGCAACTGCCACAGGCCCAGCGCCTGGTGCTGATTTCACCGATGATCGGCGTGGCGCCGTCGGCGCGCTTTGCCGGGCTGGCGGCCTGGCCCGCGGTGGTTCCGGCCTTCAGCAAGGCCGCCTGGCTGAACCTGCGCCCGGAATACAACCCGTTCAAGTACAACTCGTTTCCGGTCAATGGCGCGCGCCAGTCGTGGCGCCTGACCGAGGCCCTGCAAGGCCAGCTGCAGGCCCTGGCGGCGGATCCGCGGCTGCTGCAACTGCCGCCGATCCTCGGCTTTCAGTCCCTGACCGACGCCACGGTCAGCACTCAGGCGGTGGTCACGGGCCTGTTCCGCCGCCTGCCGGCCAATGGCAGCGAGCTGGTGATCTTCGATCTGAACCGCACCAGCGACTTTGACGGCCTGCTGGACCCGTCCAGCCTCACCTCCCTGGCCAGCCTGCTGCCGGCGCCGCCGCGCAACTACAGCACCCGGGGCCTGAGCAACGCCGACAGCCCGTCGCATCACCTGGAAGAACTCAGCACCGCGGCCCTGAGCCTGGACAGCCAGCGCCGGCCCCTGGACCTGGCCTTCCCGCCGGGGGTGTTTTCCCTGTCTCACGTGGCCCTGCCGTTCCCGGTCAGCGACAGCCTGTACGGCAGCCAACCGGACCCCGACGAAGACTTCGGCCTGCACCTGGGCAGCCTCGCGGCCCGCGGCGAACGCGGGGTGCTGGTGGTGCCCATGGACGAGTTGATGCGTCTGACCGCCAACCCGTTCTACCCCTACCTGATCCGGCGCATCGAGTCAGATATAGATCAAGCAACAGTTCCGTCATTGATCCGCTGAATAGGCGGATGTTAGCGTCAGCGCCCTCTGCCCCCTTGATTTCCGAGGGGGCACAACTGCCGCGATGGCAGGGAATCGCAATGAAAACACTGTTTCAAACCCGGGCCACCGGCCTCTCCCTTGCGCTGCGGCGGGCCATGGCCAGCGCTGCCCTGCTGGTCGCCGCCCAGAGCGCGCAGGCCGATCAGCAAGGGGATTTCTGGTACCTGCAGACCAGCGTCTACACCAACCACTGGAGCAACGATCCGGACCACAACAACCACCAGGACCTGATCGGCCTGGAGCGCAACTACGCCAGCGGAAAACTCTGGGGCCTGAGCACCTTTCGCAACTCCTTTTCCCAGCGCTCCTACTACGCCTATGTCGGCAAGGCCTGGGAGAGCGCCGACTGGCCGGTCTACGCCAAGCTCAGCGGCGGCCTGATCCAGGGCTACAAGGGCGACTACAAGGACAAGATCCCGCTGAACCACTTCGGCGTGGCGCCGGTGCTGATCCCGGCAGTCGGCCTGCATTACGGCCCGGTAGGCACCGAGCTGGTGGTGCTGGGCACCGCGGCGGTGATGGTCAACGTCGGCTACCGCTACTGACAGACACCGGGCCCAGGGATTGGCCCGGCAAAGTCGCACAATCGTTCAAGACGTTGCTCCAGCCCTTCCCCAGACTCTCGAAGCCTGACGGCCGGCACATCGACGTGCCCGGCATGGCGTCAATTCGGGAGGGCAAGACCTTCATGCAGCAGTTACCACAGTCAGAGTTTCTTACCGGCCGCCCGGCGCTCTGGCGCCGGGTCGCGCCGACGGCCCTGGCCATTGTTCCGGTCAGCATGCTGTTTGGCGTGCTGGCGGCCCGCGCCGACTGGTCGTTGCTGGAGGTGGCCTTGGTGGGCCTGCTGGGGTTCACCGGCAGCGGCCAGTTTGCCGCCCTGCCCCTGGCCCAATCGGGCGCCGGGTTCTTCACCCTGTTGCTGGTAAGCGCCTCGCTCAACAGCCGCTACCTGCCGATGGCCTTCGCCTCTGCGGCGCGACTGCCGCGCCGCTGGCTGCCCAAGGCCGTGGCGGCCCATCTGTTGGGGGACGAGGCCTACGCCACCGAGGCCCAGGGGGACAGCCCGGCCGCGGTGCTGATGATCCGGGCAACGATTTTTCTCACCTGGGTCCTGTCCGGGGTGCTCGGGGCCTGCTTGGGGCGCGCGTTGCCCGCGCACTGGCTCGGCTCCGAGCTCAATCTCGGCTACCCCGCCAGTGTGGTGTTGATGTACCTGGCGCTGAGCCAGCTGCGCCGGCGCCTGGCGTTGCTCCCCGGGCGGCGCCTGGCGATCCTGGTGCGCCTGGCGCTGTGCGTGACCCTGAGCCTGGCGCTGATCCGGCTGCTGGGCAGCCTGTACTTCTGGATCCCCAGCGTACTGGCCACCAGCGTCCTGCTGAGCTGGGCCCGAGCATGAGCCAGGCCAGCTGGCTCACCATTGCCGCGTTGTTCGCCACCAGTTGCCTGGTGCGCATCATTCCGGCCTTCGTCACCCTGCGCCTGCGGCCGGGCCTGCAACGCTGCCTGCAAGAGGAACTGCCCGTGGCGGTTTTCATCAATTTCGCGGTGTACATCGCCTACAGCGAAATCGGCCGCGAGCCTTGGGCGGCGGCCGGCTCACTGCTGATCGTCGGGGTCATCGCCCTGGGCGGCAGCCTGGGCCTGATCACTACCGCGGCCATCGGCACCGCGGCGTATGCAGCCCTGCTGCAACTGCCCGGATAGCGCGTGCGACGCCCCGGGGCATGGTGCAGCCTCGGGGCGGCCGCTGCCTCGCTATTGCCCTTCGTCGCAGCCCAGCCCCTGACGCTGCGCTTGCTCGTCCTTCAGGGACTTGCCGGTGCGCGCCATGATCTGCCTTTGCAGGGCTTGCAATTGAGCGCCATCCAGACGCTTGCACAGGTTGGTTTCCCAGACATCGCCGGTGGCGATGCTCACCGAGAACAGCCCCCAGTACTCGGTGGCGCCGGCCTTGGGGTCGTTGTAGCCGAGGCTGAAGTCGAAGTAGCCCGGATGGGGCGGCTGGCCGTGCTCATCCTGCAGATCGCCGTCGACGAACACTCCGGGCTTGTCCAGTTGATAGTCCTGGTGCTTGAGGGCCACCCGCAACACGGCCTGGGCCTGTTCGCGGGTCAGGCCGGTGGCCTTGACCTGAGTCGGCGACAGGGCGTCGCCGGCACAGGCGACCAGGGTGGTGCAGGCCAGGGTCAGGCCCAGCAGCCAGGAACGGCGATCGTTGCTCAGCACGCCAGACGCCCCCTGACCGAGAGGATGATCTTTGCCAGGTAGTCGGCAAAACCGTTGCGCCCGCCGGTGGCGGCGTCGCCACTGTTGTAGCCGCTGCGCACCAGGGCCTGGGCGAACTCCATGGGCTCGCGCTTGCCGCGCACCGAGGCGCCATAGCGCAAGGCAAAGGACTGGGCGGATTTCTGGAAGGAGTCGAACTTCGCCACCTTGACGCTGGCGCTGCCCTGGGCCGATTCGGCGCTGATCTGCAGGGGCGCCGGCGCATGCATGGAGAAATAGTTGTTCAGTTCCCGGGCGATCCGCCCCGCTCCGTACTGGCTCTCCTGGGCCGCCAGGCCAAGGATGTTCTCAACCGGCAGGTCGAGTTGGTCGGCGATCGGCTGGCAGGCCGCCTTGTATTTACTGACAAAGGTGACGGCATTGATGTTGTTGCACAGTTTGGCGCTCAAGATTGCTTCCCTCGTTTGACCGGTCAATTCCATTTCCTGCAGGTGTCGCGGCGCCGATTGTAAATCAATCCCGGGCACTTGCCCGGGACTTCTCGCGGCGTTTGGCACAGGTCTGTGGGCCTCGTCACACACTGGACGGAGGCGGCCGCTCGCAGGCCGCGGACAAATGCCGTCATCACGGGAATTCACCGAAAATTTGACGTTTTTTTCTGATTTGCCGCTCTACATTGCCGACGGCTTCATATGCAAATGATTCCTATTGTTCTGCCGATTCGCGATGCCTTCTCTGGCGCCTCGAACCAGCCGGTTCGCCGCCACACCCAAACAACCTCCCAGGAGCTGCCCCGAGCATGACCCTCACGCCCTCTTCGCTGTTCAAAACCGCCCTGCTGAGCGCCGCCTTGCTGGCCACCGGGCAGGTCTGCGCCGCCGACGCCGACGGCATCCTGGTCTACAACGCCCAGCACGAGGGCCTGACCAAGGCCTGGGTGGACGGCTTCACTCGGGAAACCGGGATCAAGGTCACCCTGCGCAACGGCGATGACAGCGAAATGGGCAACCAGCTGGTGCAGGAAGGCAATGCCTCGGCGGCGGATGTCTTCCTCACCGAAAACTCCCCGGCCATGGCCTTGGTGGACAACGCCGGGCTGCTTGCCAAAGTGGCCCCCAGCACCCTGGAACAGGTGGCTGCCGCCTATCGGCCGGTCCATGGCAACTGGGTGGGGATTGCGGCGCGCTCCACGGTGTTCGTCTACAACCCGGCCAAGCTCAGCCCGGGCGACTTGCCCAAATCCCTGCTGGATCTGGCGGCACCCGCCTGGAAAGGCCGCTGGGCCGCGTCTCCTGCCGGCGCCGACTTCCAGGCCATTGTCAGCGCGGTACTGGAGCTCAAGGGCGAAGCCGCGACCCTGGAATGGCTCAAGGGCATGAAAGCCAATGCCAGCGTCTATCGCGGCAACAGCGCGGTGCTCAAGGCGGTCAACGCCGGTCAGGTCGACAGCGGCGTGATCTATCACTATTACAGCTTCGTCGACCAGTCCAAGACCGGCGAGAACAGCAAGAACACCGCCCTGCACTACTTCAAGCACCAGGATCCGGGGGCCTTCGTCAGCCTTTCCGGCGGCGCCGTGCTGGCCTCCAGCAAGCACCCGCAGCAGGCCCAGGCGTTCCTCAAGTGGATCACCGGCGAACACGGCCAGGCGGTGCTCAGAACCGGCAACTCGTTCGAGTACGCCGTGGGCAAGGGCGCGGCCTCCAACCCGGCCCTGGTGCCGCTGGCCGAGCTGGACGCGCCTCAGGTCGATGCCGCCAGACTCAACAGTAAAAAGGCGGTGGACCTGATGACCCAGGCCGGTCTGCTGTAATCCATGGCCGAGCCTCTATCACAGGCCGAAGGCATCGACGTCGCCGCCCGCCTTCCCGCGCTGCGGCTGCGGCAGCGTCGCCGCGCCCGCACCAGCACCCCCTGGCTGCTGGGGGCTGCGCTGCTGGTGTCGTTGCTGGCCCTGGTGCCCCTGGGGTTTGTCGTCGCTGTCTCGATCCAGACCGGGTGGGCCGGCATCGCCGAGCTGGTATTGCGGCCACGGGTCGCGGAGTTGTTGTTCAACACCCTGCTGTTGCTGCTCCTGACCCTGCCGCTGTGCGTGCTGCTGGGGGTGGCCCTGGCCTGGCTCACCGAGCGCAGCGATCTGCCGGGACGGCGGGCCTGGTCGCTGTTGGCGGTGGCGCCCATGGCGGTGCCGGCGTTCGTCCACAGTTATGCCTGGGTCAGCCTGCTGCCGGCCCTGCACGGCTTGCCCGCGGCGGTGCTGGTGTCGGTGATCGCCTATTGCCCCTTCGTCTATCTGCCGGTGGCCGCCACCCTGCGCCGCCTCGACCCGGCCCTCGAAGACGTTGCCCAATCCCTCGGGCTCAGGCCCCGGGCGCAGTTCTTGCGCGTGGTGCTGCCGCAATTGCGCCTGGCCATCGCCGGTGGCGCGTTGCTGGTGGGCCTGCACCTGCTGGCGGAGTACGGCCTGTACGCGATGATTCGCTTCGACACCTTCACCACCGCCATCTACGACCAGTTCCAGTCCACCTACAACGGCCCGGCGGCGAACATGCTGGCGGGGGTCCTGGTGGTGTGCTGCCTGCTGCTGCTCAGTGCCGAGTCGGCCTGCCGGGGGCAGGCGCGCTACGCCCGGGTCGGCTCGGGCAGTCCGCGTGCCCAGCCGCTGCAGGTACTCTCCGGCACCGGGCGCTGCGCCGGCCTGTTGCTGGTGGGGTTGAGCAGCGCGCTGGCCCTGGGCGTGCCGCTGCTGACCCTGGGTAACTGGTTGCTGGCCGGCGGCAGCGAAGCCTGGCAAGTCCCGGAACTGCTGCCCAGCCTGGGGCAGACCCTGGAGTTGGCCTGTCTCGGCGCCCTGCTCACCACCTGCGCGGCGTTTCCCCTGGCCTGGTTGTCGATCCGTGCGCCGGGGCGCCTGCTGCGGCTGCTGGAAAGCGCCAATTACATCGCCAGTTCGCTGCCGGGAATCGTCGTCGCCCTGGCCCTGGTGACCGTCACGGTGAGGTACGCCCGGCCGATCTACCAGACCAGCCTCACGGTGCTCCTGGCCTATGGGCTGATGTTCCTGCCCCGGGCCCTGGTCAGCTTGCGGGCCGGTATCGCCCAGGCACCGGTGGAGCTGGAAAACATCGCTCGCAGCCTGGGGCGCACGCCGTTCCAGGCGCTGTGGCGGGTCACCCTGCGCCTGGTGGCCCCTGGGGCGGCGGCCGGGGCGGCCCTGGTGTTCCTGGCCATCAGCAATGAGCTGACCGCCACCCTGCTGCTGGCCCCCAATGGCACCCGGACCCTGGCCAGCGCGTTCTGGGCCCGGACCAGCGAAATCGACTACGCCGCAGCCGCGCCCTATGCCTTGCTCATGATCCTGATCTCACTGCCGTTGACCGGCCTTCTCTACCATCAATCCAGACGCACGGCGGGCCGATGAACAGCCTTGAACTCCAGCAACTGCACAAGTCCTACGGCACGCTGAGCGCGGTGCACGACGTCAGCCTGAACCTGCCCGCCGGCAGCCGCACGGTGATTGTCGGGCCCTCCGGCTCGGGCAAGACCACCTTGCTGCGGATGATCGCCGGTTTCGAATTTCCCGACCGGGGCCGTATCAGCCTCAATGGCCAGGTCCTGGCGGATGAGCAAGGCGCTCTGCCGGCCCATCAGCGCCTGATCGGCTACGTGCCCCAGGACGGCGCCTTGTTCCCGCACATGAACGTGGCGGCCAATATCGGCTTTGGCCTGCCGGGCAAGATGGCGGCCAAACAGACGCGCATCGATGAATTGCTCGACATGGTGGCCCTCGATCGCGCCATGGGCACGCGCTGGCCCCATGAACTGTCCGGCGGCCAGCAGCAACGGGTGGCCCTGGCCCGCGCCCTGGCTCAGCGTCCGCGGCTGATGCTGCTGGACGAGCCCTTCTCGGCCCTCGACACCGGCCTGCGGGCCTCGATGCGCAAGGCCGTGGCCCGCCTGCTGGCGGACGCCGGGATCACCACCATTCTGGTCACCCACGACCAGGCCGAAGCCCTGTCCTTTGCCGACCAGCTGGCGGTGATGCGCCAGGGACGCCTGGTGCAGAGCGGCACCCCGCTGGAGCTGTACCGGCATCCCCGAGATGCCCAGACCGCGCTGTTTCTCGGCGATGCGCTGGTGCTGCCGGCCCGCCTGGAACAGGGCCTGGCCCACTGCGACCTGGGGCCGCTGCCGATTGCCGACCCCGGGCGCCAGGGAGCGGCGCAGATCATGCTGCGCCCCGAGCAACTGCAATGGTCGACCGGCATCGTGCAAAGCGGCGCGGCCCCCGGCTGCTCCGGGGTGGTCAAGGACTGGGATTTTGCCGGCAACCACTGCACCTTGAGCGTCGCCATTACCACCGTCGATGGCCGCCAGCAGCTGCTACCGGTACCGGCCGCCGGCCTGCAGGCCCCGGCGCCCGGCAGCCGGGTCTGGATCAGCATTTCGGGCCAGGCCCACGTGCTACCCGGGAGCTGAACGGGCGACTGCCGGCGCTGCCGTGACCGGGGGCGGCTCACAGGTCGAAGCGATCGATGGCCCGGCGCCGTTCATTGTCGTCGCGCATGTCATAGCTGGCGGTGGTCTGGATATTGGTGTGGTGCGCCAGTTTCTGGGCAATCGACAGGTCGTGTTCCTCGATCACCCGGGTGATGAATGAGCGGCGGAAATCGTGGGGCATGATGCGCACGCCGACCTGGGCGCCGCGCTGCCGGGCGATGTAGTAGATGGCGTGCTTGGTGATGCGCTCGCGGGTGATATGCCCGCCGCGACGGATCCGGTTGAACAGGAAAGGGTCGTCCTCAAGGCCCGCCGGCAAGTCGGCGCGACGCAGGTCCAGCCAGGCCTGGAGCTTGTCGAAGGCCCAGGCCGGGGCGTACTTGATCAGCTGTTTGTTGCCCTTGGCCAGCACCTGCAGGCTGCGCTGGGCGAAGTCCACCTGGGCCAGGTCCAGGTTCACCGATTCGGATTTGCGCATGCCCGAGCCGTAGAGCACGGCAATGATCGCCGCGTCGCGCACGCCCTGGGGACGCGGGTCCGCGGCACACACGGCCATCAGCTCCTGGATCAGCCCGCGCCTGAGGTTGCGCCCGCGGGACAGGCGCGTGCCGCCCATGGCCTTGACCGAGCGCATCTTCAGCAGGTGGTCCTGGCTGATCAGGCTGGCGCGCCAGGCTTCGTTCAGCACTCCGCGCAGAGCATTGACATACAGCGAGGAGGTGCTGGGTGCATAGCCGTCGCGGCGCAGGGTCGCCACCAGGGCCGTGACGTGCTCGGGCTGCAACTGGTGCCAGGGAATGTCCTCCAGGTTGAGGTCTTCATAGCCCAGGCGGTCGGCGGCGTCCTGCAACACGTAGCGCAGGGTGGTTTGGCTGGAGGGGGCCAGGCGCGTCAGGTACAGACTGAGGGGGTTGGCGCTGCGCGGGCCAGGGACGGACGGCATCAGGATCGCCCCCAAGCAGCGGGTTGCACCGGGTAGCACCCAGGACCTGGAAAAAAAAGTCTCTGGTCGCCCTCTTCAACATCCGCCGAAAACCGGCTAAAACAATGGCCCGCACTCAGTTGATCCACAGGCTGGCAAAAAAACTGAACGCTGGCTGTCTGGCTCGCAGAAAAACGGACTTTTACCTTATTTTTCATATTCGTTTCACATTTTTCCGCTTAATCTCAGCCCCCGACGGCTCGCCCTCCGAGTGCAGTTTTTTCTCAGGTTGCAAAGATAACACCTTGATCCGCATTTACTTTTCACAAACATAGTCTTTACTCATGTGCTGCATGGAATGCCCCGCTGGCTCAATGACTGGATGTGCCTTAATGACCGCATGACCTCCCCCGCTTTCCATGAACCGTCCGTTCACTCGCAAGACCCCGTATTTCCGGCATCAGCTAAACCCGAGGTAACCATGAACCAGGCTTTCCTTCCCTTCTCGCGTCCGAGTATTGGCGACGAAGAGATAGCTGCAGTGGAGCAGGTTCTGCGCTCCGGCTGGATCACCACCGGCCCGAAAAACCAGGAACTGGAACAACAGTTCGCCGAACGCGTCGGCGCCCGCCATGCTGTGGCCCTGTCCTCGGCCACCGGCGCCATGCACATCACCCTGCTGGCCCTGGGCATCGGTCCTGGCGACGAGGTGATCACCCCGTCCCAGACCTGGGTTTCCACCGCCAACATGATCTGCCTGCTGGGGGCGACCCCGGTGTTCGTCGATGTCGATCCCGACACCCTGATGAGCGACGCGGCGACCATTGAAGCGGCCATCACCCCACGGACCAAGGCGATCATTCCGGTGCATTACGCCGGCGCCGCCTTCGACCTGGATCCGCTGTATGCCCTGGCGGACAAGCACGGTATCCCGGTGATCGAAGACGCCGCCCACGCCGCCGGCACCACCTACCGCGGACGCGCCATCGGCGCCCGGGGCACGGCGATCTTCTCCTTCCACGCGATCAAGAACATGACCTGCGCCGAGGGCGCGATGTTCGTCAGCGACGACCAGGCCCTGGCCGACCGGGTGCGCATGCTCAAGTTCCACGGCCTGGGTGTCGACGCCTACGACCGCCTGACCCACGGGCGCAAGCCCCAGGCCCAGGTCATCGAGCCCGGCTTCAAGTACAACCTGGCGGACATGAACGCCGCCATCGCCCTGGTGCAACTGCAGCGCCTGGACGAGATCAACGCCAAGCGCGAAGTGCTGGCCAAGGCTTACCTGGAGCGCCTCCAAGGCCTGCCGGTGCAACCCCTGCACCTGCCCCAGTACCCGCAACAGCACGCCTGGCACCTGTTCATCCTGCGCATCGACGCCGAACGCTGCGGCCTGGACCGCGACGCCTTCATGAAGGGCTTGCAGGAGCAGAACATCGGCACCGGCATCCATTTCATCGCGACTCACCTGCATACCTATTACCGACAGCGCTTCCCCGAAGTGCACCTGCCCCATACCGAATGGAACTCGGCGCGGCTATGCTCGATTCCACTGTTTCCGGACATGACCCTCGACGATGTCGAACGGGTTGCCGGTGCCATTGAAAACCTCCTGGACTGAAGCCTTTGAAACCTTACCCAATCCAGTTCGTGTCGATCGTGATTCCGGTCTACAACGAAGAACAGAGCCTGCCTGAGCTGCTGCGTCGCACCGAAGCGGCCTGCCGCCAACTCAAGCACGAGTTTGAAATCGTCCTGGTGGACGACGGCAGCCGCGACCAGTCGGCGAACATCCTGCAAGAAGCCGCCGAACGCGAAGGCAGCCCGGTGGTGGCGGTGATCCTCAACCGCAACTACGGCCAGCACGCGGCGATCATGGCCGGCTTCGAGCAATGCCGTGGCGATGTGGTGATCACCCTCGACGCCGACCTGCAGAACCCGCCGGAAGAAATCCCGCGCCTGGTGGCCCAGGCCGAGCTGGGCTACGACGTGGTCGGCACCGTGCGCAACAACCGCCAGGATTCGGCCTTCCGCCGCTGGCCGTCGAAGCTGATCAACCTCGCCGTGCAGCGCTCCACCGGTGTGGCCATGAGCGACTACGGCTGCATGCTGCGGGCCTACCGCCGGACCATCATCGACGCGATGCTGGCCTGCACCGAGCGCAGCACCTTTATCCCGATCCTGGCAAACAGCTTCGCCCGGCACACCACCGAGGTGCTGGTGGAGCACGCCGAGCGCGAGCACGGCGACTCCAAGTACAGCCCGATGCGCCTGATCAACCTGATGTTCGACTTGATCACCTGCATGACCACCACCCCGCTGCGGCTGCTGAGCATCATCGGTTTCGCCATGGCCGGGGTCGGCGCGCTGTTCGCCCTGATGCTGATTGTCCTGCGCCTGATCTTCGGCGCTACCTGGGCCGGCGACGGCACCTTCGTGCTGTTCGCGGTGCTGTTCGTGTTCACCGGTGGCCAGTTCATCGGCATGGGGCTTCTGGGTGAATACCTGGGACGCATGTACAGCGACGTGCGGGCCCGCCCGCGCTTCTTCATCGAAAAAGTCTTGCGCAGCCAGCCCGCGGCCCCGGCCCCGGTTGTGACTGTCGACGGTTTAACTTCCACTCATACAGATCAGGTTTCGCCATGAGCAATAAAGCTGTTGTCTTCGCCTACCACGATATTGGCTGTGCTGGCATCGAAGCCCTGCTCAACGCAGGTTACGAGATCGCCGCCGTGTTCACCCACGCCGACGATCCCAAGGAAAACACCTTCTACGGCTCCGTGGCCCAGCTCTGCGCCCGCAAAGGCATTGCCGTGCACGCCCCGGAAGATGCCAACCACCCGCTGTGGATCGAGCGCATCGCCAAGCTCAACCCCGACTACCTGTTCTCCTTCTATTACCGCAATATGCTGAGCGAGCCGCTTTTGGCCACCGCCAGCAAGGGCGCGTTCAACCTGCACGGTTCCCTGCTGCCGCGCTACCGTGGCCGCGCACCGGCCAACTGGGTACTGGTCAAGGGCGAAACCGAAACCGGCGTGACCCTGCACCGCATGGTCAAGCGCGCCGATGCCGGCGCCATCATTGCCCAGGAACGCGTGGCCATCGAGCGCAGCGACACCGCCCTGACCCTGCACCACAAACTGCGTGACGCCGCCGCCAGCCTGCTGCGCGACACCCTGCCGGCACTGGCCCAGGGCAAGTTCACCGAAACCGCCCAGGACGAATCCAAGGCCAGCTACTACGGCCGTCGTACCGCCGCTGACGGCAAGATCGAGTGGAAGCGTCCCGCCGAAGAGCTGTTCAACCTGGTCCGCGCAGTGACTCAGCCTTATCCGGGCGCCTTCTGCGCCGTGGGCGAGCACAAGCTGATCGTCTGGAGCGCCGAAGTCGCCAAGGGCAATGAAGGCCAGGCCCCAGGCCGGGTCATCAGCGTCGACCCGCTGCGCATCGCCTGTGGCGAAGACTCGCTGGTGATCACCTCCGGCCAGCGCAACGCCAATGGCCTGTACCTGGGTGGCCCGCAACTGGCTGCCGAACTGGGCCTGGTGGACGGTTCCCTGCTGCGCGGCGCCGAGTCTGGCCGCAAGCCACGTCGCACCCGCGTGCTGATCCTCGGCGTCAACGGCTTTATCGGTAACCACCTGTCCGAGCGCCTGCTGCGTGACGACAAGTACGACGTCTACGGCCTGGACATCGGCTCCGACGCCATCGAGCGCCTGCGCAGCCATCCCAACTTCCACTTCGTCGAAGGCGATATCAGCATCCACTCCGAGTGGATCGAATATCACATCAAGAAGTGCGACGTGGTCCTGCCGCTGGTGGCCATCGCCACCCCGATCGAATACACCCGCAACCCGCTGCGCGTGTTCGAACTGGACTTCGAAGAGAACCTGAAACTGGTTCGCTACTGCGTCAAGTACAACAAGCGCGTGATCTTCCCGTCGACCTCGGAAGTCTATGGCATGTGCCAGGACAAGAACTTCGACGAAGACAGCTCCAACCTGATCGTCGGCCCGATCAACAAGCAACGCTGGATCTACTCGGTGTCCAAGCAGCTGCTGGACCGGGTGATCTGGGCCTACGGCGCCAAGGGCCTGAACTTCACCCTGTTCCGTCCGTTCAACTGGATGGGCCCGCGCCTGGACCGTCTGGACTCGGCCCGTATCGGCAGCTCCCGCGCCATCACCCAGCTGATCCTCAACCTGGTGGAAGGCACGCCGATCCGTCTGTTCGACGGTGGCGAGCAGAAGCGCTGCTTCACTGACATCGCCGACGGCATCGAAGCCCTGGCGCGCATCGTCGACAACGAAAACGACTGCTGCAACGGCCAGATCATCAACATCGGCAACCCGGACAACGAAGCCAGCATCCGTCAGCTGGGCGAAGAACTGCTGCGTCAGTTCGAAGCTCACCCGCTGCGTAGCAACTTCCCGCCGTTCGCCGGTTTCCGCGACGTTGAAAGCAAGGCCTTCTACGGCGCTGGCTACCAGGACGTGGAACACCGCAAGCCGAGCATCGAAAACGCCAAGCGCCTGCTGAACTGGGAGCCGACCGTGGAGATGAGCGAAACCATCGGCAACACCCTGGACTTCTTCCTGCGTGAAGCCATGCTGGAAATCGCCGACCGCTCGAAAGAAGAAGCTCGCTGATGCAGGCAGGTCTGCGCATTGATGTCGATACCTACCGCGGCACCCGGGAGGGGGTGCCACGGCTGCTCGAATCGCTGGACGAAGCCGGGGTCAAGGCCACCTTCTTCTTCAGCGTCGGGCCGGACAACATGGGGCGCCACCTGTGGCGCCTGATCCGTCCGCAGTTCCTCTGGAAAATGCTGCGGTCCAATGCCGCGGGCCTGTACGGCTGGGACATTCTCCTGGCCGGCACGGCCTGGCCGGGTAAACCCATTGGCCGGGACCTGGGGCACTTGATGCGCCAGACCCTGGCCGCCGGCCACGAAGTCGGCCTGCACGCCTGGGATCACCACGGCTGGCAGGCCAACACCGGGCGCTGGAGTCAGGCACAGCTGATCGAACAGATCCGCCGTGGCGTCGACAGCCTCAACGATATTCTCGGGCAAGCGGTGAGCTGCTCGGCGTCCGCCGGTTGGCGCGCCGACGAACGCGTCATCGAAGCCAAGCAACAATTCGGCTTTCGCTACAACAGCGATTGCCGCGGCCAGAGCCTGTTCCAGCCACGCCTGGCGGACGGCAGCCTGGGCGCCCCGCAGATTCCGGTGGACCTGCCGACCTTCGACGAAGTGGTCGGGCCGGTGGTGGCCGCCAAGGATTTCAACCACTACATCCTCGACCGGTTCAGCCCGGACAAGCTCAATGTCTACACCGTGCATGCCGAAGTAGAAGGGATTCTCATGGCCAACGATTTCCGCCAGCTGCTGGCCGATGCCAAGCAGCGCGACATCCACTTCCAGCCCCTGGGCGACATGCTCCCCGCGGACCTTTCCAGCCTGCCCGCAGGCCAGGTGGTGCGTGGCGCGCTGGAAGGCCGCGAAGGCTGGCTGGGAGTGCAAAGCGCATGATCAGACGTTGGGCCCTGCCGCTGCTGTTGATCGCTTTCGGTCTGTTCTACCTGTTGCCCATGGCCACCCATGGCCTGTGGATTCCCGATGAAACCCGCTACGCGCAGATCAGCCAGGAAATGCTCCTGAGCGGCAAATGGGCGTCGCCGCACTTCATGGGCATCCGCTATTTCGAAAAACCGGTGGCCGGCTACTGGATGATCGCCATCGGCCAGGCGCTGTTTGGCGACAACCTGTTCGGCGTGCGCGTGGCCTCGGCCCTGAGCACCGGCCTGAGCGTGGTCCTGGCCTATCTGCTGGCCCGCCGGCTGTGGAGCGATCCGCGCAAGAGCCTGGCCAGCGCCCTGCTCTACATGAGCTTTACCGTGGTCGCGCTGCAGGCCGGCTACGCCAACCTCGATCCGCAGTTCACCTTCTGGGTCAACCTGAGCCTGGTGGCGCTGTGGTTCACCTTCGATTGCCGCAGCGTGCGCGGGCAGCTCATCGCCTGGGTGGTCCTGGGCCTGGCCTGCGGCATGGGTTTCATGACCAAGGGCTTTCTCGCCTGGCTGCTGCCGGTGCTGGTGGCCCTGCCCTACGCCATCTGGCAGAAGCGCCTGCGCTCGCTGCTGATCTATGGCGGCCTCGGTGTGCTGGTGGCGATTCTCATCAGCCTGCCCTGGGCCCTGATGGTGCATGCCCAGGAACCGGACTACTGGCGCTTCTTCTTCTGGCACGAGCACATCCGGCGCTTTGCCGGTGAAGACGCCCAGCACGCCTCGCCCTGGTGGTATTACCTGCCGTTGCTGGTGGGCTTCTCGGTGCCTTGGGTACTGCTGCTGCCGGCCAGCCTTAAACAGGCCTGGGAACAGCGACGCCTGAACAGCAGCGGCTTCCTGCTGCTGTGGCTGGTGCTGCCCCTGGCGTTCTTCAGCCTGAGCAAGGGCAAGCTGCCGGCCTATATCCTGCCGTGCCTGCTGCCCCTGGCCTTGCTGATGGGCCACACCCTGGTGGAGCGCCTGGCCGCCGGCAAGACCCGGCTGCTGGCCTTCAACGGCGTGCTCAACCTGGTGGCTGGCCTGCTGGGGCTGCTGGCCCTGGTGTATTTCCAGATGAAGAAGCCAGTGTACGTGGACGAGCCGCAGCACCTGGTGCTGGTCTATGTCCTGCTGCTGGGCTGGATCCTCAGCAACCTGCTGCAAGCCATGCGGCCGCTGACCCTGTGGGCGGCGCCGGCCCTGGGCAGCTTCCTGCTGGTGGCGCTGGCCCCGGCGGCGCTGCCCAATTCGGTGGTCTACAACAAGATTCCCGACCAGTTCATCATCGATCACGTGGCCGAACTGGGTCAGGCCAAGGCCCTGCTGAGCAACGACCTGGGCGCGGCCTCGGCGCTGGCCTGGCGCCTGCGTCGCCCCGACGTGACCCTGTACAACACCGAAGGCGAAGTGAAATACGGCCTGGGCTACGCGGACACTGCCGCGCGCAAGGTCGACCTGAACCAGGTCCAGCCGTGGATCGAGCAGGCCCGCAAGCAAGGCTCGATCGGCGTGGTGATGCGGGTCAAGAGCAGCGACGAAGTGCATGAAGTCGAGCTGCTGCCCAAGGATGCCAAGCGCTACGAGCAAGGCAATATCGTGATCTTCATCATTCCCCAGAGCCAGCCATGAGCCTGTTGCTGCTACTCCTGGCCTGCGGGCTGACCTGCCTGGGCCAGGTGGCACAGAAGTTCGCCGTGGAAAGCTGGCGCGACCAGCCTTCCAGCGCCCTGCAGAAACTGCGCTCGGGCTGGCTGTGGCTGGCGCTGTTCAGCCTCGGCCTGGGCCTGCTGGTGTGGCTCCTGGTGCTGCAGCGCATGGAGGTCGGCGTGGCCTACCCCATGCTCAGCCTGAATTTCGTGTTCATTACCCTGATCGCCCGTTTCGTCTTTCATGAGGCCATCGACCGCCGCCACTGGCTCGGCGTGGCCCTGGTGATCGGCGGCGTGCTGCTGTTGAGTCGCCACGCATGAGCCGGGTCAAGGGCTTTGCCTTCGCCCTGGGCAGCGTGGCCCTGGTCAGCGGCGCCCAGCTGGGCATGCGCTGGAGCATGACCCGCCTGCCCGCCCCGGATCAGTGGCTGTCGGCCCTGAGCGCCGGCAGCATCGACCTGGCCGCCCTGGCACTGGTGATCGCGGCCATCGGCGCCTACGCGCTGTCGATGCTCTGCTGGCTTTTGGCGCTGCGCGACCTGCCCCTGGGCCGGGCCTATTCGCTGCTCAGCATCAGCTACGCCCTGGTCTACCTGCTGGCCGCCAGCCTGCCGCTGTTCAACGAACCGTTCACGCTTTCCAAAAGCCTCGGGGTGGCCTTGGTCATCCTCGGGGTCATCACCATCAACTCTCGATCTGCACCCGCGACAAGTCCCAGGAATACCCCATGAAAATCAGTGTATTTGGAAGTGGTTACGTCGGCCTCGTACAAGCCGCCGTATTGGCTGAAGTCGGCCACGATGTCATCTGCATGGACATCGACGAGCAAAAGGTCAAGCAGCTGCAACAAGGACACGTGAGCATCTTCGAGCCCGGGCTGGCCAGCCTGGTCAAGGAAAACCTCGAAGCCAAGCGCCTGCACTTCACCAGCGACGAAAAACTCGCGGTGCAACACGGCCAGGTGCTGTTCATCGCCGTGGGCACGCCGTCCAGCGAAGACGGCTCGGCGGACCTGCGCTACGTACTGTCGGTGGGCGATGCGGTGGCACGCCACCGTGAGCAACCGGTGATCCTGGTGGAAAAATCCACCGTACCGGTGGGCACCGGCGACACCTTGAAGGCGCACATCGAAAAGGTCCTGAATGGCCGCCCGCTGCAATTCGATATCGTCTCCAACCCGGAATTCCTCAAGGAAGGCTCGGCCGTCACCGACTGCCGCCGTCCGGACCGGATCATCATCGGCTGCGAGCGCGAAGAAGTGCGCGACGTGATGCGCGACCTGTATGCGCCGTTCAACCGCAACCATGACCGCATCATGTTCATGGACCTGCGCAGCGCCGAGCTGACCAAGTACGCCGCCAACTGCATGCTGGCGACCAAGATCAGCTTCATCAACCAGATCGCCGAGCTGGCCGAGCACCTGGGCGCCGACATCGAATCGGTGCGCCTGGGGATCGGCGCCGATACCCGCATCGGCTACCACTTCATCTACCCGGGCTGCGGCTACGGCGGTTCGTGCTTCCCCAAGGACATGCGCGCGCTGATCCACAGTGCCCAGGAAGCCCATTGCTCCAGCGACCTTTTGCAAGCGGTGGAAGCCATCAACGAACGCCAGAAGCACAAGCTGTTCGAGCGCATCAAGGCTTTCTACAAAGGCGACCTGAAGGGCAAGACCTTTGCCTTGTGGGGCCTGGCCTTCAAGCCCAACACCGACGACATGCGCGACGCCCCGAGCCGGGTGCTGCTCGATGCGCTGTTCGCCGCCGGCGCCGAGGTGCGCGCCTACGACCCGGAAGCCATGCAGGAAACCCAGCGTCTGTACCCGGACGAATCGCGCCTGATGCTCATGGGCACGCCGGAATCGGTGCTCACCGGCGCCGACGCGCTGATCATCTGCACCGAATGGCAGCAGTTCAAGGCACCGGATTTCGACCTGATCCAACAGCGCCTCAAGGCGCCGGTGATCTTCGACGGCCGCAACCTGTACGACGCCGAGCGCCTGGCGCGCAATGGTTTCACCTACTTCCCGATCGGCCGCGGTGAATCGCGCAACCTGCCGATTCCTCACCAGCAGTGGTCCACCGAGGCTTGAATGAACCCGCACTCCAGCTCCCCTTCGAACACACTTTTCTGGCAATCGTTGGGGCTGGGGCTGCTGGCCTTGCTGCTGTTCTGCATCGGCACCGGTCACGATTCGGCCATTGGCTTCGATTCGCGCTTCGTGCTGTTTGCCAAGGAGATGCTGCGCCATGGGCCGGGGTTCTTCCCCACCACCTATGGCCAGCCCTATGCCGACTATTCCAGCGCATCGACTTTGCTGGTCTGGCTGTTCTCACTGCCTTCCGGGCAGGTCAGCAGTTTTACCGCCTGGCTGCCCACGGCCATCGCCTCGGCCGTGATCGTCAGTCTGATCTATCGCCTGTTGGCGCCCTATTCCCGGACCTGGGCCCTGCTCAGCGTCGCCCTGTTGTTGCTCAGCAACACCTTCATCAGCGAAACCCGCGCCGTGTCCCTGGACCAGATGCTCGCCGCGGTGTCCCTGGCGGTGTTCTACCTGGGCTATGCCCATGACCACTTCGGCGCCCGCCGGCACCTGGGCTGGATCTTCCTGCTGCTGGTGCTGGGCTTTGCCATTCGCGGGCCCATCGGCCTGGTGATCCCCACCGGCATGCTGTGCAGCTATTACCTGCTGGGCGGTCAATGGCGCCGCTTGTTCAGCGTCGGTTTCAGCGCGCTGTTGCTGCTGGTGGCCTGCGTCGGCCTGCTGCTGTGGCTGGCCAAGCTCAGCGGTGGCCAGGCCTTTGTCGACGATGTGATCCGCATGCAGTTCATGGGACGCATGGACGGCAGCGAAGGCTCCAGCGACGTCTTCTATTACTTCACCAGCTCCCTGGGCAACTACGCCCTGGCCTATCCCCTGGCGATCCTCGCCTGGGTCGCGGTGCTGCTCAGTCGCCCCGCGGACCAGGGCCCGGGGCTGAAACTGCTGCGCCTGTGCACCGCCGCCGGGCTGATCGTGATGATCGGCCTGTCGATTCCCCAGGCGAAAAAGGCCCGCTACCTGCTGCCGATGCTGCCCATGGCGGCGATCATCGCGGCCTATCCGTTCCACGCCGTTCGCGGGCGCGTCATGGGCTGGCTGCGGGTGCTGATCCAGGGCATCTGGCTGCTGCTGCCCGGGCTGCTGATCGTCGGCTTGCTGGTGCTGCGGCGCAAATTCCCCGAGCAGCTCGATTCTCTGACGCCGATGCTGCTGATCCTTGGGCTGCTGCAACTGCTGTCCCTGGGGCTCTTGTTCAAGCGCCAGTGGCGCGCCGTGGGCCTGGCCTACAGCGCGGTGCTGGCGGTCTGGGCCAGCTACATCGGGGTCTTCGAGCCGGTCGAGCACCGTCTCTATGACACGCGCACCTTCAGCCACGGCGCCATGCAACTGATCGAGGCCGACCCGGCACCGGTGATCCTGCACCGCATGGGCAAGGACGCCAAGGCGATCAAGTTCATGGTCAACCTGGACCGTGACCTGCAGCCGCAGTTCAGCGAAACCCCAGACGCCCTGGCCCAGATCCCCGGCCCGGCCTGGGTGATCCTTGATCAGGGCGACCTGGCCAGCCTGCAGGGCACGCCCCTGGCCGGGCTGACTCCGGTGCTGAGCGGGCGTTTCGACAAGAACGACTTCGTCTTGCTGCACCTGCCCAAGAGCGCCGCTGCGCAGCCCTGAAAGCGTTGCGCAGCCCCCTGCCGGCTCCTTACACTCGCGCCCATGACCATTCAGATCCGCCGGGCGCGGGTGGCCGACGCCGCCTTCCTCCCCGCCATTGAAACCTCGGCTGCCGAACTCTTTCGCAGCGATCCGCAACTGGCCTGGCTGGCCGACGCCGAAGTCGCCGATGCCCAGAGCCAGCGCGACAACATCCGCCGGCACCCGGTGTGGGTGGCGCTGACCGCCGACGGCACCCGCTGCGCCTTTCTCAACGCGCAAATCTGCGAGCGCGAGCTGCATGTGTGGGAAATCTCGGTTGCCACTGGCCACCAGGGCCAAGGCATTGGCAAGCGCCTGTTGCAGGCGGCGCGCGAGTTCGCCCTGGAGCAGCAGCTCACGGCCCTGACCCTGAGCACCTTCCGCGAACTGCCCTGGAACGAACCTTTCTACCAGCGCCAGGGCTTTGTCACCCTGCAGCCGGCCCAACTGAGCCCGCGCCTGCGTCAGGTCCTGGCCGATGAAACCCAACACGGCCTGCCCGCCGCCCGCCGCTGCGCCATGCGCCTGGCCTTGTAGAACCCTGGCGGCTCCTAGCGGCGCTCAACAACAAAATAAATGCACTAAACCAGCATTATTATGAATTTGTCAGCTGCTTGAAGGCTCGGCACACTGTGCCCGTTCCTCCCCCAAATGTTGGAACGTTCAAGGGCTTTCTGGTGATCCAGACAAGCCCTTCTTTTTGCCCGTCGTTTAGCCATGGACCCCGTAGCCGATGCTTGCCCGCTGGAAACCCGCCGCCATCAATACCCGCCCCCTGGAATGGAGCCGCGCCGCCATCGGCATGGCCCTGGGCACCCTGTTCAGCGTCTGGCTCTGCGCCCAGGTGTTCGGCATGCCGGTGGCGCTGCACCTGATCGGTCCGCTGGGGGCCTCGGCGGTGCTGCTGTTTGCCGTGTCTTCCGGCGCCCTGGCCCAGCCCTGGTCGATCCTGGGCGGTTACCTGTGCGCCGCGGTCGTGGCCTTGCTGGTGGCCCATGTGCTGGGGCGCAGCCTGGGCAGCGCCTGCCTGGCGGCGGGCATGGCCCTGGTGCTGATATGCTGGTTGCGTTGCCTGCATCCGCCGGCCGGCGCCCTGGCCCTGACCCTGGTGCTGGCCGATCCGGCCAGCGTGGCGCTGGACTGGCGGGAGCTGGGCCCGGTGATGCTGGCGGCGGCCAGTCTCCTGGGCAGCGCCCTGGTCTACAACAACCTGACGCGGATCCGTTACCCCAAGGGGCCCGGCGATGCCCCGGCGATCCTGCCATCGCCCACCCCGAGCGACAGCCTGGCGATCACCGCCGACGACCTGAAGCAGGCCCTGGCCGAGATGGAGGAATTTTTCGACGTCACACCCGAAGACCTCGAACAGCTGATCCACGCCAGCCAAGTCCACGCCCGCCGCCGCAGCATCGGCCAGGTCCTGTCCTCACGTCCGTGACGCCCCAGCCGCCCATCCCCCTTCGTAGGAGCTGGCTTGCCAGCGAAGGCGTCCTCGGGAGCGTTGCCTGATTGGCGGGCCCATTCGCCCGCAAGGGGCGCCGGAGTTCAGATCATCGGTGACCAGCGCTGGGACCAGTCGTGGTCTTGTTCGATAACCTCGCGCAACACCGCAAAAGCCTGCTGCAGCTCTGTCGAGTCGCGCTCCCGGGCATACAGCAGATAGGTGGGAAAGTTGAATTCCGGGGCCTTTTCCACCCGTTCCAGCACGCCGCTGTCCAGGTAGCTCTGCACCACCCGGGTGCGAAAATAGCCGCTGCCGCCGGCGTCGAGGATGAACTGCAGGGCCAATGGCCCGAGATTGAAGCCCACTGCGGCCCTGGCCTGCTCCGGCAAGGCGGCGTCATGCTGGCGCCGGAAATCCTCGCCCCAATCGATGTAGACATAGGGCTCCGGCCGCCCCGCCAGGCGCACCTGGATCAGCTTTTCCTCCAGCAATTGCTCCACCTGCAAGCCCGGGGAATACAGCGGCTGGAACACCAGCGCCGCATCCAGCACCCCCAGCTCCAGTTGCCGCTGCAAGCTGACGCCTTCGCCGATCTGGGTGCGCAGGGCATGGTTGGGCAACGCCTGGCGCAGGCGCTGCACCCAACTGAGCATCAGCGGGTTGCACAGGCTCGGCTCGCCGCCGATGTGCAACACGTTGCGGTAGCCGTCGAGCAGCGGCAGGTCGCGCTGGGCCGCCTCCCAGGTCTGCACCAGCTGGTTGGCGTAGGCGATGAAGGCCTCGCCGTCGGCGGTGGGCCGGGCGCCGGCGCGGTTGCGCACCAGCAGCTTGCAGTTGAGCTGGCCTTCCAGGTTCTGCACCCGGGCGCTGATGGCGGTCTGGGTCAGGTGCAGGCGCTCGGCGGCGGCGATCAGGCTGCCGCTGCGGACGATTTCCAGGAAGGTGCGCGCCAGATCGATGTCCATGGTGCCTCGCCGGCAAAAAAATCGAGCGCCATTGTAGCGGCGCTCGCTATCCCGCGCTGCTAGGCCGCGGACATTTGCCGCGCCGGCACTGCCAGGCTCACCGCCCGCACTGAGGCCCCGGGCGCAAGCCCCAGAGCCTTGGCGCTCTCGGCGCTGACAATCAGGGTGCCGGCCGCCACCCGCGCCGGCGCTGCGCTGATCCGGCAGTCGGCGAACTGGCGGTTGTGAATCAGGTAGGGCTCGGCCTGTTCCCCCGGCGTGCCGATGCTCAGCTGCAGCACCTGGCTGTCGCGTACCGCGCGGATCTCGCCGGTGGCGCATTCGATCAAGGGCCCGCCATCGAAGATGTCGATGTAGTCCTTGAAGGCGAACCCTTCGGCCTTGAGCATGCCCAGGGCCGGTTCGGTATTGGGGTGCACGCGGCCGATCACCGCCCGCGCCGCTGCCGGCAGCAGGCAGGTGGGCAGCGGGAACTTGGGCATCAGCTCGGCGATGAAGGTCTTGTTGCCAAGTCCGGTGAGATAGTCGGCCTCGGCGAAATCCATCTTGAAGAAGTGCCGCCCCAGCCCCTCCCAGAACGGCGACACGCCGTGCTCGTCGGAATAGCCGCGCATCTCGGCGATCACCTTGTCGCCGAAATGCTCGCGAAACTCGGCCAGGAACAGGAAACGCGCCTTGGACAGCAGCCGACCATTGAGGCCCTGGCGGTGATCGGCATGCAGGAACAGCGAGCACAGCTCCGACTGGCCGGTCATGTCGTTGCCGAGAAACAGGGTCGGCAGTTGCTGGTTGATGCCCAGGGTCTTGGAGGCGGCGACAAACAGCCCCAGGCGGTAGTTGTACCAGGGCTCGCGCAGGCCCACGGCGCCGGCCAGGGCACAGATGCCCACCGCCTCGCCCTGCGCGCTTTCCAGCACGAACAGGTAGTCGGCGTCGGCCCGGGAGGCCTGCCCGGCGAAGGTCCGCTCGGCCCATTGCAGGCGCGAGCGCAAGCGCCCGGCGTCGGCCGGCAAGGTGGTCAGGCCGGCACCGGCGCTGTGGGCCAGGGCCAGCAGCGCCGGCAAGTCGGCTTGGGTGGCGGGACGGACGATCATTGCGAGAGCTCCAGTCGAGGTTGACGTTCGGGCAGGTAGATTTCCGCCAGCATGCAGCGGGCGCTGCCGCCGCCGATGCGTTCGATGGTGTCGATGTTCACCGGCAGGGGCTGCACATGGCGCTCGATCAAGCGGCGTTGCTCGGCGTCCAGGGAGCGCCAGGCACTGCGGGACATCACCAGCAGCGGCTCGCCGGCGCTGTTGTGCACTTCGAGCATATTGCCGGCGAAGGATTCGAGCTGGGCCCAGGTCAAGGGCAGCAGCTGTTTGCCGCTGCTTTCCAGGCGCTGGCGCAAGGCCGCGCGCTCGCCGCCATCGTCCAGGGCCAGCAGGCAGGCCAGGGCCAACTGGCTGCCGACGCTCATCATCACGTTGGTGTGATAGATCGGCACGCCCTGGCGGTCCCGGGCATGAAAGGCGCACAGCTCATAACCCAGGTGCTCCACCAGTTGGTCCAGGGCCCGGGCGTGGGTGCGGGTCGAGTAGCCCGCGTAGCAGATTCGCTGCTGGCGATCCAGGACCATGCTCCCGGTGCCTTCGAGAAACGACTCCTGCTGCTCCAGCGGCGTCAGGTCCAGGGTGCGGGTCACCTGATACTGCGCGTGCAGGTGCGCCAGCACACCCTTGTAGCGTTCCAGTCGGCGGTTGCGCCCCTGCATCGGGTACAGCACCAGCGTGCCATCCGGGTGGCTGCTCCAGCAGTTGTTGGGAAAGATCGAATCCGGGGTATGGGGCGCCGCGCTGTCCTCGTGGACCAGCACCCGGACCCCGTGCTCGCGCAGCGTCGCGACGTAGCCGTCGAACTCCTGCTGGGCCTTGGCCTGCACGTCTTCGGCGGCACCCGGAGGGCGTTGGAAATGATTGTTGTCGGCGGTGTCCTGGTTGAAGGCGAAACGCGTGGGGCGAATCATCAAAACGCTGTCAGTGGTCTGCATGGGGCACGCAATCAATGAGTTTTCAGAGGCGCTCATTGTGATTTTTTGCAGGGGCAAAACCCGGCTGAACGACGGGTTTGCACAGCAGGAAATGGCTGAAAGCACAGGTGGCCCCAGCCGATTTCGCCCCCCTGAACACAGCGGCATGCTGGCCGTAGCAGCTGGCTTGCCAGCGACGGCGTCTAATGGACGGCGCCAGGCTTGCGGAGCGCTTAGCCGGCAAGCCGGCTCCTACGCAGGGCGCTGGCGGGGTTATTCCATGCCGGTCTTGACCATGGCCAGCTCGGGGTGGCTGACCAGTTTGTCGATGTGCAGGTCCGGGTCGTCGAACCAGACTTCGGTCAGTACCCGGTAGTGCTCCATGTCGCGGCAGCGCATGCGCAGGCTGTAGTCGAAGGCGCCGCTGATCAGCCGGCACTCCAGGACCTGGGGACAGGCGCGGACCTTGGCTTCGAAGGCTTTCTGCGCCGCGCGCCCGCTCTGGTTGGACAGCGCCACCAGCACCAGCAGCGACAAGCCCGGGGTGAGTTTCTTTTCATCGAGGATCGCTCCGTAGCCACGGATGACCCCGAGCTGCTCCAGCTTGCGCACCCGTTCCAGGCACGGCCTGGGCGTCAGGTGCACGCGCTCGGAGAGTTTCTGGTAGGTGATGCGCCCTTCGTGGCGCAGAACCTCGATGATCGCCTGGTCGATTCGATCAAGCACGATCGACAAGTCGCGGATGTCCGCCATGGATGCCTTCCTTTACTTCAAACGGCCGGATAGAAACTGCTGTAAACGTTCACTCTGCGGCTGGTCGAGGATGCTCGCGCTACCCTGCTCCTCGACCCGCCCTTGATGCAAGAACATCACCTGACTCGACACCTGCCGGGCAAAGCCCATTTCGTGGGTGACCATGAGCATGGTCCGCCCCTCCTCCGCCAGCGCCTGGATCACCTTGAGCACCTCCCCCACCAGCTCCGGGTCCAGGGCCGAAGTCGGTTCGTCGAACAGCAGAATCTGCGGTTCCACCGCCAGGGCCCGGGCAATCGCCACCCGCTGCTGCTGGCCACCGGAGAGGAACGCCGGGTACTGCTCGGCGACGCGCTGTGGCAGGCCGACCTTGTCCAGGTAGGCCCGGGCACTGGCTTCGGCCGCCTTGCGGCCAATGCCCAGCACCTGACAGGGCGCGAGCATGATGTTCTCCAGCACGCTCAGGTGGCTCCACAGGTTGAAGTGCTGGAACACCATGGCCAGGCGCGTGCGCAGGCGCTGCAACTGGGCCGGGCTGGCCACCTGCATGCCGCCTGGGGCATCGCGGGTGACAATCGCCTCGCCGTCCAGGGCAATGGCCCCGGCATCGGCTCGCTCCAGGAAGTTGATGCAGCGCAGCATGGTGCTCTTGCCCGAGCCACTGGCGCCGATCATGCTCACCACGTCACCGGCCCGGGCTTTCAACGAGACGCCCTTGAGCACTTCGTTGTCACCAAAACGCTTGTAGAGATTTTCAACGGTCAATTTGTACATCGCGGACTCCTGGAACCCCGCCGCGGGCAGCAAGGTTCTGGATAGGAAAAAGAGGAAAGGAGCGTCAGTGAGCCGGGCCGAGAAAGCTCAGCCAGCGCCGCTCCGCCAGGCGGAAGACAGCCACCAGGCCGAAGGACAGCCCCAGGTACAACAGGCCGGCGATGCCGAACGCCTGGAAGGTCAGGAAGGTCGCGGCATTGGCGTCCCGGGCCACCTTGAGGATGTCCGGAATGGTGGCGGTGAAGGCCACCGAGGTGGCGTGCAGCATCAGGATCACTTCGTTGCTGTAGTACGGCAGTGCCCGGCGCAGCGCCGAAGGCAGGATCAGCCGCCGGTACAGGCGCCAACCCCTGAGGCCATAGGCGTGGGCCGCCTCGATCTCGCCGTAGGGAATGCTGCGGATGGCCCCGGCGAAGATCTCCACGGTGTAGGCGCAGGTGTTGAGGGTGAAGGCCAGCAAGGTGCAATTCATGGCGTCGCGGAAGAAGGCTTCCAGCAACGCTTGCTGGCGAATCGCGGCGATCCCGTACAGGCCGCTGTAGCAGATCAGCAGCTGGATATACAAAGGCGTGCCACGAAACACGTAGGTGAACAGCTGCACCGGCCAGCGCAGCGGGGCCCAGTGGGAGGCGCGCATGATCGCCAGGGGCAGCGACAGGACAAAGCCCATGGCCAGGCTGGCCACCAGCAACCACAGGGTCATGGCCAGGCCGGTCAGGCTCTCGCCGTCACTGAACAGAAAGGGACGCCAGTATTCCTGAATCAGCTCGATCATCGCGACAGCCCTCGCACGCCTTGGTTGTAGCGCCGTTCCAGCAGGCGCAGCAGCTGGTTCGAGGCGCTGGTGATCAGCAGGTACAGGGCCGCCGCCAGCAGCAGGAAGTCGAGCATGTTGAAGGTGCTCTTGCCGGCTTCCTGGGCCACCTTGACCAGATCCGAAAGGCCGATGATCGACACCAGGGCCGTGGCCTTGAGCAGCACCAGCCAGTTATTGCCCAGGCTGGGCAAGGCGTAGCGCATCATTTGCGGGAACACCACGTGGCGAAAGCGCTGCCAGCGACCGAGGCCGAAGGCCGCCGCCGCTTCCTGCTGGCCCCTTGGCACGCTGAGCATCGCCCCGCGAAAGGTCTCGGTGAAATAGGCGCCATAGATGAAGCCCAGGGTGATGATCCCGGCGACGAAGGGGTCGATCTCCATGTAGGGCCAGTCCAGCAGCTCGGTCAGGGCCGTGAGCCAGCCCTGCAGGCTGTAGAAGATCAGCAGCATCAGCACCAGGTCCGGCACCCCGCGAATCAGGGTGGTGTAGCAGGTCGCCGGCAGGTTCAAGAGGCGCAGGGGCGAGAGCTTGGCGGCCGCCCCCAGCAGGCCCAGGGCCATGCTCACCAGCAGCGCCAGGGCCGAGAGTTTCAGGGTCACCCAGGTGCCGTGCAGCAACAGCGGGCCGTAGCCTTGCAGGACCGACAGGTCCAGGCCAAAGAGAGTTGTCGAGGTATTCACGCCAATCACCTTGTCGCCACCACCGCCGGACCCGGGACGGATCGCGCCTGTCCCGGGGCCGGCCAAGGGGCGATCAGTTGTTGTAGAGGTCGAGGTCGCCGAAGTACTGGCGCTGGATCTGGGCGTAGATGCCCTTCTCATGCAGGGCCTTGATGGCGCCATTGAGCATGGCCTTGAGCTCGTCCTGGTCCTTGCGCAGACCGATGGCGATCTCCGCCGGCACCAGCGGGTCGCTGATGCCGGCGCTGTTCTCGAAGTCGGCGCCCTGGGGCGATGCGAGGAAGCTCATCTGCGCCTGCAGCTTGTCCTGGATCGAGGCGTCCAGGCGGCCGTAGACCAGGTCGGCGTAGACCTGATCCTGGTTCTGGTAGGCCCGCAGCTTGACCCCGGCCGACCCCAGCTTGGCCCTGGCGTAGGTTTCCTGAATGGTGCCCTGCATGTAGCCCAGGGTCTTGCCCTTGAGGGATTCGCCGGTGGGCTCAAGGCCCGAGCCCTTGCGGGTGACGATGGCGGTCGGGCCGGCGTACAGGCGGTCAGTGAAGTCGATCTGCTTGCGCCGCGCATCGGTGACCGTCATCGAGGATTCGATGGCGTCGAACTTGCCGGCCTTGAGCGCCGGGATCAGGCCGTCGAAGTCGTTGCTGATCCACACGCACTTGAGCTTGAGCTCGGCGCAGATGGCGTTGCCCAGGTCGACGCCAAAGCCTTGTACTCCGCCGTCGGCGGTGCTGGATTCAAAAGGCGGATAGCTTGGATTGACGCCAAAGCGCAGCTCCTTCCATTCCTTGGCGCTGGCGCCCATGGACACGCACGCGATTGCCAGTAACGGCACGGCCAGCCATTTTCTTGTCATCTTCAGAGTCCCGGATTATTTGGATTTATAGCGGTCCGGCGCGAGCGTCGGACCCCACTTGTGACAGGGGCAGAGAGTGGGTGCGGGTTCGCCGCAGTCGGTTTCTTGTTGTTATTGGAAAGGTTCGGCGTGCAGCGCCGGACCCGTTCCTGGTTGCCGCGGTCTACGCTGCAACGGAGCGCCAGAATGCCAACAGCCAGAGCGTCCCAGGTGTCGTAAGGGGCGTCCGAAACAGCGTGGATCGGCTGATAACGGCTATTTCACAGCCGATTCTGTCGTCAGGGCTCTAGACCTTGGCCCAGCGCCGCTGCGCAAGCTCCTGCGGGGATTTTTCATCATGCAAAAATGCACAGTCGACCTGCAGCTTTCTGGGTTGTAATCGGCAAATTTGCACTGTTACGATCCGCCGACGCTCGCGCGCGAGCCTCAGACAAAAAACAATAAAAGCAGGGAGTTAGTGATGACTGCTCAGGTTTCATCCCAGACGACACGGGACCTCGATGCCACCTCGGACGAGGTGCTGGTCGAGGTGCGCAACCACATCGGTCACCTGACCCTCAACCGCCCCGCCGGACTCAACGCCATCACCCTGTCGATGGTGCGTACCTTGCAACGCCAGCTCGATGCCTGGGCCCAGGACCCGCTGATCCATGCGGTGGTCCTGCGCGGCGCCGGTGAAAAGGCCTTCTGCGCCGGCGGCGACATTCGCTCGCTGTACGACAGCTATCAGGGCGGCGATACCCTGCACCAGGCGTTCTTCGTCGAGGAGTACGCCCTGGACCTGACCATCCACCACTACCGCAAGCCGGTGCTGGCCCTGATGGACGGCTTTGTCCTCGGCGGCGGCATGGGCCTGGTGCAGGGCGCCGACCTGCGGGTGGTCACCGAACGCAGCCGCCTGGCCATGCCGGAAGTGGCCATCGGTTACTTCCCGGATGTCGGCGGCAGTTACTTCCTCTCGCGGATACCCGGCGAGCTGGGGATCTACCTGGGCGTCAGCGGCGTGCAGATCCGCGCCGCCGATGCCCTGTACTGCGGCCTGGCCGACTGGCACCTGGACAGCAGCAAGCTGCAACTGCTGGACCAGCGCCTGGATCGCCTGCACTGGAGCGACTCGCCGCTCAAGGACCTGCAGGGCCTGCTGGCCAAGCTGGCGGTGCAGAGCCTGCCCGACGCGCCGCTGGAAGCCCTGCGCCCGGCCATCGATCACTTCTTCGCCCTGCCGGACGTACCGAGCATCGTCGAGCAACTGCGCAGCGTCACGGTGGCCGACAGCCACGAGTGGGCCAAGGCCACCGCCGACCTGCTGGAAAGCCGCTCGCCCCTGGCCATGGCCGTGACTTTGGAGATGCTGCGCCGCGGTCGCCACTTGAGCCTGGAGCAATGCTTCGCCCTGGAGCTGCACCTGGACCGCCAGTGGTTCGAACGTGGCGACCTGATGGAGGGCGTGCGCGCCTTGATCATCGACAAAGACAAGACCCCCCGCTGGAATCCACCGACCCTGGCCGCCCTGGAGGCGGAACGGGTGGCGAGTTTCTTCAGCGGTTTCGACGACAGCGGGAGCTGAATCATGCACGACATCGAACTGAGCGAAGAACAAGTGATGATCCGCGACATGGCCCGGGACTTTGCCCGCGGCGAGATCGCGCCCCACGCCCAGGCCTGGGAAAAGGCCGGCTGGATCGACGACGCCCTGGTGCGCAAGATGGGCGAGCTGGGCCTGTTGGGCATGGTGGTCCCCGAGGAATGGGGCGGCAGCTACCTGGACTACGTGGCCTACGCCCTGGCGGTGGAGGAAATCTCCGCCGGCGACGGCGCCACCGGCGCCTTGATGAGCATCCACAACTCGGTGGGCTGCGGGCCGATCCTCAACTACGGCAGCCAGGAGCAGAAACAGCAATGGCTGCCGCGCCTGGCCGCCGGCGAAGCCATCGGCTGCTTCTGCCTGACCGAACCCCAGGCCGGCTCCGAGGCGCACAACCTGCGCACCCGCGCCGAACTGCGCGATGGCCAGTGGGTGATCAACGGCGCCAAGCAGTTCGTCAGCAACGGCAAGCGCGCCCAGCTGGCCATCGTCTTTGCGGTAACCGACCCGGAACTGGGCAAGAAAGGCCTCTCGGCGTTCCTGGTGCCCACCGACACCCCGGGTTTCATCGTCGACCGCACCGAACACAAGATGGGCATCCGTGCCTCCGACACCTGCGCGGTCACTCTCAACCAATGCACCATCCCCGAGGCCAACCTGCTGGGTGAACGGGGCAAGGGCCTGGCCATCGCCCTGTCCAACCTCGAAGGCGGGCGCATCGGCATCGCCGCCCAGGCCCTGGGCATCGCCCGCGCCGCCTTTGAAGCGGCCCTGGCCTACGCCCGGGAACGGGTGCAGTTCGACAAGCCGATCATCGAGCACCAGAGCATCGCCAACCTGCTGGCCGACATGCACACCCGGCTGAATGCCGCGCGCCTGCTGATCCTCCACGCCGCGCGCCTGCGCAGCGCCGGCCAGCCGTGCCTGTCGGAGGCGTCCCAGGCCAAGCTGTTCGCCTCGGAAATGGCCGAGCAGGTCTGCTCCTCGGCGGTGCAGATCCATGGCGGCTACGGGTATCTGGAGGACTACCCGGTGGAGCGCTACTACCGCGATGCGCGGATCACCCAGATCTACGAAGGCTCCAGCGAGATCCAGCGCCTGCTGATCGCTCGCGAGTTGAAGCATTACCAGCTGTAGGCATTGACGCCGAAAACAAAAAATCGCAGCCCAGGCTGCGATTTTTTTGGCTGTTCCCTCGTATGAGCCGGCTTGCCGGCGAAGAGGCCCTTGAGTCATGCACTGCCCTTGCGGGCGCCGCCAGCTCCTACATCAAGCAGAATGCTCCCGCTCGCGGTTTTAATCTCATCAAGCGCGACGGCAATGCTCCAGATATCCCGCTCTTTTACCGAACGTACTGATCCTGGGTTCTGACAAAGGTGTCAAATTCCTGGGAGTTGTAAACCTCCAGACATCCATAAAACACCATCTTCTGAGACGAGTGCTGACTCAAGGCTGAAGTCTTCTGATAGGCATCCAGAATGAACTTCTCAGTGGATGCATAAGGGTCATGGAGGGTTTCTTGTGTGTCCTCATTCTGCACAATCCTGTGCATTCCCTTGCCCATGAAATGGTAGGCGCCAATGGCCAAGGAAATATCGTCCTTGATTGGGGACTGCTCCTTGAACTGACTGTCGATGCAATTAGCCAACCCATAGTTCTTGAGCATTTCACGGGCCTTGGGTAAATCAGCAGCAGTTACGACAAAAGAGCACGAAAAAGACAGAAAAAACGCCAAAATAAAACGCATCATTCTTTCAGTTCCCAAAAATAAATGGCTACGAGCCTTACCCTAGGATTCTTATATTCAGGGCTATCCAAGCGATGGTAGTCGCTACCATCTTCTGTAATTTTTCCATTCCATAAAGTTGCGTGCCCCCGTTGCGTCCCCCCAACCAGATATCACCATGATCAGAACACCTTGCTGATCATTGATATCAGCGCCGGCCATAAAAATCGCATGGCCGCCCTCCTCGCTAAGCGCGATCTGCAGTGCAAGGCCCCCATAAGCCCTGTTGAGTGCTGTCGAGCAGGTGGATAGGCGGCGGTTGTCACGGCGCGTTCGAAAACATATTCAACGCAAGATCCGGAGTTCAGCGCCGTTCGCAGCGGCCTATGGTTGGCTCAACACTCATGCAAAGGAAGGTCGATCATGAAACAACTGCAAGACAAAGTCGCGATTGTGACGGGAGCCACATCGGGAATCGGCCAGGCCGCCGCCCGGCTGTTCGCCCAAGAGGGTGCGCGCCTGATAGTGACCGGCCGCCGGGGCGACGCACTGGATGCGTTGGTCGCACAGATCCAGCAAGCCGGTGGCGAGGCGCTCGGGGTTGCCGGTGACATTCGCAGCGAGACACTGGCCGAGCGTCTCGTGGCGCTGGCGCTGGAGCGTTTCGGTGGTTTGGATATCGCCTTCAACAACGCCGGAATGACCGGTGAAACCCGGTCCGTCTCCGAGCTGACCCTGGACCAGTGGCAGGCCGTGCTCGACTGCAACTTGACCAGTGCCTTTCTCGGGGCCAAGTACCAGTTGCCTGCTCTGCGCAGTCGGGGCGCAGGGTCGATCATTTTCACGTCCAGCTTTGTCGGGCACCACGTCGGTTTTCCCGGTATGGCGGCATATGCCGCGAGCAAGGCCGCGCTGATCGGCTTGACCCAGGTGATCGCCGCTGAAGAAGGCCCCCACGGCATTCGCGCCAACGCGCTACTGCCCGGAGGCACCGACACGCCAATGGGCCGTGCAGCCACCGACACCCCTGAGAAACGCGCCTTTGTCGAAAGCCTGCATGCCCTCAAGCGCCTCGCCCGTCCCGAGGAAATTGCCCGCGCGGCGCTGTTCCTCGCGTCGGACGCCGCCAGTTTCGTCAGCGGGACGGCGATGCTGGTTGAGGGAGGAGTTTCCATCAACCGCAGCTAAGCGCTGCGGTTGAGGGTGCAGGGACGCTGGTGAACACCGCGTCCTGCCGGGAGCGGTGCGGTTACTGATCCTTGAACTGCGGATCACGCTTGGCAATGAAGGCGGCCATGCCCTCTTTCTGGTCCTGGGTGGCGAAGGCGGCGTGGAATACCCGGCGTTCGAAGCGCACGCCTTCGGACAGGCTGACTTCGAAGGCGCGGTTCACGCTTTCCTTGATCATCATGCTCACCGGGATCGATTTTGCGGCGATCACGGCGGCAACTTTCAGGGCTTCTTCCACCAGTTCGTCCGCCGGCACGATGCGCGCGACGATGCCGCAACGCTCAGCTTCCACGGCGTCGATAAAGCGTCCGGTCAGGCACATTTCCATGGCCTTGGCCTTGCCCACGGCGCGGGTCAGGCGCTGGGTGCCGCCCATGCCCGGCAGCACGCCGAGGTTGATTTCCGGCTGGCCGAACTTGGCGTTGTCGCCGGCCAGGATGAAGTCGCACATCAGCGCCAGCTCGCAACCACCGCCGAGGGCGAAACCGTTGACCGCGGCGATGATCGGCTTGCGCCGGTTGGCCACGCGGTCACTGTCACTGAACAGGTCGTCGAGGTAGATCTGCGGGTAGCTCAGCTCGGCCATTTCCTTGATGTCGGCACCGGCGGCGAAGGCTTTCTTGGAACCGGTAATGACGATGCAGCCGATCTGCGGGTCGGCTTCCAGGCGATCCAGAGCCTGGTTCACTTCACTGACGATCTGCGCGTTGAGGGCGTTCAGCGCCTGGGGCCGGTTGAGGGTGATCAGGCCGACCCGATCCTTGATGTCCAACAAAATGGTTTCGTAGCTCATGAATCAGCTCCTGCTAAAAGTCAGAGATTGCGCGAAATGACCATGCGCTGAATGTCGCTGGTGCCTTCGTAGATCTGGCAGATGCGCACGTCGCGGTAGATCCGCTCCACCGGGAAGTCGCTCAAATAGCCATAGCCGCCCAGGGTTTGCAACGCCGCCGAGCAGACCTTCTCGGCCATTTCCGAGGCGAACAGTTTGGCCATCGAGGCTTCCACCAGAGCCGGCTTGCCGCTGTCACGCAAGGTCGCGGCGTAATGCACCATTTGCCGCGCCACGGCGATCTGGGTGGCCATGTCCGCCAGGCGAAACGCCACGGCCTGGTGCTCGATGATCGGCTTGCCGAAGGTCTCGCGCTCACGGGCGTAATCGCGCGCCGCTTCAAACGCGGCCCGGGCCATGCCCACCGCCTGCGAGGCAATGCCCACGCGGCCGCCTTCGAGGTTGGCCAGGGCGATCTTGTAGCCTTCGCCCTCCTCGCCCAGGCGGTTGGCCAGTGGCACCTTCACGTCCTCGAAGAGGATCTGGCAGGTGTCGCTGGCGTGCTGGCCGAGCTTGTCCTCGATACGCGCGACCTGATAGCCCGGCGAGTCGGTGGGCACGATAAAGGCGCTGATGCCGCGCTTGCCGGCCGCCGGGTCGGTGACCGCGAACACAATCACCACCCCGGCGTTCTGCCCGGAGGTGATGAACTGCTTGCAGCCGTTGAGCACGTAGTGGTCGCCATCGCGCCGGGCCCGGGTTTTCAGGCTGCTGGCGTCGGAGCCGGCCTGCGGTTCGGTCAGGGCAAAGGCGCCGAGCATGGCGCCGCTGGCCAGGGGCTTGAGAAAACGCTCCTTCTGTTGATCGTTGCCGAAGTTGAGGATCGGCACGCAGCCCACCGAGTTGTGCACGCTCATGATGGTGGAGCAGGCGCCGTCACCGGCGGCGACTTCCTCCAGGGCCATGGCGTAGGCCAGGTAGCCGGTGTCGCAACCGCCCCACTGCTCGGGCACCAGCATGCCGAAGAAGCCCAGCTCGGCCATCTCGGCGACGGCTTCCCGGGGAAAGCGGTGCTCGCGGTCCCAGTCGGCGGCAAAGGGCTTCAGACGCTCCTGGGCAAATTGCCGGGCGGCGTCGCTGATCTGCAGTTGTTCGTCATTGGGCAACATCGGGATTCCTCGTTACAGGCATTCAACGGCGATGGCCGTGGCTTCACCACCGCCGATGCAGATCGCGGCCACGCCACGCTTGAGGCCCTTCTGGCGCAGGGCCGAGAGCAGGGTCACCAGAATTCGCGCGCCGGAGGCTCCGATCGGATGGCCCAGGGCGCAGGCGCCGCCGTGGACGTTGACCTTGGCGTGAGGGATGTCGAGCTTGTGCATGGTCACCAGGCTGACCACGGCGAAAGCTTCGTTGATCTCGAACAGATCGACCTCGTTCAGCGACCAGCCGGTCTTTTTCATCAGCCGCTCGATGGCGCCCACCGGCGCCACCGGGAACAGCCCCGGGGTATCGGCGAAAGCCGCGTGGCCGTGGATCACCGCCAGGGGCTTGAGGCCGCGCTTGTCGGCTTCGGAGCGGCGCATCAGCACCAGGGCCGCGGCGCCGTCGGAGATCGAACTGGCGTTGGCCGCGGTCACGGTGCCGCCGTCGCGGAACGCCGGCTTCAAGGTGGCGATCTTGTCCAGCTTGGCCTTGGGCGGCTGTTCGTCATCGCTGATCAGCTTGGACTCCTTGCCGATCATCACTTGCAGGGGAACGATCTCGTCCTTGAACAGGCCGTCCTTGATCGCCTGCTGGGCGCGGGTCAGGGAAGCCACGGCAAATTCATCCTGGGCCTGGCGGGTAAAGCCGTTGGCCTCGGCGCAGTCCTCGGCAAAGGTGCCCATCAGGCGGCCCTTGTCGTAGGCGTCTTCCAGACCGTCGAGGAACATATGGTCCAGCACCTTGCCGTGGCCCATGCGGTAGCCGCTGCGGGCACGGTCCAGCAGGTACGGCGCGTTGGACATGCTTTCCATGCCGCCGGCGATCACCACTTCGGCGCTGCCGGCCAGCAGCATGTCGTGGGCCAGGATGGTGGCCTCCATGCCGGAACCGCACATCTTGTTCAGGGTGGTGCAGCGGGTGCCCTTGTCCAGGCCGGCGCCCAGGGCGGCCTGACGCGCCGGAGCCTGGCCGAGGCCGGCGGACAGCACGCAGCCGAACAGCACTTCTTCTACCGCGTCAGCCGCGATGCCGGCGCGCTGTACCGCGGCGCGGATGGCCTCGCTCCCCAGTTGCGGGGCGCTGAGGCCTTTGAGTTCACCCTGGAAACCGCCCATGGGGGTGCGGACGGCGCTGACAATGACGATGGGATCGTGGGCAATGGACATGAGAATTCCTCCTTACTTGGCGGCCATGCGCAAGGCGCCGTCGAGACGGATCACCTCGCCGTTGAGCATGCTGTTTTCAATGATATGCCGCACCAGCGCGGCGTACTCGGCGGGCTTGCCCAGGCGCGGCGGGAACGGCACACCCGCGGCCAGGCCGGCGCGTACTTCATCGCTCATGCCGGCCATCATCGGGGTTTCGAAAATCCCCGGGGCGATGGTCATCACGCGGATGCCGAAGCGCGCCAGTTCGCGGGCCACCGGCAGGGTCAGGCTGGCGATGGCGCCCTTGGAGGCGGCATAGGCGGCCTGGCCGATCTGCCCGTCGAAGGCGGCGATGGAGGCGGTGTTGATGATCACCCCACGCTCGCCCTCGGCATCGGCGGCGCTTTCGGCGATGGCCGCCGCGGCCAGGCGCAGCAGGTTGAAGCTGCCGATCAGGTTGACGTTGATCACCTGGCTGAAACTGGCCAGGGCATGCGGGCCGTTCTTGCCGAGGATCTTCTCGCCGCGCACGATGCCGGCACAGTTGACCAGGCCGTTGAGTCCGCCAAAGGCCTTGACCGTGGCCTGCACCGCCGCTTCGGCGGCGGCTTCCTGGCTGATGTCGGCGACCACGCTGTGGCAGCCCAGTTGCTGGGCCTTGGCCGCCACGGCCTCGGCGTTGAGGTCCACCAGCATCACCTTGGCGCCGGCGGCCACCAGCATTTCAGCGCTGGCCGCGCCGAGGCCGGAGGCACCACCACTGACGAGAAAAACCTTGTTTGCGATCTGCATCATTTCAATCCTGTTTACGCGGTAGCTGTTGACGCCGCGGCCTCTTGAGCCTTGGCGATTTCCTGGTTGCGCAAGATAAAGCGCTGCAATTTGCCGCTGGGGGTCTTGGGCAAATCACTGACAAATTCGATTTCACGGGGGTAGGAATGGGCCGCCAGGCGCTTGCGCACATGCTGGCGCAGCTCCTCGGCCAACTCGGCCGTGGCGCGGTACTGCTCGCTGAGCACCACAAAGGCTTTCACCAGCTCGGTGCGCTCCGGATCGGGCTTGCCCACCACCGCCGCCTCCACCACCGCCGGGTGTTCGATCAGCGCGCTTTCCACGTCGAACGGGCCGACCCGGTAGCCGGAGGTGGTGATCACATCGTCGCTGCGGCCGACGAAGCTGATGCTGCCGTCCTGGTTCAGCTCCACGGTGTCGCCGCTTAAGTAGTAGTCACCGACGAAGGCCTTGGTCGGCACCCCGGCGTAACCGGCGAACCAGCACATCGGCGACTGGCGGCGGTCGATGGCGAGGATCCCCGGCTGGCCGACGCCCAGCTCCCGGTACTCTTCGTCCAGCACCACGATGCGGTGGCCCGGCGAGGCGAAACCGGCGGCGCCGACATGCACCGGATGCTCCAGGCCGTGGTGGTTGCACAGCACCATGCCCAGCTCGGTCTGGCCGTAATGGTCGTGGATCACCACATCCAGTTGCTCGGCGAACCAGCGGATCACTTCCGGGTTCAGCGGCTCGCCGGCGCTGCTGACGATGCGCAGGCGGCCCTTGATCGACCGGGCGAACTGGTCGCCGCCGGCGATCAGCAGGCGGTAGGCGGTGGGCGAACCGGTGAGGTTGGTGATGCCGTACTTGTTGATCACCCGGCAGGTGCTTTCCAGGGTGAAGGGGCCATCGTAGAAGGTGATCGGGTGGCCCAGGCCCAAGGGCCCGGTGACGCCGAAGTAGATGCCATAGGCCCAGCCCGGATCGGCGACGTTCCAGAAGGCATCTTCCGGGCGCAGGTCCACGGCGTCGCGGGTGTAGGCCTGGAACGCGACAATCGCCTTGAGCGGCACTTCCAGGGCTTTCGACGGACCGGTGGTGCCCGAGGTGAACATCAGCAGGAACGGGTCTTCGCCGGTCAGCAGCACCGGCTCGCACTGGGCCGGGTACTGCTCCAGCTCGGCCCAGAAACTGAAGTCACCGCGCACGATGCCCTGGCCCTTGGCGCCTGCGACCGTAACGACGGTCGGGCACTCGGCGACTTCCGCCAGCTTCGGCCGGTTCACCGCGTCGCAGATCACCAGCTTGGCTTTTGAACTGTTGAGGCGGTGCTCGATGGCCTTGGGGCCAAAGGCGGTGAACAGCGGCTGGTACACCGCGCCGATGCGCCAGGTGGCCAGCACCGTGATCAAGAGTTCAACGTTGCGCGGTAGCAGCCCGGCGACCTTGTCGCCCTTGCCAACCCCCTGGGCCAGGAAGAAGTTGGCCAGGCGCCCGGCCTTGTCCTGCAACTCGGTGAAGGTATAGCTGGCGCTACTGCCGTCGCGGCCCTCCCAGAACAGCGCGATGCGCCCGGGCAACGCATGCCGGTCACAACATTCGACACAGGCATTGAGGGCCGACAGCGAACCCGCCAGGGCGGCGTCGACACAGTGCTGATAATTGAAATCCTTGATGGCGGACAGGTAATTGCGCATTGCCAGAATCCCTCACTGTTCTTATTAGGATGGGAACCTCATGAAAAGCAGGGAAATACTGGCGCCAGAGCCCTCGCGGGACAATGGTCAAAGCTATCAAGTTGCGTGACCGGTTTGGCCAAGAGTCCGCCTCAGGCTTGCCAGCGCAGACGGCGGCCGGGGTGATGCAAGGCTTGCGGGCCCCTTCGCCGGCAAGCCAGCCCCCAACGGGCGGGGCTGGGGTCAGGACGGATCGTTGAGGATCAGGCTGCGGTAATGCCCGGGGTTGGAGCCGGACCATTTGCGAAAGGCCTTGTAGAACGAGCTGGTGTCGGCAAAACCCAGGCGCTCGGCAATCTCGGCGAAGCTGATCTGCGGCTCGGCCAGCCAGACGATCGCCAGTTCCTTGCGCACGCTGTCCTTGAGCCCCTGGTAGCTCTGGCCCTCCTCCGCCAGGCGCCGACGCAGGGTCGAGGCCGAGATGCACAGGCTGTGGGCCAGGCTTTCGCTCTCCGGCCATTGTTCCGCGGGTAGTTGCCGCAGTTGCTGCTTGATGCGGCTGGCCAGGCTCTCGGGATCGCGGTACTTGACCAGGATGTTGGCCGGGGCATGGGCCAGAAAGCGCTTGAGCTCTTCCTCGCTGCGCTTGATCGGCAGGTCCAGGCAATCGGCGGCGATGATCATCCGCGTGCGCGACCGGGCAAAGCGCAGGTTGTCGGAGAACATCACCCGGTAGTCGTCGCAGAAGTCCGGCTGCGGGCAGCGCAGTTCGATGGCCAGGATCGGAATCCGCCGCCCCGCCAGCCAGCAGGCCACGCCATGCACGATCATCCAGTAGGTGAAATAGGTGAAGGCCCGGCCCGGTGCCTGTTCGTCCTCCTGCAGGACGATTTCCGCCAGGCTCTGCTGGCGCACCAGTTGCGCCGGCAGGCGCTCGAACATCAACGACAGAAAGCCCAGCAGCGAATCCAGCCCCGCCGCCAGGGTCGGCTGGGCCATGGCCGAGCGGCAGAGAAAGGCCAGGCTGCCGGACTTCAGCCGACGCGGATCCATGCCGAAAAACTCATCGTCCAGACGCCGCGCCAGCAAGCGCCAGAGCCGCGCATAGGCACTGGCCGGGACTCGCGCGGTGCTCTGCTGCAAAAGCCGCGGATCGATGCCGACCTTGTTCAGCACTTCAACGGTGGCCGCCCCCGGCGCACAGCTTTGCAGCAGCGCCTCGCGCACCAGTTGCATGGAGATGGTGTCTTTTTCCGCCATCGTGACCAACGTTTTCCTAAGGATCCCGGGATCGCCATCTTAGGCAGTGACCGGGAAAAAGCCAGTAGACGTTGGCCTTGGTTACCGCCTTTGCGCGCGCCCTGGAAAGCGCCACGGATTCGTCCACCCCACCAGCCGGACCATCAAGCTCGGCCCCCCCTTTCTCTGTAGGAGCCGGCTTGCCGGCGAAAGGGCCCGCAAGCCTTGCCCCCGCCAGGAAACCCCTTGGCTGGCAAGCCAGCGCCTACGGGGCGCGGGGCGGTTGTCGGGTCAGAGCAGGGAGAAGTTGTAGCTGACGATCAGCCGGGTTTCGTCCATGTCGCGGGCGATCTTCTGGTAGTTGCTGCGATAGGTGGCGTTGCGCAGGCGCAGGCTGAGGTCCTTGAAGGTGCCGCTCTGCACCACGTACTTGAGTTCGCTGTCACGCTCCCACTCGCGACCTTCGCGCAGGCTGCCCGGGACCTTGATGTGGTCGCCGCTGACGTAGCGGGTCAGGAAGCTCAGGCCATTGAGGCCCACGGCCTTGAAGTCGTAGTCATAGCGCAGTTGCCAGGACCGCTCCTGGATCGCCGCGAAATCGTTGACCTGCACGTAGTTCACCAGGTAAGGGTTGCTGCCATCCAGGTAGGGCATCGAGTTGTCGCCGTACATGCGCTGCCAGCCGGCGCTCACTGTGTGACCAGCGAGGCTGTAGCCGAGCATGCTGCTCAGGGCGCGGTTGTCGATGCCGCCGGCGCGCTCGGCGCCGGTGTCGGCACTCTTGAGCAGGCGCAGGTCGCCCTTGAGCACGCCCGGCCCCAGGGGCTGGTTGGCCAGCAGGCCGACAAAATGCTGACGGTAGATGTCCTGCAGCTCGGCGTAGTGGTACTGGCCGGTCAGCCGCTCGTTGAACTTGTAGTCCAGGCCGTAGGTGTCGAAGTGATCCGCCGTGGTGTTGCAGGCATAGCGCTTGTTCTTGCAGTGCACGCGGATGTCCTGGGCGTCGGTGGAATCCCGGGCGGTGTAGCGGTTGAGTCGGGCGGCGGTCAGAGTCAGGTCCTTGACCTCGCGGGAGGTCAGCACCGCGCCGTTGAACATCGTCGGCAGCAGGCGCCCGTCGTTGTACTTGAGCAACGGCAGGTCCGGTAGTTGCGCGCCGTATTTGAACACGGTCTGCGAGACCCGGACCTTCGCGGTCAGGCCCAGCTTGGCGTACTGGTCCGCCGAGCCCCGCGGGTCATGCCCGCTGGAAGGCAGCAGGCCGCTGTTGCTGCGATCGGGGCTGGAGTCGAGCTTGAGCCCGAGCATGCCCAGGGCATCCAGACCGAACCCGACGGTGCCTTCGGTGTAGCCCGACTGCAGGTTGAGGATGAAGCCCTGGGCCGATTCCTCACGCTTGGAAGCGCCCTGCTCGGTGCCGGTATGGCCGTCACGAAAATCCCGGTTGAAGTAGATCGTGCGTGATTCCAGCTTGGCACTGCTGTCCTCAAGAAAGCCGTCGGCTTGAACCGACGGGGCAAATCCTGCCCACAGGACAGCGGCTCCGAGGCCCAGCAGCGGGCACGGATTGATCAGGGGAAAAGGGGGACGCATGAACAGGCTCCAGCACAAATCTGTGACGCAAGGTCGGTAAGAGAGACCCAGGACTCATTCACCCTGCAAATCAAAGACTGCAAGTTGAATTGATTGAATCAATGAGGGGCGCAAATGATGGCAGATGGCCAAAACCCTCCCAACCCGACTTTAGTCTGACTCGCCGGTCGAACAATACCGTGAGGCGGCGAGCGGCGCCGCACCGGCAAAAGCAAGAATAAACCTGTCATTTTTGTCAACTTTTCATCAGGCCGGCAGCGTCGAAAAAACCGTCCAATCGATCAGAAAAGTGCGCGGCTGGAGTAGCAAGAATTCAATGCTGGCAAAAAAGCATTATTTTTTTATCGCGCAGACATACCGTTCGTCGGATTTTTTGCCTCTGAAAAATGGAAAAACAACTATTTGACGCTTTTCATTACGACCCTAATGAGATCATCTATCTCATTGTTCTATATAGGTTTTTGCATTTAACAAGCATCAGATAAAACCCCGGCGTCATTTATGCAACACCGCAAAACGTCAATTAAACGTCTCGTCCTTGTGGTAGTGTCAAAAAAAGAGCGCGATGGCGGCAATGTGCCATATGCCTTTTGCGGAAGGTGAGCTACAGCCTCACCCAACACTTATCATGGACGAGGTCGTTCCCTTGGAAGTCAGCGTTTTCGGTACTGGTTATGTCGGCCTGGTGCAAGCAGTTGCCCTCGCCGATGTTGGGCATAACGTGATCTGTGTCGACATCGACAGCCAGAAAATCGCCCAGCTGCAACGTTCTATTCCACCGATTCACGAGCCGGGTCTGGCGACCCTGATCGAGGAGAATCAAAAGGCCGGCCGACTGCACTTCACCACCCAGGCCAGCGATGCCGTGGGCCATGGAGAGGTGATCTTCATTGCAGTCGGCACGCCGTCCAACGAAGACGGCTCGGCGGACCTCGACCATGTCCTGGCGGTGGCGCGCAATATTGCCTGCCTGATGCTCAGCGACAAGACCCTGGTGATCAAATCCACGGTCCCGGTGGGCACCGCCGATCTGGTGATCGAGACCGTCGCCGAACAACTGGCGGACCTGGGCAAATCCCAGCTGCGGGTGCACGTGGTGTCCAACCCGGAGTTCCTCAAGGAAGGCTCGGCCGTGGCCGACTGCATGCGCCCGGACCGGATCATCGTCGGCTGTGCCCACGACCTGCCCCGCCAGCAGTTGAGCGAACTGTACGCACCGTTCAACCACAACCATGACCGCCTGATGTTCATGGACAACCGCAGCGCCGAGCTGGTCAAGTACGCGGCCAACGCGATGCTCGCCACCCGCATCAGCTTCATGAACGAGATGGCCAACCTGGCGGAACGCCTGGGAGTGGACATCAACGCGGTGCGCAAGGGCATCGGCGCCGATCCGCGCATCGGTTATCACTTCATCTATCCCGGCGCCGGGTTTGGCGGCTCGTGCTTCCCCAAGGACCTGCGGGCGCTGATCCACACCGCCGAAAGCCACGGGCTGGAGCCGCACATGCTCAAGACCGTGCGCGACGTCAACGAGCAGCAGCGCCATGTGCTGTTTCGCAAGCTCAAGGCGCACCTGGGGGACAACCTGCAGGGCAAGGTCATCGCCCTCTGGGGCCTGGCCTTCAAGCCCAACACCGACGACATGCGCGAAGCCACCAGCCGCTACCTGATGCAGGCGCTGTGGGACGCCGGGGCCAGGGTCCAGGCCTACGACCCGGAAGCCATGACCGAATGCCGGCGCCTATACGGCTACCGCGACGACCTGCAGCTGTGCGCCACCCGCGATGACGCCTTGCAAGGCGCCGACGCGCTGGTGATCTGCACCGAATGGAAGGCCTTCCGCGTGGTGGACTTCAAGTTGCTGCGCGACACCCTCAAGGACCGCCTGATCGTCGACGGGCGCAATCTCTACAACCCGCAACAGGCAGCGGACTCCGGTCTGCACTATCTGAGCATCGGCCTGCCCTACCGTGTACCCGAGGCCCTTGGCGCATGAATATCCTGATCACCGGGGCCGCCGGTTTTATCGGCGCCCATACCGCACTGCGTCTGCTCAAGGATGGGCACCAGGTCACCGGGCTGGATAATTTCAACGACTACTACGACCCCCGGCTCAAGCACGACCGGGTGCGCTGGGTGGAACGGCAAGTGGGGCACTTCCCGCTGCAACGCCTGGACCTGGCGGACAGCGCCGGCCTGGAGCGACTGTTCGCCGAGATCCGGCCTCAGGTGGTGATCAACCTCGCCGCCCAGGCCGGGGTGCGCTACTCCCTGGAGAACCCCAAGGCCTACCTGGACAGCAACCTCTCGGGCTTCCTCAACCTGCTGGAAATGTGCCGGCGCTACCCGGTGCAGCACCTGATCTATGCCTCGTCCAGCTCGGTGTACGGGGCCAACCAGCAGACCCCGTACAAGGTCAGCGACAACGTCGACCATCCGCTGTCGCTGTACGCGGCGAGCAAGAAAGCCAACGAGCTGATGGCCCACAGCTACAGCCACCTGTTCGGCGTGCCGGCCACCGGCCTGCGCTTCTTTACCGTGTACGGCCCCTGGGGCCGGCCGGACATGTCGCCGATCCTGTTCGCCGACGCCATCAGCCAGGGGCGGCCGCTGAAGCTGTTCAACTACGGCATGCACCAGCGCGACTTCACCTACATCGACGACATCGTCGAATCCCTGGTGCGCCTGCTGGACAAGCCTCCGACGCGCGACCCGCTGTGGGATCGCGAGCAACCGGACCCGTCCACCAGCATGGCGCCCTGGCGCCTGTTCAACATCGGCGGCCAGCGCCCGGTGGAGCTCAAGGACTACGTCAGCACCCTGGAGCGACTCCTCGGCCGCCAGGCCCAGGTGGAATACCTGCCCCTGCAGCCCGGTGACGTGCTCAACACCTGTGCCGACGTCAGCGCCCTGGAAAACCTCACCGGCTTCGGCCCCCAGGTGCCGCTGGATGAAGGCCTGGGCCATTTCGTCCAGTGGTACCGCAGCTACTACAGCGGCGCCCGGTCCTGAGTCGGCGCCCCGGCGCCCTTTACCCAACCCTTTGCAATGGAAGTACTCCCGGTGGATATGGAAAGACCCTTCTCATCGCCCGCAACCGAGGTGCCGGCCCCGGCGCGCATCGACCGGCGCAACGACCCGTTCCGGCGCAAGGTCCAGGCCGCCATCGATCTGCAGCATCACGGCTGGATCACCGGTCGCGAAGGTGGCCGGCCCTGGACCCTGTCGCGCAGCAAGCGCCTGACCTCGGCGCTGCTGGCCGCCCTGCTGCTGGTGCTGCTGTCGCCGCTGCTGCTGGTGGTGGCGCTGGCGATCAAGCTCACCAGCCCGGGGCCGGTGTTCTTCGTGCAGCTGCGCACCGGTTTTCGTGGCCGGCGCTTCGGCATGTACAAGTTCCGCACCATGGTGGTCAACGCCGAAGCCCTGAAGGACTCGGTGCGCCACCTGAACAAGCACGGTCCGGACTCGGTGGACTTCAAGATCGACCGCGACCCGCGGATCACCGGGATCGGCGGCTTCCTGCGGCGCACCAGCCTCGACGAGCTGCCGAACCTGATCAACGTGGTGCTGGGCCAGATGCGCATCGTCGGGCCGCGTCCGACCTCGTTTCACGCCCAGACCTACAAGGAACACCACCTCGGGCGCCTGAGCATCTACCCCGGGATCACCGGCCTGTGGCAGGTGTCCGGGCGCAGCGACGTGGACTTCGACGGTCGGGTCACCCTCGACATGACCTACATCTTCCAGCAGAGCCCCTGGCTCGACCTGAAGATCCTGATCAAAACCCCTTTCAAGGTCCTCAATGGCCATGGAGCAAGTTGAAATGGCGGCAGCAACCCTAGCCAGTCTGAAGATCCAGCCTCCCAGCGAAAGCAACCTGGCGGTCACCGTGCTCGACCAAGAGCTGCGGGTGATCCTGCTGACCGCGGCCAACCGCAACAGCGGCATCACCAGCAGCAGCCTGAGCATGGCCAGCGAACTGGCGCGCACCAGCCGCGGCCGGGTGCTGCTGGTGGACACCAGCCTTTCGGACAACAGCCTGACCCGGCGCCTGGACCTGGGCGAACGCCCGGGCTTTCTCGACCTGGCCCTGGCCGATACCCCGCCACTCCTGGCGCAGTGCATCGAAAGCAGCGAAGAACTGGGCTTCGATTTCCTGCCCCTGGGCCGCCGCCAGCAATACGCCGAGCGCCTGACCCCGGAACTGCTGCAGGAACTGTTGCAGGCCCTGGCCGCGGACTATCGCTTCGTGATCATCGACGGCGACCCGGTGTACAGCAGCGGCGACATCCTCACCCTGAGCACCCAGGTGGACGGCGTGGTGCTGGTGGTGCGCAGCGAGGAAACCCGCTGGGAAGTGGCCCAGGCCGCGGCGCAGCGCTTGATCCAGGCCGAGGCCAAGTTGATCGGCAGCGTGTTCAACGCCCGCAAGTACTACATGCCCAAGTGGGTTTATGACCGTCTCTGACCGGCACAAGGACCGTGTAACCATGAACAAGCCAAGACTCTCCCTGCTGGGCCTGTCGCTGCTGGCCGCCCTCGGCGGTTGCGTCAACCGCGAGCCGCAGCAGATGCCGGTGCAGATCCTCAGCGCCCCGGCCGACCAGGCCCAGCTCACCGAAGTCATGCCCATCGAACAGGTGCTGCGACCCCAGGACGTGCTGGACGTGATCTTCCATATCGGTACCACCAGCCAGCAGCGCTACCGGGTGCAGCCCGGCGATCAGGTGGACGTCAGCTTCCTCACCGCCCCCGAGCTGGGCGGCAGCAAGCTGGTGCTGCCCGACGGCAGCATCGACATGCCCTACGTGGGCAACATCCAGGTCGCCGGACTGTCCGCCGAACAGGCGCGCCAGACCCTGGAAGCCCAGTACGCCAAGGTGCTGAAGAAGCCGCAGATCACCTTCTCGATCTCCCACGCCATGGCCCAGCTGGACAACCTGCGCACCAGCCTGACCAACCCGGCCACGGGCCTGAGCCGCGAGATCGTGGTGGGTTCCGATGGCCGCGCCAGCTTCCCGCTGCTGGGCAGCCTGTCGTTGCAGGGCAAGAGCCTCAGCGAGCTGCAGACCCTGGTCAACCAGCGCTACGCCAAGGAAGTGGGCCAGGTCAGCGTCGACGTGCTGCTCAAGACCACCGCCGCCAACGAAGTGTTCGTGATGGGCGAAGTCGGCCAGCCCGGGGCCTACCCGATCCGCCGGCCGATCTCGGTGCTCGAAGCCCTGACCCTGGCCAAGGGCGCCGGCCCCACCGCGCGCCTGGACTCGGTGGTGATCATGCGGCGCAAGGGCAATCAGGTCGAAGCCCGGGTCTATGACGCCGATGCGGCGCTGGACGGCAAGGCCCTGCAGTTCGCCTACCTGCAGCCGGACGACATGCTCTACGTGCCCAAGACCCGCCTGGCCAAGGCCGGGGCCCTGAGCAAGCAGCTGGCGGACGTGATCATGTTCCAGGGTGTCGGGTTCAGCTTCGGCTACCGCGTCGACAACAAAGAAACGAACAACAACTGAGTTCCCTCTTGATGACCAAGATCGAAAACTACCTGCATGAGTTCCTGCTCGTGTTCTTTGTCAATCGACGCCTGATCAAGCGGGTGTTCCTGGGCTTCGCCCTGATTGCGCTGCTGCTGCCGCTGGTGCTCAAGCAGAGCTTCGAGATCACCGCCGAAGTCATTGTGCAGTCCAAGAAACTGTCGCAGACCGACGCCAACACCGTGCTCACCCCGGACAGCGACAAGTTCATCCCGCCGTCGCTGGCGGACATGGAAACCGAAAGCAATATCCTGCGTTCGCCCACGCTGATCCGCGACACCATCGACCAGCTGCGCCGTGAAGGCCAGTTCGGCGGCAACGAGGGCCTGTTGACCCGGCTGATCGTCAAGCCGATCCGCAATGGCCTGATCGACCCGCTGCGCAACCATGTCATCAACCCGCTGCGCGGCTTCTTCGGCCTGGCCGTGGACCCGGTGCGCGACACCAGCCTGGATGCCTTCACCGAGCAGGCGGTCAAGGACCTGAAGATCGGCACCCTGCCCGGCTCCAACGTGATCTCCATCGTCTACGCCAGCCCCAATGCCGCCGAGGGCACGCGCTTTGTCGAACGCCTGCTGGCCAACTACCTGAAAAACCGCCAGGACCTGCAATCCAACGAACTGCCCGAAGCCTTCTATGAACAGAAGAAGGCCCAGTACCAGTCGCGCCTGGATGACCTGGAAGGCAAGCGCCAGGCGCTGCTGGAAGCGGCCCACGCCTCCGATCCCAAGGAGGAGATCACCTTCCGCCTGAACGCCATCAACACCGAGGAGCAGTCGCTCAACGGCTACCGCGACCAGGCCCTGGAGAACCAGCGCCGCCTGGACTATCTGCAAAAGAACCTGGCTGCCGCGCGCAAGGCCGGGATCACCGACTACACCTTCCCCTTCGCCTTCGCCAACACCGTGGACAACGTGGCTTACGAAGATCGCGAGATCAAGCAGCTGGGCGAGCAACTGACCAATCTGGTCAGCCAGTACGGCACCACCGCCGACACCTACCGCGCCGACAGCGTGCCGATGCAGCAGCAGCGCGAACAGATCGTGCGGGCCCGGGCGCAGTTCCTCAAGGTGGTGGAAAACCGCGTGCGCGAGCGCAGCAGCGACTTGCAGATCACCCAGTCGGTGATCGCCCAGAAGACCGCGCGGATCAACGACTACAAGGCCCGGGTGCGCGACCTGCAAGAGGTGCTGAGCAAGCTGCGCCAGCTGGACACCGAGATCGATGCCTTGCACAAGGCCTTCTTCACCTACACCCAGCGCTATGAAGAAAGCCGTGGCGAACGCCTGATCAACGGCGAATTGTCCAACGCCCGGGTGCTCAGCCAGCCTTACGAACCCAGCGAGGCTGCGTTCCCCAAACCCATGCTGATCATTCCCCTGGGCCTGCTCACCGGCCTGCTGCTGGCGATTGCCCTGGGGTACGTCTACGAGTTTTTCGATCACCGCTTCAAGCATCCGGCCCAGGTCAGCGATCACCTCGGCCTGCCGGTGCTGATGGTGCTCAACGCGCCGTCGGAACAGCCGGTCAACCCCTTCCCGCGCTGGACCTGGCGCTGGGCCTGGCATTGGGCCAAGCAATGAGCGACCTGAGCATGGCGGCGCAACCGGTTGTGCACCTGATCCACAGCGGCGGTTTCTACGGTGCCGAACGCATGCTGCTGGATCACTGCCGGGTGACCCCGGGGCAGCATCGGGTGGTGTTCATCGACGCGCCCGAGACCTTGTTGCAGCGTTTTGCCCAAGCCGGGGTCGCCAGCCACAACTGCCACGGCCTCAAGCAGCTGCTGAGCCATCTGCGGCAGCAGCCGGGGCTGCTCAACGCCCACAACTTCAAGGCCCAGGTGTTCGCCTGGATCTGCGCCCGGCGCCTGGGCCTGCCCCTGGTGCTGACCCAGCACGGCTTCACCCCGCGCAGCTTGAAACAGAAGCTCTACACCTGGATCAGCCTGCGCCTGTGCCGCAGTTCCCGGGTGCGCCGGGTGGCCTGCGTGGCCCAGAGCATTGCCCAACTGCACCTGCAGGCCGGAGTGCCGGCGAACAAGCTGCGGGTGATCGCCAACGGCCTGCCGGAGCCGCAACGGCTGCCGCCGGCGAGCAAGGAAGGACCGCCCTTGCCGGAAACACGGATCCGCCGCGACGAGGCGGCGCCGCTGGTGGGTTTTGTCGGCCGCCTGAGTGCGGAAAAAGGCCCGGACCTGTTTCTCGACGCACTGATCGGGCTGTGCCGCCAGCGCCCCACCCTCAAGGCCGTGCTGCTGGGCGACGGTGAACAGAACCTGGCGCTGCGCCAGCGTATCGACGAGGCCGGACTGACCGCGCGCATCCTGCTGCCGGGCTACCAGAACGACATGCAGCCCTGGCTCAAGCGCCTCAACGTGCTGGTGCTCAGCTCGCGCACCGAAGGCACGCCAATGATCCTGCTGGAAGCCATGCAGGCCGGCACCCCGGTGGTGGCCTTTGCCGTGGGTGGGATTCCTGATGTCCTGCAACACCGGCAGAACGGTTTGCTGGCCAAGCCCCTGGACAGCGCCGATCTGGCGCGCTGCATCGGCCGCCTGCTAGATGACCCGGCCCTGGCCGCAGATTTGGCCGAGGCCGCCCGCGTCACCCAGCGCAAGCACTATCACTTGCCGACCCTGGCGCAGAGCTGGGATGAGCTGTACCGCGTTGCCAGAGAGAGCGTCCGGGTATGATCGCCGCTCCTGTTCTCGGCCTCCTCCTGGGTCTGGCCAGCCTGCTGCTGCTGGCCAGCCCCTGGCCGTTTCTGGCACCGCTGGTGGTGCTCGGTCTGGTGGGCCTGGCGGTGCTCTATCGCCGCCCGGGTTGGGGTCTGTTGGGAATCTGTGCCCTGGTGCCGTTCGAGGGCCTGTTCAAGGACAGCGCGTTCTCCGGGGCCAAGCTGCTGGGGGCCTCGCTGATCCTGATCATGCTGTTCAAGCTGCTGTTGCGGCAGATCCCCGACACCCGCCTGCGCAGCAATTTGTGGCGAGCCCTGGGGCCGTTCCTGCTGTGCCTGCTGCTGAGCCTGCTGTACAGCGAGAACCTGCTGGTGTCCCTGGACAGCCTGCGGGAACTGGCGGTGGGCCTGGTGCTGTTCTTCGTCACCTTGCTGATCGCCCGGGAAACCCACCTGCTGATGCTCTGCCGCCTGCTGGCGGTCAGCGTGGCCATCACCTGTGTGATCGCGCTGATCTCCGCCAAGTATCAGGTCGGCGGTCGGGCCATCGGCCTGCTGCAGGACGCCAACTACTTCGCCCTGCTGATCGCCATGGCGGTGCCGCCGGCGATTCTCCTGGCGCTGCGCTCGCCCCATTGGCCGGTGCGGCTGTTCTGGGTCGGCATCAGCCTGACCCTGATGGCCGGGATGACCAAGACCGACTCGCGCTCGGGCCTGTTGGTGGTGCTGTTCACCCTCGTCATCGGCGCCTGGCACTACCGCGACCGACTCAAGGGCCTGCGGCCCAAGCACATGGGGTTCGCCATGTTCGCCGTGGCGATCGTCGTGCCCCTGGGGATCGCCGTGCTGCCGGCGGACTATGTGGCGCGCATCCAGTCCCTGAGCCTGCTCAAGTCCGGCGCCCATTCGGCGGACACCTCCCTGGGCCGGCGCACCTCCTACCTGGTGGTGGGCGGCCAGATGATCCGCGACAACCCGTTGCTGGGCTCGGGCCTGGGCACCTTCCCGATCCACTACGCGCAGACCGGTTTCGCCAGCAGCTTCTCGGAAAACATGAACGAGCCGGACCTGTTCCGCCGGGCCCACAACACCTACCTGGAGCTGTTCAGCGAGCTGGGGATTCCCGGCGGCTTGAGTTTCGTGGCGCTGATGCTCATGGGCCTGCGCAACTTCGAGCGGGCGCGCCAGGGCTTTCTCGCCCGAGGCCAGCGTGAACAGGCCGACATCGCCACCCACCTGGGCCTGAGCCTGCTGGCGCTGGCGGTGTTCCTGCTGTTTCTCAGCGCGCCCAACCACAAGTACCTGTGGATCTTCCTGGCCCTGTCCAGCGTGCTGCGGCTCGAAGCCGAAGCAGATCCGCTGCCCACCTCATAAATGCAAACCTGGCCAAGGGAGGCAAAGATGCAAAGGATCAGCGTGATCGTGCCCATGTACAACGAGGCCCGTCACATCACCCGCACCCTGGACAGCGTGATCCTCGCGGCCCGGGTCGCGGCCATCGACTACGAGTTGATCGTGGTCGACAACGGCTCCACCGACCAGGGGCCGCAACGTGCCCGCGAGCTGGGGGCGCGGGTGCTGCTGTGCCCGGGGATCGGCATCGGCGCCCTGCGCAATCGCGGCGCCGCGGTGGCCACCGGCGATTGCCTGGCGTTTGTCGACGCCGACATCGAGGTGCCCGGCAACTGGCTGCAACTCTGGCAGCAGGTCCTGGCCGAGCAGCGGGCCGAGGTCTTTGCCCTGGATTGCGCCGCGCCGCGCTGCGCGCCCTGGTTCGCCCGGGCCTGGCAACGACGCAGCCTGGCCGGCGGCCGCCAGGCCCGGCAACGGCAATGGTTGCCCAGCGCCAATCTGTGCCTGCAGCGGGCCTGGTTCGAGCGGGTCGGCGGTTTCGACGAGCGCCTGCGCACCGGCGAAGACAAGGATTTCGGCCTGCGCCTGCACGCCGCCGGCGCCCGTCAGATCAGCCTGCCCGAGCCCCAGGTGCTGCACTGGGGCTTTGAAGGCAGCTGGGGCGAATGGGCCGGCAAGGAACGCTGGCGCCAGGGCAGCCACGGGCAATTGCTCAAGGCGGCGGGACTCAATGTGCGCCTGTTGCGCTTCCCCTTGCTGTGCCTGGCCTGCGCCCTGCTCAGCGCGGCGGCGCTGCTGGCCCTGGTCGCGGGCCGGCCGGGGGCGGCCGCCCTGTGTCTGTTGCTGGGCGCCCTGGCGCCGCTGCTGCTGGCCCTGCGTCAGGGCTGGCGCCAACGCGATCCGCTGTTCGTCCTGCAACTCTGGCTGCTGCACGGGGTGCGCCTGCACCTGGGTGCCGTGGTCCTGGTGCAGGGTCTGTTCAACCGTACTGCCGTGAGACCTGACCGTGGCTAAGACCCTTTTCTGGCTGTGCCTGCTCCTGCCCTTCTACGCCTGGATCGGTTACCCGCTGCTGCTGGCCCTGCTCAGCCTGTTCGTGCGTCCGCGCCCGCTGCAGGCGGGTGAGCCGCTGTCGGTCAGCGTGATCATCGCCGCCCACAACGAAGGCCCGCACATCGAACACAAGCTGCGCACCCTGCTGCAACAGGATTACCCGGCCACGGACCTGCAGATCATCCTCGCCAGCGACGGCTCCAGCGACGACACCGTGGCCACCGCCCTGGCCGTGCGCGACTCGCGGATCGTGGTCCTGGACCTGCCTCGGGTGGGCAAGGCCGGGGCCCTGAACACCGCGGTGGAGCTGGCGCGCAACGACATCCTGGTGTTCACCGACGCCGACAACCAATGGTCCGGCGACACCCTGGGCAAGCTGCTGGCGCCCCTGGCCGACCCGCAAGTGGGCGCCTGCGGCGGGCACATGATCATCCCCAATCCGGGGCACAACCTGAGCCTGGGCGACAGCCTGTACCGGCATTACGAAGCCTGGTTGCGCCAGGCCGAGAACCGCACCGGCTGCATGGTGTCCGCCGACGGCGCGCTGCTGGCCCTGCGCCGCGAGTTGTTCCAGCGCATTCCCGCCGAGGTCAACGACGACTTTTTCATCAGCACCTGCGCCCCGGTGGCGGGCAAGCGCATCGTCTATGTCGAAGAGGCCCAGGTCCTGGACCAGGGCGTGGACGACGCCGACAAGCAGTATCGCCGGCGCCTGCGGGTCACGGTCGGCGGCCTGCAGAGCCTGGCCCAGCGCAGCGAGCTGATGAACCCGCTGCGCCACGGCGCCTACGCCATCGCCCTGATCAGCCACAAGCTGATCCGCCGCCTGGCCCCGGTGCTGTTGCTGCCCTTGCTGCTGAGCAACCTGTGGCTGTGGAACGCCGGGGTCTTCTACAGCCTGTGCCTGCTGGCCCAGTTGCTGGGTTACGGCGCCGGGCTGCTGGGCCTGCTGGACCGGCGCGGGCGCCTGCCCAAGGTGTTTCGTCTCGCCGGCTTCGTGCTGGTGACCCTGGCCGGCATGAGCATGGGCCTCTGGCAGTTTCTCCGCGGGCGGCGCTACGCCCTGTGGAACCCACAACAGAATCGCTGACATGAACCTCAAACAATCCCTCAAGCGCCTGCTCGGCAGCGCTTACCTGCACAGCCTGGCCCGGGTGCGCCTGAGCGACGCCGGCGTGGTGCTGATGCTGCACCGGGTGCTGGCCGACGGCAGCGCCGCCAGCCTGCCCCATCGCGCCCCGCTGTGCGTCGGCCAGCAGCACTTCGAGCAATTGCTGCGCTGGCTGCGGCGGCACTTCGACTGCGTGCCCCTGGAGCAGCTGCTGGAATTTCCCGGTGGCGCGCGCCCCAGGCTGGCCCTGACCTTCGACGACGGCTGGCGCGACAATGCCGAGCTCGCCTACCCGTTGCTGGAGCGCTACGAGATGCCGGCGAGCATCTTCCTGTCTACCGACTTCATCGGCAGCCGCCAGGGCTTCTGGTGGGAGTCCATCGGCGAAACCCTGTGGCGACAGGCCGACAGCGCCGCGTCCCAACCGCTGCTGGCGCAGTTGCGGGCGCTGGCCCTGACGCCGCCCACCGCGCTTTTGCAAGCCGGCCCCGAGCATGCCCGCAGCCGGCTGCTGGGCGAGTACCTGCAACGCCTCAAGGGGCTGGCCCCGCAGAGCCTGCAGGCCCTGGCCGACAGTTGCCCGAACGACCACCCGCCGCACAGCCTGGACTGGGCGCAGGTCAAGCGCCTGGAGCGCTCGGGGCTGGTGCGCTTCGGTCCCCATGGCGCCAGTCACGGGATTCTCACCCGCCTGGACGGCCCGGCGTTGCGCGCCGACCTGCAACGCTCCCACGCCGCCCTGCAGCAGCATTGCCAGGCGCCGCTGGGGGTGTATTGCTACCCCAACGGCGATCACAACCCCGAGGTCCGCGCGGCGGTGGCCGAGCTGGGTTATCGCTACGCCCTGGGCACTCGTCCGGGGCTGATCGAGGCCGAGGGCAATCCGTGGCTGGCCCTGCCACGCATCGATGTCAGCCAGGCCAGCGCCGCCCGCCCGGGCTTGCTGGCCTGGCGCCTGCTGCAAGGGGCCCGGGCATGAAGCGCGGCGGCTACCTCTGGCACCTGGTCCTGAGCATGGGCACGCGGCTGGCGATGATCGGCCTGCGCCTGTTGCGCAACGTGTTGCTGGCGCGCCTGCTGGGCCCGGCGGATCGCGGCCTGTTCGCCCTGCTCAGCACCCTGCCGGACCTGATCGCGGCCCTGACCAGCGGCGGCCTCAACACCGCCGTCGGTTATGAGGCCGCGCGCCAGCGGCCCATGGGCCTGCTGCTGACCCAGGTGCTGGTCTACGGCTGCCTGCTGGCCAGCCTGCTGACCCTGGCCGGACTGTGCCTGATGCAGACCCTGGGCAGCCACTGGGAACTGAGCCTGCAACTGGGGGACCTGGCCTGGCTGTTGCTGCTGGCGGTGCCGCTGAGCGTGCTCAAGAGCGGTCTGCTGACCCTGCACAACGCCGACGGCCGGGTCGAGGCCTTCAACGCCCTGCGCCTGCTGGAATCCCTGGTGCCGCTGCTGCTGTTCGTCGGCCTGTGGTGGATCTGGCGCGACCAACCGCTGTCGGCGGCCCTGGTCAGCTGGCTGGGCGGCACCTTGCTGGTGGTGGTGGTCGGCGTGTTATGGCTGCGGCGCTGGCATGACCTGCGCCTGCGCTGGCAGACCGGGGAGCAAGGCAAGCTGCTGCGCTACAGCGCCCAGAGTCATCCCGGGGTGCTGTCGCAACAGTTGATGCTGCGCTCGGACTACCTGTTTATCGGTGCCCTGCTGGACCCCGCCGCCCTCGGCTGGTACGCCATGGCCAGTGCCGCCGCCGAACTGCTGCTGATCATTCCCGAGGCGGTGACCACGCCGCTGATGAAGCGCCTGCTGCAACAGGGCCACGGCATCGAGCAGCTCACCGCCCTGGCCTTGCGCCTGACCGCCACGGTGATGCTCGGCGCCTGCCTGGGCATGGCGCTGATCGGCCAGTGGCTGATCGTCACCCTGTTCGGCGCCGCCTACGCCCCGGCCTACGGCGCCCTGCTGGCCCTGCTGCCGGGGCTGTTCGGCCTGTGCTACGCGAGCATCCTGCGCCTGGACCTGCTGGGCAAGCAGCGCCCCGGCAGCCTGTCGCTGCTGCTGGCCGGCGGCGCCCTGCTCAACCTGCTGCTCAACGCGCTGCTGATCCCGCCACTGGGCATCGTCGGCGCCGGCCTGGCCTCGTCCATCGCCTACCTGGCGGTGAGCCTGGTGATGCTCGGCCTGTACTGCCGGCTCAGTGGCGTGCCCTGGTACCGCACCCTGCTTCTGCTGCCCGGAGACATTGCCCACGTGCGCCAATGGTTGCGCCCTAAGGAAAAGACCTGATGAAACCCCGTTACCTGTTCGCCCTGATGCTGATCACGGCGACCCCTTCGCTGCACGCGGCGCCCATGCAATGGGCCGATATCCGCGACGGCAGCCTGTACCTGCAGGTCGACACCCCCGACACCCTGCAACTGCGCTGGAGCCCGGCCTGGCAAAGCGATGCCAACCAGGAGCAGCTGTACCTGCTGCAACCCGATGGTCAGTTGCTGCAACAGCTGGACATTCGCGCCGATCAACCCTACGGCCAGCGCGAGATCCAACTGCCCGCCGCCCGGGGCGACTATCGGCTGCAGGTGCCGGGCTACAGCTTTCGCAACTTCAAGGTCAGCCACGACAGCTCGACCCTGGCCCAGTTCGAACCGGCCAAGGTGCATTTCAGCGCCGATGTGCCCAGCGGCGTCGAGCTGTACTTTCGCGTGGCCGCCGGCGAACAGGCACAACTGGCCGGCAAGTATTACGGCGGGGTCAGCGTGCTCCAGGCCACACGCCTGAGCGACGGCGAGCAGCGGCGCCTGGCGTTGGTGGAGCATCCGCAGTACGGGCAGTTCGACCGGATTGCCCTGCCCGTGGCCGGGCAGGACGAAATCTGGCGCCTGTCCCTGGGCGGCTCGGGCAAGGTGGCATTCTGGCTCGACGGCAGCGCCAACCTGTTCGCCCAGGACCTGCGCCAGTTGCACCCGCTGCAATGGACCCCGAGCCGGGTCGAACTGACCCTCAAGCCACAAGGGCGCGGTCCCAGCCCGCAGTTGGGGATCGCCCTGCCCTATGCCGAACCGCCGCCATCGACCTTCGACCTGCTGCGGGCCCTGGGGCCGCGGGCGGCCAACTTCTACAGCTTCGTCGATGTGATCCGCCAGGAGCCCGGACGGGAGCTGAGCTTCCGCCGTCTGTACCGCGAGACGTTCAACATCGAGCGTGACATCACCCTGCTGGCCGGCACCGGGCGCCGCGCGGTGCTGGAGGCGGACAGCAGCAGTTTCGCCGGGCTCGACGCCTGGCTGGCGGACAGCGTGCAGCTGGGCAACCAGGGCCTGCACTACCTGGCGTTCGCCGACGAACCCAACCTCAACTACCCCAGCTATGGGGTGTTCGCTGACTATTTCGCGCGGATGCTGGAACACACCAAGGCCAACCCCGAGGCCCGGGCCGCCGGGGTGCGCATCGCCATGCCGGTCAGCTCGCGACTGCTGGACGGCCCCTTTCGCGTCGGCGCCGGGCAGCGCCGGGGCATCGACTGGGCCCGCCAGCTGCTGGCCGAGCACGCGGCCGACATCGACGCCCTGGCCTGGCACGAGTGGATGGTCCGCGACCTGCTGGCCACCCGTCGCTATCGCGCCAGCGTGCGCGCCGCCGCGGATCTGGTGGGCCTGGACCAGCAAGGCCGGCCGCGCAAGGCGTTGCTGCTGAGCCAGACCAATATCTCCAGCGGCCCGGACCTGAGCCCCTACCAGCAGGACACCCACTACGCCGCCCTGTGGTGGACCTCGGTGGTGATCAACGCCTCCCAGGACGGCCTGCTGGACATGCTCAACTGGTTCCAGGCCGCCGACGAACCGGAATACCCCAAGGGCATGCTGGCCCAGCAGGATGCCCAGCGCTTCAGCCTCAAGCCGGTGGCCGTGGCCCAGCAGTTCATCCAGCAACACTGGCTGGGCGAGGTCCAGTCCCTGGACAACCCGGCTTTTGAAGTGGATGCCCTGGCCCTGCGGGACGGCCCGCGCCACAGCCTGCTGGGGGTGGCCAAGACTCCGCGGGAGCAGACCATCGATCTGGGGGGCGCGCCACAGCTCTGCGAGTCCGCCCCCAGCCTGCAACTGCTCGGGGCCGATGGCCGCGCCCGCGCCGGCCAGTTGCAGTGCAGCCAAGGCCGGGCCAGCTTCCAGCTGCCCGGTGAAACCCTGTTCGCCTTGACCTGGAACACCCTATGAGTCGCTTGACCGGCCTGTTGGCCAAAATCCGCCGCAAGGGCCTGCGGGGCAGCCTGCGGGTAGTGCGTGAACGCTTCTTCTATTACCACTGGGAACTGCTGACCCTGGAACGCACCCTGGCCCTGCCGGTGCCCTGCCCCATCAGCCCCAGCCGCTGGCCCCAGGTGCCTATTACCCGGGACCTGCTGCCGGCCTTCGACAAGTACTTCAAGGCCCAGTTGCCAGCCATTCGCGGCCTGCTGGACAAGGGCAGTCGCGGCAGCGCGCACCTGGATGAAGACGGCAACGTGATGATGATGGTCTGGGTCAGCGAGCGCGATTACTACGACGATCAACTGTACCGCTGCTGGATGCGCCTGCCGCCGGGCTGCCTGTACCAGTTCGCCGGTGAATGCGCGCCGCCCTTTCGCGGCTCCGGGGTGGTGATCCTGGCGCAGAAGATGCTCTGGGACGAGTACCGCGAACGGGGCTTCAAGGCCACCCGGGCCCTGGTCAACGTGCGCAACGAGCCGGCGCTGAAGATGCACATGCGCCTGGGCTTTCAGGAAGTCGGCGAATCCCTGCACGTGCACTGCCTGTTGCGCTGCCTGCACTGGCACCGCCGCCGGCCCTACCACCAGCCCCGTCTGCAGCACTTGCGCCGCGGTCGTCTGGCCCAATCCCCGGCCGCCACCGGCCATGACAAGGAGCGCTCGTGAAGCTGCGTTGGCAATGGTGCGCCAGCCTTGGCGCGCAAGACTTCCCCGCCGGGGCCTATGAACAACTGCGCCAGAAGGTCGAGGGGGCAACGCCGTTCAATCGCCTGAGCTGGCTGCGGGGCGCGGAACAGGCCCTGCAACAGCAGCAGTTGCAGATTCTCCTGGGCTGGCAGGGCGAACAGTTGCTGCTGTGCCTGCCACTGATTCGCGGCCGCGAATCCAGGGCCGGACTGACGCTGCAGGTGGTACGCCACCTGGGCCATCCCCTGAGCGACCGACTGGCGCTGCTGGTGGCCGAGGCCGGCCAGCACGCCATGGGCGAAGCGCTCGGGCACATCCGCCGCCGCCTGCCCCACGACCTGCTGCAACTGCATGAGCTGGTGGACGCCGAGCGCCTGCTGGCGCCCTGGCGCCGGGCCAGCAGCTACAGCCAGCTGGCCCTGAGCTGTCGCGTGCCGGAGCACCTGATCGTCGCCGCCGACCGCGAAGAACCCAGCGGCAGCCTGCGCTATGAACTGCGCCGGGGCCGCAAGCGCTGTGGGGAAATCGACGCCCGGGTGGTTCGCCTGAACCCCGGGGCCGAGGACATCGACCAGCTACTGCAGCGCCTGCGCGAGGTGGAGCAAGCCAGCTGGAAAGGCGCCGACGGCCTGGGGATCTTCTCCGGGCCTCAGCGACAGCAATGGATGGGCACCGCGTTGCGCGGGCTGGCCGCCGAGGGCGGTGTGCGGGTGGTGATGCTGGAGCACCAGGGACGCTGCATCAGCTATCGCCTGGGCCTGCTGGAACGCGGGCGCCTGTATGACTACAACATCGCCTTCCTCGCCGACTACGCCAATCTGGGCAGCGGCCGGCTGCTGCTGGACGAGTGGATTCGCTGGGGGCTGGAGGATGGCTGGCAGTGGGTGGACGCCTCGCGGGTCAGCCTCAGTCGTTCCAGCCATCAACTGCACGAACGCATGAGCGGCGTGGTCCTGCAGCAGCGCTGGAGCTTTTATTCCTGGCGCCCCCGGGGCCTGTTGCTGGGGCTCGTCGAACGCCTCTGGCTGCTGCTCAAACCGCGTCTCAAGGCCTGGCGCGAACGCCGCCAGGCCGGCAAAGCACAAGGAACCTGCCCATGAAACAGACCCTCAGGGTGACCCGCGCGAACCGGGTCATCGTCAACGCCGACGATTTCGGCCTCGACCCGGATTACAACCAATTGACCCTGCGCGCCTTCCAGCGCGGGGTGATCAGCTCGGCGACCCTGATGGCCAACATGCCGGCCTTCGAGGATGCCTGTCGCCTGAGCCATGAGCACGGGTTGCTGGGGTGCATCGGCCTGCATTTCAACCTGACTTACGGCGCGCCCCTAAGCCAGGGCATTGCCCGCCAGCCACTGTTCTGCAACGCCCAGGGGCAATTCGAGCTGGGCCTGTCGCGCTCGGCCCTGCGCCTGCCGAAAGCGGCGGCCGAGGCGGTGTGGCAGGAGCTTCAGGCGCAGTGGCAACGCTGTGTCGACCAGGGCCTGCGGCCCAGCCATATCGATTCGCACCAGCATGTGCACAACCTGTGGCCGGTGGCGCCGATCGTCGCCCGCTTCGCCGCCCGGCAGGGGGTGCCTGTGCGCCTGGCGCGCAATGTCGGCGGCAATATCGGACCGCTCAAGCGGCTGTTCAAAAGCGCCTTGAACCGGCGCATCGCCTGGCTGGCGGGAGGCGCGGTGCGTTGGGTGTGCACGCCCAGGGACCTGCAGCAGGGCTTTCGCCCGGCCGGCGTGGTGGAAGTGGTGGCGCATCCGACCCGGTTGGCCGATGGCGATTTCGGCGACGACTACCTGCCACCCGGGCAATCCCTGGAGCAGTTGCTGAACCACGCCCTGCCCCAGCATCGACGGATCGCCTACAGCGAACTGTGAAGGCGGGCCAGCGAGCGCCGACGGTATATAGGACAGGAACGAAATATTTCAAAATCTATCAACAAGCTCTTAATGATAGATTAATCCTAAATAAGCACTCTGTTTCGGAGCGCACTGGCCCGCAACGCTTTTAGGGCTTCGTGCAGCGGGTTCGGTCCCCAGACCGAACCGTCATTGTCTGTAATGGAGAACCAGTATGAACACACGCAAGCGCTTTGCCCTGGCCGCCCTGGCCCTGTGCGGATTCACCGGCCTGGCCCAGGCCTCGGATGTCAATGTGGAGGTGGTGCCTTATCAGTACGGCATGCGCCTGGACGTCGCCAAGGTCATCTCCATGACCGAGCCGCCGACCAGCCGCTGCGAGATAGTGACCGCCAATATGCGCTACATCAACAAGGCCGGAGAACTGGCGGAAATCTCCTACCAGAAGCACGCCCACGCCTGCATGTACGAAAACTGATACGGCGTGCCGCAGGCACAGGGGCCCGCGCGGCTGAGCGTTGCCGGGGGAGCGCGCTCAATGGGCCCTGCGCTTGAGGCCTGACACCCCCCCCGGGGCATTGGCCAGGTCGTAGCGCAATTCGGCGATCAGTTCGTTGATTTCCCGGCAGCCATTGAGCCGCGCGGCGTCAATGCCGCTGACCACCAGTTCGACCCGGTCGGTTTCATGGTCGCCATAGACCTTGACCGTCATCGACAGGTCCGGACTCAGGGTGCATTGGCAGCGTTTGGGCAGAAAGCTGCTCTCAATGATGTTGCGCAGTTCCAGGGCAGATAAAAACATGCTGACGCTCTCCTTTTATTCAACACGACCAATCAATGGGCAGATCCCTGCTGGCCGCGACGTCCGTGTTCGCTAGTGATCCTGGCTTGGATCGGTTTTGTCCTGACAGACCCAGCCAGGTTACAGAGTAAGCCGCTTTGGCGAGCTTGCTTAATTCGATTTCGCTCTCAGTACCCAGGGTTTTGACGTAAGCCGGCAATGGCTGGCGGTTGCGCTGCTGGTTTGCCGCCCCGCAGAATGCCCGGGTCTTGGTCCACAGCGTGGCCCGCTCAAAGAGTCGCACCTGATACAACGCTGATCCTTGCCCTCGCCCGGAGTTCCCTCCTTGATTACCTGCCATGTCAAATATGTGATCGATCCCTACCAACTGGCCGAGTTCGAAGCCTATTCCAAAGCCTGGATCGCCGTGGTCAGGCGTCTGGGCGGCACCCACCATGGGTATTTCCTGCCCTCGGAAGGGGCAAGCAACATTGCCTATTGCCTGTTCAGCTTCCCGTCCCTGGCCGATTACGAAGCCTATCGCCAGCGCGCTCTGAGCGATCCGGACAGCGTGGCCCTGGTGGCGTCGGTGATGGAGAAGAAGTTCATCCTCAGTTACGAACGCAGTTTCCTGCGCCCACTGCTGTCCTAGGAATCGGCCGGGCGGCGCGGCGCTTAGCCGGCGAAGAGGCCTGGAAGGCGGGGGGCTTGGCTGGCAAGCCCGCTGCTAGGCCGAAAGGCTGCTCAAGGCGGCGCGCTCGGCGACGTGGCGCAAGCTGTCGAAATTGATGTTGGCGCCGGAGTCGATGGCCACCAGGGTCTGGCCACGGATGCCGCTCTGGGCCACGTACTGCTTGATCCCGGCCACCGCCAGGGCGCCGGAAGGCTCGGTGATCGAGCGGGTGTCGTCGTAGATGTCCTTGATCGCGGCGCACAACTGATCGTTGCTGACGCTGATCACCTGATCCACGTGATGCCGGCAGATCCGAAAACCATGCTCGCCGATCTGCGCCACTGCGACACCGTCGGCAAAGGTTCCCACTTTGGGCAACACCACCCGCTCCCCCGCCGCCAACGCCTGCTGCAGGCAGTTGGAATGTTCCGACTCAACCCCGACGATGCGGATCTGCGGCCGCAGGTATTTGACGTAGGCGGCGATCCCGGCGATCAACCCGCCACCGCCCACCGGGACGAAGATCGCGTCCAGCGGCCCCGGCTGCTGGCGCAGGATCTCCATGGCCACGGTGCCCTGCCCGGCAATTACCTGGGGATCGTCAAAGGGCGAGACGAAGGTGCTGCCGGTGCGCTCGGCCAGGCTCAGGGCGTGGGCCAGGGCAAAGGGAAAGCTCTCGCCATGCAAAATCGCCTCGGCGTCGCGGCTGCGCACCCCCAGCACCTTGAGTTCCGGGGTGCTGGCAGGCATCACGATGCTCGCCTTGATCCCCAGTTCCCGCGCGGCCAGGGCCACGCCCTGGGCATGATTGCCGGCGGACGCGGTGATCACCCCCCGCCGCTTCTGCTCCGGGGTGAGTTGCGCCAGGCGGTTGTAGGCACCACGGATCTTGAAGGAAAAGGTCGGCTGCAGGTCCTCGCGCTTGAGCAGGACCTGATTGCCCAGCCGCTGCGACAAGGCGGGCGCCGCCTGCAACGGCGTGCAGATCGCCAGGTCGTAGACCGGCGCGGCGAGGATCATCTTCACGTAGCGTTCCAGCAAGGCCATGTCGGCGCTGGGCAAAGGGGTGCTGGCAAGACGGCTGGGGTGATTCATGAAGGTGCTCCTGGCTGTGTTCGGAGCCCGGGAGACAGAGAGAAAAAACCCGCCTCCAGGGCGGGTTGGGTGCAGTCGTCAGCAAGCCCGCCAATCGGTAATGGCGGTAATAATGCTTGGCTGGGAACGATCGGCAGAAAAAGTCATGGACCGGAAACTAACCGCGCCAGCCCCTGGCGGTCAACGCTTTTCTCCCAGGCTCACACAAAGCAACCCCACTCCCCCACCTGCTACCCGCTTGCCGCTTGCCGCTTGCCGCTTGCCGCTGATTATACGAAACATATACGATTCATATATTTGCTCAAGGGAGCCCCCAGACATGGGCATCGTCAAGATCTCCGATGAACTGCACCAGCAGATCCGCGTGGCCAGCGCCGCCATGGATCGCTCGATCAACGCCCAGGCCGAGTTCTGGATCAAGATCGGCCTGCTGGCCGAGCTCAACCCGCACCTGGCCTACAACGACCTGATCAACAAGTTGCTGCTCAACAAGACCGATCTGCTCAGGGGGCAGGCATGACCCAGGCCCTGATCAAGACCCCGGAACAACTGGCGCTGATGCGCGAATCCGGGCGGCTGCTGGCCGAGGTATTCACCTTTCTCGACGGCTTTGTCGCCTCGGGCCTGTCGACCCTGGAGCTGGACAGCGCGGTGGAACACTTTATCCGCCACCAGCTCAAGGCGCGCCCGGCGAGCAAGGGCCAGTACAACTACCCCTATTGCATCAACACCTCGATCAACGAGGTGGTGTGCCACGGCATGCCCCACGCCAAGGCCGTGCTCAAGGACGGCGACATCGTCAACATCGACATCACCCTGGAAAAGCACGGCTACATCGCCGACGCCAGCAAGATGTACCTGATCGGCGAGGTCGGCCCCAAGGCCCGGCGCCTGGTGGACACCACCTTCGAGGCCATGTGGGCGGCGATCAAGGTGGTGCGCCCCGGCGCTCGACTCGGCGATATCGGCCATGCCATCCAGGCCCACGCCGAGGCCAAGGGCTACAGCGTGGTGCGTGAATACTGCGGCCACGGTATCGGCCGGCAGATGCACGAGGAGCCGCAGATCCTGCACTTCGGTCGCCCCGGCACCGGCCTGGAACTGCGAGAAGGCATGGTCTTCACCATCGAGCCGATGCTCAACCAGGGCAGCGCCCGGGTCCGCGGGCTCAAGGACGGCTGGACCGTGGTGACCCGCGACAACGGCCTCTCGGCCCAGTGGGAACACACGGTGGCGGTGACCCGCGACGGCTTTGAGGTGCTGACCCTGCAGCCGCAGTAAGACTCAGCAGGCCTTCTCGCTGTGCCCGCTGAGCCGCCGCAGCCCCAGGGACATGCCGGCCGCCGCCAGCAGCATGGCCAGCAGCAACAGCGAATAGGCGATCCACCACGGCGTGCCGGCGGTCATCATGCTGAATTCGGACATGCCGCCGATGCTGGCAATCAGGTTCAGCGGCAGGAACACCACGTTGATCAGGGTCAGCTTGCGCAACAGCTTGTTGGTGCTGTTGTTCATTAGGTTGCCCCGGGCGTCCATCAGCCCGGCAAACACCGTGGAGTAGATTTCCGCCTGCTTGTAACACTGGTTGTTCTCGATGATCAGGTCGTCGATCAGGCCAACCGCCTGCGGGCCGAAGCACTCCTTTTGCGCATGGTTGCGCAGCCGGGTCAGCAGCGCGCCATTGCTGTGCAGGGCGTTGAGGTAATAGATCAGGCTCTCGCTGAGGTTGAACATCTGCATCAGGTGGCGGTTTTCCATCGAGCTGTTGAACTTGTCCTGCAGCTCGCGGGCCACCAGCTTGATCACCTTGAGGTGCCCCAGGTAGTGATGGATGTTGTTGAGCAGCAGATCCAGCAACACATCCAGCGGGGTATGCAGATTGTGCCGCGCGCCCAGCCCCTGCAACGGCGTGTGGTCGGGGGCGATCACCAGCAGCCGGTCCGGGGAAAACAGCAGGCCGCAGGACGACACCTCGAAGGACAGGCTGCCGCCGCCGGAATAGTTTTCCGGACGCTTCCAGATCAGGAACAGGTAATCGGGGTGGAATTCGATGCGCGACACCTCGTCCGGGTCCAGCGCCGAGGCCAGGGCGTGCTCGTCGAGCTTGAAGGCGCTGTGCAACAGGTCGCGCTCCGCCAGGTCCGGGTTGCTGAACAGCATGACCTGGGCGTCCAGCTCAGGCACTGCTTGCAGGCTGCCGTGGGCCAGCCGATAGCTGTGGATCATCGGCGCCTCACCAGGCCTGGCCGCGACGCTTGAGTTCCAGGCGCCGGACGAACTCCTCCAGCACCAGGGAATACAGGTCGTCCTGCAGGTAGGCGTCCTCGATGCCGGCATCGAGGTTGGGGTTGTCGTTGACCTCGATCACCACCACCTTGTCCCCGGACTGCTTGAGGTCGACCCCGTACAGCCCGTCGCCGATTAGGTTGGCGGTCTTCACCGCCAGCTCCACCACCGCTCGCGGCGCTTCGTGGACCGCCAGGGTGCGGCACTCGCCGTTGATGTCCTGGCCCTTGGCCTTGTGGTTGTAGATCTGCCAATGGCCCTTGGACATGAAGTACTGGCAGGCAAAGATCGGCTTGCGATTGAGCACGCCGATGCGCCAGTCGTACTCGGTGTAGAAGAATTCCTGGGCCAGCAGCAGCACCGAGTGCTCGAACAGTTCGGCGGTGGCCGCAAGCAGCGCCTGCTGGCTTTCGACCTTGATCACGCCTCGCGAGAAACAGCCGTCGGGGATCTTCAGCACCAGGGGAAAGCCCAGGCGTTCGCCGACCCGCTCGAAGTCTTCCGGTCGCTCCTTGTAGAGGATCTCGGTGGCGGGCATGCCCAGTTGATGGCCCTTGAGCAGATCGGTGAGATAGACCTTGTTGGTGCAGCGCAGGATCGAGGTCGGGTCGTCCATCACCACCAGCCCTTCGCTCTCGGCCTTCTTGGCAAAGCGGTAGGTGTGGTTGTCGACGCTGGTGGTTTCGCGGATCAGCAACGCGTCGTATTCGGCCAGCCGCGAGTAGTCCTTCTTCTCGATCAGTTCCACGTCGATGCCCAGGCCCTTGCCGACCCGGATAAAACTCTCCAGCGCCCGGACATTGGAAGGCGGTAGCGCTTCATGGGGATCGTGGAGTATCGCCAGGTCATAACGGGCCAGTTGCCGGGATCGCGGCACCCGCCAGACTTTGCGGCTGAAACTGTCCAGCGAGTTGGCAAACTGATCTTCCTGATCATCGCGCAACTTGTGCAAGGCACCGGACTTCACGCCTTCGATATGCCAACTGTCGGTTCTCTTGAAATCAACTAACAGAATCGGACAGGGAAACAGTTCAAACAACTGGCGGGCCAACTCCTGCAATGGCTCGATATGCGTCCGGCCAAAGTAAAGAGTCAAGGTGAAACCTTCGGTATCACTGTAAAGATGATTGCTCAGGGCTTTTTCCAGGGTCTTGTCCAGGTCGTCCAGAGCCAGCCCGTAAAGGGCCTTGCGGGTCAGTTCGCTGATCGTGCGCACCGAGGGAATCACCCGGTGGCCGCGGGCCTCGGCCAACAGCGAGCAGTAGTAACCGTGCCCCAGGTACTTGTAGCTGCGGCACAGGTTGATCACCTGAACGCGTTTTCCCGGCACGCTTTCGCGGCTCTGTTCGAGGTATTCCTGGGCCGTGAGAATGTCTTCGCTGGGAAAGTAGGACGCCCAGTCTTCCTTGCGTTCGACAATGATGATGACTTGACTTGAAGTTCTGCCCAGTGGGGAAAAATAACTTGCCGAAGTGATTGTCGCCGGCAAACTTTGCTCGGATACTTCTCGCCAATGACCTTGTACCGCTGACATAAAGTTCGCTCTCGCTGAAGAACCTGACCCTTTCTATTAAGCACGAACTTTTTTTGAAGTCTCGTTTCGTTACGCAACTTTTACGGCGGTTATATGGATCTTGTCTTTCGCACTGCAACCCCCGACGATCTGCCGGCGCTGGTGGCCCTGGAACAGCAATGTTTCACCAGCGACCGGCTGACCCCGCGCAGCTTCTTGTGGATGATCAACCGCGCCCACGGCCAACTGCTGGTGGCCGAGCATCAGGCACGCTTGCTCGGCTATGCCCTAGTGCTGTTTCATCGCGGCACCTCGCTGGCGCGCCTGTACTCCATCGCCATTGCCGAGGACGCCCGCGGGCTGGGCCTGGGCAAACGCCTGCTGCAACGGATCGAGGCCTGCGCCCTGGCCCATGACTGCGCCTATCTGCGCCTGGAGGTACGCACCGACAATCCGGCGGCGCTGGCCTTGTACGAACGCCATGGCTACCGGCGCTTTGCCCGGATCCACGATTATTACGAAGACCACGCCGATGCCCTGCGCCTGGAAAAGCGCATCCTTCAGCACCGCGAAACCCGCTCCATCCGCGTGCCTTACTACCAGCAGACCACCGACTTCACCTGTGGCCCGGCCTGCCTGCTGATGGCCATGGCCGCCCTGCAACCCTCGCGCTCGCTGGAGCGGCGCGAGGAACTGCAGATCTGGCGCGAAGCCACCACGGTATTCATGACTTCCGGCCACGGGGGCTGCAGCCCCCAGGGCCTAGCGCTGGCGGCCTGGCGCCGCGGCTTTGCCGTGCGCCTGCAGGTCAACAGCGCCGGGCCGCTGTTTCTCAATGGCGTGCGTGACGAGCATAAAAAGGACGTCATGCGCCTGGTCCACGACGAGTTCTGCAAGGAGCTGGACGCCAGCGAGGTGCAGCAGGTGCTGGGCGGACCGCTGGACCTGCCCAGGCGCCTCAGTGAAGGCGGCCAGCCCCTGGTCCTGATCAGCAGCTACCGCCTGACCCGTTCCAAGGCCCCCCACTGGGTGATAGTCACCGACTGCGACGACGACTTCGTCTACCTGCACGATCCGGATGTGGACCACAGCCAGCACCGCCAGCCCATGGACTGCCAGCACTTGCCGGTGAGCCACGGCGAGTTCGACAAGATGTGCAGTTTTGGCAGCAGCAAGCTGCGCGCCGCGGTCATCCTCTCCTCGCGCCCCCAGGCGTAGGAGCCGGCTGGCCGGCGAAGCGGTCCTTGAGCCTGGTGCTGTGCTCGCCGACGCTTTCGCTGGCAAGCCAGCTCCTACGGCTGTGGGTGTTGGGGCGGGTTATTCCAGGCCAACCTTGTACAGGCCGCCCTGATCCTCGTCGGTGAGCAGGTACAGATAACCGTCCGGCCCCTGGCGCACGTCGCGAATGCGCGCCTTGAGGTCCCCCAGCAGACGCTCTTCATGGGTGACACGGTCGCCGTCGAATTGCAGGCGGATCAGCTCGCGGTCGGCCAGGGCGCCAATGAACAGGTTGTGCTGCCAGGGCTTGAAGCGCTCGGCGTCGTAGAAGGCCATGCCGCTGATGCCGGGAGATTTCTCCCAGACGTGATGCGGGGCCAGGGTACCCGGGACCGTCTGGCCCGTGGCCTCGGGAATCGGCTGGCCGGAATAGTCGACCCCGTGGGTCGCCAGGGGCCAGCCGTAGTTCTTGCCCCGCTCGATCAGGTTGATCTCGTCACCGCCCTTGGGCCCGTGCTCGTTCTCCCACAGGGTGCCGCTCCAGGGGTTGAGCGCCGCGCCCTGGGGGTTGCGGTGGCCGAAACTCCAGATCTCCGGCCGCACCCCGGCCCGGCCAACAAAGGGGTTGTCCTCCGGCACCCGGCCATCGGCATACAGGCGCACGATCTTGCCCTGAAGCTTGTCCAGGTCTTGGGCGGTGGCGCGGTTGTTGTTCTCGCCCAGGGTGATGAACAAGTAACCGTCGCGATCGAACACCAGCCGAGAACCGAAGTGATTGCCGGTGGACAGCTTCGGCTCCTGGCGGAAGATCACCTGGAAATCCTTGAGCCCGCTCAGGTCATCGCTCAAGCGGCCGCGACCCACCGCGGTGCCGGCAGTCCCGCCCTCGCCACCGCCCTCGGCATAGGACAGGTACACCAGGCGGTCCTGCTGGAAGTCCGGCGACAGCGCCACGTCGAGCAAGCCACCCTGGCCATTGGCCCAAACCTTGGGCACACCGCTCAAGGGAGCCGAAAGTTTGCCGTCCGGGCTCACCAGGCGCAGGTTGCCGGGACGTTCAGTGACCAGCATGCCCTGGCGATCCGGCAGGAATGCCAGGGCCCAGGGATGCTGCAAGCCTTGCACCACCGGGGTCAGGCTGAGACGGCCCTGCTCACTGGCAAAGGACTGGGCACTGGCCGCCGAAGCGGGCAAGGCACTGCCCAGCAGAACGCTGGCGCACAAGGTGGCCAATAGGGTTTTACGCAACATGCTCGCTTCCTTCTATGGCTCAAGAGAATCCCTGGCGACCCGCGCGGCGGCGGCCGCCCATCCAGCAAGGCACCTCAGCGCCGGTTGCTGTTGTCGCTATCGTTGTTTCGGGGACTTTGCACCCGCGGATCGGGGTTTGGCCGCTGCACCCCGCCACGGGGATAGCCATTGCCGATACCGCCATTCTCCAGGCTGGGCGGCCGGCCAATGGGCGCGGTGCTGGGGCCGCGCACCGGCGGACTGGCGCTCCGGGTGCCCTGCATGCTGTTGGGATTGGCCCGGCGAATGGGGTTGCTGTAGGGGTCGTTGTTGCCGCTGTTGGGCAGGTTTTGCGCCAGTTGCATGGCACCTGGCAGCGGATTGAAAGGAGGCGTTTCAGGGCTGGCGGCCCAGGCCGCGCCACTGGCCCAGGCCAGCGTGATCAATGCGGCAAGGCCGCGAGCCAGACGGTTCATGACAAGCCTCCTGAGGAGCGACAAGGTATCGAATACGATTCCACGCTACGCCCAGGGTTCGGCTTTGTTAATTAAATAATCCGCTAGAACCTGTAACACCCGGTGTCCGCGGCCCGCCTTAGACGCCGCCGCGTAGGAGCCGGCTTGCCGGCGAAGAGGCCGCTAAGCCCTGCATCGCCCGGGCTCGCGCAGGCAAGCCAGCCCCTGCGCAGGCCCGCCTCCAGATGCAGGAGCAGGCCAAGAGGCGGGCTGGGCCGGTCAGATATAGATGAACAGCAGCAGCAAGGCGGCGAAGATCGCCCACTTTTCCAGGTAGTAGCGGGTGCGGTTGCGCTTCTTCAGTTCCTTGCCCCGCAGGCGGATCTTGTACAGCTTGTTGAAGGCGCGGTTGAGGCCACCAGTCTTGTCCCCGGCGTCGTTGGGCGAGCCGGCGGCGGACATCACGGTGCGGCTGAACCAGCGATTGAACGCTGCCGCCCAGCGATACTGCATCGGCCGCTCGACGTCGCAGAACAGAATGATGCGGTTCTGCTCGGTGGTGTTTTCCGCGTAGTGGATGTACGTCTCGTCGAACATCACCGCTTCGCCGTCGCGCCAGTGGTAGCGCTCGCCGTCGACTTCGATGAAGCAGCCTTCGTTGTTCGGCGTGGACAGCCCCAGGTGATAGCGGTAGGACCCGGCATAGGGGTCGCGGTGGCGAACCAGGCGCGAACCGGGCGGCAGCTCGGCGAACATCGCCGCCTTGATCGAGCCGATGCTCTGCACCAGCTCGGTGGTGCGCGGACACAGCTTCATCGCCGAAGGATGGCTGTCGCCGTACCACTTGAGGTAGAAACGCTTCCAGCCGGTCTTGAAGAACGAGTTGAAACCCACGTCGTTGTACTGGTCCGAGCGCTTGATCTCCCCGGCCTGCAGCAACTGCTGACCTTCGGCGCGGATCTCTTCCCAGTGCTCCTGCAGCTTGTTCATCTCGGGGAAGTCGGCCGGGTCCAGGTAGGGCCGGTTGGGAAACTTGGAGAACAGATAGAGGAAGCAGTTGATGGGCGCCAGGAAGGTCGAGTGATCGCTGAGTTGGCGTCCCAGTTTATGGCGCACGCGCCCCCGCAGGTGTACGTACGCAATGGATAAAACGTATACAGCGGCAATGATGAGTTTCACGGAAATCGTCACACGTCAGAAGAGAACATGCTGCGCCCCTGAAAGCCCGGAGGGCCAAAGGCAAATGGCAGCGTCTGAGTTGAAAAAAACATGATCGGCGAAGGCTTGCATCGCCGATCCGGCCCTCGGCATCTGGCCGTCGGCTGGCATTTTAGCCACAGTTTGTAACCAAGGGTTAACTCAAATTTGTGAAAAGCTGCGTGACTTCTGGAGAAAATTGCCGGTATCGGGTGAGGTTTTGATTCAGCTCAACAAAACCCTCTGCAGCCCTCTGGTCTGCCTCTATGGGCTGTGTCGAACGAGTGGCTGCGCTATGCTGCGCGCCGCCCACTTCCCTTCCACCCCGCAAGGACAGCGCCACTGATGGCCACCCCTCTTTCGCCGACCCTGGTGCTGCTGCCGGGGATGGACGGCACCGGCACCCTGTTCGAACCGCTGCGCCAGGCCCTGGACCCCAGCCTGCCCGTGCAAGTGCTGGATTACCCCGCCGATCAGGTGCTGGGCTACTTCGCCCTGGTGGAACGCGTATGGCAACAACTGCCGACGGACCGCCCGTTCGTGTTGCTGGGCGAGTCGTTTTCCGGCCCGGTGGCCGTGAGCCTTGCCGCCCGGCGTCCGGCGGGCCTGCTGGGGCTGGTGCTGTGCTGCAGTTTCGTGCGCAACCCACGGCCGGCGCTGGCGCCCCTGGCGCCGCTGCTCAGACTCATGCCCGTGCAGCGCTTGCCCTTATGGCCGATGGACGCCCTGCTGCTCGGCGGCTTTTCCACGCCATCGCTGCGCCAGGCCTTGGCGACCGCCATTGCCCAGGTGGCGCCGTCCGTATTGCAGGCCCGGCTGCAGGAGGTGATCGCGGTGGACGCGAGCCGGGCCCTGAGCGAAACCTCAGTGCCGCTGCTGTACCTGCGGGCCTCCCGCGATCGGCTGGTGCCGGCCTCGGCGGCGGCGCTGGTCCGCCAGTTGCGCCCGGATGCGCACCTGGTGGACATCCACGGGCCGCACTGCCTGCTGCAGGCCGCGCCGCAAGAAGCTGGCGCACCGTTGCAAGCCTTTATCCAAGCGTTGATTCCTGCCCACAACGCAGCCGGTGACCACTGAACATTGCGCCCACAGGGTAAATTCCCTACCCGAGCGTCATACAACTGCTCGTTTACATATGCGACAATGCGCACAAATTCCAACACGCACCCCGCACTTTTTGCTCAGCAACCCGGCCCTGGCGCCGGAATGTTGCGCTCGACGTACGCCCGCTGGCTCAGCTCCACACTCAGACCGGCCCGACCTGGAAGGCTCCAGATCGCGCTTTGTGGATTCAAGGTCGGCGCTAAATCATTGGTAGGTAAGTAATTGATCTCCACAGCTAACATCACCATGCAGTTCGGCGCCAAGCCACTGTTCGAGAACGTTTCGGTCAAGTTCAACGGTGGCAACCGTTACGGTCTGATCGGCGCCAACGGTTGCGGCAAGTCGACCTTCATGAAAATCCTCGGTGGCGACCTTGAGCCGTCCGGCGGCCAGGTCATGCTGGAGCCCAACGTGCGCCTGGGTAAACTGCGCCAGGACCAGTTCGCCTACGAAGAATTCACCGTGATCGACACCGTGATCATGGGTCACGAGGAGCTGTGGAAGGTCAAGGCCGAGCGCGACCGCATCTACTCGCTGCCGGAAATGACCGAAGAAGACGGCATGGCCGTGGCCGAGCTGGAAACCGAGTTCGCCGAGATGGATGGCTACACCGCCGAATCCCGCGCCGGTGAATTGCTGCTGGGCCTGGGCATTCCCCTGGAACAGCATTTCGGCCCGATGACCGAAGTCGCGCCAGGCTGGAAACTGCGGGTGCTGCTGGCCCAGGCGCTGTTCTCCGATCCGGAAGTGCTGCTGCTGGACGAACCGACCAACCACCTGGACATCAACACCATCCGCTGGCTGGAAAACATTCTCACGGCGCGTAACAGCACCATGATCATCATTTCCCACGACCGGCACTTCCTGAACAGTGTCTGCACCCACATGGCCGACCTGGACTACGGCGAGCTGCGCCTGTTCCCGGGCAACTACGACGAGTACATGATCGCCGCGACCCAGTCCCGCGAGCAGCTGCTGTCGGACAACGCCAAGAAGAAAGCCCAGATCGCCGAGCTGCAGACCTTCGTCAGCCGCTTCTCGGCCAACGCCTCGAAAGCCAAGCAGGCCACGTCCCGGGCCAAGCAGATCGACAAGATCCAGCTGGCCGAAGTCAAGCCGTCGAGCCGGGTCAGCCCGTTCATCCGCTTCGAACAGACCAAGAAGCTGCACCGCCAGGCAGTGACCCTGGAGCGCATGTCCAAGGGTTTCGATGGCAAGACCCTGTTCCAGAACTTCAGCTTCACCGTCGAAGCCGGCGAGCGCGTGGCGATCATCGGTCCCAACGGTATCGGCAAGACCACTCTGCTGCGCACCCTGGTGGGCGAGCTGACCCCGGACGCCGGTTCGGTGAAATGGACTGAAAGCGCGGAAATCGGCTACTACGCCCAGGACCACGCCCACGACTTCGAAGACGACGTCAGCCTGTTCGACTGGATGGGCCAGTGGACCCAGGGCGAGCAGATGATCCGTGGCACCCTGGGCCGCATGCTGTTCTCCAACGACGAGATCCTCAAGTCGGTGAAGGTGATTTCCGGTGGTGAGCAAGGCCGCATGCTGTTCGGCAAGCTGATCCTGCAAAAGCCCAACGTGCTGGTGATGGACGAACCGACCAACCACTTGGACATGGAATCCATCGAGGCCTTGAACCTGGCCCTGGAGAACTACCCGGGCACCCTGATCTTCGTCAGCCACGACCGTGAGTTCGTTTCGTCCCTGGCCACTCGCATCATCGAGCTGAGCCCAAGCGGGGTGACCGACTTCAGCGGCACCTACGACGACTACCTGCGCAGCCAGGGCGTCATGTTCTAAAGGCAGCGGTAAGCGGCAAGAAGAAAGCCCCGTCCAGTGTGACGGGGCTTTTTCGTATGCACGCCCCCATTCGTAGGAGCCGGCTTGCCGGCGAAAAGGCCCTTGAGTCGGCATTGCCCCTGAGAACGCCTTCGCTGGCAAGCCAGCTGCTACGGGGCGGAGGGGAAAGATCGTTAGCCTGCTTCCTTTTATAATCGCGTCACGCGATGATGCGGATCTCTAACCGCCGCACGCGAACGAGCCTTCATGCCAGAGCCACAAAGCCCCGCTCAAAGCTCCATGGCGATCACCCTGCAGATCGTCTCGATCGTCTTCTATACCTTTATCGCCTTCCTCTGCATCGGCCTGCCGATTGCCGTATTGCCCGGGTATGTGCACGAACAATTGGGTTTTAGTGCGGTGGTTGCTGGCTTGACCATTGGCTCGCAATACCTGGCCACCCTGCTCAGTCGGCCCATGGCCGGGCGCATGTCGGACACCGTGGGCACCAAGCGCTCGATCATTTACGGCTTGCTGGGGATTTTGCTCAGTGGCCTGCTGACCCTGGGTTCGGTGCTGCTGCAGGACTGGCCGCTGGCGAGCCTGAGCGTGCTGCTGGGGGGACGCCTGCTGCTGGGCGTGGCCCAGGGCCTGATCGGGGTCGGCACCATCAGTTGGTGCATGGGCCAGGTGGGCGCGGAGCACACCGCGCGCTCGATTTCCTGGAACGGCATCGCGTCCTATGGCGCCATCGCCATGGGCGCGCCGCTGGGGGTGGCGATGGTGCAGCAGTACGGCTTCGCCAGCCTGGGGATCGCCCTGTCGCTGTTGGCGGTACTGGCGCTGCTGCTGATCCGCAACAAACCCTCGGTGCCGGTGATTCGCGGCGAACGCCTGGCGTTCTGGGCGGTGTTCGGACGCATCGCCCCGTTCGGCGCCAGCCTGTGCCTGGCTTCCATCGGCTACGGCACCCTGACCACCTTTATCACCCTGTTCTACCTCAGTCGCGGCTGGACCGGCGCGGCCTATTGCCTGACGGTGTTCGGGGTGTGCTTTATCTGTGCGCGCCTGCTGTTCATTTCCAGCATCAGCCGCGTTGGCGGCTTTGTCGCGGCCATTGCCTGCATGTGCATCGAGACTATTGGGCTGGTCCTGCTCTGGCTGGCGCCGTCCACCGCCTGGGCACTGATCGGCGCCGGACTTGCCGGCTGCGGTCTGTCGCTGGTGTACCCGGCCCTGGGGGTGGAAGCCATCAAGCAGGTGCCCAACAGCAGCCGCGGTGCCGGCCTGAGCGCCTATGCGGTGTTCTTCGATCTGGCCCTGGCCATCGCTGGCCCCTTGATGGGCGCCGTGGCGCTGAACCTGGGGTATGGGTGGATCTTCTGCTGCGCCGCCCTGCTCTCGATCAGCGGTCTTGGCCTGACCCTGTTGCTCAAGCGCCGGGCCGGCGCCTGAATCACTGGTCGGCGGTCTGCATCCCGGCCCGGCTTGGGCGACCCAGGGTATGGGCGAAGAACTTGCCGGCCTCGGCAATCAGGTTGCGATGGATATCCTCGCGGTCGACACCGTCGGCATCGGTGCACAGGGCCGGCATGGCCGCCAACTGCTCGGCGGTGCACGGCGCCATGAACACGAAGTGCCCGGCGCCGGCCAGCAGTTTGAACTCCGGCGCCACCGGCAGCTTGCGGGCCAGGGCCGCGGCGTTCTTGTCCAGGGCCACCAGTTGGTCGCCATCGCCGCTGTAGAGCAGCACGGGCACATGCACCCCGGCCAGGGTGTGGCGGCCGAACTTCAGGCTCAGGGGCGCCATCAGCATCAGCGCATGCACCCGCGGATCGGCCACTGGCTGCAGGTCGTCGCGGTCGACGATCAACTCGCCCCGGGTGTTGCAGGCATCACGGTCATCGGGACGTTCCTGGCAATAGCGCCGCAGGCGATCCAGGTCGGGGGTGGCGCCGGACAGGATCAAAGCCGTCTCGCCGCCGGCGGAATAGCCAATCACCCCGACCTGCTCGGCATTGACGAAGGGCGACAGCATCGGATCGCCCAGGGTCGCGGTAATGGCTTCGGAAATCTGGATCGGCCGGCCATACAGATTGCTCAAGGTGCCCAGGCGGCTGTGGTCCTTGGAGTTGTCACCGGGATGAATCACCGCCACCACCACGAACCCCTTGCGCGCCAGGGAGGTGGCCAGGTCGTGCAGGGCCAGGGGCGTACCGGTATTGCCGTGGGACAGCATCAGCATCGGAAAGCGGCCAATGGCGATCTTGGCGTCCCGCGAGGCGGCGATTTTGTAGCCTTCGAGCACACTGGCGTGCTCGATGCCGGTGGACGGATAAAAGGCAATGGCGCGCATCGGCTGCAGGTCCAGGGGATCGAGAAAGCTCATCTCATGAAAGCCCACGCTCCAGTGCGGATGGGGCCCAGGGGCGGCCTGCACCGAAATCAGGCTGCTGAGCAGGCAGATCAGTAACATTGCACTAAGACGTTTCATGACACGCCCACCTTTGCCGCTGGATCGAGAAAGCCCTTTGCTCCTGCCATCCCTTGCCGCCAAGGCCTTGAAGCGAGATCGGCCCGACACCCGGTATGCACAGCGAGGAAACACCCCTGCGCTTTTCCCGAAACCTGCATAACCTGGGCCAGAAAGACTGAAAACCAGCAATAAAAAAACTCCGCATCCTGATCACTTTGAACAGTGATCAGAATACAGAGTCTAGTGCTGCCTGCCGTGCAGGAAAGCGTCTTTACACAAGTCTTACGCGGCGGCGAAGAGTTGCTCGCTGATCTGCGCCTGGGCATCGCTCAGGGCTTTGTTGCGCACTTCTTCACCGTAGGCCAGGCCCTGGGCACGGACGAACTCGATGTCGGTGATGCCGAGGAAGCCGAACAGCAGCTTGAGGTAATCCTCGTGGGCGACGCCAGTAGCCTGACCCGCATGCAGGCCGCCGGCGGTGGAAACCACTATCACTTTCTTGCCACCGCACAGGCCTTGCGGGCCGGCTTCGGTGTAGCGGAAAGTCTGGCCGGCCACGGCAATGCGGTCGATCCAGGCCTTGAGCTGGGTCGGAATGGTGAAGTTGTACATCGGCGCGGCAATCACCACGGCATCGGCGGCCTGGAACTCGGCCAGGGCCTGGGCGCTGAGCTGGGCTTCGTGCTGCTGCGCGGCATCGCGCAGTTCGGCGGCGGTGCCGGCGGCCACCAGGGTAGCGGCGGAGAAGTGGCTGATGGCATCCGCGGCCAGGTCGCGGTAGGTCACGGTCAGGTCAGGCTGGGCGGCTTTCCAGGCCTCAACCACGCTGTGGCTCAGCTGGCGGGAGGCCGAGTTGTCACCAAGGATGCTGGAATCGATATGCAAGAGTTTCATCTGGGATCTCCAAGTGAGGACCGCCACTGGGCGATCGGATGTGCGCAATCCTACAGATGAATTCAATGGCTGATTAGCCAGTACAAATGCGATAGTTCGTCCCATCAGCAGGACAATCGAGCCCTCCTCTCATGCAAGACCTCAACGATCTGTATTACTTCGCCAAGGTGGTGGAAGCCGGTGGCTTCGCCGCCGCCGGGCGTTTGCTGGGCATTCCCAAGTCGCGGCTGTCGCGGCGCATTGCCGAACTGGAAGAGCGGCTCAAGGCCCGGCTGCTGCAACGCACCACCCGCCAGCTCAAGCTCACCGCCGTGGGCGAGCGTTACTTGCGCCATTGCCAGGCGATGCTGCTGGAAGCGGAAATGGCCGACGAAGCCGTGGCCAGCATGGCCAGCGAACCCCGGGGACGCCTGCGGGTGTCGAGTCCGGTGGGGCTGGCCCATGAGTTGCTGACACCGCTGGTCAGCAGCTACCTGCAGAAATACCCCCAGGTGCAGCTGGAGATGCTCTTGCTCAACCGCCGCGTCGACCTGGTGACCGAAGGCATCGACGTGGCCCTGCGGGTGCGTGAACACGGCGATGAAGATCCGCTGCTGGTGACCCGCCGCCTGCGTCCGGCGCAAACCGTAATCGTCGCCACTCCCGACTTCCTCAAGGAGCACCCGGTGCAGCATCCGCAAGACCTGCGGCAGGTGCCCATTCTTGGCGCCCTGGAGGCCGATCGGCTGGTGCACCTGCGTCTACTGGACCAGCAGGGCAATGCCTGCGACCTGGCCCTGGAAGCGCGCCTGGGCATCGATGACTTCATCATGCGCCGCGCCTGTGCCCTCGCCGGCCTGGGCTGCACCGTCCTGCCGATGATGTATTGCGAGGCCGAACTGGCCAGCGGCCAACTGGTGCAGATGCTGCCGCAATGGTCATTGCCCGGCGGCTGGCTGCAAGCGGTGTATCCTCACCGCCGCGGTGTGTTGCCGGCCGTGCGGGCCTGGATCGAGCACCTGAGCCAATCCTTCGAAGGTTGTGGAGAACGACTGCTGTGAAAGATGCAATCCTCACTGAACAACAAGTGGCGCAATTCTGCCTGGACCTGCCCGGAGCGCGGGAGGACTATAAATGGGGCGGTGTGCGGGTGTTTTCGATTGCCGGCAGCAAGATGTTCGCCCTGCAGAACCTGCGGGGCAGCTCCCTGGCGTTCAAGGTCGACCAGGAGCTGTTTCTCGGTCATGTCGACCGTCCGGGCATTGCCCCGGCGCCCTATCTGGCGCGGGCCCACTGGATCATCATGCAAACGCCCTACCCGCTGGGTGCCGAGGAACTCCGGGCACTGCTGCAACGCTCCCATCAATTGGTGGTGGGCAAGTTGCCCAAGCGGGCGCAGGTCGGGCTGCTGCTCTAGAACAGGCTCAGCAGGCTGTTTTCCAGGAACAGCCGGTCAATCCAGTAGACCTGATGCACGGCCACGATCAGCCAGAACAAGGTCTGATAGGACAGCTTGCGGGTCTTGTGCCGCAGCAGTTGCTGGGCCAGCAAGGCCCCGGGCCAGCCGCCGGCCAGCTCCAGGGCGTGCAGCACGTTCTCCGGCGTGCGCTGCCCCTCTGCCCTGGCCCGGCGCTTGTCGTGCCAGTACAGCAGGAAGGTCAACAGGCTGACGGCGCCATAGGCGACCAGGGGGATGATCGAAATTGCTCGCCACCACAGGGACAACGAGCCGAACAATGGCAATGCGCACAGCAGGACAAATACCAGCAACTTGAGCTTCAGGTGGTGGATACGCGCGCCACTGCCGACGCGCGCTTCGCTACGGCCCGTCGTCACGATTTGGCCGCCGTCCAGTCGACCCAGCCGAACTGCCAGGTCGCCAGGATCAACAGGCCGAAGGCGATGCGGTACCAGGCGAACGCCGCGTAGCTGTGGCTGGCAATGAACTTCAGCAGGCCCTTGACCGCGATCATGGCGAAGATGAAGGCGGTGACGAAGCCGATGGCGAACACCGGAACATCATCGGGCTGGAACAGGTGCCGGTACTTGTAGCCCGAATACACCGCGGCCCCGACCATGGTGGGCATGGCCAGGAAGAACGAAAACTCGGTGGCGGTCTTGCGCGACAGGCCGAACAGCAGCCCGCCGATGATGGTCGAGCCGGAGCGCGAAGTCCCCGGGATCATTGCCAGGCACTGGGCACAACCGACTTTCAGTGCGTCCTTCCAGGTGATCTCGTCCACGCTTTCGGCGTGCACCCGATGCTCACGCCGCTCGGCCCAGAGCATGATGACCCCGCCGATCACCAGGGCCGTGGCCACGGTGATGGGGTTGAACAGGTAGGCATGGATCAGGTCGGCGAAGATCACCCCCAGCACCACCGCCGGGAGGAAGGCGATCAGCAGGTTGACCGTGAAGCGCTGGGCCTTGGGCTGGCTCGGCAGACCGATCACCACCTCGAGGATCTTGCGTCGAAACTCCCAGACCACGGCCAGGATCGCTCCCAGCTGAATGATGATGTTGAAGGCCATCGCCCGCTCGCCACCGAAGTCGAGCAGGTCAGCGACAATAATCTGGTGTCCGGTACTGCTGATGGGCAAGAACTCGGTCAAGCCTTCGACAATCCCGAGTATCAATGCCTGTGCGGCGCTCCAAAAATCCATCAATCCCCCAATAAGGCGATGCTCCAGGCATGCCTCTTTTTTAAGTAGTCGACTCAGTCACTGCGCTTGGCGCGGGTGAATTTTCCCCGGCCGCCAGTTCAACACAAGCCCATGAAAATTCTGTGAAAAAGGCAGAAAGGTTCAGGTTTTGCGCGAAAGCGCCGAAATCCTAGCAGACAGGCGCAAAATACACCGCGATGTTATTGGACTTCCGTAGGGTAGGCGCTCGAAGGCCGGCGTGCTTGGATGCTCACGGCCTTTTATGACAAGTACAAGAATCAGGAGTGACCGGATGATGAATAGCTTGCGCAAGATGTCCATCAGTCAGCGTTTGTGGCTGATCCTGATCGTGGCGGTGCTGACCCTGGTGACCCTGGGCGTAATGATGCTCGGACAGATTCACGGTGATCTGTACCAGGCCAAGGCACAGAAAACCCAGCATGTGGTGCAGACCGCCGCCGGGGTGCTCAATTACTACCAGGGCCTGGAAGCCGCCGGCAGCCTGAGCCGCGAACAGGCACAGCAACAGGCGCTGCAAACCATCCGCGGGTTGCGCTACAACCAGAACGACTACTTCTGGATCAACGACCTGACGCCGGTGATGATCATGCACCCGGCCAACCCCAAGCTCGACGGACAGAACCTGGCGGCGGTCAAGGACCCGGACGGCTTCCAGGTGTTCAACGAAATGGTCGCCCTGGCCAAGGCCAAGGGCGCCGGCATGGTGGATTACCGCTGGCCCAAGCCCGGGGCCGAGCAGCCGGTACAAAAGACCTCCTATATACAGCTGTTCCAGCCCTGGGGCTGGATCATCGGTTCCGGGGTGTACATCGACGACCTGCAACAGGAGTTCTATGCCCAGGTCCTGCAGGCCTCTTCCATTGGCCTGGTGATTGCGCTGCTGATGACCGCCCTGGTGGTGCTGATCGTGCGCAGCATCGTCAACCCGCTGCGCGAAACGGTGCACGCCATGGCCAACATCGCCAGCGGCGAAAGCGACCTGACCCGGCGCCTGGATACCCACGGCCAGGACGAAGTCACCGAGCTGGCCCGGCACTTCAATGGCTTTACCGCCAAGTTGCGCGGGGTGGTGACCCAGTTGCAGTCCAGCGCCGCCGCGCTGGCGCAATCCTCCAGCGAGCTGGGCAGCAACGCCAGCGAGGCCCAGGAGCGCAGTCAGCAGCAGTCCCAGCAGATGGAACAGGTGGCCGCAGCCATCAGCCAGGTCACCAGCGGCGTGCAGGACGTGGCCAGGAACGCCGAACACGCGGCCAGCGAAGTGCGCGAAGCCGAAGCCCAGGCCCAGCAGGGCCAGCTCAACATCGACGGCAGTCTGCAGCAGATCGATCAGTTGTCCACGACCATCGACCAGGCCGTGGAAGTGATCCGCACCCTGGCGACGGAAAGCACCCAGATCGGCACCGTGCTGGAGGTGATCCGCTCCATTGCCGAGCAGACCAACCTGCTGGCCCTGAACGCCGCCATCGAAGCCGCCCGGGCCGGGGAACAGGGCCGGGGCTTTGCCGTGGTGGCCGACGAAGTGCGCCTGCTGGCTCAGCGTACCCAGCAGTCCACCGCGGAAATCCAGGGCATGATCGAACGTCTGCAGAGTCACTCCGAAGCCGCGGTCAAGGTCATCGGCGACAGCAGCCGGGCCTCGCAGTCGACCATCGAACAGGCCGGGCTGGCCGGCACCAGCCTCAACGCCATCGGCCAGGCCCTGCGCACCCTCAACGAACTGAACGCCTCGATCGCCAGCGCCACCCTGCAACAGGCCCATGTGGTGGAAGACATCAACCACAACGTCGGTCAGGCGGCGGGCCTGTCCCAGGGCACGGCGCTGGCCGCCCAGCATTCCAGCGCCGCCAGCCGGCACCTCAAGGAACTCTCGGAACAGCTCAACGGCCTGCTGCGCCAGTTCCGCGTCTAGTCGCCACCGCTTGCGCGGCTCCGGGCTAACGTCCGGGGCCGACTCTGGGTACAATCCGCCCCCTCCTCCACTTCCCCAAGGAACCGCCATGTCCGGGCTTGAACTGTTTGCCGCTGCGCTAGGCGTGATCGCCGTCTGGCTGACGGTCAAGCAGAACCCCTGGTGCTGGCCCATCGGCCTGGTCATGGTGCTGCTCTACAGCTGGATCTTCTACGAGGTCAAACTCTATTCCGACATGCTCCTGCAGGTGGTCTACGCCGTGCTGCAGCTCTACGGCTGGTGGCAGTGGACCCGGGGCGGCGATCAGCATCAGGGGCGTCCGGTCAGCCAGTTGCGAACCGCCGGCCTGCTCCAGGGCCTGGCCCTGGGCGCGCTGGGCAGCCTGTTGCTGGGGGCGGCCATGGCCCACTGGACCGACGCCGCGCAACCCTGGCTCGACGCTGCCCTGACCGCCTTCAGCCTGGTGGCCCAGTGGTGGATGGCACAAAAGCGCGTGCAGTGCTGGCCGCTGTGGATTGCCGTGGACGTGATCTTCGTCGGCCTGTTCCTCTACAAGGCGCTGTACCTGACCGCCGCCCTCTACGCCCTGTTCACCCTGCTGGCGGTCCAGGGCTGGCGCACCTGGCGCGCCGATCCGGCCCTGCAATCGTGAAGGTGCTGGTCCTCACCGGCCCCGAATCCAGCGGCAAGAGCTGGCTGGCGGCCGAGCTGCAAGCGCATTTTGGCGGCCTCCAGGTGGGCGAGTACGTGCGTCACTTCATCGAAGAGGAACGCCGCGACACCTGCCTGGCGGACATCCCTGTGATCGCCCGCGGCCAGTTGGCCTGGGAGGATCAGGCGCGCTCGCAGCAGCCGGCCCTGCTGATCCTCGATACGCACCTGTTGAGCAACCTGCTGTGGAGCCAGACCCTGTTCGGCGATTGCCCGGCCTGGCTGGAGCCGCAACTGCTGGCCCGCCACTACGACCTGCACCTGCTGCTATCGCCGGAGGATGTGGACTGGAGCGATGACGGTCAGCGCTGCCAGCCGCAGCTGGCGCAGCGCCTGGCCTTCTTTGCCGACACCCGGCAGTGGCTGGAGCGCCATGGGCAAGCCTATCGGGTGATTCGCGGGGACTGGCAGGCGCGCCGGCAACAGGCCTTCGCCGAGGTCCGGCAACTGCTGCAGGACTGATCCGGCAAGGCTGGCCGGGCGCCAGAGTGTCCATTTCTGAAACACCCGGCGGCGGGTCAGGCCGCTAATTAAGGGGCCTGCGCCACGCACGGGGAAAACTGTTAAGTCACTGATACACCCCCGCAGCAACCCCTGTTCCAGAGCATTTGCAAGGTTATGGCTAGTGGCCGCTATGGCGAACTGTCTCAAGCATGAAACAGTCAGGCCGCCAAACGCCGGGACGTATTCGCAAGCCCTTGAATCAGCAAGACAAATCAAAAGCGGCACGGCTTCTGCTCTCTCCCTGTCAACGCTGACTAGGGCCAGCACTGAGAAGAAGGAATGCCGCCGTGGGGACTCTGAAGCAAGGTTTCACCCGCCTACTGCTGATCGGCTGTGCCGTCAGCGCGGTGCACTGCCTTCCGGTCCTGGCGGCAGGCAATGGCCAGATCGTTCTGGAACGCCAGGTGCATCCGACCCCTGCCGGTCGTCCCCTGAATCTTGATCCCAATCCGACCACGGTCAACGCCAATCCGTCGGGGCCGGTCACCGGCACACTCAACAACGAAATGAGCGACAGCGAGTTCGCCGGTATCAACAGCGGCTCGCTGGTTCGCGGCGCCGTGATGCCCAACGGCAGCGGGGTCGCCGGCCTCAATGTGGTGACCAACCCCAATGGCCTGCCCGGCATGAGCGCTGGTCACGGTGGCGGCTCCGGGTCGTCGATCTCCGGGTCGATCAACCGCTCCATCAGCTCCGGCATGGCGCCATTGAGCAACATTGGAGGCCATTGAGATGAAGCCCTCACTGCTCTTTCTCGCCCTGCTGGCCTGCACTTCGGCCATGGCCGATAGCGCCACTCAGGTCCAGGACACCGCGACCCTGATCAACTCCGGCTCGAGCTACACCGGCAACCTCAACGTCAACCAGGCCGCCGGCGACCAGCAACAGCAGACCAACGTGCGGGCCATCGCCATCGGCACCAATGCCAAGGCCAGCACCAGCGTGACCCAGAAGATCACCACGCCAGCCGACCGCTCGGTCAATGCCAGCAGCACCATCGGCGGCCACTCTTTCAGCAACGGCAACGGCGCACTGGGTGTCAACCAGTCCTCCGGGGCCAACAACCAGATGGTCAATGCCTTGCGGATCAGCATCAGCGCCAATCCGCAAAGCATCGACGACAGCGCGCTCTCGCAGCAGAACGTCGCGCTGTTACCAAGCTCGGGCGCATCTGACCCTCAGCAAGGCAGCCGCCAGGTCGTTACCAGCGACCAGGCCTTCACCGGCAGCCGTGGGGTGATTCAGGTGAACCAGAGTGCCGGGGTGGGGAACCGCATGGCTAACACCCTGAGCATCCGGGTCGCCGATTGACCCGTCGTAGTGCAATTAGAAAGTACCAACACTTAACCAACTAATAAGCACCGGAGAAACACCATGAAACCTACAATGGCTCTCAAACCACTGGTTTTCGCACTGGCCGCAGTCATGGCAATGGCCGCTCAGGCAGGTGGTAACGAACATGGTAACAACGGCGGTCATGGCAATGGCCATGGCGATCACAACCAAGGTCCGGATCTCAACACCCTGCTGCAAATCACCGCTGGGGCCGGTGCTGCAGTAATCGACGTGCAGAACAGCAACACCAACGTGGTGAAAAATCAGGGCACCAACAACAACGCCAAGATGGACAACTCCCTGAACAACTCCAACGGCAACATGGGTGCCAACGTCGCCGCCGGCGACGGCAACCAACAAGACAATGCCGCTGCCCTGGCAACCGCTGACGAAAGCTTCATCTTCGGCAGCGCCGTGGCCGCCTCCAGCGCCACCCAGGTCAACAACAACAACTACGTGAAAAACTCGTCGACCCAAAACAATGCGACGCTCAACAGCTCCGGCAACAACGGGTCCGGCAACATCGGCATCAACGTCACCGCTGGCGACTTCAACCAACAGAAAAACAACCTGGCCATTGCCGTCTCCGGTGGTCGCGTAGCCACCGCCGCCGCCTCGGCCAACCAAGCCTCCACCAACCTGGTGGTGGATAACAAAGGTGTCCAAGCCTACAAAAAAGACACCCTCACTGGCGGCTTCGTGGCCTCCGGCACCTACAAAGGCACCGGCAGCGGCAAGATCGAAGGCGGCGACGATCACAGCGGCCATGGCTATGGCGACAACAGAGGCCACGGCAACGACGATCAAAAACTCACCTTCAAGGAACAAGGCACCATCGAACTGGCCGGCTACTGGACCCAGCAAGTGCTGACCAAAGACGGCTGGAAAAACCCAGTGGTCAACAACGCCAGCATGACCAACTCGATGAACGGCTTCTCCGGCAACGGCGGCGCCAACGTCTCGGCCGGTGTGGGCAACCAACAAAGCAACTCGCTGTCCATCGCCGCCGGCTGCAAAGCCTGCATGTAGTAGCGATCGTAACGAAAGCCCCGGAAACGGGGCTTTTCCACAGTCTCACCAGGCGTAACGATCATGCGTACTGCGATCATCATTCTACTGTTGAGCCTATGCGGCCCCGCTTACTCCGCGCAGATGGCCGTGGCCGGGCTCGCGGGCGGCGGCCTGATCTTCAAGCAAGTGCAGAGTGTGCGTGAGCGCAAATTCAGCGACATCGTCGAACAGAAGACCGACTTCAGTTGCGGTGCTGCGGCACTGGCAACCATCCTGCGTCAGGCCTACTGGCTGGACGTCAACGAAGAACAAGTGATCAAGGGCATGCTGATGAATTCGGACCAGAAGCTGGTCCAGACTCAGGGCTTCTCGATGCTTGACATGAAACGCTACGCGGAAAGCATCGGCATGCGCGCCAGGGGCTACCGGATTCCTCCGGAAAAGCTCGAGGCGGTGACCATCCCGGTGGTCGTACTGATGGAAATTCGCGGCTACAAGCACTTCGTGGTGATGCAGCGGGCCCAGAAAGACTGGGTCTATATCGGTGATCCGGTGCTGGGTCACAAACGCTACACCCATGAAGACTTCGTCAAGGGCTGGAACGGCATCGTCTTTGCCATCATCGGCCCGGGCTATGACAAGGCCAATGCCCTGCTCGACCCGCCCGCCCCGCTGACCGCGAAAAACAAGCTCGACACCTTCTATCCAGTCAAAGATGCGGAACTGATGGATTTCGGTTTCATCCAGAGCGACTTCTTCTAGGAGGAGCGCGCAACGATAAAAAAGGGGGGCAGGACGCTCCGGGAGCAGCAGATGAAGACTACATACTGGCTGGCAGCGGCCTGTCTGGCAGCAGCGCTTCCAGCCCATGCTGGTTTCAAACCCATCGAAGTTCAGGACCAGGAACTCTCACAACTGCGTGGCCGCTATGTGATGCCGGGACGGATCATCAGTTTCGGCATCGTCATGAGCAGTACCTGGCGCAATGCCAGCGGCGACCTGATTGGCGCCACCAGTACCCTGCAGATCCAGCAATCCACCGTCACCCCGCAATTCTACGTCACCACCATCAGCCAGACCGGCAACGGCAGTACCCCCTCTCAAGGCTCCGGCAACGTGATCGGTGGCGCCGGCCTGGGCACCGGCCAGGGCGTGACCCAGGTGGTGCGCGCCGCCGGCGACGGCAACAGCGCCTACAACAACGTCAGTATCAATGTCAGCGAAGCCAACCAGGCGCCCGGCCTGAGCAGCAACCCCGGCCAGGCCCTACTCAGTGGCCAGACCATCTCCGGCAGCAATGCCGCTGGCAGTGTCTCGGTGTCGGCGATCAATGGCGGGATCCAGATGGCCATTCTGGCCAGTGCCAACCAGGGTGGCACCTTGCAGCAGGTGGGCCAGGGCAACGTCCTGCAGAACACCCGGCTGCTGGGCAACAGCAACCTGGTCAACAACCTGACCCAGCTCAACGTGGTCCTGCAAAACAACGGCCCCAGCAAAGGCGCGCTGGACTGCAACCTGACCACCCTAAATGGACTACGCAATATGAAATTCTGAACTACGCTACTTTCGACCATTGGGGTTCACAAGGGACGGTTTATTTCATGTATCGATCGGTTTCACTGCGCGCGGTTGTATGTTTGAGCACTCTATTTCCGGCGGCGGCCTTGCAAGCGGCGCCCGATGCGGACGTAGAGACCCTGAAACAAGAACTTCTGGAGCTGAAGCAACGTTACGAAGTGCAGCAGAAGGCGCTGGCAGTGCTGGAACAACGGGTACGCCAAGTCGAGGACCAGCCCGCGGCGCCGCCACCCAGGCGCCTGGCAAAATCACCCGCCGACCTCAAGGGCAATCAGCAGGTTGCCGGCAGAGGGGCCGCAGCAGCGTCTGGGGGCGCTGCGGGTGGTGCCAGCTATGGCCAGTCGCTCAAGGATGACTCGACGCCGGCGCAAAGCGTGACCAACCTCTACGACGAGGCCAGCGGCTTCTTTGGCGGAGGCAAGTTCAGCGTTGAAACGGGCATCAGCTATGCCCGCTACGACACCCGCCAACTGACCCTCAATGGCTTTCTGGCCCTGGACTCGATCCTGCTGGGCACCGTCAACCTGGACCGGATCAAGTCCGACACCTGGACCCTGGACTTGACCGCCCGCTACAACCTGGACAACCGCTGGCAGTTCGATATAAACGCGCCGGTGGTCTATCGCGAGTCGACTTACCAGTCCGGTGGCGCCAACGGCGGCAGCAGCCAATCCATCTCGGAAAGCACCGTCACTCGCGATCCGACGCTGGGTGACGTCAACGTCGGGGTGGCCTACAAGTTCCTCGACGAGTCCGACTCCCTGCCTGACGCCGTGGTCAGCCTGCGGGTCAAGGCGCCCACCGGCAAGGACCCATTCGGTATCAAGTTCATCAATCCGGACCCGGGCAACAACAACCTGGTGGTGCCTGAAAGCCTGCCGACCGGTAATGGTGTGTGGTCGGTGACTCCCGGGATCTCGCTGGTCAAGACATTCGACCCGGCGGTGCTGTTCGGCAGCCTGTCCTACACCCACAACCTGGAAGAATCGTTCGGCGACATCAGCTCCAATGCCGGGCAGAAGATCCCCGGCAAGGTGCAATTGGGCGACAGCTTCCAGATTGGCGCCGGTGTAGCCTTCGCCCTCAACGAAAAAATGAGCATGGCGTTCTCGGTATCGGATCAGATCCAAAAGAAGAGCAAGATCAAGTACACCGGCCAGGACTGGCAATCGGTGGAATCCAGCGACGCCAACGCTGCCTACTTCAACGTCGGCATGACCATTGCTGCCACCGAGCACCTGACCATCGTGCCCAACCTGTCCCTGGGCATGACCCAGGACGCACCGGACTTCACCTTCAGCCTGAAATTCCCGTACTACTTCTGATCCACCCAAAACAACAAGGCCCGCGGCGATTCCCCAATCGCCGCGGGCCTTGGCGTTTCTCCCCGCCCTAGCGGATCTGATGCTTGTGCAGCAACCGGTAGAAGGTCGGGCGCGAGATGCCCAGCACCCGGGCCGCAACGCTGAGGTTGTCGCTGTGCCGGTTAAGCACATCGCACAGGGCCTCGCGTTCGGCGCGATGCTTGTAGTCCTCCAGGGTGCCCATGGGCAGATCGTGGGCCTGGAGGCTCTGCAGCCCCAGATCACTGGCCTGAATCTGCCGCCCCTCGGCCAGCACCAGGCCCCGGCGCACCCGGTTGGCCAGTTCACGGACATTGCCCGGCCAATCGTGCTTGCCCATGGCCACCAGGGCATCCTCGCTGAAGCTGCGGGGCCGGCGGCCGGTTTCCTGACTGTAGAAATGGGCAAAGTGACTGGCGAGCATGCCCAGGTCGCCGTGACGCTCGCGCAGTGGCGCGGTGATCACCTGCAACACATTCAGCCGGTAGTACAGGTCTTCACGGAAGCGGCCAACGGCGATGGCCGCCTCCAGATCGACGTGGGTCGCCGCCAGGACTCGCACATCCACTGGAATCGGCTGGCTGCCGCCAACCCGCTCGATGTGTTTTTCCTGCAGAAAACGCAACAGATTGGCTTGCAGCTCCAACGGCAAGTCGCCGATCTCATCGAGAAACAAGGTGCCGCCATGGGCCGCCTCGATGCGCCCGACCTTGCGCTGATGGGCCCCGGTAAAGGCGCCCTTTTCATGGCCGAAGAGCTCGGACTGGATCAGGTGCTCGGGAATCGCCCCGCAGTTGATCGCCACAAAGGGCTTGTCATGACGCTGGGACTGGCGATGCAGGGTGCGCGCCACCAGCTCCTTGCCGGTGCCGCTCTCACCGCGGATCAGCACCGGCGACTCGGTGGGCGCCAATTTGCTCAGCAACTTGCGCAAGTCACGGATCGGCCGGCTGTCGCCAAGCAACTCGTGCTCGGGTTGATCCACATGAATCGAACCCTGGCCGCGCAGGCGAGCCATGCCAAAGGCCCGGCCCAGGGTGACCTGAACCCGGGACACGTCGAACGGCAGCGTATGGAAATCGAAAAACCATTCGCAGACGAAGTCGCCGACCTTCTGCAGGCGCAGCACTTCAGGACTCAACACCGCGATCCACTCGGTGCCGCTGTGGCTGATCAACTCCTTGACCGCCTCCGGACGCTCCAGATGAAAGGGCTGCAGGCGCAGCAGGCCGACATCGCAGGAACGCTCGCGGGCCGCTTCCAGGTCACAGCTGTCGACATCCCAACCTATGGTGCGCAATCCGGGTAACAGGCGATGACAGTCGTCACAAGGATCGACCACCAGCAAGCGACGCTGCACAGGAGCTTCGAGCATGAGTATTCCTTGACGCCAAAAGTTCGAAAAAGTTATTAGAAACAGTGGTTTGGCCAACCTGGCTGTAACATTAGCAAGAACTTGACGCCCGAATGTATCAATTGCTTATAGCGTCGATTACCAAAAGAACTAAGGCGCCGGCGAACGGGCTCTGCGAGCGACTGATTGTCGCAGTAGTTTTTAAAAAGCGCCGCAACTAATGGCCGGCACACAACCGCGCAGCACGAAAGTTGTAAAAACTTGTTTTCCGGTGTGACCCGATCCCCACCTCAGTGCATCAGTACACATAACCAGCCGAACGGTAAGCCCAACCGACGGCACATCATCTGATTGGGCACACAGAGAGAAGACCCCATGAACGCCCCGCTCCGTAGAAACGAAGCACTTTTGATCGCCGACCGCGCATTCAAGCCATTTCAATGCGTGGCCTGGGCCCCACAGGACGGGAACGGCGAACTGAGCCTGACCGTCATCGACCGTACCAGCACTCGTATCGGCCAGACCCGTATTCCCACCAGCGCCTACTCCGATCCGGCCCAGCTCGAAGACCTGCTCAAGCAAGCCCGGGCTGAACTGAGCCAGGAAGGTTATATCTTGCAGTCCTGGGCCATGCCCAAGTAAGCGATGCGATTAACGGATCACCCCAAGGGGTGATCCGTTATTCAAGACAAACAACTAAGCACCCTATCTATTCCCACTCCCGCGACAACTTCCACGCCCTGCCCCTGATTGTTTCTGCTGTTATGAACCGCGCATCGCGAAACATGTTTCTGGCAACTAGCCAGCGCACTTTGCGCGCATTTGCCCCGTGACCGCCAGCCCCGCCCCATCGACGAATTACTGAGACTGGCGGAACCGGTCAGCGCCTGTTGCGGCTAGAGCAAGCCGCCAAAACGCCGGTAGTAACTCTCGCCGACATCGGGAAGCGGACCGTCGGCGTTCTCCAGGGCGCTGGCCAGCCATTGCTCGGCCCTGGCCTGGATCAGGCGGTAGATGTTGCGGCACAGCTGGCGGGCCGCCCGTCCCTCCCAGTCCCCGGGAAGCAGCTCGTCCGGCAACTGCGGATCACGCAGCAACAGTTTGCGGTACTCGTGGATCAGCAGCAGGCGGGCCAGGAAACAGTCGGCCGGCTGCAGGTGCTCCTGCTCGCGCAGGGCCTGCCAGAGCGGGCGGAACAGCTGGATGAACTCGCTGTAATGGGCCGCCAGTTCATCGATGTTCCAGCTCTCGCGCACTTGCAGGCGCAAGGCCCTGGAACCCAGGACATCCTCGGCCGTGGTGCTAAAGACAATGGTGTCTTCCTGGGCGCCCAGTTCCAGCAAGGTGGCATTGACGTCGGCGCGATCGCTGCGCGGACAGGCCAGCAACAGCGGCGACATCGCGGCGAAGCCTTGCCACTCCAACTCCTCCCGCACCTGCTTGCGCAACTCCGGCTGCAACTGCGAGAGCATCACCAGGCACCAGGAGCCATCCCAGGCCGGCACGGCGGCGCTGTACACCCGCTTGAAGGCCTTGTCGAAACGCCGGCGACCGCTGAGGGTCAGGCTGTAATAGCTGCGACGCCCGACCTTTTCAGCGCTCAGCCAGCCCTCCTTGCTCAAACGGAAGATCGAGGTGCGGATCAGCCGCTCATTGATCCCCATGGGTTCCAGCAGTTGAATCAGGCTGCCCAGCCAGACCGTGCCGCCGTGGGGCTCGATGGCATCGCCATACAAGGTGATGATCAGCGAGCTGGCGCGGATCGGGGTCTGTTCCTGAAAGCGTTTGATCAGATGGTTCAGTGGCGCGAGGGACGACATGGACGTACCGGAAAAAAAGGAAGAAATATAGCGGGTTTCCAGGGCCAGCAGCGGCCCGAACTGTTGATGGTCGCGCTTTGCCTCATTGGCCGTGCTTGGGCCGCACCTGGCTGCCGGCAAACCGTGGCCGGTCGGCCTCCACCTGCGGCAGCGGCTCACAGACCTGCATCTGCTCCAGGCAGCGTCGGGTCAGGTGCTGGTATTCGCGGGTGCCGGCCTGTTTCCAGGCCACTTCCTGATCACTCAAGGTCCGCGTGACCCGGGCCGGCGCGCCCATCACCAGCGACTGCGGCTCGCACGCGAAGCCGGCCTTGACGAACGCCGCCGCCGAAACGAAAGAGCGCGCCGCGATCACCGCGTTGTCCATCACCACCGCGTTCATGCCCACCAGCGCATCGGCGCCGATCCGGCAACCATGCAACACCGCGCCATGGCCGATATGGCCGTTGCGCTCGACCACCGTATCGCTGTCAGGAAAACCATGCATGACGCAGGTGTCCTGCAGGTTGGCGCCCTCTTCGAGGATGATCCGCCCGAAATCCCCGCGCAGGCTGGCCAGGGGCCCGACGTAGCAGCGCGGACCGACGATCACATCACCGATCAGCACCGCCGAAGGATGGACATACGCACTGGGATCGACCACTGGAGTCAATCCATCGAGGCTGTAACACGTCATGCTCTCTCCCTGCCCTAACACTCAAAGACCATCGTTGTCGGAGCCGGCTTGCCGGCGAATGCACCAGCGCAACAGCGCGACGCGACTCAAGCCCATTACAAACCAACAGTGCCGGCATTCTGTATCAGATCATTCTCAGCACACAAGAAGGCGTGGCTGACCAGCACGCCACACACCAAGAACAGCCATGCCCCCTCATTCATCGCCTGAGCAAGCCAGCCCCTCTGCCCAGTCACACCCCCATCCTCGGCAAACAATGAGACACATTAATCTCAATCACTATTGTTTTTATGTATCGCATTGACGATATACTCGGCGAAAACCGGCTCCCCAGCCGATCCAATAATCGAGCCGGCAACCGGCCGCAACCTCCCGAAGAGGTTCACCATGCCTCAACACCTTGCAGTCCAAACCCTGAGCGGCGGCATTCGCCTGATCACCCTGCAACGTCCGCAAGCCCTCAACGCCCTGACCACCGCCCTGCTGGCGGAGCTGGCGCAGAGCCTGGCAGAGGCCGAGGCAGACCCGCAGACCCAGGTCGTGGTCCTGACCGGCAACCGCAAGGCGTTTGCCGCCGGTGCCGACCTCAAGGAAATGGCCGAACGCGACCTGATCGGCATCCTCAACGATCCGCGCCAGTCGAGTTGGGAACAGATCCGCGGTTTCCGCAAACCGCTGATTGCCGCGGTCAACGGCTTCGCCCTCGGCGGCGGCTGTGAACTGGCCATGCACGCCGACATCATCATTGCCGGCGAGGACGCGCGCTTCGGCCAACCGGAAATCAACCTCGGGATCATCCCCGGCGCGGGTGGCACCCAGCGCCTGCCGCGCACCGTCGGCAAGTCCCTGGCCATGCAGATGGTGCTCACCGGCGAAGCCATAGATGCCCGGCACGCCCTGCGCGCCGGCCTGGTGAGCGAAGTCACCCCGCCGGAGCTGGTGGTCGAACGCGCCCTGCAACTGGCCCAGCTGATCGCCAGCAAGGCGCCGCTGGCGCTGCGCCTGGCCAAGGAGGCGCTGCTCAAGGCCATGGACACCGACCTGGCCAGCGGCCTGCGTTTCGAACGCCACGCCTTTACCGTGCTCGCCGGCACCCGCGACCGCGAGGAAGGCATCGCCGCCTTTCAGGAAAAACGCCCGGCGCAGTTCTCGGGCCACTGAGAACAACCCGCACCGTCCCCTTTGCCTTGCACAGAGTGTCCCGACCATGAACTTCGCCACCATCCTGTTCTCCATTGACCAGGGCGTCGCCCTCCTCAGTCTCAACCGCCCCGAACAGCTCAACAGCTTCACCCCGCAGATGCATGGCGAGGTGCGCAGCGCGCTCAAGCAAGTGCGCAACAACCCTGAAGTGCGAGTGCTGCTGCTGACCGGTGAAGGCCGCGGCTTCTGCGCCGGGCAGGACCTGGGCGAGCGCAACGTCGCCCCCGGCGAGACCGCGCCGGACCTGGGGCAATCCATCGAACAGTTCTACAACCCGCTGGTGCGCGAGCTGCGCGACCTGCCGCTGCCGGTGATCTGCGCGGTCAACGGCGTGGCCGCTGGCGCCGGCGCCAACCTGCCCCTGGCTTGCGACCTGGTGCTGGCGGCGCGCTCCGCGAGCTTTATCCAGGCGTTCTGCAAGCTGGGGCTGATTCCCGATTCCGGCGGCACCTGGCTGCTGCCCCGGCTGGTGGGCATGGCCCGGGCCAAGTCCCTGGCCCTGCTGGGCAATCGCCTGAGCGCCGAACAGGCCGAACAATGGGGGCTGATCCATCAATGCGTGGACGACGCCGCGCTGCGGGACGAAGCCCTGCGCCTGGCCCGCCACCTGGCCAGCCAGCCCACCTATGGCCTGGCCCTGATCAAGCGCAGCCTGAATGCCAGCCTGAACAACAGCTTCGACCAGCAGCTGGATCTGGAGCGCGACCTGCAGCGCCTGGCAGGCCGCAGCGCGGACTACCGCGAGGGCGTCAGCGCCTTCATGGAAAAACGCAGCCCCGTCTTCAAGGGGTGCTGAACATGGACCCACTCAGCCAAAACGCACGCATTGCCGTGATCGGTGCCGGGGCCATGGGTGCCGGTATCGCCCAGGTCGCGGCCCAGGCCGGGCATCCGGTGCTGCTGCTGGACAACCGGCCGGGAGCCGCGGCCCAGGCCATTGCCGCGATCGACCAGCGGCTCGGCCAGCGAGTCCTCAAGGGCAAGCTTGAACAGAGCGCCCTGGAGGCCATTCGCCAACGCCTGCAGCCGGCGCAAAACCTGGAGCAACTGGCAGACAGCGACCTGATCATCGAAGCCATCGCCGAACAGTTGCCGGCCAAGCAGCAACTGTTCGCCGAACTGGAAGCCCTGTGTCGCGCCGATTGCATCCTTGCCAGCAACACCTCTTCCTTGTCGATCACCGCGATGGCCGCCGGCCTGCGCCATCCACAGCGCCTGCTGGGCCTGCACTTCTTCAACCCCGCGCCGGTCATGGCCCTGGTGGAAGTGGTGCACGGCCTGGCCAGCGATCCGGCCCTGGCCCAGTGCCTGTACCGGACCATGAGCCGCTGGGGCAAGCATCCGGTGCATACCCGCTCGACCCCGGGTTTTATCGTCAACCGCGTGGCCCGCCCCTTCTACGGCGAGAGCCTGCGCCTGCTGCAGGAAGGCGCCGGAGACTGCGCCACGCTGGATGCGCTGCTGCGCGAGGCCGGCGGCTTCGCCATGGGCGCCTTCGAACTCACCGACCTGATCGGCCAGGACATCAACTACGCGGTGACCTGCTCGGTGCACTCGGCCTACTACGGTGATCCACGCTTCCAGCCGTCGCTGATCCAGAAGGAACTGGTGGACGCCGGCTACCTGGGACGCAAGACCGGCCGCGGCTTCTACGCCTACGCTGAAGACGCGCCGCGCCCGGCCGCCGCCCGACTGAGCAGCGACAGCGCCGTCGAACACTGCGTGCTGGAGGGCGACCTGGGCTGGGCCGCGCCCCTGGTCCAGCGCCTGGAAGCGCATGGCGTCCAGGTGATCCGCCGCGACGGCCGCAGCATGCTGCGGGTCGGCGAGGCGATCCTGATGCCGAGCGACGGGCGCCTGGCCGGCCAACGGGCCCGAGACGAAGGCCTGGGCAACAACCTGGTGCTGTTGGACCTGGCGCTGGACTATCGCCAAGCCAGCCGCCTGGCCATCAGTTGCTCCAGCGCGATCGCCCCCCAGGCCCTGGATCAGGCGGTTGCCCTGCTGCAGCGGGCTGGACTGCAGGTCAGTCGGCTCAGCGATACCCCGGCCCTGGCGGTATTGCGCACCGTGGCCATGCTCGCCAACGAGGCCGCCGATGCCGTGCTGCAGGGCGTGGCCTCGGCCGCGGACATCGATCTGGCCATGCGCAGCGGCGTCAACTACCCCCTGGGGCCCCTGGCCTGGGCCGACCGGCTGGGCCTGGAACCGCTGCTCAAGGTGCTGGAACACCTCCAGGGCGCCTATGGCGAGGAACGCTACCGGCCGTCCCTGCTGTTACGCCGCCATGCGGCTCAAGGGAGGGGCTTTCATGACTGCGCATGAAGCCATGGAACTGGCTCGACGCTGCGCCCAGCGTCTTTTCGAACGCGACCGGGCCAGCAACGCCATGGGCATGCGCCTGCTCTCGGTGGCCCCCGGCGCGGCGCGCCTGGGCATGACCGTCACCCAGGACATGCTCCAGGGCCACGGCACCTGCCACGGCGGCATGCTCTTCGCCCTCGCCGACTCGGCCTTCGCCATGGCCTGCAACAGCTACGACCAAGCCACGGTGGCCATGGGCTGCAGCATCGACTACATCGCACCGGCGCAGTTGGGAGACACCCTGACAGCCGACTGCCATGAACAGAACCGCAGTGGACGCACAGGGCACTATGCGGTTCGCATCGAAAACCAGCAGGGACAGCTGATTGCCCTGTTTCAAGGCAAATCCTACAAAGTGCGCGGCCCAGTGCTGACACAGGAGACAGACCATGAATGACGCACTGATCATCGACGCCGTCCGAACCCCCATCGGCCGCTACGCCGGAGCACTGAGCAGCGTGCGCGCCGACGACCTGGGGGCGATCCCCTTGCGCGAACTGCTGCGCCGCCACCCGCAGATCGACTGGAGCGAGGTCGACGACCTGATCTACGGCTGCGCCAACCAGGCCGGCGAAGACAACCGCAACGTGGCGCGCATGTCGGCGCTGCTGGCCGGGCTGCCCACCGGGGTATCGGCGGTCACCCTCAACCGCCTGTGCGGCTCCGGGCTGGACGCCGTCGGCAGCGCCGCCCGAGCGATTCGCAGCGGCGAGGCCGGGCTGGTCCTGGCCGGCGGCGTGGAATCCATGTCCCGGGCGCCGCTGGTGCTGGCCAAGGCCGAAAGCGCCTTCTCGCGCCAGGCCGAGCTGTACGACACCACCCTGGGCTGGCGCTTCGTCAACCCCTTGATGCAACAGCAATACGGCATTGACTCAATGGCGGAAACCGCCGAGAACGTCGCCGAACAGTTCGGCATTTCCCGCGCCGACCAGGACGCCTTCGCCCTGCGCAGTCAATTGCGGGCCAGCGCGGCCCAGGCCAGCGGCCGCCTGGCCCGGGAAATCGTTCCGGTAAGCATTGCCCAGCGCAAAGGGCCGCCACTGGAGGTCACCGTGGATGAGCACCCGCGGGCCGCAACCACCCTGGAACAGCTGCAGAAACTGCCGACGCCCTTCCGCCCTGAGGGCAGCGTCACCGCTGGCAACGCCTCGGGACTCAACGACGGCGCCTGCGCCCTGCTGCTGGCCAGCCCGGCCCTGGCCCAGCGCCATGACCTGCGGGCCCGGGGCCGGGTGGTGGCCATGGCCACCGCCGGGGTCGAGCCCAGGATCATGGGTATCGGCCCGGTGCCGGCCAGTCGCAAGGTACTGGAGCTGGCCCAGCTCAGCCTGGCGGACCTGGACGTCATCGAGCTCAACGAGGCTTTTGCCGCCCAGGCCCTGGCGGTGCTGCGCGAACTGGGGCTGGCGGACGACGACCCGCGGGTCAACCCCAACGGCGGCGCCATTGCCCTGGGGCATCCCCTGGGCATGAGCGGCGCGCGCCTGGTGACCACCGCCCTGCACGAACTGGAGCAGCGTCAGGGGCGCTATGCCCTGTGCACCATGTGCATCGGGGTCGGCCAAGGCATTGCCCTGATCATCGAGAGGCTGTAACTACTTCAGGAATTCCCCCTGCATGCACTCAGAGCCCGCTGACCGGCGGGTTGCACGACAACAACAATTCGAGTGAAACCATGAACATGCCGATTGCCCGAAGCGTGCCCGAAATACAGCTGGACCCCATGGAAACCGCCAGCATCGACCAGTTGCGCCAGCATCAGCTGGAGCGCCTGCGCTGGAGCCTGAACCACGCCTACGAGCGGGTGCCCCTGTATCGCCAGCGCTTCGACGCCCTGGGCGTGCACCCCCAGGACATCCGCCACCTGGAGGACCTGGCCCAGCTGCCCTTCACCACCAAGTCCGACCTGCGGGACCACTATCCCTACGGCATGTTCGCGGTGCCGATGCAGGAGGTGGTGCGCCTGCACGCCTCCAGCGGCACCACTGGCAAACCCACGGTGGTCGGCTACACCCGCAACGACATCGACACCTGGGCCCAGGTGGTGGCGCGCTCGATCCGCGCCGCCGGCGGCCAACCGGGGGACAAGGTGCACATCTCCTACGGCTACGGCCTGTTCACCGGCGGCCTGGGAGCGCATTACGGCGCCGAGCGCCTGGGCTGCACGGTGATCCCCATGTCCGGCGGCCAGACCGAAAAGCAGGTGCAACTGATCAAGGATTTCCAGCCGGACATCATCATGGTCACGCCCTCCTACATGCTCAACATCGCCGACGAGATCGAACGCCAGGGCGTGGATCCGCAGCAACTGGCACTGCGCCTGGGGATCTTCGGCGCCGAGCCCTGGACCGATGAGCTGCGCGGCGCCATCGAGCGGCGCCTGGGCATCAGCGCCCTGGACATCTATGGCCTGTCGGAAATCATTGGTCCCGGGGTGGCCATGGAATGCGCCGAAACCCGCGACGGGCCGACCCTGTGGGAAGACCACTTCTATCCCGAGATCATCGATCCGCTGACCGGCCAGGTCCTGCCCGATGGGGAAATGGGCGAACTGGTGCTCACCTCCCTGACCAAGGAGGCGCTGCCGATGATCCGCTACCGCACCCGCGACCTGACCCGCCTGCTACCGGGAACGGCACGCCCCATGCGGCGCATCGACAAGATCACCGGCCGCAGCGACGACATGCTGATCATTCGCGGGGTCAACGTGTTCCCCACCCAGGTCGAGGAGCTGGTGCTCAAGGCCGAGCACCTGGCGCCCTGCTACGAGATCCACCTGTACCGCCACGGCAACCTCGACAGCGTCGACATCCACGTCGAGCTCAAGGGCGAGCACCAGCACCTGGGGGACCAGCAGCAGCGGGCCATCTGCAGCGAGCTGAGTCGCCACATAAAGAACCATATCGGCATCAGCTCGCGTATCGTTTTGCAGCCGCCTTTCAGCCTGAAACGTTCCGAAGGCAAGGCCTGCCGAGTGATCGACAAGCGCAAGTAGCGTTCATTTATTGCCAACAGCCCCGTGATCACGGGGCTTTTTTTCGCCTGAAAGCCCGGCTGGCCGGCAAAGCGACACACAAACAAAATATGACACGTTATTTTGTGTTTGATATTTATTTGTGTATCACATATAAACATCACAGCCTCACCCACACCTCAACCCGGGAGACACTGCATGTACGCACAGCTGGTAGACACGGGGGTCAAGCGCATCACGCCGCTGGCAGAAATGTCCGAGCAGGAGCGCACCTTCCAGGAAAAAATCGATGGCGAAATCAAGATCGAGGCCAAGAACTGGATGCCCGACGCCTACCGCCAGACGCTGATCCGGCAGATCTCCCAGCACGCCCACTCGGAAATCGTCGGCATGCTGCCCGAAGGCAACTGGGTCACCCGTGCCCCGACCCTCAAGCGCAAGCTGCAACTGATGGCCAAGATCCAGGACGAGGCCGGCCACGGCCTGTACCTGTACAGCGCCATGGAAACCCTGGGCGCCGACCGCGACGAGGAAATCGCCAAGCTCCACAGTGGCCGCGCCAAGTATTCGAGCATCTTCAACTACCCGACCCTGAACTGGGCCGACATGGGCGCGGTGGGCTGGCTGGTGGACGGCGCCGCCATCGTCAACCAGGTGGTGCTGCAGCGCACCTCCTACGGCCCCTACGCCCGGGCCATGGTGCGCATCTGCAAGGAAGAGAGCTTCCACCAGCGCCAGGGCTACGAAATCCTCCTGACCATGATGCGCGAGGGCAACCAGGCGCAGAAGGACATGGTCCAGGACGCCATCAACCGCCTGTGGTGGCCGGCGCTGATGATGTTCGGCCCCAGCGACGAACACTCCCCCAACAGCGCCCAGTCCATGGCCTGGAAGATCAAGCGCCAGAGCAACGACGAACTGCGCCAGCGCTTCATCGACCAGACCATCCCGCAGCTGGAGCTATTGGGCTGCACCTGCCCCGACCCGGACCTGAAGTGGAACGCCGAGCGCGGCCACTACGACTTCGGCGAGATCCAGTGGCAGGAATTCTACGAGGTGCTCAAGGGCAACGGCCCATGCAACCAGGAGCGCCTGGAAACCCGCCGCCGGGCCATCGACGACGGCGCCTGGGTGCGGGCCGCCGCCGTGGCCCACGCACAAAAGCAAAGCAACAAGAACGCCGCCTGAGCGCGCCCAGCCTGATCCGGAGTCAATGCCATGTCTGAATGGACCCTTTACGAAGTCTTCGTGCGCAGCAAGCACGGCCTCAATCACAAGCATGTCGGCAGCGTGCACGCCGCCGACGACGCCATGGCCATGACCAACGCCCGGGATCTCTATACCCGGCGCAGCGAAGGCGTGAGCCTGTGGGTCGTACCCTCGGCGCAGATCGTCGCCTCCTCCCCGGACGACAAGGACCCGCTGTTCGATCCCGCCGACGACAAGGTCTATCGCCACGCCAGCTTCTACCAGCTGCCCCCCGAAGTCGGACACATGTGAGGCTGGCCATGAACCCTGCAAACGATCTGATCAACTCCCTGCTGCGCCTGGGCGACAGCGCCCTGATCCAGGGCCAGCGCCTGTGCGAGTGGTGCGGCCGGGCCCCGGCCCTGGAAGAAGAGCTGGCGCTGATGAACGTCGGCCTCGATCTGGTGGGCCAGGCCCGCAACTGGCTGGACTACGCCGCCGAACTGCTGGCCGATGGGCGCGACGCCGATCACCTGGCGTTTCGCCGGGACGAGCGGGCCTACCGCAACCTGCTGCTGGTGGAGCAGCCCAATGGCGATTTCGCGGTGACCCTGCTCAAGCAGTTCTTCTATGACGCCTGGCACCTGGAAACCCTCAAGGGCCTGAGCCAGTCGGCGGACGCGCGGATGGCCGGGATCGCCGCCAAGGCCGTCAAGGAAGTCACCTATCACCTGCGGCGCTCCAGCGAATGGGTCGAGCGCCTGGGAGACGGCACCGAGGAAAGCCACCAGCGCATGCTGCAGGCGCTCCCGCGGCTGTGGCGCTTCACCGGCGAGCTGGTCGATATCCACGCCACTGAAGTCGCGCTGCACCGGGCCGGCCTGTGGGCCGATCCGGCCCAGGTCGCCGAGGCCTGGCGGGCCAAGGTCGAGAGCCTCTTCGCCCGGGCCACCCTGCCCGTGCCCGAGGCGCCGAGCCATTTCTATCTGGATGCACGCCGGGGCCTGCACACCGAACACCTGGGCCCGCTGCTGGCCGAGATGCAATTCCTGCCGAGGGCCTACCCCGATGCGGTCTGGTGAACTGATCGGCAGCGACCAGGGCGCAAGGGGCCTGCAACAGGGCGACCTGGACCTGGCCTGGAGCACCCTGGATCAGGTCATGGACCCGGAGGTGCCGGTGGTCAGCGTGCTCGACCTGGGCATCGTCCGCGACCTGGACTGGCAGGCCGGCCATCTGCAGGTGGCGCTCACCCCCACCTACTCCGGCTGCCCGGCCACCGAGGTGATCGAAAACGACATTCGCCAGGCCCTGGAACAGGCCGGCTTCAAGGCCCCGCGCCTGGTGCGCCAACTGACCCCGGCCTGGACCACCGACTGGATCACCGAGCGCGGTCGCCAGCGCCTGCGGGCCTACGGCATCGCGCCGCCCTCGGGCAGCAGCAAGCGCAGCCTGCTGGGGGACGCGCCCCAGGTGCTCTGCCCGCAATGCGGCAGCGCCCACAGCGAACGCCTCAGCGAATTCGGCTCCACCGCCTGCAAGGCCCTGTACCGCTGCCGTGACTGCCTGGAACCCTTCGACTATTTCAAGTGCATCTGAGCCGCCCGCGCCTCAGAGGAGAATCAGCATGAGCCAGTTCCACCGCTTGACCATCAAGGACGTTCGCAGCGAAACCCGCGACGCGGTGTCCATCGCCTTCGACATTCCCCAGCACCTGCAAGCGCAGTTCCACTTCACCCAGGGCCAGCATCTGGTGCTGCGCGCCGAGCTTGAGGGCGAGGAAGTACGGCGCTCCTATTCGATCTGCAGCGGCGTCAATGACGGCGAACTGCGCATCGCGGTGAAGCGCGTCGTCGGCGGGCGTTTTTCCGCGTTTGCCAACGAACAGCTCAAGCCCGGGCAGTCGCTGGAAGTCATGCCTCCGGCCGGCCGCTTCCATGTCGAGCTGGAGCCGAGCCGGCGCGGCCACTACCTGGCGGTGGCCGCGGGCAGCGGCATCACGCCGATCCTGTCGATCATCAAGAGCACCCTGGAAGGCGAGCCTTTGAGCCGTTTCACCCTGCTCTACGGCAACCGCTCCAGCGCCTCGGCGCTGTTTCGCGAACAGCTGGAAGACCTGAAGAACCGTTATCTGCAGCGCCTGAACCTGGTGTTCGTGTTCAGCCGCGAGCAGCAGGACATCGACCTCTATAACGGCCGCATCACCCAGGACAAATGCCAGCAACTGTTTTCCCGCTGGCTCGACGTCCAGAAACTGGACGCGGCCTTCATCTGCGGCCCCCAGGCCATGACCGAAACCGTGCGCGACAGCCTCAAGGCCGCCGGCATGGGCGCCGAGCGCATCCACTTCGAACTGTTCCACGCCGCCGGTGACAGCCAGAAGCGCCAGGCCCGGGAAGCCGCCCGCGCCCAGGACCCGCAGGTCAGCCAGATCACCGTGATCAGCGATGGCCGGGCCCTGGCCTTCGATCTGCCACGCAACAGCCTGAGCCTGCTGGATGCCGGCAACGCCCAGGGCGCCGAGCTGCCGTATTCGTGCAAGGCCGGGGTCTGCTCCACCTGCAAGTGCAAGGTCATCGAGGGCGAGGTGGAAATGGACAGCAACCACGCCCTGGAAGACTACGAAGTGGCGGCCGGCTATGTGCTGTCCTGCCAGTCCTTCCCCCTCAGCGACAAGGTGGTCCTGGACTTCGACCAGCCCTGAGCAGACCCGCCGCACGCGTGCCCCAAAACAACAACAAGAGAGAAGTGCTCATGAGCCCGCAAGAAATAGACCGCATCACCCGCCACCCGGACTTTATCCAGCTGGTCCGGCGCAAGCAGCGACTCTACTGGTCCCTGACCCTGGTCATGCTGCTGGCCTACTACGGCTTCGTGTTGCTGGTGGCGTTCCATCCCGGTCTGCTGGGCCGCTCGCTGTCCGGCGGGGCCACCAGCGTTGGCATGCCGGTGGGGGTGGCGATGATCGTCCTGGCCTTTGCCCTGACCGGTTTCTATGTCTATCGGAGCAACCGGCTGCTGGACCCGCTGAACGACAAACTCAAGCGCGAGTGCCGGTCATGAAGCGCCTCGCAGGAGCCTTCCTGCTGCCCGGCCTGCTGGCCTGGGACCTGGCCCTGGCGGCCGACGACAGCGCCCGCCCGCTGAACTGGAACGCCATCGGCATGTTCCTGGCGTTCGTCCTGCTGACCCTGGGGATCACCCGCTGGGCCGCCCTGCGCACCCGCTCGGCCAAGGACTTCTACACCGCCGGCGGCGGCATGAGCGGCCTGCAGAACGGCCTGGCGATTGCCGGCGACATGATCTCCGCCGCGTCCTTCCTCGGCATCTCGGCGATGATGTTTCTCAATGGCTACGACGGCCTGCTGTATGCCCTGGGGGTTCTGGCCGGCTGGCCGATCATCCTGTTTCTGATCGCCGAGCGCCTGCGCAACCTGGGCACCTACACCTTCGCCGACGTGGTGTCCTATCGCCTGGCCCAGACCCCGGTGCGCCTGACCTCGGCCTTCGGCACCCTGACCGTGGCCTTGATGTACCTGGTGGCGCAGATGGTCGGCGCCGGCAAGCTGATCGAACTGCTGTTCGGACTCAGCTACCTCCACGCGGTGATGCTGGTGGGCCTGCTGATGGTCTGCTACGTGACCTTCGGCGGCATGCTGGCCACCACCTGGGTGCAGATCATCAAGGCGGTGATGCTGCTCTCGGGCACCAGCTTCATGGCCTTCATGGTGCTCAAGCACTTCGGTTTCAGCACCGAGGCGCTGTTCGCCCGAGCCAGCCAGGTACACGCCAAAGGCAGCGCGATCATGGCCCCCGGCGGGCTGCTGTCAAACCCCATCGACGCCATTTCCCTGGGCCTGGGGATGATGTTCGGCACCGCCGGGCTGCCGCATATCCTCATGCGCTTCTTTACCGTCAGCGACGCCCGGGAAGCGCGCAAGAGCGTGCTCTACGCCACCGGGTTCATCGGCTACTTCTATCTGCTGCTGATCATTGTCGGCTTCGGCGCGATCGTCATGGTCGGCAGCGAGCCTGAGTATCGCGACGCCAGCGGCGCCATCATCGGCGGCGCCAACATGATCGCGGTGCACCTGGCCCAGGCGGTGGGCGGCAACCTGTTCCTGGGGTTCATCTCGGCCGTGGCCTTCGCCACCATCCTCGCGGTGGTCGCCGGGCTGGCGCTGTCCGGTGCCTCGGCGGTGTCCCACGACCTGTATGCCTGCGTGATGCGCCAAGGTCAGGCCAGCACCCAGCAGGAAATGCGCGTCTCGAAGATCGCCACCCTGTGCATCGGCGTCCTGGCGGTGCTCTTGGGGCTGTTGTTCGAATCGCAGAACATCGCCTTTCTCTCGGGGCTGGTACTGGCGATTGCCGCGTCGGTGAATTTCCCGGTGCTGTTTCTTTCCATGTTCTGGAAAGGCCTGACCACCCGGGGCGCGGTAGGCGGCAGCCTGGCCGGGCTGATTTCGGCGATTGTCCTGCTGATCCTCAGCCCGGCGGTCTGGGTCAATGTGCTGCACCACCCGCAGGCGCTGTTTCCCTACGCCAACCCGGCGCTGTTCTCCATGAGCCTGGCGTTCTTCACCGCCTGGGCCTTGTCCGTCAGCGACCGCTCGCCCCGGGCCGCCCTTGAGCGCGGCCGCTACCTGGCGCAGTTCATCCGTTCCATGACCGGCATCGGCGCTGGCGGCGCCAGCCATCACTGAGTCGCCTTCCGGCGCCCGGTACGGTGCGCCGGCCCTCAATTGACCCTTCGGAGCCTTTCTCCCATGCCACAGTCTTCTACCCTGCAAAGCTTTATCGGCGGCCGCTGGATCGGCCAGCACCCGGCCCAGGCCTTGCGCAGCGCCATCGACGGCCATGAAGTAGCGCGCACCCATGAAGAGCCCCTGGACTTTGCCGAAGCCCTGCAACATGGGCGCGTGAACGGCGCACGGGCCCTGCTGGCCCTGGATTTCCAGGAGCGCGCCCGGCGCCTCAAGGCCCTGGCGCTGTACCTTGGCGAACGCAAGGAACAGCTGTACGCCCTGTCCCACCACAGCGGCGCGACCCGGGCCGACAGCTGGATCGACATCGAGGGCGGCAACAGCACCCTGTTCAGCTATGCCGGGCTCGGCGCCCGCGAGCTGCCCTCGGGCAACCTGCTGCACGAAGGCCCGGCGCAGTCCCTGAGCAAGCTCGGCAGCTTTGCCGGCACCCATATCCTGGTGCCCCGGGGCGGCGTGGCGGTGCACATCAACGCCTTCAACTTTCCCATCTGGGGGATGCTGGAAAAGTTCGCCCCGTGCTTTCTCGCCGGCATGCCCTGCATCGTCAAGCCGGCCAGCGCCACCAGCTACCTGACCGAGGCCGCGGTACGCCTGATGCATGAGTCCGGCCTGTTGCCCGAAGGCAGCCTGCAACTGGTGATCGGCGGCACCGGCGACCTGCTGGATCGCCTGCAAGGCCAGGACCTGGTGACCTTCACCGGCTCGGCGGCCACCGCCGCCACGCTGCGGGCCAACCCCAACCTGATCCGCCACTCGGTGCCCTTCAACGCCGAGGCCGACTCGCTGAACTGCGCGATCCTGGCCCCGGACGTGACCCCGGACGACCCGGAATTCGAGCTGTTCATCAAGGAAGTGGTGCGGGAAATGACGGTCAAGGCCGGACAGAAATGCACCGCCATCCGCCGCGCCATCGTTCCGGCCAGACAGCTGGACGCGGTGGCCACAAGCTTGCGCGAGCGCCTGGCGAAGGTGGTGGTCGGCGATCCGTCGGTGGAAGGCGTGCGCATGGGCGCCCTGGCCTCCCACGCGCAACAGCGCGATGTGACCGAGCGCCTGGACAGCCTGCTGCACAGCAGCGACCTGCTGTTCGGCGCCCGGGACGGCTTCGAGCCCCGGGGTGACAACGTCAGCCAGGGCGCGTTCTTCGCCCCGACCCTGCTGCTGTGCCGCGATCCCCTGGCCCAGGGCGGCGCCCACGATATCGAGGCCTTTGGTCCGGTCAGCAGCCTGATGGCCTACGACGATCTGGATCAGGCCCTGGAGCTGGCCGCCCGTGGCAAGGGCAGCCTGGTGGCCAGCCTGGTGACCAAGGACCCGGGCATCGCCGCCCAGGTCATTCCCCGGGCGGCCAGCTGGCACGGCCGCCTGCTGGTCCTGGACCGCGAGTGCGCCGGCGAATCCACCGGCCACGGCTCGCCCCTGCCGCAACTCAAGCACGGCGGCCCGGGTCGCGCCGGTGGCGGTGAAGAGCTGGGTGGCCTGCGGGCGGTCAAGCACTACCTGCAGCGGGCCGCGGTGCAGGGTTCGCCCAGCATGCTGGCGGCAGTGACCGGTGAACACGTGCGTGGCGCCAAGGTCATTGAAACCGAGGTTCACCCGTTCCGCCGGCACTTCCAGGACCTGCGCATCGGCGAATCCCTGCTGACCCACCGGCGCACTGTGACCGAGGCCGACCTGGTGAACTTCGGCTGCCTGTCGGGGGACCACTTCTATATGCACTTCGACGAGATCGCCGCCAAGGAATCGCAGTTCGGCAAGCGCATTGCCCACGGCTACTTCGTGCTCTCGGCGGCGGCCGGCCTGTTCGTCTCCCCGGGCCCGGGGCCGGTCCTGGCCAACTACGGCCTGGACACCCTGCGCTTCATCAGCCCGGTGGGCATTGGCGACACCCTGCAGGCGCGCCTGACCTGCAAGCGCAAGATCGACCAGGGCAAACAGAGCCCCCAGGGCACGCCGCAAGGGGTGGTGGCCTGGGACGTGGAAGTGACCAACCAGCTGGGTGAACTGGTGGCCAGCTACGACATCCTGACCCTGGTCGCCAAGCGCACACACTGACCGCAGGCGCCGGCTTGCCGGCGAATGGCACCCGCGACGCAGTCGGACTTGGGAACGCCTTCGCCAGCGAGCTGGCTCCTACGAGAGGTGCCGGCGCCTTTGCGGAGGCTTGGGTCGGGCAGATTGTGGCAAAAGATTTCATCAATTCTTGATTCTCAATTCGCCATGCGGCAAGTTGCGCGCTTCTCAACACAAGGAGCAGCCCATGTCCGGCTCAATGGCCCAGGCGTTTGCGCACAATTTTCTCGGCCAGTCCCCACGTTGGTACAAGGCCAGCATCCTCGCCTTCCTGCTGCTCAATCCCCTGCTGTACTTCTGGGTCAGCCCGGCGGCGGCCGGCTGGTGCCTGGTGATCGAGTTCATCTTCACCCTGGCCATGGCCCTCAAATGCTACCCGCTGATGCCCGGGGGCCTGTTGCTGGTGGAGGCGCTGCTGCTGGGCATGGCCACGCCCCAGGCCCTGTATGACGAACTGGTGCACAACTTTCCGGTGATCCTGCTGCTGATGTTCATGGTGGCCGGCATCTATTTCATGAAGGAGTTGCTGCTGTTCCTGTTCTCCCGGCTGCTGCTGGGGGTGCGTTCCAAGGCGCTGCTGGGCTTGCTGTTCTGCTTTCTGTCGGCTTTTCTCTCGGCCTTTCTCGACGCCCTGACCGTCACCGCGGTGATCATCAGCGCCGCCGTGGGCTTCTACTCGGTGTATCACCGGGTGGCTTCCGGCAACGACCCGCGCCAGGACAGCGCCTTTGCCGATGACCAGCATCTGCCGACCCTGCATCACGACGACCTGCAGCAGTTCCGGGCCTTTTTGCGCAGCCTGCTGATGCACGGCGCCGTGGGCACGGCCCTGGGCGGCGTCTGCACCCTGGTGGGTGAACCGCAGAACCTGTTGATCGGCCATGAAATGGGCTGGCACTTCGCCGAGTTCTTCAGCCAGGTGGCGCCGGTGTCGATGCCGGTACTGGCCGCCGGCCTGGTGACCTGCGTGCTGCTGGAGAAACTGCGCTGGTTCGGCTACGGCACCCTGCTGCCGGACAACGTGCGCCGGGTGCTGGCCAACTACGCCGCCGAGGACGATGCCCAGCGCACCTCGCGCCAGCGCGCGGCGCTGCTGGTGCAGGGGCTCGCGGCCTTGATCCTGATTGTCGGCCTGGCCCTGCATGTGGCCGAAGTCGGCCTGATCGGGCTGCTGGTGATCGTGCTGATCACCGCCTTCACCGGAATTACCGATGAGCACCGGCTGGGCAACGCCTTCAAGGACGCCATGCCCTTTACCGCCCTGCTGGTGGTGTTCTTTGCCGTGGTGGCGGTGATTCATCAGCAGCAGCTGTTCGTGCCGCTGATCCAGTGGGTGCTGGCGCTGCCGGCGGAGCAGCAACCGGGCATGCTGTTCATCGCCAACGGCCTGCTGTCGGCCATCAGTGACAACGTGTTCGTCGCCACCATCTACATCACCGAGGTGAAACGGGCCTTCGTCGCCGGACAGATGAGCCGCGAACACTTCGAGACCCTGGCGATCGCCATCAACACCGGGACCAACCTGCCCAGCGTGGCCACGCCCAACGGCCAGGCGGCGTTCCTGTTCCTGCTGACGTCGGCGATTGCGCCGCTGGTGCGCCTGTCCTACGGCCGCATGGTGTGGATGGCCCTGCCCTACACCCTGGTCATGGGCCTGCTGGGCTGGTACGCGGTGAGCTACTGGCTGTAGGCAGCGCCGGCCACCCCCGGGACGGGAGGTGGCCGCCTACTCGAATCAGCAAGCTGGGGGCCGTGGCCCGGCGCAACGCCGGCCATGGCCCTCAGCGCATGAGGATGTAGCGCTCGATGGCCTCGGCCGCGCCGTCTTCCTGGTTGCTGCCGGTGATCACGTCGGCCTCGCCCTTGACCTGCTCCGGCGCCTGGCCCATGGCAATCGACAAGCCGGCCCGGCGGAACATCGCCGAATCATTCCCGCCATCCCCCAGCGCCGCCGTGCGCTGCAGCGGCACGCCCAGGTACTCGGCCAGGGTACTCAGGGCCTGGCCCTTGTCCGCCTCAAGGGCGGTGACATCAAGGAACCTGGGCTGCGAACGGGAAGCCTGGGCCTGTCCCGCGGTGCTGGCGTGCAGGCGCGCCTCCAGCTCCGCCAGCAAACGATGGTCGCCACTGGCGGCAACGATCTTGTCGATGCGCGGCAGGTACTCCTCGAAACTGTCCACCACTTTCGGCGCATACCCCAGCGCCTGGCGCTCCTGGGGCATCAAGGCGCCATCGAGGTGGCGCAGCAGCCACTCGTTGTCGGCAAACACCCAGGTCTCGATCTGCGGCAACGCTTCGAACAGCAGCAAGGCGGTCACCGCCGCTTGCACGGGAACAGGGTGGCGAACCAGAAAACGGCCATCGGGCCCAACGATGCTGCCGCCGTTGAACCCCGCCGTCGGCAGGTCCACGCCCAGGGCTTCGATCTGCTGCTGCATGGCCCGCGGCGGCCGACCGGTGGCCAGGCTGAACGCCACTCCGGCCTCGCGCAGGGCACGAACCGCGTCGAGGGTACGGGGGCTGATGCTGTGGTCGGGACGCAACAGGGTGCCGTCCATGTCGCTGAGCAGGAACTGGATCGACGACGCCTTGGGCACACTCATCCCAGGGGCCGCCAGACCCGCCCGTCCCGCGCCAGCAGCGCGTCGCCGGCTGCCGGGCCGTCGGTGCCGGCAGGATAAGGCTGGACACTGGCGTCCTGCTTCCAGGCATCGAGAAAGGGTTGCACCGCGCGCCAGCCGTTCTCGATGTTGTCGGCGCGCTGAAACAGGGTCTGGTCGCCGATCAGGCAGTCATAGATCAGGGTTTCGTAGCCGGTGGACGGCTGCATTTCGAAGAAGTCGCGGTAGGCAAAGCCCAGTTCGATATTGGCCATGTCCAGGCTCGGCCCGGGCCGCTTGGCCAGCAGGTCGAACCATACGCCCTCGTTGGGCTGGATCTGGATCAGCAGGTAGGTCGGCGACAGGCGTTCGACCTCGGTGTCACGGAATTGCGCATAGGGCGCTGGCTTGAAACAGATGACGATCTCGGTGTCGCGCACGCTCATGCGCTTGCCGGTACGCAGGTAGAACGGCACCCCGACCCAGCGCCAGTTGTCGATCATCACCTTCAGCGCGACATAGGTTTCGGTGTTGCTGTCCGGCGCTACATTGGCCTCCTCGCGATAGCCCGGCACCGGCTTGCCGTCCACCATGGCGGTGCTGTACTGACCGCGCACCGAGTTGGCCCGGGCCTCTTCCACGGACCAGGGGCGGATCGCCCCCACCACCTTGGCCTTCTCGCCGCGCACCGCATCGGCGCCAAAGGCCGCCGGGGGCTCCATCGCCACCATCGCCAACAGCTGGAACAGGTGATTGGGCACCATGTCCCGCAGGGCGCCGGTGTGTTCATAAAAGCTGCCACGGGTTTCGACCCCGACGGTTTCCGCCGCGGTGATCTGTACGTGGTCGATGTAATGATTGTTCCAGAACGCTTCGAACAGGCTGTTGGAGAACCGGCTGACCAGGATGTTCTGCACGGTTTCCTTGCCCAGGTAATGGTCGATGCGATAGATCTGCTTCTCGCTCATGACCTTGAGCAAACAGGCGTTGAGGGCTTCGGCGGTCTGCAGGTCGGAGCCGAAGGGCTTCTCGATCACCACCCGGCGAAAGCCGTCCTCGCGCTCTTCCAGCAGCCCCGCCGCCCCCAGCCGTCGCACCACTTCACTGAAGAAGCGCGGCGCGGTGGCCAGGTAGAACACCGCGTTGCCGGTGCCGCTGGCGGCAATCCGCGCTGCCAGCTCGACATAGGTGGCGTCGTCGAGGAAATCGCCCTGCACGTAGCTGATGCCACGGGTCAGGCGGGCCCAGACGGCGGCGTCCACGGACGCCCCCTGGCCTTGTTTGCTCAGCACTTCATCGCGAAGGAAGTCTTCCAGCAGGGTGGCGAACTCGGCGTCGCTCACCGCGTTGTGGTCGACGCCGACAATCCGCAGTCCCTCATCCAGCAAGCCGTCGCGGCTCAGGTTGTACAGCGCCGGGGTCAACAGACGCTTGACCAGATCACCGCGGGCGCCGAACAGGAACAGCGTGGTCGGCGGCGCCGGCAACGCCTTGGACTTCTTTCGCGTGGCGGTCATTTCTTACCAGTCTCCACATGGCCGCCAAAGCCGAAGCGCATGGCCGAGAGCAGTTTGTCGCCGTAGGTGCCCTGGCCGCGGGAGCGGTAGCGGGAGAACAGCGAGTTGGACAGCACCGGCACCGGCACCGCCTGCTCCATGGCCGCCTCGATGGTCCAGCGCCCTTCGCCGCTGTCGGCCACGGAACCGGAAAAGCCCTCAAGCTTCGGATCACCGGCCAGGGCATCGGCGGTCAGGTCCAGCAGCCAGGACGACACCACGCTGCCGCGACGCCAGACTTCGGCGATGTCTGCAACGTTGAGGTCGAAACGCTGATCCTCCGGCAGGATCTCCGACGACTTGGTCTTGAGAATGTCGAAGCCCTCGGCGAAGGCCTGCATCATCCCGTACTCGATACCGTTGTGGATCATCTTGACGAAGTGTCCGGCACCGGCAGGACCGGCATGGATGTAGCCGCGCTCGGCGCGGTCGTCCTCGGCGACCCGGTCCTTGGTCCGTGGAATCGAGCCCAGGCCCGGGGCCAGGGCCGCGAACAGCGGATCCAGGCGCAGCACTTCATCGGCATCGCCGCCGATCATCATGCAGTAGCCGCGCTCCAGGCCCCAGACACCGCCGGAGGTGCCGACGTCGATGTATTTCAGGCCCTTTTGCGCCAGATCCCGGGCGCGACGGATGTCGTCCTTATAGTAGGTGTTGCCGCCGTCGATGATCACATCACCCGGCTCCAGCAACTGGCTCAGGGTGTCGATGGTGTCTTCGGTGGGCGCGCCGGCGGGCAGCATGACCCAGACCGCGCGGGGTTTTTCCAGGCCGGCCACCAGGGCCGGCAGATCGGCGACGCCCTGGGCGCCTTCGGCGGCCAGGGTGCTGACGAACTCGGTGTTGCGGTCAAAGACTACGGTTTGGTGCCCATTGAGCATCAGGCGCCGTGCAATGTTACCGCCCATGCGGCCCAGTCCAATAATCCCCAGTTGCATGTGCTGATGCTCCTACTGCAAAAAATTCAGATCAAAAAATGTATAGCCCAATGGGCCGGTACCTACTTCAAGGGGCGCAACTATACAAGGCAAGACGCTCCAAGACAGCGCAATCTTCAGGCATCAGCGCAGTTTTTGCGGTCAACGGCGCCTGACACGTCCCGCCCGGTGCTGATCCACGTCCCAACGGGCAGGCAATGCGTGAAGATTAGTCCAGGCACCCGGGACGAAGTTTCGCAGAGACTGGGCGCATCACGACAGAAAACCCCAGGAAGACACGGCGAAAGCGAAAAATAAAAAAGTTCCCATTGCCCGAAAAAGAAATAAAATCGCCGCCTGCGAGAGTGCTCCGCGTCAGGCATGGGCAGAGCACAGCATAGTTGAGGCACGCCATTTGCGAGGTGAAGCAATGGGCACAGTACAACCGGCACGACCTGCACAAACCCTTTATGTGACCATTCGTCGCGATGAATGGCGCGAGCTCAAGGAACAACGCGATCAACTGCAACAAGAGGTCGCACAACTGCGCCGGATGTTGCAGGGCCAGGCTCAAGACGCCGTCGCCGCGCTGGACCTTCCTTCCGCCAGCTGAACCCGCCCCTCGACGCAGGCCCGGCCTGCGTTTTTTGTCCGGCGGCGCATCCGCCCAAACACCGCGCCAGCGGCGGCTAGCCGGACAAAACTCCCACACCTGCCTCACAAACTTTTCACACTTGCCATTCGATACTCCAGGCCATTGTGGCCGTCTTGTGACAGACGGCCGGCTTCATTTGCGGCGCTTAACGGGCGACCAATGATCTTGGAACGGTGGGGAGCACTGAATGGCTTTGTTCAAACGCAGTAACACGTCTGCGGCAGGTTTCGACTGGATGGGCCTGCTCTGGCTGTTCCTGTTCTTCTGGTATTTCTCCGGCATCACTCAACTGCTGATCCAGCTGACCGACACGTCCGGCTTCGCCGGTTTCCGCCAGGCGTTCTTCATGAGTGCCATCTGGCTGGCGCCGATGCTGCTGTTCCCGGCTCGCACCAAAGTCTTGGCAGCGGTGATCGGCGTGGTGCTCTGGGCCTGTTCCATGGCCAGCCTGGGCTACTTCTTCATCTACCAGCAGGAGTTCTCGCAAAGCGTCATTTTCATCATGTTCGAGTCCAACCCCTCGGAAGCCGGTGAATACCTGACCCAGTACTTTGCCTGGTGGATGGTGGCGGCCTTCCTGGCCCACACCGCCTTCGCCATCTTCCTCTGGACCCGCCTGCGCCCGGTCTACCTGCCCCGGGGCCAGGCCCTGGTCGCCGCCGTGGCGATCCTGGTGGCGATTGTCGGCTACCCCCTGGTCAAGCAGATCTCCCGTGCGGACAACCTGGCCGACGGCCTGGAAAAATTCGAAACCCGCATCGAGCCGGCCGTGCCATGGCAGATGGTGGTCGCCTATCGCCGCTACCGTCAGCAGCTGGACGGCATGCAAGGCATGCTCGACAGCGTCAGCAAGATCCCGCCCCTGACCAACCTCAAGGACAGCATGGCCAACCAGCCGGCCACCCTGGTGCTGGTGATCGGCGAATCCACCAACCGCCAGCGCATGAGCCTCTACGGCTACCCGCGCCAGACCACTCCGGAGCTGGACAAGCTCAAGGACCAGCTAGCGGTGTTCAACAACGTCATCACCCCGCGCCCCTATACCATCGAGGCGTTGCAACAGGTGCTGACCTTCGCCGACGAAGAAAACCCCGATCTCTACCTCAAGACCCCATCCCTGGTCAGCGTGATGAAGCAGGCCGGCTACAAGACCTACTGGATCACCAACCAGCAGACCATGACCAAGCGCAACACCATGCTCACCACCTTCTCCGAACAGGCGGACGAGCAGGTGTACCTGAACAACAACCGCAACCAGAACGCCCGTCAGTACGACGGCGATGTACTGGAGCCCTTCTCCAAGGCCCTGGCCGACAGCGCCCCGCGCAAGTTCATCGTGGTGCACCTGCTGGGCACCCACATGAGCTACCAGTACCGCTATCCGCCGACCTTTGAAAAATTCACCGATCGCCAGGGCGTGCCGGCCGGCGTGCACGACGATCAGGTGTCGACCTACAACAGCTATGACAACGCCGTGCTGTACAACGACTTCGTGGTGTCCAGCCTGATCAAGGACTACGCCAAGACCGACCCCAACGGCTTCCTGCTGTACCTGTCGGACCACGGCGAAGACGTCTTCGACTCCGCCGGGCACGACACCCTGGGACGCAACGAGGGCAAGCCCACCGCGCCGATGTACACCATTCCGTTCCTGGCCTGGGCTTCGCCGAAATGGCGCGAAACCCATGACTGGAACTTTGCATCCGACCTCAGCCGGCCTTACATCAGCTCCCAGCTGGTGCATACCTGGGCCGACCTGGCGGGCTTGAGCTTCGACCAACTGGACCACAGCCGCAGCCTGGTCAGCGACAGCTTCAAGCCACGTCCCCTGCTGATTGGCAACCCCTACTCGCGCCAGAGCAAGCCGCTGATCGACTTCAGCCTGATGAAGCCCAAAGCCCCGGCCGACGCTGCCGTGGTGCAGCAGTAAGGCTCCGCCTCGGGGGCCGCCACGGCCCCCATCCCGCAAGCTCCGGCTTACTGGCGCAAAGGCCATCGCGCCTTGCGCCAACCTCAGCCACGCCTTCTCCGACACGCCGCTACGCAATAGCCCCCTCCCCCGTAGCCGGCTTGCCGGCGAAAGCGCCATCGCCTCTTGCGCCGACCTGACCCACACCTTGGCCACCGGTTCATGGCCGCCCGCACTTCGCCACGGACACATGTTGTCAAGAATGCAATTGTGCATTCAGGCTGACGTTAACCCTCACTTAATACACTTCGCTGAAACTTGCCCCATCACTTCTTGTACAGGGATGAAACAAGTGACCGAACACTCTTAAGTAGGAAACGCAGTATGAAACTTTCAACTTTGGTATTTAGCGGTTTGATTCTCGCCACTTCCAGCGCAGCCTTTGCCGAAGGCGGAGCCGAGCATATGCAACGCTTCTACGAGAACTTCCGGGTCAATCAGCAGCAAATTCACGGCGATAAAAACCAGAACCTCGCCAAGACCGAGCAAGACAAGGCTGGTACTCACTATTCCGCGCCGGACGCCAAGAAACAACAGCCCGACGCCTGATGCAAGTTCGACGCAGTACCCACTCTGGACATTGTGCTCCTGTGACAGAGATGGACGTTTGGCGCCCTATCGGGCGCCTTTTTTATATCCGCTGAAAAAGACTTCATGTCACTAGCATGGCCCCTGCATTACAACTTTGTCATTTGCCAGCGTGCTTGTTGCAATTCAATTAGCATGCCTGCGCCCGATTACTCGGCGCTCATCGACTCAACGGCTAATCGTCTGAATCAATTGCATATTTTTATTGACCCTGTAGTGACTACAGGCTTCATCCTCCGCTCATTCGATACTTCCCAAGCACTCTGAAGAGAATCCGATAATGCGCATCCTGGTGGTTGAAGACGAACCCAAAACAGCGGACTACTTGCACCAAGGCCTGAGTGAAAGTGGTTATGTGGTCGACCGCGCCAACAATGGCGTGGACGGCCTGCACCTGATTCAACAACAGCCCTACGAGTTGGTCATCCTGGATATAAACCTGCCGGGCAAAGATGGCTGGCAAGTGTTGCAGGATATGCGCGGACAATCTCAGGCACGGGTCATGATGTTGACCGCCCGCGGTCGCCTGGAAGACAAGGTCAAGGGGCTGGATATGGGCGCCGATGATTATCTGGTCAAACCCTTTCAGTTTCCCGAGTTGTTGGCGCGAGTGCGTACCCTGATACGTCGTGCCGAACCGGCAGCCCCCTCGCAAGTATTGCAAGTGGCCGATCTGCAACTTGATCCGCGACGTCATCGGGCTTATCGCGGCGATCGGCGTATTGATCTGACCACCAAGGAATTCACCCTGCTGCATGTATTGATGCGCCACTCGGGGGAAGTACTGACCCGCACGCAAATCATTTCCCTGGTCTGGGACATGAACTTCGACTGCGACACCAATGTGGTGGAAGTGTCCATTAGCCGCCTGCGGGCCAAGATCGACGAGGCCCATGAAGTGCGGTTGATCCACACCCTGCGCGGTGTCGGCTATGTGCTGGAAGTGCGCCCATGAAAACCTCGCCCGCGCCCGCCACCCAGAGCAGCCTGTCCATGCGCCTGGGGCTGACCGTCAGCCTGATGGGCGCGGCCCTGGTCCTGCTGCTGGCGACCCTGGCCTACCTGGCCCTGAGCCACGAGCTGGACAACCTGGCGCGCAAGGGCCTGGACAGCAAGCTGGAGCAGATCCGCCACAGCCTGACCAGCGATCTCAAGAGCAGCGATCTGGCCGCCCGCCCCCACTCCCTGCTGGACCTGGTGCTGGGCCACGACAACCTGCAATTGAGCATCCTGGGCAGCGACCCGCTGGCCGAACCCTTGCTCAATGTCGGCGGCGATCCCCGGCAATCCCTGCCCGAGGCCCTGAAGAAAGTGCCCGACAGCGGCTACTTCGACTGGCGCGACCACCGCGGCACTCAGTTGCTGGGCGCCGCCCGAGCGATGAGCCTGCGCAACGGCGAACAGGTGCGGGTGATCCTCAGCCTGGACCGCAGCAACGATCAGGCCCTGCTCAGCGCTTACCTGCGCTCCACGGTGATTGCCCTGCCGCTGTTGCTGCTGCTGATCGGCATCGGCGCCTGGCGCCTGGTGCAGCGCGGCCTGCAACCCCTGCAGCAGTTCACCCGGGTGGCGGCCAAGGTCACCACCCAGGACCTGACCCATCGCTTGAACCTGGAGCGCCTGCCTCGGGAGCTGGCGGAACTGGGCCAGGGCTTCAACGTCATGCTGCACCGCCTGGATGGCGGGGTGCAGCGCCTGTCGCAGTTCTCCGACGACCTGGCCCATGAACTGCGCTCGCCCATCAGCAACCTGATGGGCAAGGCCCAGGTGACCCTGTCCCGGGAACGTCCACCGGAGCAATACAAGGCCGTGCTGGAGTCGAGCATCGAGGAACTGGAGCGGGTCACGCGGATCGTCGCCGACATGCTGTTTCTGGCCCAGGTCAGCCAGCCGGCCTCCCAGGCCCGCTTCACCCGGGTGTCCCTGGCCGAAGAAGCACGCCGGGTCATGGACCTGTTCGCCCTCAGCGCCGAGGACAAGCACCTGGCGCTGGAGTTGAGCGGCGACGCCTGGGTACAGGGGGATCGCCTGATGATCCAGCGGGCGATCTCCAACCTGCTGTCCAACGCCATTCGCCATTGCCCGGAACAGGGACGGATCAGCCTGCGGATCGAACGCCAACTGCAAAACGTCAGCCTGACTGTGGGCAACCCGGGACCGGGCATCGCCGCCTGCCACCTGCCCCATCTGTTCGAGCGCTTCTACCGGGTCGACAGCAGCCGCACCCGGGCCGAAGGCGGGACCGGCCTGGGCCTGGCGATCGTTCGCTCGATCATGAACCTGCATCAGGGACACACCGAGGTCGCCAGCGATGCACAGCACCTCACCGAGTTCCGCCTGGTGTTTCCCAAGCCCGACCCGGCCTTGCACGAGGCCTAGAGCAGCCAGCCGCCCAGCGCCGCCCCCAGCAGCACCAGGGCCCAGGGCGGCACCCGGCCGCTGCGCAGCAACACCAGGGCCAGCAGCACCGCCAGCAACTCTGCCGGCCCGGTCACGCTGCTGGTCCACAGCGGCTGGTACAGCGCCGCCGCCAGCACCCCCACCACCGCGGCATTGACCCCGGCCAGCGCCGCCTGGATGCGCCGGCGTTGGCGCAAGGTCTGCCAGAACGGCAGCACTCCGATCACCAGCAAAAAGCCCGGCAAGAAGATCGCCAGCAGACAGATCAAGGCCCCGGGCCAGCCGTCGATGGCGGCGCCGATGAACGCCGCGACACTGAACAACGGCCCCGGCACCGCCTGGGCGCTGGCATAGCCGGTCATGAACAGGGGATCGCTGATCCAGCCGGACGCCACGACCTGACTCTGCAACAGCGGCAACACCACGTGCCCGCCACCAAAGACCAGGGCGCCGATGCGATAAAAGCCGTCGAACAGGCGCAGCCAGGTGTTTGGCCACAGCGCCGACAGCCAGGGCAGCACCAGCAACAACAGCGCTGCCAGTGCCAGTAGCAGCCCACCCAGGCGCCGGCTGCCCCAGGGCGCAAGGGCATCGACCTCGCTCCGGGCCGCCGGGGTGATCAGCCAGGTCCCGGCCAGCGCCGCCAGCAGCATCACCAGCAACTGGGCGCCCAGGCCCGGCCAGCGCAGCACCAGCCAGGCGGCCAGCAAGGCAATGGCGATGCGCAAGGCACCGCGACACAGGTTGCGGGCCATGCCCCACAGCGCCAGGGCGACCACGGCGACCGCCACCATTTGCAAGCCCTTGAGCACCCCGGGAGGCAAGCCGCTGCCGATGCCCAGCGCCAGCAAGGCCAGCGCCAGCGCCGACGGCAGGGTGAAACCGAGCCAGGCGCACAAGGCACCCGGCAAGCCCGCCCGCGACAGCCCCAGGACAATCCCGACCTTGCTGCTGGCCGGTCCCGGCAGAAACTGGCACAGGGCAACCAGCTCGGCGTAGGCCGCCTCCCCCAGCCAGCGGCGGCGCTGGACGAACTCCTGACGGAAATACCCCAGATGCGCCACCGGCCCACCGAAGGACGTCAGCCCCAGGCGCAGGAACATCAGGAAAATCTGCCAGGGGCTGTCCCGGGTCGCGCTGGGGTCGGAGGCGGGGGTGAGATCGGCCATTACAAGGCTTTACTCCAGAACAGCATGCGGCCATGGGCCGGATCGAGCCTGGCATCGGTGAAACCGCAGGCCTGGTAGGCCGCCTGCGCCCGGGCATTGCCCTCCAGCACCTCGAGGGTGATCTTGCAGCAGCCCCGTTGCCGGGCGATGTCCTCGACCTTCTGCAGCATCCGATTGCTCAGGCCCTGGCCGCGAAAGCCGTCGAGCACCAGCACATCATGGACATTCACCAGGGGCCGACAGGCAAAGGTGGAAAAGCCTTCGAAGCAGTTCACCAGCCCCACCGGCTGGCCGCCGGCAAAGGCCAGCACACTGAACGCCTGAGGTCGCTTGGCCAGCTCCGCCGGCAGTTGCTGGAGCAGGTCCTGCGCCAGGGGGCGACCACCGCCCATGGGGTCCTCGGCATAGTGGTTGAGCAGTACACCTATGGCTTCGGCATGCACCGGATTGCTGTAACTGGCTTGCAGCACCACGACATCGGCAACGTCCATGTTCATCCTCGATCAAGGTATTGGAAGCGAGCGCTCAGGGCTCGGGCGGCCTGAATTGTAGGCCGATGGATTTGACCAAACGAAGAGAGCCCCGCCACTGGCGAGAGAAAAATCCTAAGCAATGGAAACCACTCGCATCAGGCGCAATCATTGCCCTTTCAAGCGCCTGGCTGCCGGGCAAAGCGCTGCAGCTGCATTTCCCGCAGGCGGCTGAGGGTGCGGCGGAAGGCAAACTCCAGGTAGCCCTCGGTGTACAGCTGCTCCATGGGCACCCGGGCCTCCAGGTACAGCGGCACTCCACGGTCGTAGCATTCGTCCACCAGGGCGATGAAGCGCCGCACGCTGTCGTCGTGGATCGACAGTTGCGGCAGCTCCCGATCTCCCGCCGCCACCCGCTGGGCCCCGTCTTCGGTGCCCCGGGCAATGCGCCCCGGACGTTGCCGGGCACTGAGATTGGGCACCTCGCTGAGGAGGATGGCGCTGTAGCGGTCGCACAGGGCCATGAAATCCATGGCCGAGAACGGCTGCTCGCAAAGGTCGGCAAAGCGGCACCAGATCACCGTCGCCGCCGCCTTGACCACCGATACCGTTCGATAGCCGATCAGCAGCGGCTCGCTGGACACCGCCTGCCCGGCACTCAACTGGCGAAACAGCGGTTCCAGGGCGCTGGGCTGGCCCTCGACACTCAGCCAGTAGCGCTGCGCGGCGGCGCCGGGGTGCAAGCGGTGGTCCTGCTCGCCGTCCACCGCCAGCACCTGCAGGTGCCGGCGGATGGCGTCGATGGCCGGCAGGAAGCGCTCGCGGTTGAAGCCATCGGCATACAACTGCTCGGGGGGCTGGTTGGAGGTACAGACCATGACCACCCCCTGTTCGAACATCACCTGGAACAGGCGCCCGAGAATGATCGCATCGCCGATATCGTTGACGTACAGCTCATCGAAACACAGCACCCGCACCTCTGCGGCAAGCTCCCGGGCCAGGGCCTGCAAGGGATCGGCGGTGCCGGTGAGCTGGAACGAGCGCTGGTGCACCCAGCCCATGAAGTGATGAAAATGCTGACGCCGGGCCGGCACCCTGAGGCTCTGGTGAAACTGATCCATGAGCCAGGTCTTGCCACGCCCGACCGCGCCCCACAAATAGACCCCCTGCACCGGCTTGCGCCCCTGATGCAGCGCCTCGTGACACTCTTGCAAGGCCTGCACCGCACGCGCCTGGGCCGGATCGGCGACAAAGCCGTCCTGCTCCAGGGCATGCCGGTAGGCGCTCATGGGCGAATCGAATGGCATGGGCCGCAGGCCTCCTGGCAAAGAGCCGCAGTATGCCACCACCTGCCGCTCCAGGCCTGATCCGTGGCCGCTGCGCCCGCGAGGTGGCCAGGGACCGCCAGATGTTACGGGCGTTCCCAGGCCCCTTGCGCCCTGCGCAGCCTGCGGCAGCGGCTAGATCAGCGCGAGATGTCCAGGCGCTCGATCCGGCCCTGGGCATCCAGGCGGAAGGTGTGGCGCAAGACCTGGGGGCTGCCGGGGAAATCACCGCACACCCGGCTGTCGAGCAAGATTTTCCCGGTGCGCCGCTGAACCCCGAGGACTTCCAGGCGACGCGCGCCCGCGCCCATCCAGCGGGCAATCTGCTGCGGGCCCACGCAGTGCTCACGCTCATCGAAAATCTGCGCCCGGGCGGTGAAGATCGACGCCGCCACGCTGCTGTCGCCGCGGTTGACCGCGGCGACATAAGCGACGATGGCCGGGGCCAGGGAAGGGTCTGTGGCCGACATGACAAAAGCTCCTTGCTGTTGAACGAGGACGCCATGCTAAAGCGCCCTTGCGTCATTTCCTGTCAGCAGTGAATCGGCCCTGATCGTCTCCCGCCAGGCACTTGCGCCAGGCCCGCAGCCAGTCGCTGCGCCGCCCCGGATACAACTGGCCCTGCTCCTGGGCCGCGGCGATGCGATCGGTGCGAAAGGTCCGGTAATCGCCCCGCAGCTCGCACCAGGCGACGATCACCCGGGCCTCATTGAGAAAGCCCAGGGCCAGCGGCCAGATCAGCCGCTGGCTGGGGTTGCGGTTGACGTCGGCATAGTCGATCAGCAGCTTGGCCTGATGGCGGATCGCCTGGCGGAACACGTTCAACGACACGCGGTTGTCGGGAAAGCCCCAGCCGGCGGGTCCCGGCAGCAAGGTCGGATTGCGCAGCGCATCCTGGGCCGCCGGAGCCAGCACGGCGGCGATCTTGGCCATGGCATCGGCGGCCGCCTTGCTCAACACCTCGTCACCGCGCTGATCGACATAGCGCAAGCCCAGGACCACGGCCTCGGTTTCATCGGCATTGAGCATCAAGGGCGGCAGGAACAGCCCGCTGCGCAACACATAGCCGATGCCGGCCTCGCCGTAGATCGGCGCGCCGAGGGAGGTCAGCTCGGCAATGTCGCGGTACAGGGTGCGCTCGGACACCTCCAGCTCCGCCGCCAGAGTGGCGGCGGTCACCGGACGGCTCTTGCCGCGCAGCATCTGCAACAGGGTGAGTAAACGGCTGGCTCGCGACACGCAGGTGCACTCCGGAAAAAACACCGGCGCAGAATATCAGAGCCTCCTGACAGTCAGTGTCAGGAGGCTTGCGAGGCGAGGCAGGCAAAGAATCAGAGATCGACCTTGTGCCGGGCGGCATACAAACAGAGCATCTCCATGGCCAGGGTCGCCCCCGCCAGGGAGGTGATCTCGGCATGGTCATAGGCCGGGGCCACTTCCACCAGGTCCATGCCCACCAGATTGATCCCCCGCAGCCCGCCAAGGATCTCCAGGGCCTGGGCGGTGCTCAAGCCACCACAGACCGGGGTGCCGGTGCCCGGGGCGAACGCCGGGTCCAGGCAGTCGATGTCAAAGGTCAGGTACACCGGGTGGTCACCGACCCGCTGACGAATTGCCGCGACGATCGCCTCGCAGCCAAGCTGGTGCACCTGGCGTGCGTCCAGCACCTTGAAGCCCTGGTGGTCGTCGTTGGTGGTGCGCAGGCCGATCTGCACCGAACGCGCCGGGTCCACCAGCCCTTCCCGGGCGGCATGCCAGAACATGGTGCCGTGGTCGATGCGTTGCCCCTCTTCGTCAGGCCAGGTGTCGCTGTGGGCGTCGAAGTGGATCAGCGCCAGCGGCCCGTGTTGCCGGTGGTGGGCCTTGAGCAGCGGGTAACTGATGAAGTGGTCGCCACCCAGGGTCAGCATCGCGCAACCGGCATCGAGAATACGCTGGGCATGGGCCTCGATACGTTCGGGCACCGATTGTGGGAGGCCTGGATCAAACCCACAGTCGCCGTAGTCGACCACCGCCAGATGATCGAACGGGTCAAAGGTCCAGGGCCAGTGGCGTTCCCAGGCGATCCCGGTCGAGGCCGCGCGAATGCCCCGCGGGCCAAAGCGCGCGCCGGGCCGGTTGCTGGTGGCGGTGTCAAACGGCACGCCACTGACCACCAGGTCGACGCCGCGCAAGTCACGGCTGTAGCGCCGGCGCATGAAACTGGTGATACCGGCGTAAGTGGCTTCGGCCGCAGTGCCGTACAGGCTGTCGCGGGTCAGCGCCTGGTCGTTGTCAGCGATATCCATGGGTGTCTCCTCAGGGTTGGCGGCTACGGAACGTGGTCCAGATACGCGTGCGTTGACGCATATCCTTGAGGCTCATGCTGCGGTCGGCATACAGCCGGGCACGCATGTCGGGCCCCGGGTACAGGTTGGGGTCGTTGCGAATCGCCGCGTCCACCAGGGGCGTGGCCGCCTGGTTGGCATTGGCAAAAAACAGGGTGTTGCTCAAGGCCGCCACCGATTCAGGGCGCAGCATGAACTCGATGAAGGCCCGGGCCGCCTTGGGGTGCGGCGCATCCTTGGGGATCGCCAAGTTGTCTTGCCAGATCAGGGTGCCGTCCCGAGGGATGCGATAGGCCACCTCAAACGCCTTGCCGGCCTTGCGCGCCTGGTCCGCGGCCATGCTGGCGTCGCCGTTGTAGGTCAGTGCCAGGCACAGGCTGCCGTTGGCCAGGTCATTGAGCTGTCGGCCACTGGCCACATAGCGCACCGAAGGCTGCAACTGGCGCAGCAGCGTCTCGACTGCGGCCAGGTCAGCCGGGGCGCTGCTGTAGGGGTCCTTGCCGAGGTAGTGCAAGGCCAGGCCGATGACCTCCTGGGGCGAGTCGAGCAAGGCGATCCCGCAGTCTTTCAGGCGCTCGGCATATTCGGGTTTGAACAGCAGGTCCAGGCTGTCCAGCGGTGCGTCGGGCAGCCGCTGGCGCAGCGCCTGGACGTTCACCGCCAGCCCCAGGGTGCCCCAGGTGTAGGGCACGCCGTAACGATTGCCGGGGTCCACCACGGCCAGCTTGGCCAGCAGGTCCGGGTCAAGGTTGGCGTAACCCTTGAGGCCGGCAGGGTCTATTTCCTGCAGCGCGCCCGACGCCAGCCCGCGGGCCAGGACACTGGAGGACGGCACCACCAGGTCATAGCCACTGCGGCCGGTCAGCAGCTTGGTTTCCAGCACCTCCGAGGTATCAAAGATGTCGTAACGCACCTGGATGCCGGTCTGCTCGGTAAAGCGCTGCAAGGTCTGCGGCGCCACGTAGTCCGCCCAGCTGTAGAGGTTGAGCACCGGCTCTTCGGCCCACGCCTGCGGGGCCAGGACCAGCGCCGGTAATACCAAAGGAACGCACAAGCCAAACAATGAACGCATGACAGGCACCTGCTCAAGGAAGTAGCGGCAGCTTGCCCGGATCGCTACATTAGAAAAATTCCACGTTTGTTACGCTGACATGCGCCCGAGGTAATGTTTGATGTTGGGTCAATTGCACGATCTGGACCTGCAGCTGTTGCGGCTGTTCGTCACTGTGGTGGAATGCGGCGGCTTCAGCGCCGCCCAGGGCGAGCTGGGCCTGAGCCAATCAAGCATCAGTCAGCAGATGGCCCGCCTGGAAACCCGTCTCGGCTATCGCCTGTGCAGCCGTGGCAAGGCCGGCTTCAAACTCACGCCCAAGGGCGAACAGCTGCTGAGCGCCACCCGCCCGCTGTTCGACTCCATCGAGCTGTTCCGCCACCAGTCCAACGGCGTGGCCGGGCGCTTGATCGGCGAGGTGCGCCTGGGGCTGTCCGAGGCCCTGGATCGCTCGGTGCTGGAAAAGGTCGCCCAGGCCATCCACGACTTTCGCCAGCGTGATGAGTCCGTGCGCATCGAGTTGTTGAGCGCCATGCCCGGGGATATGGAACGCCTGCTGTTGCAACAGCGCCTGGACCTGGCCATCGGTTATTTTTCCCAGGTCCAGCGCGCCTTCGACTACCGCCGGCTGTTCAGCGAAACCCAACACCTGTACTGCGCCGTTGGCCACCCGCTGTTCGAAGCCAGCGAGCCGGACCTGGGCGCCCTGTCCGAGGCCGACCGGGTCGACCACCCCTATCGTTTCCTCGGGCCGGACGAGCCGTTCCAGGGCCAGCGCTGCTCGGCCCGGGCCGAACAGGTGGAAGGCACCCTGGCCTTCATTCTTTCCGGACAGCATGTCGGCTACCTGCCCAGTCATTTCGCCCGCAGTTGGGAGCAAGCCGGCCAACTCAAGCCACTGGGCGCGCCACAATTGAGTTTCGAGGTGGACTTCTACCTCGCCCGGCACCGCGCCCAGGTGCCGGGCGAGGCCCAGCAAGCCTTTGAAGACGACCTGCTGCGAGCCTTTGCCTGAGGGTGAAACCGCCACAAACGCCTTAGGCTCCGAAGCATCGGGGCCCGGCGGCGGACGCCGGGTCAACTGCGAAGTTAGCTTTTTCCTCCGGCCCGCCCTTCTGACCGCGGCACCTTTCTGGCATCCTGCGCCTCCTTTTTTCTGACCGGGTGCGCAAGTCTTGTCCATGCCATGGCTCTGCGGCCCAAGTCCCGTCCACTTTCCGACGTGTGCCCCCGTTGTTTTCACACGTCACTGGCAGGCCTTTTCCCATGACCGCACCTGATCGCTCCCCGCCCCGCTACAAATCCGACCTGATCTACGGCCTCAACGACCGTCCGCATTTCAGCGCGGCGATCTTCGCCGCCCTGCAACATGTGCTGGCCAGCTTCGTCGGCATCATCAGCCCGACCCTGATCTTCGGCGGCGTGCTGGGGCTGGAAAGCGAGCTGCCGTACCTGATCAGCATGGCGCTGTTCGTCTCCGGCCTGGGCACCTTCGTCCAGGCCCGGCGCCTGGGGCCCATTGGCTCCGGCCTGCTGTGCGTGCAGGGCACCAGCTTTTCCTTTATCAGCGTGCTGCTCAGCGCCGGGTTCATGGTCAAGGGCCGGGGCGGCAGCACCGACGACATTCTCTCGACCATCTTCGGCATCTGCTTTGTCGCGGCCTTTATCGAGATGTTCCTCAGCCAGTTCATCGGCAAGCTGCGCAAGCTGATCACCCCGGTGGTCACCGGCACCATCATTACCCTGATGGGCCTGTCGCTGATCAAGGTGGCGGTCACCGACATGGCCGGTGGCTACGGCGCCAGCGACCTGGGCGCGGCGAGCAACCTGGGCCTGGCGGCGCTGGTGCTGCTGACCATCGTGGTGCTCAACCGCTTCAACCACCCGATGCTGCGCCTGGGCTCGATCGTCATCGGCCTGACCCTGGGCTTTGTGGTGGCCTGGATGCTCGGCCGGGTGGACATGGCCGCCCTGCCCGAGGTGCCGCTGGTGAGCGTACCGGTGCCGTTCAAGTACGGCTTCTCCTTCGACCTGATCGCCTTCATTCCGCTGGCGGTGATCTTCCTGATTTCGCCCCTGGAAGCGGCCGGCGACCTGACCGCCAACTCGATGATTTCCCAGCAGCCGGTCAAGGGCCCGCTGTACATCAAGCGCATCAAGTCCGGGCTGCTGGCGGACGGTTTCAACTCGGCGGTGGCGGCTGTGTTCAACAGCCTGCCGATGGTGACCTTTGCCCAGAACAACGGGGTGATCCAGCTGACCGGCGTGGCCAGCCGCTACGTGGCCTACTTCATCGCCGGGCTGCTGGTGCTGCTGGGCCTGTTCCCGGTGATCGGCGCGGTGCTGCAACTGATGCCCAAGCCGGTGCTGGGCGGCGCCACCCTGATCATGTTCGGCACCGTGGCCGTGGCCGGGATCAAGATCCTCGCCGAAGCCGGGCTGCACCGGCGCAACGTGCTGATCGTGGCCATTTCCCTGGGCATGGGCCTGGGGGTGGCGGCGGTGCCGGAAGTGCTGCGCGAGCTGCCCAAGGCGCTGCACAACATCTTCGAGTCGCCGATCACCGTGGGTGCTTTCTGCGCGATCTTCCTCAATATCTTCCTGCCGGAGGAGTTCCTTGAGCTGGAAGAAGATGAGTTCGATCCGGAAGCGGCGACCCTCAAGGTCATGCAGGACCCGGACATGAGCGGCAAAGCGAACTCCTGAGGCTCGCGGGCGTCTATGCTGCGTGCGCTGGTGACCGGCCCTCGGCCTTGAGGTAGGTCGAGGGTTGGCCAGGCAAGGCCCTGCGGGCCTTGTCGCAGCCTCGCTGGCTCGGCAGCGGCCACAAGGTGCCGGGCAACCCTTCATTTCCCTTGCCGACAGGTATGCCATGCGTAGATTGATCGCCTTGACCCTGGTACTGCTCAGCCTCAGCGCCTGTGCGCTGTTGCCCAACCGCGACCCGCTGGCGATCAACGTGGTGGGCATCGAGCCGCTGCCGAGCCAGGACCTGGAAATGCGCTTCGCAGTGAAACTGCGCCTGCAGAACCCCAACGAAAGCCCCATCGACTACAACGGCGTGGCCCTGGACCTGGAAGTCAACGGCCGCCCGCTGGCCTCCGGGGTCAGCGACCAGCAAGGGCATATCGGCCGCTACTCGGAAGACATCCTGGTGATCCCGGTCAGCGTCTCGGCCTTCTCGGTGCTGCGCCAGACCCTGGGCCTGAGCCAGACCCAGAGCCTGGACAACCTGCCCTACGTGCTGCGCGGCAAGCTGGCCGGCGGCTTGTTCGGCACCCAGCGCTTTATCGATCGCGGGCAGATCAGCCTGAACAACCCGGGCGCCTGGTAAGCCCTAGAACACTGACCAGCCGATACGTTGGCTAAGCAGCTCCAGGGCCGCCATGCCCACCAGCGAGTTGCCAGCGGCGTTGAGTTCCGGCGACCACACGCAGACCGTGAACTGCCCCGGCACCACCGCCACAATTCCCCCGCCCACCCCGCTCTTGCCCGGCAGGCCGACCCGATAGGCGAAGTTGCCGGCCTCGTCGTACAGGCCGCTGGTGGCCATGATCGAGTTGACCTGCTGGGTCTGGCGCCGGGTGAGAATCTGCTCCCCGCTGTGCTTGCAGAAGCCGTCGTTGGCCAGGAAGCAGAACGCCCGGGCCAGATCGACGCAGCTCATGCGCAGCGCGCAATGACTGAAATAGTTGCGCAGCACCGCCTCGACATCGTTATGGAAGTTGCCGAAGGACTGCATCAGGTAGGCCATGGCCGCATTGCGGGCCCGGTGCTGATATTCCGACTCCGCCACCCGGCCATCCACCAGCACCTGATGGTTGCCCGACAAGCGCCGGACGAAATCGCGCATGGACAAGGCCGGCGCGGCGAAGCGCGACTGGTTGATGTCGCAGATCACCAGGGCCCCGGCGTTGATAAAGGGATTGCGCGGACGGCCGCGCTCGAACTCCAGCTGCACCAGGGAGTTGAAGGGTTGTCCCGAGGGCTCGTGGCCCAGGCGTTCCCAGATCGCTTCGCCGGAATGGCCGATGGCCTGCACCAGGCTGAAGACCTTGGAAATACTTTGCACCGAGAATGGCGTGTCCCCGTCACCGGCGCTGAACACCTGGCCATCGTTGCCGTATACGGCAATCCCCAGCTGGTTGGCTGGCACATCGGCCAGGGCCGGAATGTAGTTGGCGACCCGGCCTTGGCCGATCAGGGGGCGGACTTCATCGAGAATCTGGTTCAACAGGGCTTGCATGTTCAGGCTCATCATCACGGGCCCCGGTACGGCTGCGGGGCTATGGCTGCTAGACGCACGCCAGGGCCTGCGCAGCACACCCAAGTGCACATCTGCGCTACCAGCCGCGCCAACGCCATCCGTAGGAGCCAGCCGCATCCATGCCGTGCACAGGGAATCGAAATGCAATTGAGATTCGATCATTTTCGTCAATCGCAAAATACCGAATCGGTGACCCGCATCAGCTTGAATTAAGGTTCAGGCGCTAGAATGGCCTCCGGTTACGCGCGAACAAAGCTGTCATATCCTGCTATGCCCCAGCGCCACACCACTCCACGCATCGCGCCTTTTGGCGTTGCCCCCATGACCACGGGGCCTGTGCGGCAATCGATGTTCATGCCATGACGGCATTTCCTGAGCGGAGTCATGCACCCTTGAAAACCTGGCACACGATAATCGGCGTTCTGCTGATCACCACCTTCACCCTCCTGCTGGAGATTCCTTCAAACACCTGGCTGACCTCCGCCACCCTGAGCATGATCCTGGGCAGCACGGCCCTGGCCTACATGGCCCTGTCCTGCCTGCTGGCGGCCCGCTGGGGTTTTGTCGAACGCCTGTTCGGTGGCCTCGACCGGGTCTACGAGGTGCATAAATGGCTGGGGATCTGGGCCTTGGCGTTCGCCAGCTATCACCTGGTGTTCAAGGCCAACCTGGACGAATGGAACAGCGTGCCGATCCTCGAACTGTCCAAATACTGGACCCGCCTGGTGCGCCAGTTGAGCTATGTGGCCCTGGGCCTGATCGTGCTCCTGGCGCTGAACCGCAACATTCCCTACAGCCAGTGGCGCTGGTGGCACAAGCTGTCCGGGCCGCTGTTCCTGATCGTCATCCTGCACGGCGTGAGCTTCAAGTCGCCGATCACCCTGGACTCGCCATCGGGCCTGTGGCTGGGCGCGCTGTGCGTCCTCGGGGTGCTGGGCGCCCTGTACAAACTGCTGCTCTACCCGTTCGTGGCCAAGGCCGGCGAATACCAGGTGAGCGCGGTCCGGGTGGAGAAGAACTCCCTGCACCTGGAACTGCGCCCCCTGGGCCGTGGTTTTCCGTTCAAGGCCGGGCAGTTCGCTTTTCTGTCGATGCAGGAAAAGGGCCTGCGCGAGCCGCACCCCTTCACCATCGCCAGCGCCCAGGCCGAGGATGGGCGCATCGAATTCGTGATCCGCGCCCTCGGCGACTACACCCAACGGCTGCGCAAACAGGTCAAGGTCGGCATGCGCGCTGACCTCTACGCGCCTTATGGCCGCTTCAAGCGACCCCAGGAAGCGGCCCGGGAAATCTGGATCGGTGGTGGCGTGGGCATCTCGCCGTTCATTTCCTGGTTGCAGGACGCGGCCGCCGGAGAGTTCGACAAGGCCACCCTGGTGTATTGCTACAACCCGTCCCGGGCCTTTCCCAGCGTCGACACCCTGCAAGGCATGGCCCAGGCCCGCGGCGTGGACTTCGTCGCCAACAGCGGCGGCACCGAGTCCCTGGCCCAGACCCTCAAACGCACGGCCACGGAAACCGACCCGCAGCAGATCCAGATCAGCTTCTGCGGACCCAAGGGCCTGCTGGCCCAGGTACGGGAGCTGATGAATGAGCACCGGATTCCCGAAGCCAACCTGCACTACGAGTTCTTCGAGTTCCGCTGATCAGTTTCCGAGGCGGTGCGGGTGGCGCGGCTCATGCAGCGCCACCTTGACCACCAGGGCCGCCAGCAGGGTGATGAGCATCAGCACCTGCAACAGCTGGCTGAAGGCCTGGGAGTAAAGGTGCAGCAACGCCTCCCGGGACAAGGTCGGCAAGGCCCCGGCACTGGCCGCCAGATCGCCACCGGCCAACTGCCGGGCCGCCAGCGCCAGGGATTCCCCCGGCGTCGTCTGAGGCCCAAGAGCGTGCTGCAACAGCCCCGCCAGCAACGCCACCACCAGGGCCAGGGCAATGCCCTCGCCCGCCACCCGGGTGGTACTGAAGATGCCACTGGCCATGCCGGCCCGCTCCTTGGGCACCACGCTCACCGACAGCCCATCCATCAAGCCCCAGGGCAATCCGCTGCCCAGGCCGATCACCAGCAATGGCCAGGCGCGCTGGACAGCCGCCTGCCCCGGCTCGATCCGACTGAGCCAGAACAGCCCGCCGGCGGCCACCAGCAACCCCAGGCTCGACAGGTTGCCGGCGCTGAACCAGCGGTTGAGCCAGCCCGCGGCAAAGGGCACCACCAGCATAGGGGCCGACAGGGCCATCATCAGGATTCCGGCGTCGATCTCGCTGTAGCCTTCGACACCGATAAAGCGGATCGGCAGCAGGATCAGCAGCACCACGTAGCAGTAGCAGGTGGCGATGGGCAGCACTTGCACCCCGACAAAACGCGGGTAGCGAAACAGCGACAGATCAAGCATCGGTCGCGCCGCCCGCCGCTCCATGACAATGAACAGCCCCAGCGCCAGCAGCGCCCCCGCCAGCAACGCCAGGACCCATGGACTGCTCCAACCGCTTTGCGGCGCTTGCAGGATGCCCCAGGTCAGCAGCACCAGGGCCAGGGTGAAACTCAAGGTGCCGGGCCAGTCCACGCCGCGGGCCTCGGGATCCCTGGACTCCTGCATGCGCGGTACGCCAAAGGCCAGGGACAGCCCCCCGATCAGCGCGCCGGAGACGAAGATCGCACGCCAGCCGCTGTGTTCCACCAAGACCCCGGCGAGGATCGGGCCAAAGGCCAGGCCGACGCCAAAGGTGGTGCCCAGCAAGCTGAAGGCCCGAGTCCGCGTCGGGCCGTCGAAGGCCTGGGCCAGGGCCGCCGAACCACCGGCCAGGGCCGCAGCGCCGGCCAGCCCCTGGACCCCGCGCAACAGGTTGAGCCACAGCAGCGACGGCACGAACACCAGGGCCAGGGAACTCAGGCCGAACAGCGCCACCCCCAGGCTGAACAGGCGCTTGCGACCGTACTCGTCGGCCAGGGTGCCGGCGGCCATCAACACACTGCCAAAGGTCAGCATGAAGGCGTTGGTGGTCCAGCTCAGGGCCAGCGGGCTGCCCCCCAGTTCACGGGCGATGGCCGGGGTCGCCACGGCCACGCCGACAAAGGTCAGGGGCAGCATCAGCGCCGCCAGGCACACCGCTGCCAATACACCGTAGGCACCCCGTTCGCGGGTGCGGGCCGGCAGCCCCAGGGACAGGTCGAGTTCAGGATTCACGGACACCTCTGCACGCCCTGGCAATCAGGGCCGATGGAAGAAAAACCCAGGATAGGCAGGCCGCAATCGATAAAAAACAGGGCATTATTCCGCTCTTTACCGACAAAAACGCTGCAATCGAGGTGCACCATGGACAACCTGAACGGCCTGCACGTGTTTGTCTGCGTGGTCCAGAGCGGCAGCCTGGTGGCCGCCGGCGAGCGCCTGGGGCTGTCCGCCTCGGCCGTGGGCAAGGCGTTGTCGCGCCTGGAACAACGGCTCGGCGTGCGCCTGCTCAACCGCAGCACCCGGCGCCTCAGCCTGACCGACGAAGGCACGCTGTTCTACGAACGCGGCCAGCGCATCGTCGATCAGGTACAGGAAGCCGAGGCCGAACTGGCGCGACTCAGCGATGCGCCCCGGGGGCGCTTGCGGGTCAGCCTGCCGGCCATCGGCTACCGCATGCTGCTGCCGATCCTCCCCGCGTTCTCCGCGCGCTACCCGGACATCGAACTGGACCTGGATTTCAACGACCGGCTGATCGACGTCATCGCCGAAGGGGTGGATGCGGTGATCCGCAGCGGCGAGTTGCCGGATTCCCAGCTCAAGTCCCGCAGCCTCGGGCCCTTCGGCTTCGTGCTGGTGGGCGCGCCCGGCTACTTCGCCCGCCGCGGCACGCCCCAGAGCCCCAGGGACCTGGAGCACCACGCCTGCCTGCGCTACAAGTTTCCCGGCGGCACCCAGCTGCAACAGTGGCGCCTGCACCTGGCCGACAGCGCCGCGCCGCTGGTGCTGGGCAGCGCCTTGACCAGCAACAACCTGGAGTCGCTGATCCATGCCGCGACCCAGGGCCTGGGCATCGCCTACGTACCGGATTTCGTGGTCGGTGGCGCCCTGGCCGACGGCAGCCTGGTGTCGGTGCTGGACGACTACCAGCAAGAGCGCGGCAAGTTCTCTATCCTCTGGCCCAATAGCCGGCACCTGCTGCCCAAGCTGCGGGTGTTCGTCGACTTTCTCGGCGAGCACCTGCTGCTCGGCAAGCCGCACAAGGAGTCCTGATCATGATTGGCAGCCTGCCCACCCTGCACACCGAGCGGCTATTGCTGCGGCCCCTGGAACTGGCGGACGCCGAGCCCATCCAGCAACTGTTTCCACACTGGGAGGTGGTGCGCTACCTCAACGCTCTGGTGCCCTGGCCCTACCCGGCCGACGGCGCCTTGAGCTTCGTGCGGGACCTGGCGCTGCCGGCGATGGCCCGGGGCACGGAATGGCACTGGACCCTGCGCCTGCGCAGCAACCCCGGGCAGATGATCGGCAGCATCAGCCTGATGGACGAAGCCGATAACCACCGCGGCTTCTGGCTGGCTCCGGCGTGGCAGGGCCAGGGCTACATGAGCGAGGCCTGCGAGGCGGTGGACCACTATTGGTTCGAGGTACTGCAACGGCCCTTGATGCGCGTGCCCAAGGCGGCGCCGAACCAGGGTTCGCGGCGGATTTCCGAGCGTGGCGGCATGCGCCTGATCCGCTCGGAAGAAGGCGAGTTCGTCAGCGGGCGCTTCCCCGTGGACCTGTGGGAAATCACCCGCGAGGAATGGCGCCGGCTCAGGTAAAGCGCACCCCGGGACGGGGGCGCTGGTCCACGCTCAGTTCAAATACATCCGGGCGCGCGTAGTGGCCGACCACGTCGTAGTCATAGCGCGCCCGCACCAGATCGGCGGTGTCGATCTCGGCGCTGATCAGCCCGGCACGGCCCACCAGCGGCCCGGCCAGCACATCGCCCATGGGCCCGACGATCACGCTGCCGCCAGCAATCAACGGCCGCTGCGCCGGCCAGTTGGCAATCTCCAGCCCCAGTTCCTCCGGCGAGGCCTGCACCTGACAGGCACTGACCACGAAGCAGCGACCTTCATGGGCAATGTGGCGCATGCTCACTTGCCACATTTCCCGCTCGTCCACCGTCGGCGCGCACCAGACTTCGATGCCCTGGGCATACATCGCGGTGCGCAGCAGCGGCATCATGTTTTCCCAGCAGATCACCGCGCCAAGCCGGCCGACCTGGGTGTCCAGCACCGGCAGGGTCGAGCCGTCGCCCTTGCCCCAGATCAGCCGCTCGGTGCCGGTGGGCATCAATTTGCGGTGCTTGCCCACCAGCCCCGCCTGCGGGTCGAAATACAGCGCCGTGCAATACAAGGTACTGCCGCTGCGCTCGATCACCCCCAGCACCAGGTTGGCCCCAGTCCGCGCCGACAGCCCGGCCAGGGCTTCGGTTTCGGCCCCGGGGACGTCGATGGCATTGGCAAAGTAGCGGGCGAACGCCTCGCGCCCTTCCGGCAGGCGATAGCCCAGCTGGGTGCCGAAGCCTTCCCCCTTGGGGTAGCCCCCGAGCAGCGCTTCGGGCATCACCACCAGTTGCGCACCGGCCTCGATGATGGCGGCTTGGTAAGACAGGATCTGCTCCAGGGTGGCCGCCTTGCCTTCAGGCAGGGCACCGATTTGCAGGGCAGCGACGATGGACTTGGGCATGACGTGTTTCCTCGAAGGATCAGGTGTTGCGCATTCTGCGGGCGCCGCCGATCATCGATAAACCCCAACTCAGTGCTTAATGATATGAACCAGATGAATATCGCCAGCGTCGATCTCAACCTGCTCAAGGCCTTCGAAGCCTTGCATGACGAGTCCAGCGCCAGCCGCGCCGCCCTGCGCCTGGGGGTCACCCAATCGGCGATGAGCGCGGCCTTGCGCCGGCTGCGGGAGCTGTATGGCGACCCGCTGTTCGTGCGCACCGGGCGCGGGCTGGCACCGACCCTCAAGGCCAATCAGTTGAAGCCGGTGGTCAGCGATGCCCTGAACAAATGCCGCCAGAGCCTGGCCATGGTCGCCCCGGACACCGGCGATTATCAGGGGCGCTCGGTGACGCTCGGGCTGTCGGATGATTTCGAGATTGCCTATGGCCGGCAGATGATCGAGGCCGTGGCCCGGCGGGCGCCCAAGCTGCGGCTGATTTTCCGCCAGACCCACAGCCAGATCGTCGCCGAGGCGCTGTTGCAGCGCAGTGTCGACCTGGCCATCAGTGCCGGCGGTTTTGCCGAACGCCTGCTCAGCCGCCAGGTGCTGGGGGAAGGGGCTTACCTGTGCCTGGCCGACCCGGCCAGCCTGGCTCCCGGGCAGCAAGGCATCAGCCTTGAAGAGTTCGTTGCGCGTGAGCACCTGCTGGTGTCGTCCCAAGGCTTTATCGGCATCACCGATGAAGGCCTGGCGAACCTGGGCCTCAGTCGCCGGGTGTGCGCCTCGACCACGCACTTTGCGGCGCTGCCCTTTCTGCTCAAGGGCAGCCAGGCGGTGGCGACCATTCCCGACCATGCCGCCCGGCGCATCGCCGAGCTCACCGGCCTGCAACTGCTGCCCTGCCCCGTTGCGCTGCCGCGTTATCCAATCGAGCTGGGCTGGCGCACCAGCCCGCAGACCGATCCGCTGCTGGTGAAGGTGCGCGAGGCGATCGTCGAGAGTTTCGCCCTTACTTGTTCGCCGCCATCAGGCGATTGACTTCGCTGCGCACCATGTTGGAGAACTCCGGCGGCGACATGCCGTCGAGTTCGGCACGGACCCACTCGGCCCACTTGCCCTTGCGCTTGCCGCGCTCGCCGAACAACCGCGCGGCCTCGCCCTTGGCCTTGCCCAGGTTGCTCTGCCACAGTTCGAACAGACGGGACTTCTCGTCCTCGATGGCGGCGCGTTCGGCCAGGGGCTTGTTAGCCAGATTGAAACTCATGGGAAATTCCTGCTGCGTAAAATAGGCGACATCTTACACTGTAGGGGCTGACGGGTTTACCCCGGGCTGGCGAGCAAGGGGCAAAATGGCTGCAACTTTTGCCCCGGCACCGGACTCCATTGCAGGTACCCGATCACTGCAGCCGCTGCCGCAGACTGCAATCGGCTTGAGCTGGCCTGGTGCTGCACAAGGCGCTCATGCACCACCGTTCACATTGTCCAAGGAAAAACTTCATGCCTCGTAAATCAGCCGCGCAAGCGGAAAACGATCAAATCAAGGATCAGGCCTTCAGCGAGTTGCAGGCGCTGATCGAAGAATCGGAAAAACTGCTCAAGGGCAGCGCCACCCTGGTGGGCGAAGAAGGTGAAAGCCTGCGCCGGCAGGTGAGCCTCAAGCTCAAGCAGGCGCTGGATTCGGTGAGCCATGTGCGCGAACGCAGCAAGCCGGTGGTGGATGCCACCGAGCAGTACATCGGTGGCCATCCGTGGCAGACCGTGGCCATCTCTGCCGGTGTCGGGCTGGTGGTCGGTCTGTTGCTCGGCCGTCGTTCCTGACCGCCCTGCAGGCCGGGCACCTCGCCGGCCCGGCCTGCATTTCAGTGTTCTTCAGCCCCGCGCCAGATCCCGCAAGCGCTGCAGTTGCGCAGCGTCGATGGCAATCCCTTGTTGCAGCGAACGCTCGCGCTGCTGATGCCGGCGCTCCCCGGGCAGACGCTTGAGCCCCACCGCGTGCATCTGCCGCACCAGTTCCTGGCTGCGCTCGGCGAAGCTCTGTCCGGCGGCCTTGCTCGGATCGATGACGATCAGCAACTGCCCGGTCCAGGGCGTCTTGGCCCCGGGATGCTTGGACCAGTCGAACTCGAAAGAAAAATGGCCGCCCGTCAGCGCCGCCGCGAGCAGTTCCACCATCATCGACAGCGCCGAGCCCTTGTGCCCGCCAAAGGGCAGCAGCGCCCCGCCTTCGAGGATCGCCTTGGGGTCCTGGGTCGGCTGCCCCAGGCTGTCGACGCCAATGCCCAAAGGAAGGCGCTTGCCCTCGCGCGCGGCAATCTGCACATCGCCATGGGCGATGGCGCTGGTGGCCAGGTCGAAGACAATCGGCTGGCCCTGGGCCTGGGGCGCGGCGAAGGCGATCGGGTTGGTGCCGAACAATGGCCGGTCGGCCCCGTGGGGCACCACGCAGGTCATGCTGTTGACCACGCTCAAGGCCACCAGCCCTTGTTCGGCAAAGGGTTCGACATCCGGCCAGAGTGCGGCGAAATGGTGCGAGTTGCGGATCGCCAGGACGGCAATCCCGGCCTCGCGGGCCTTGTGCACCAGCAGCTCGCGGGCCGCCGCCAGGGCCGGCTGGGCAAACCCGTTGCCGGCATCGACCCGGACAAAGGCGGCGGCCACGTCTTCCACCACCGGTTGCGCCTGGCCATTGACCCAGCCACTGGCCAGGGTCGAGACGTAGCCGGGAATACGGAACACGCCGTGACTGTGGGCGCCGTCACGCTCGGCGCCGGCGCAGTTCTCGGCCAGGCAACGGGCGACGTCGGCGCGACAGCCGTGGCCCAGGAAAATCGTCTCCAGCAACTGCACCAGCGCCGGGAAAGACAGGTATTCAGAGGGGGTATCAACAACCGGGGACGAGGCAGACATCTGAAGCTCCAGAGTAATTATTGGAGGGGGCAACAGCGCGTGACCCGCGATTAAACAACGCCGAGCCGCAACCCTGTCAACCACCGCCTGCAGCTTGCAGGGAAGGTGCCAGGATCCCCCGTTGCGGCGGTATCCGCAGCCCTGTCCCCAGCGCGCCAAGGGCCGTCGCGGATGAAAATAACCCGAGGTTACTGGGCAATCGCCATCATGGTTGTTCTCCAAGGCTTGTCGCGAAGGGTAGAATGCGCGAAATCAGGAAGAGTCAATGAGCCAACAGATCCTCTCAGAAGCCGAGTACGACGCCATTACCCAGGCTGCGGCGCAATGGTGCATGCGCCTGCACGAAGCAGACTGCAGCGATGCCGAACGCCTGGCCTTTCAGCAATGGCATGATGCCGACCCACTGCACGCTTTCGAATACCAGGCCATGCGGGAAATCTGGGAAGTGGCCGATCAGCTGCCGCCCTCCGCCCTGTCGACCCCGGCGCCCCAGCCTGCGCCACGGCGCAGTTGGCAGCGTTACGGCGTGGCCGCGGCCATTGCCCTGTGCGCCCTGCCCCTGGCCGCCTATAGCGGCTGGGAACTGGGCTGGCTGCCCTCGTCCTACGAACGCTTCGAAGCCGGCGACAGCCTGCGCAGCGTGACCCTGGCCGATGGCAGCCAGGTCGAGCTGAACCTGGGCAGCGCCCTGACCTACAGCAACTACAAGGACCAGCGCCGGGTCACCCTGAACAAGGGCGAGGCGTTCTTCAAGGTCAGCCACGACAGCGCCCACCCTTTCGTGGTCAAGGCCGCCCGCGGCCAGATCAAGGTCACCGGCACCCAGTTCAATGTGTGGATGTATGAAGACCAGGTGCGGGTCACCCTGCTGCAGGGCTCGGTGCTGGTCAACAGCAACACCGCCCAGCCTGGCGAGGGCTTCCGCCTGGAGCGCGGCATGCAGGCCCGCTACCAGGAAGGCGACTACGCGCCGCAGATCAGCCAGACCTACAGCAACGACAGTTCCCTGGCCTGGCGCAGCGGCAAGCTGGTGCTGGACAACCTGTCCCTCAGCGAGGCCCTGCCACTGATCAATCGCTATCTGGATACCCCGGTGCAACTGGCCGACAGCCAGACCGGCAGCATCCGTGTCGGCGGCATCTACAACACCCGGGAGGTCAAGAGCCTGCTGGCCTCGCTGCCCAAGGTGCTGCCGGTCTACCTGACGCGCAATCACCAAGGCAACCCGGTGATCAACTCGTTGCCCCAGTCCCCGCCAAAAAGCTGAAGGCCGCCCCGTTGCGGGGGCGGCCTCGATTCACTTCAACCTCTGACACCCACTACTTGGCCAACGGCTGCGAATCCTGTCGCGGCTCCTCGATCAGTTGCGACTGATACTGGCCATCGGCGCGGATCTGCGCCTCGGTAAAGGGCAGCACCTGCCACTGATGACGGGCGAACGCCTCGGTCTGGTCGCGAAAATGCGCCGAGGCCGGATCGCTGGACAGGGAGAACGCCAGCAACCCCAGGGCCCGCGGGCCCTGCTCGTCGAAGCTGACCACATTCAGGTAGCTGGTGCCGCTGACCACCTCGCGCTTGCCGTCCGCCCCCGGCACGCTCTGGATGGCGTTGTACACCCCCAGGCTTTCCGGACCGCCGGGCACCGGGGTCGGCCGTCCGCCCTGGCTCACCTGCTGGATATCGCCCCAACGCACATCGGCGCCCAGCCCGGCCTGCTCCACCTGCTGCGCCGAGGCCAGCATTGCCTCGCGCAGGGCCTGGGCCACTGGCGGACGACTGATGGCCAGTCCACGGGGCGTGTGCTGCGGGTCCTTGGGATCGAAGGCTACGCGCCAGATATCGGGACTCTGCAACAGCGGCTGCATGATGCCCTGGAAGTGCACGAACCCCAGGCCCGCCTGCAATCCGGCGCTGCGGTCCCAGGACTTGAGGCTGGCGCACAGCGCGGCCAGTCGCTGGGCGTCGGGCCCCAGGTCCTGCGCGCAGAATTGCAGCAGGTCCGGCATCACCTGCCCGGCCAGGTACACCTGATCGTCCGTGACCATGTGCTGCAGATCGCTGACCTGGGCCTTGGGCATCCGGCTCAAGCGCTCCAGGGCAAAACGCGCGCGCAGCTTCAGCGGCACGTCCTGCTGGCTGATCACCGGCGAGAAACCCCGCAGCGGCGCCGCCGGGTTGACCATCCAGGCCGAGTCATTGGAATGCTGCAGGTAGTCGTTGCGCGCCAGCTGCGGCAACTGGCTGGCGGCGAAGATCCCCGGCTGCGCCGCGGCCGGATCGATGTCCCAGGCACAGGCGCTGCGCGAGCCATCCAGAACGATGACCCGGGTCCCGGCCCGCGGGTCACTGCACTGCGCCAGCTTGGCCTGGGTCACGTTGGGCACCACCGACTGGTTCATGTACAGCGCACGGCCCTGGTCATCCACCGCCAGGGTGTTGACCCAGGGAATGCCCTGCAACCGGTGCACGCTGTCTTGCAGATCGCTGACGCTACCGGCCTGGTTCATCGCGTACCACTGGGCCAGCACCCGGCTGTTGTCGAGGTTGGCGTCGCGCAGGCTGTAGGCGTACTGGCGGTCCCAGTCCAACTCCCCCGGCCATTGCACGATGGGGCCAAACACCGAGCTGTAGAGGGTCCGCGACTGGGGTTGCAAGCGGCCGTCCGCGCCCTTGCCCTGCACCGTCACCACCTGACGCTGCAATGGCAGCGAGCGACCGTCCAGCAGGTAGCGGGTCGGGTCCTTGGGGTCCAGTTGCAGGCGGTACAGGGTGAAGTGCTTGGAGGTATCCACGGTGTGGGTCCAGGCCAGGTGCTGGTTGAAGCCGATATTGATCAGCGGCAGACCGGGCAAGGCCGCGCCCATCACATCCAGTTGGCCGGGAATGGTCAGGTGCATCTGATAGAAGCGCATGCCGCCGATCCAGGGAAAATGCGGATTAGCCAGCAGCAGGCCGCGACCGTTGAACGAACGCTCGCCGCCAATCGCCACGGCGTTGCTGCCCCGATCCAGGGCAAACCCCTGTTGCCGGGTCGCCGCCAGTTGCCACTGCTTGCCACTCAGCGCCGCCTGGGCAGGGGCTCCCGGGGGCGTGGCCGCGGCCAGGGCTTCGGCGAACTGGCCGGCGCCACCCTCGACCAGCAGGCGCCGGGTCAGCTTCACCAGATCGGCGCTGGTCAGCGGCCGCACCCAATCGCCCTGACACTGCTCCGGCAAGCCCTGAGCGCGGCGCTCGAGCAACTGGCGGTTGAAGCCTTCGACATAGCCCTGCATGCGCTCGCGCAGCGCCGGAGTCTGCGCCTGCCAGAAAGCCGCCACCGCCTCGGGGGTATTCAGCCAGCTGAAAAACACATCGCTGGCCAGGTTGTCGCGCTGCTCCAGGGTCTGGCCCTCGGGACCGAAATACCGCGAGCGCTCGGCGTTGACCGTCAGCACTTCATTGGCCATCAGGCACAGATTGTCCTGGGCATAGGCGTAACCGATGCCATAGCCCAGGCCACGCTCGTCGGCGGCACGGATATGTGGCACACCAAAGCTGGTGCGGCGGATCTCGGCCTGGACCGGGCCGGGCTGGGGCTGTGGATGGGCCTGGGCCTGAACGCCACCAGCGAGGCTCAGCAACACGGCGGCAAGGGCAACATGCGGGAACTGCCTGGAAATGATCACACCGACTCCTGATACAAAAAAATACAACCAGGACTGGTGCGCAGGCGGGGTTGGGCAATGCCGCCAGTCTGGGAATCCAGCCGCGCGCGGATCAACCGGCGCCTGCCTGCCCATAAAGACGAAGACCGGAAAAAAAATTTACTGCCACAGCGGCGGCCACTGCGGCCATGACATGTCAGTGACTCGATACTGACAATTTTTCTACATCCAGGGCCTCATGATTGGGCACGCTCGCTCGTCTAGTACTAGAGCACCCATCATTCTTTTCCTGATCAGGCTCTGATAAGGAGTTCTTGCATGTACAACCCGCAACTGCCAATGGATGGCACCACCGTGAACAACCCGCCCTCGCTGAATGCCGGCGCCGGCGTCTTCGGCCGCAGCGCCGAGCGCAACAGCAACGAACGCATCAAGCAACTGCTCAAGAGCTTTGGCCTGCGCACCAGCCTGATTCGCCTGAAAGTCATCGACGCCCTGCTCACCGCCGCCCAGAGCGAGCGCTCCCTGGGCGTGCGCGGCATCCACAGCCAATTGCTGGAACTGGACATACCGCTGTCGTTTCTCAGTGTTCGGGAAGTGTTGAAACGCCTGTGCAGCGAGGGCGTGCTGACCCTCAATGCGGACAAGAGCTACAGCCTGCACCAGCGGGCCGCAGCGGTGCTCGACGGCCTCTCCTGAGGCCGCCGGCGGCTCAGGGCTTGACCTTGCGCCGCATCACGCCATTGATCACCACCACGACCACCGCCACGCCAATGGCGATGTACTGAAACAGTTTTTCGCTGATGACGCCGTGGTTCTGCAGGTAGGAAAGGCCAAGCATGATCCCCAGTACCACCAGGGAAATCAGAATCGAGTATTTCAAGCGTTGTGACTGGGTCATTGCGGGGTCCTGAAGCTGTAAATGTATCCGCTGTGTATCAAGGTCGATGCCAAGCACCTACCAGGTTTTGGGGATGGGCCGGGGAAATCGGGGTCACATGGTACAGGCGCCAAGGAGATTTGGCTTCCTTGCCGGCCTGTTGCGTTTTCCGTGCCCCTTGAGGATTGATCAATGTTCCGTCGAATCACACTGCTGATTCCCCTGCTGGCCATCCTGGCCCTGTCTGGTTGCATCATCATGCCCCGCGATGGCGGCCATCACCGTTACTACGACGGCGGTCCCGGCTACTACCACCGCTGAGGCGTGCGGCCAAGCCATCGGCCGCAACCCATCACCCACCAGCAACGCCCGCCCCGTCGCGGGCGTTCTGCTGTCAGGGCCCGGCGCTTTCAGGGGCGCGAGGTCAGATTGCCGGGGCGAGCGAACAGCTCCACCAACCAGTCGACCAGCACCCGCACCCGGGTCGACAGATGGCGCTGGGGCGGATACAGCGCGGTCAGGGGCAGCGTCGGCGCCGGGCAGTCCTGCAGCACCTCCTGCAGGAGGCCGGCGTGCAACTGCCGGGCAACGTTGTAGTACGGGGTCTGCACCAGCCCGTAACCGGCCTCGCAGGCCGCCAGGTAACCGTCGGCGCTGTTGACCGCCACCTGCTTGGGCAACTGCAGCTGGCGCAACTGGCCATCGACGAAGAACTCCAGGCCGTAGCGCTTGCCGCTGACGCTGGAGAAGTACTCCACCATCTGATGCCCCGGCAGATCCGCCAGGGACCGTGGAATCCCCCGCTGGCGCAGGTAGCCGGGACTGGCGCACGTCACCTGCTGCAATTGCACCAGCGGCCGCGCCACCAGGCTGTCGTCCAGCGTCGGGCCGCCACGCAAGGCGCAATCGACGCCTTCGCGGATCAGGTCCACCGGACGGTCATTGAGGCCGATCTCCAGCTCGATCAACGGGTAGCGGGCAGAGAACTCCGGCAAGGCCGGAATCACCATCAGGCGACCAATGCCCACCGGCATGTCGATGCGCAACAGCCCCCGGGGATGGTGCCGGGTCAGGGAAAACGCCGCCTCGGTTTCCTCCAGATCCGCCAGCAGCTGCAGGCAGCGCCGGTAATAGGCGGCGCCATCCAGGGTCGGACTGACCTGGCGGGTGGTGCGGTGCAGCAGTTGCACCCCCAGGTGGGCTTCCAGTTGCTTGATCAGGATGGTCACCGAGGCCCGGGGCATTTGCAGGTCGTCGGCGGCCCGGGCAAAGCCGCCGAGCTCGACAATTCGGGTGAAGACGCGCATGGCGTTGAAACGATCCATGGAATACCGGCTCGCGATTATTTAGAAAATACCAATAGTGATAGCGTTTTTAGCCTGTTTATCGGTTTTTTGTCGAGTAGCAAACTGCACGCTCTTCCCCACTCACCGGAATAATCAGCGATGCACACACGACAATTGGGTCACAACGGTCCGCAAGTTTCCGCCATCGGCCTGGGCTGCATGGGCATGAGCGACTTCTACACCCCCGACAGCGATCCCCGGGAAGCCATCGCCACCCTGCACCGCGCCCTGGAACTAGGGATCAACCTGTTGGACACCGCCGACATGTATGGCCCCCACAGCAACGAAGAACTGATCGGCCAGGCGATTCGCGGCAAGCGCCAGCAAGTGTTCCTGGCCAGCAAGTTCGGCATCGTCCGCGATCCGGGCGACGCCACGGCCCGCGGCGTCAACGGCCGCCCGGAATACGTGCGCGCCTCCATCGACGGCAGCCTGCGCCGCCTCGGCGTGGACACCCTGGACCTGTATTACCTGCACCGGGTCGATCCGCAAGTGGCCATCGAGGAAACCGTCGGCGCCATGGCCGAGCTGGTCCAGGCCGGCAAGGTGCGCTACCTGGGTCTGAGCGAAGCTTCGGCAGCGACCCTGGAACGGGCGCACAAGGTGCACCCCATCAGCGCCCTGCAAAGCGAATATTCGTTGTGGAGCCGTGATCAGGAAGACAACGGCTGTCTTGCAGCCTGCCAACGCCTGGGGATTGCCTTCGTGCCCTACAGCCCCCTGGGCCGGGGGTTTCTCACCGGCGCCCTGCAAAGCCCGGACGATTTCGCCGCTGACGACTACCGGCGCCAGAGCCCGCGTTTTCAGGGGCAGAACTTCCAGCGCAACCTGCAACTGGTGCAACAGGTGCAGCAACTGGCGGCGGACAAACAGGTCAGTGCCGGGCAACTGGCCCTGGCCTGGGTGCTGGCACAGGGCGACTACCTGATTCCGATTCCCGGAACCAAGCAACGGCGCTATCTGGAGGAAAACCTGGGGGCGCTGGAGGTGCGCTTGACTGCGCAGGAGCTGGCGTCGCTGGAGCAGATCTTCAGCCCGGGCAACACGGCGGGCAATCGTTATCCCGAAGAGGTCATGGCGCTGCTGACGCGCTGAAGCACGCGGTTTGCGCGCTCGCCGGGCGAGCGCGCAAGCATCCGCTCATCAGGCTTTGGCGGAAACGTTCTTGTCGGTCACCGTGGTGCCGTTGCCCTTGCCGTAGTTCTGCAGGCTCTGCAGCACGTAGATGGCCTTCTTGTACTCGGGCACCAGGTAGTTGGCGTACTTGTTGCCCTTGATGTTGTTGTTCTGGATGTCATCGAGCTTCATGGCGAAGTATTCCAGCGCATTGAAGGGCTCGTCCGGGTTCTTCGGAATGCCGAAGCGGTCGAACTTGTCGCCGGCGTTGAGCAGATTCAGCGCGGTGACATCGGAAATCAGGCCGTTGTTCTTCAAAAAGGTGCTCATGCCGCCCAGGGACTTGGTGGTCACGTTGGTCGGATCAAAGCCCTTGATCTGCTTGTGCAGTTTCAACTGGTCCATCTTGCGGATGTCCAGCACCGTGGGGTTGCTGCCCACCAGGCTCAACATCTGCCGCACCTTGGCGCTCTGCGAAACCGGTTTGGAGGAACTGCCACCGCCGTCCTGCACCAACAGACCCGCCTTGCTGGTCCAGCCTCCAACGTATCCGATTGCCATGCTGACACTCCTGTAGTCCGGCTTGCCGATCCCCCTGTTTCGCCTATCGACCGCCAGAGCCTGAAAGCTCTGATGAGGGTCCTGAAACTGGGTGGAAGCCGTGTTGAATCATCTGAATGGGCGCCAGTATCAACGCCGGGGGAGCCCGGCAACAACGCTTTATTTTCACAATTTACAATTTTTGTACAAACTCGACACATTTCACCCAAAGGCTTGATTTACAGGGCGGGTGGAGAGTTACCCCTGCTCGAACCGTCATCTTTTCCTGGTTTTATAGCGCCTTTGCGCCCCCCCCCAGCCCGGTGCCTTTGCGTACCCGTGCCGAGAAGTTTTTTTCACCTCCGGCAACTTTTTTGCACGATCGTACTAAAGAGCTGAAAACCCGCGCCGACATCCTGTGGATGCCCTGACACGGCTCACCACCCCCGAATAATAAAAAACGCTCGGTAAGGACAGGTCCCATGCCCGCTTTGCGCACCATTCAAGCCCGCTACACGCTGTTTCTGGTCCTGTTCATTGTCTTGATGCTGGTACTCACCGTCGTGGGCATCAGTCAGTTGGTCGCGCCCAAGCTGCGCCATACCGAAGAACAGGTGGCCCTGAACCGCATCGCCGAAGTGGCGGAACGCATCCAGGGCGAACTGAACAAGGTCCAGGCCCAGCAGCGCAGCATCACCCAGACCATTCCCCTGCTCGACAGCGACAGCATCGACAAGGTCCTGCCGGGGCTGGTGGACCAGTACGGCGAGCAGAAAGTCTTCGGTGGCGGCATCTGGCCCCTGCCGGGCCAGCGCACTCCGGGCCGCAACAAGCACAGCACCTTCTGGCACCGCGACGCCTCCGGCAAGCTGGTGGTCAACACCTTCTGGAACAGCGACCCGGCCCCCAACTACTACGACCAGTCCTGGTACAAGGGCGGCATGCAGACCGCTCCCGGCCAGTGCGCCTGGGCCGCGGCCTACAAGGACGACGCCAGCGCCGAGCCGCGGACCAACTGCGCCATGGCCATCCGCCGCGACGGCCAGCCCTGGGGCGTGGCCACCATCGACGTGACCCTGGGCTTTTTCAATGACCTGGTGGCCCGCCAGGAGCAGGAACTCAATGCGCAGATGCTGATCGTCGAGGCCGACGGCAAGATCATCAGCAACAGCTCACGCATCAGTGGCCCGATCGTCCTCAAGAACATTCGCGAGCTGGCCGCCGCCTCGCCCTTCGCCGCCCAGGTCCAGGCCGCGCTGGGGCAGCGCGACAAGGGCGCCCAGCGCATCGAATTCGATAACGCCGGGGTGCCCAGTACCTTCTTCATGCGCGCCATCGAAGGCACCCCCTGGTTCCTCGCCAGCACCCTGCCCACCCAGCTGATCACCGCCCAGCGCGACGATGTCCTGAGCACCCTGAGCCTGTTGCAGATCCCCATGGTGATCCTGCTGGTGCTGTTGCAGGTCTATGCGATCCGCCAACTGGTGCAGCGGATGAAGATCCTCAAGGGCAACATCGATGCCCTGGCCACCGGTGACGCCGACCTGACCCGACGCATCGTGATCCGCGCCGAGGACGAGCTTGGCGCCATCGGCCATTCGGTCAACCGCTTCATCCAGTACCTGCAGCAGATGATCGGCGACGTGACCCAGGCCACCGACGCCATGGCCGGCAGCCTGGCGCAGTTGCAACAAAGCTCGGCCCACAGCCAGCAGATTCTCCTGCGTCACGCCTCGGAAACCGATCAGACCGTGACCGCCATCACGCAGATGAGCAGCACCGCCGACAGCGTCGCGGCCAACGCCGCGCAGACCGCGGACTTCACCCGCCGCGCCAACGAGCATGCCGAGCACTCGCGAGTGGTGGTGGGCCAGGCCTCCGGCAGCGTGATCGCCCTGATCGACGAAGTGGCCGATGCCACCCACAAGGTCGAAGCCATGCAGGCCGACGCCCAGCGCATCACCGAAATCCTCGGGGTGATCGGCGACATCGCCGGGCAGACCAACCTGCTGGCCCTCAACGCCGCCATCGAAGCGGCCCGGGCCGGAGAACAAGGGCGCGGCTTCGCGGTGGTCGCCGACGAAGTCCGGGCGCTGGCGGCGCGGACCCAGGACAGCACCTCGCAGATCAACGAAATGCTCGGCCGCCTGAGCCAGGGCGTCAGTTCTTCGGTCAGCGCCATGGAAAACACCCAGGCCAGTTGCCAGTCGGCGGCGGACGCCACGGCGCGGGTCAACAGCGGCCTCGATCAGATGGCCGACTCGGTGAGCCAGATCAACAGCCTCAGCACCCAGATCGCCACCGCCGCCGAACAGCAGAGCGCGGTGACCGAGGAGATCAACCGCAGCATGGTGAGCATCCGACACATGGTCGAGGAGCTGGTAGAGAGCGCCCGGGCTGGCGAAAGCAACACCCAGAGCCTGCTGCAAGCCAACGCCCAGGTCAGCCACCTGATGGGCCGCTTCAAAGTCCGCTGAACGGTCACCCGCCGTCGCTGGCAGCCCCGGGCGGCGGGACTATATTGGTGGCTCAGGTCACAAGGAAGTGGGGTGCGTCATGGGCCAGCGGCAAATACATCTATTGCAGGAGCAGATCCGCCACGAGCTGTATATCCGGGCCGGTATCGACACCGTCTACTACTACGTGACCCAGCCGGACCGCTGGCCGGAGTGGCACCCTTGCAGCCTGCGCGCCGACACCGGGCTCGGCGGCTCGCTGCCGGCCGGCCATCGCTTCAGTGAAACCATGGACCTGCTGGGGGTGCAGATCCCCATGAGCTACCGGGTGCTGGTCGCGCAGTTTCCCAAGGAATTCAAGGCCGTGTTCAGCTCCGCCGCGCTGGATGGCTCGATTCACTACCAGTTGAGCAAACAGGGGGACGGTACGCTCTTGCAGCGCACCCTGGCGTTCTCCAGCGACCTGCATCTGAGCGGCCTGCGCCCGCGCATGGAGCAGCTGTCGGCCCAGGCCCTGGGCAATCTCAAGCAACGCCTGGAAGCCGCGGCCAGCTGATCAGAAGGCGCCGTTGGCATTGGCGGCCTTGTCCGGCAACACCTGGCTGGCGTCCCAATGCTCGACGATCTTGCCCTGCTCCAGGCGATAGATATCGATGATCGACTTGACCACCCCCGGCTCGCGGCCGGTGTTGCGCACCTGCACGATCACATAGTCGCCATCGACGAACAGGCGCTTGATCTCGCTGCGCGATTGCGGGTAGTGCAGCTTGAGAAACTCGATAAAAGTCCTGAATCCCTCGATGCCGTCCGCCACGGCCGGATTGTGCTGAATGTAGTGCGCGCCCAGGTAGGGTCGGGCAGCGGCGAAGTCCTTGTCGTTCAGCGCCAGTTGATAGAACGCCAGCACGTTGCGCCGGTTCTCCTGCTCCTGGGCGCTGTACCCGGCCAGCGCCGGAGTGGCCAATAACAGCAGGAGCAACAATGTCAGGTAGGGTTTCATGGAGCCTCGCCGGTGTGCTGCGGGCCATGCGTTCGGCCCTGTACAAGATTGTCCGCCCTGGCCGCCCGCCACCTGACAGATCTGTCATCCAGGCCTCAGGTTGCTGACAGCCAGCGCCGCTTAGGCTGTGCCAAACCCACGGGACTCTATCGGCATGCCGGGCCCGCCCACAAGCCAGCGGGGCATCAAGCCCCGGACCGGTGGAACCCGGGCAGCGGCTTTGTATCACTTTGATACATACAGGCGCGCCAGAAACCGCGAAAAACCGCAAAAATGCGCGGCCCCTGGCAATGGCCGGCGAATCCACACGAGATATTTCATGAAACACACTCTGCGTCTGGCGGCCCTGTCCGCCCTGTTCCTCACGTCCCTGGCCCAGGCCGCCGGCAGCCTCGACATCGATGTCCACCGGGACGCCAACTGCGGCTGCTGCAAGAAGTGGATCGAGCATTTGCAGGCCAACGGCTTCAACGTCCGCGATCATGTCGAAGCCGACATGAGCCCGGTCAAGCAGCGCCTGGGCGTGGCACCGCGCCTGCGCTCCTGCCACACCGCGGTGATCGACGGCAAGTTCGTCGAGGGCCACGTACCGGCCGAACAGGTGCTGGCCCTGCGCAAGCGCGACGACCTGCTGGGCATCGCCGCCCCCGGCATGCCCATGGGCTCGCCCGGCATGGAGATGGACGGCATGGGCGCCGACGCCTTCCAGGTCATCGGCCTGACCCGTGACGGTAAGGATGTGGTGGTTGCACACTACCCGGCCCGTTGATTCTCGGCGCCTACCTCGGCCTGTTCCTCGCGGCCTTCGCCGCCGCCACCCTGCTGCCCCTGCAATCGGAAGCGCTGCTGGTGGGCCTGCTGCATAACAGCCAACTGAGCGTGCTCGGGCTATGGCTGGTGGCGACCCTGGGCAATGTGCTGGGCTCCCTGGTCAACTGGTGGCTGGGGCGCCGTCTGCAACATTACAAGGATCGCCGCTGGTTCCCAGTCAGCCCACGGCACCTGGAGCGGGCCCGCCGGCACTATCAGCGCTACGGCCACTGGTCGCTGCTGCTGAGCTGGATGCCACTGATCGGCGACCCGCTGACCCTGGTGGCCGGCGTAATGGGCGAGCCACTCAAGCGTTTCCTGCTGCTGGTGAGCCTGGCCAAGGGCGCCCGCTACGCCGTATTGCTGTGGCTGACCCTGGGCTGGCTGGCCAGCCCGGGCACTTGACGGCCAGCCCCTAGCGGCCTGGCCATCCGCCTCCCGGAACCGGCTTGCCGACAGGCCGGCGCCAATGAATATCCGCGTGCGCATGGCCACAAATCTGCGCCATGATCGGCAACCTCAGCAGGCCCCGCCGGGCCGCTTGATCCCTCCCCGAATCAGGAGCCCGAACATGACGCTGCAGATTGCGGTAATCGACGATTGGCAAGACGTGGCCCGCGAGGTGGTGGACTGGTCGGTGCTGCAGGGCATCGGCCAGGTCAGCTTCCTGCATGACTACCCCGGCGACCGCGAGCTTCTGGTGCAGCGCCTGCTGCCGTTCCAGGTGATCTGCGTGATGCGCGAGCGCACGCTGTTCGACGCCGCTCTGCTGCAACGCCTGCCCCGACTCAAGTTGCTGCTGACCGGCGGCATGCGCAACGCCGCCATCGACCTGGAGGCCGCCAAGGCCCTGGGGATCCAGGTCTGCGGCAGTGACAGCTACCGGCAGGCCGCCCCGGAACTGACCTGGGCCCTGCTCATGGCCCTGACCCGCAACCTGCTCAACGAAGCCAATGCCCTGCGCGCCGGTCACTGGCAACAGGGCCTGGGCGGCGACCTGCACGGCAAGACCCTGGGCCTGCTCGGCCTGGGCAACATCGGCCAGCGGGTGGCGCAGTTCGGTCAGGTGTTCGGCATGCGGGTGATCGCCTGGAGCCAGAACCTCAGCGCCGAACGCGCGGCCGCCGCGGGGGTGACCCTCGTCGGCAAGCAGGCCCTGTTCGAACAGGCCGATGTGCTCTCGGTGCACCTGGTGCTCAGTGAACGCAGCCGCCACCTGGTGGACGCCCAGGCCCTAGCCTGGATGAAGCCCGACGCGCTGCTGGTCAACACCGCCCGGGGGCCGATCGTCGACGAAGCGGCGTTGATCGCCGCCCTGGAACAGGGCCGGCTGGCCGGCGCTGCCCTCGATGTGTTCGCCGAAGAACCCTTGCCCGCCGAGCATCCGTTCCGGCGTCTGCCCAATGTCCTGGCCACGCCCCATATCGGTTATGTCAGTCGACAGAACTACCGAGTGTTCTTCAGCCAGATGATCGAGGACCTGCAGGCCTGGCACGCCGGCCGGCCCATCCGCCTGCTCAACTGACCCGCCTCCCCTGCCCATTATCGGGCAAGGCGCCCCAGGCCCTGCACCAGCCGCAGGCAGGGCCTCGGCGTTTTCGCACCGCTAGCGCAGCGGCCACGCTCGCCGACGGTGCAGCCACGACCTTTCGTCGGCAGACGTCCATGCTCGCGCCAGCCCTCCGGAGGAAAACCCGGGGGGCCACGGCGACGCTCTAGGTTCTGTCCTAGACTGAAATTCGCCCCGTGACCGGTCGGTCACTTTGACACTGAAAAAGTCGAAACTTTTCGCTTCGGCCCAGGGTCAGGTTAAAGGTAGGGTCGCTGCCACTGGTGCATTCCTTGCAACGGCTCCTCCACCCTTTCTGCTTCAGCGCTCGAGCAGCTCAGGCTGATCGATGTGTGGCGCGTTTGCGTCCGGCCACAGGAATTGGCCGCCAGCACTTCAATAAAAACCGGAGAGACCTATGATCAGCGCCGTATTGAATACTCAGGGAGAGCATCCTCAACCGCAGGCCGGCGAACGCGCCGCCCAGCCGACTTCGGGGAGCAAGACGGTGCTGCCGCTGGCCCGGCACAATCCCAACCGCAAGCGGGTGCTGTTCGTCACTTCGGAAATCGCCGACCTGGTCAAGACCGGCGGCCTGGGCGATGTCTCCGCCGCCCTGCCCCGGGCCATGGCCCACCTGCACGATGTACGGGTGCTGATCCCCGGCTACCCCCAGGTGCTGCACAGCGAGAACCCGATCCACATCATCGGCGAGCTGGGCGGCCACGCGGCGCTGCCGGCGTGCAAGATCGGGCGCATGGACATGCCCGACGGCCTAGTGATCTACGTGCTGATCTGCCCGGAACTCTATGAGCGCGAAGGCACGCCCTACGGCGCCAACAATGGCCGCGACTGGCCCGACAACCACATTCGCTTCGCCCGCCTGGGACTGGCCGCCGCCGATATCGCCGCCAACCTGGCGCAGATCCACTGGTGCCCCGATCTGGTGCACGCCCACGACTGGCCCGCCGGTCTGGCCCCGGCCTACATGCACTGGCGCGGACAACGCACGCCGACCCTGTTCACCATCCACAACCTGGCCTACCAGGGCGTGGTCAGCCTGGCCTCCTGCCCGGAGCTGGGCATTCCCGAACACGCCCTGCAGCAGGAAGGCATGGAGTTCTACGGCAAGCTGTCGTTCCTCAAGGCCGGCATGGCCTACGCCAGCCACATCACCACGGTCAGCGCCACCTATGCCCAGGAAATCACCACCCCGGCCTTCGGTTGCGGGCTGGACGGCTTCCTCGCCAGCAAGACCCAGCAGGGTCTGCTCAGCGGCATTCCCAACGGCATCGACGAGAGCTGGGATGCCGCCACCGACAGCCATCTGTTCCGCCCGTTCAGCATCGGCGACTGGGAAGGCAAGGCGGCCAATGCCGCCTATGTGCGGCAGATGTTCGGCCTCGACCCCAGCAGCGGCCCGCTGTTCGCCGTGGTTTCGCGGCTGGTCTACCAGAAGGGCCTGGACCTCACCGAGGCGGTGGCCGAGTTCATCGTGCAAGCCGGTGGCCAGATCGCCATCATCGGTCGTGGCGAACCGGAAGAGGAACAATCCATGCGCGCCCTGGCCCAGCGCTTCCCCGGGCGCATCGGGGTGCATATCGGCTTCAACGAAACCGACGCCCGACGCATGTTCGCCGGCAGCGACTTCCTGCTCATGCCGTCACGCTACGAGCCCTGTGGCCTGAGCCAGATGTACGCCCAGCGCTTCGGCTCGCTGCCGGTGGCGCGCAACACCGGCGGGCTGGCGGACACCATCGACAATGGCGTCACCGGGTTCCTGTTCGACGAATCCACGGTCCCCAGCTACCAGCAGGCCCTGGCCCGGGCGTTCAAGGTGTTCGCCTACCCGGCACTGCTCAACGCCATGCGCTGCCGGGCCATGGCGGCACCGTTCAACTGGTGCAAGGCGGTGGAGCCCTACGCCGAGCTCTATGAGCAACTGGTGGCCAAATCCCTGGGGCAGGCCGTGAGGCCGTAAGGGGCCGGGGCCGATGTCACGCCATCACTCGGCGCGCCACGGCGCGCGTGTTCTGGACGCGGCGCGCACCCGCTTCGCCCTCTGGGCCCCGGATGCGCGCAGCGTCAGCCTGGAACTCGACCAGGGCCAGTCGCTGCCCATGCAGCCCCAGGCCGATGGCTGGTTCGAGCTCGAGGCGCCCTGCCCCCCGGGCAGCCGCTACCGCTTCAAGATCGACCAGCAACTGCTGGTGCCGGACCCGGCGTCCCGGGCCCAGGACGGCGACCTCAACGGCCCGAGCCTGGTGGTCGCCGCCGATGCCTATCAATGGCAGCACCCCACCTGGGCCGGCCGGCCCTGGCACGAAGCGGTGATCTACGAGCTGCATGTGGGCGTCATGGGTGGCTACCAGGCGGTGCAACAGGCCTTGCCGGGCCTGGTGGAGCTGGGGGTGACCGCCATCGAGCTGATGCCCCTGGCGGAGTTCCCCGGCGCGCGCAACTGGGGTTACGACGGGGTGCTGCCCTACGCGCCGGAAGCCTCCTACGGTCCGCCCGAAGCGCTCAAGGCGCTGATCGACTGCGCCCACGGCCTGGGCCTGGCGGTCATTCTCGACGTGGTCTACAACCACTTCGGCCCCGACGGCAACTACCTGCCGCACTACGCCAAGGGCTTCTTTCGCCAGGACCTGCACACCCCCTGGGGCGCGGCCATCGACTTTCGCCGCCGCCCGGTCCGCGACTTCTTTATCGACAACGCCCTGATGTGGCTCCTGGACTACCGCTTCGACGGCTTGCGCCTGGATGCGGTGCACGCCATCGACGACCCGGACTTTCTCCTCGAACTGGCCCGGCGGGTGCGCCAGGCCGTGCCCCCCGGGCGCCATGTGTGGCTCAACCTGGAGAACGAACGCAATCAGGCCAGCCTGCTGCAACAGGGCTTCGACGCCCAGTGGAACGATGACGGCCACAACGCCCTGCACGTGCTGCTGACCGGCGAAACCGAAGCCTATTACGCCGACTTCGCCGACGACCCGACCGCGCAGCTGGCGCGCTGCCTGAGCCAGGGCTTCGCCTTCCAGGGCCATGCCGACCGCCACGGCAAGGTCCGCGGCGAACCCAGCGGCCATCTGCCCCCCAGCGCCTTCGTGCTGTTTCTGCAGAACCACGACCAGATCGGCAACCGGGCCTTTGGCGAGCGCCTCAACCAGCTGGCGGCGCCCCAGGCCCTGCACGCCGCGACGGCGCTGTTGCTGCTGTCACCGATGATTCCGCTGCTGTTCATGGGCGACGAGGTCGCCGCCCAGGAGCCCTTCCTGTTCTTCACCAGTCACCAGGGGCCGCTGGCCGAGGCGGTGCGCGAGGGCCGGCGCAACGAGTTCGCCGCCTTCGGCGCCTTTGCCGATGCCCACCAGCGCCAGCGCATCCCCGATCCCAATGCCCTGTCGACCTTCCAGGCCTCGCGCCCGCAGCCCGACTCCGACCAGGGCGCCGCGACCCGGGCGCTGTACCGCAGCCTGCTGCAGATCCGCCATCGCCAGTTAATCCCGCGCCTGCCCGCAGCCCGGGCCCTGGACACCCGGGTACTGGCCGAGGGCGCCCTCAGCGCGCGCTGGCGCCTGGGCGATGGCAGCCGCCTGCGCATCGACCTCAATCTGAGCCCGCACCGGGTCGAGCTGGCCCCCGAGCCCGCGGGGCAACTCTGGTTCGAACACCCACCCCGCAGCCTCGACCACTGGCGCCAGGGCTGGCTGCCGGCCTACAGCGTGGTGGTGCAGCTGGACGACATACACGCCCCGACAGCCCCTGATGGAGAACGCCGATGAGCGATGCGCAACTGGAACTGCTGGCCAGCCGCGCCGGCCTGGCCGTGGATTGGGTCGATGCCAACGGCCGGGCGCAAAGGGTCGAGCCCCGGGTCCTGCGGGCAGTGCTGGCGGGCCTGGGCCACCCTGCCGACAACGACCAGGAAATCCAGCACAGCCTGCGGCAATTGCAGGCACTGCAACAGAGTCGGCACCTGCCGCCGCTGCTCACCGCCGATGTCGGCCAGGGGCTGGACCTGTCCCGCTACTTTGCGGCGCAGACGCTCTGCGCCATCCATCTGGAAGACGGCAGCCAGCTGTCCCTGGCCCTGGATGAGGCCGGCGTGCTGCCCGGGGTGCTGCCCCTGGGCTACCACGGGATACAGGTGGGCGACGAACACTTCGTCCTCGCCGTGGCCCCCGAACGCTGCTACAGCGTGGCCGACGCCGTGGACCAGGCCACGCCCCGCGCCTGGGGCCTGGCGGTACAGCTGTATGCCCTGCGGCGTCCCGGGGATGGCGGCTTTGGCGACACCCAGGCCCTGGAAGACCTGGCCCGCCAGGCCGCCGAGCGCGGCGCCGACGCCCTGGCCATCAGCCCGCTGCACGCCATGTTCGCCGCCGATCCCCAGCGCTACAGCCCCTATTCGCCCTCCAGCCGGCTGTTTCTCAACAGCCTGTATGCGGCGCCGGCGGCCATTCTCGGCGACCGGGCCTGGCGCAACGCCATCCAATCCTCGGGCCTCGGCGAACAGCTGCAGGCCCTGGAGCATCAGCCGCTGATCGACTGGCCCCAGGCCGCCAAGGCCAAGCAGCAGGCCTTGCGCGCCCTGTACGAGGGTTTCTGTCACGGCCAGCATCCGCTGCACGAGGACTTCGCCAGCTATCGCCGGGCCGCCGGCGAAGCCCTGGAAAACCACTGCCGCTTCGAAGCCATCCAGGCCCAGCGAGCGGCCCGTGGCGAGGACCTGGACTGGCGCCACTGGCCAGAACAGTGGCGCAACCCGGCCAGCCCGGCCCTGGCCCGGTTTGCCGAGGAGCACGCCGAGGAAATCGGTTTTCACGCCTTCTGCCAGTGGCTGATCGCCCGCAGCCTGGAACGAGCCCAGAGCGCGGCCCGCGGCGGCGGCATGGGCATCGGCCTGATCGCCGACCTGGCGGTAGGCGCCGACGGTGGCGGCAGTCAGGCCTGGAGCCGCCAGGAACAGCTGCTGGCGTCCCTGACCGTGGGCGCGCCACCGGACGTACTCAATCGCCAGGGCCAGGGCTGGGGCATCTGCGCCTTCTCCCCCGAGGGTCTGCAGCGCCATGGCTTTCGTGCCTTCATCGAAATGCTGCGGGCCAACTTCGCCCACGCCGGCGGCCTGCGCATCGACCATGTGATGGGCCTGCAACGCCTGTGGGTGATGCCCCTGGGCGCGCCACCCAGCGACGGCGCCTACCTCAATTACCCGGTGGACGACCTGCTGCGCCTGCTGACCCTGGAGTCCCATCGGCATCAGGCCATTGTCCTCGGCGAAGACCTGGGCACGGTGCCCGACGGCCTGCGCGACAAGCTGGCCGCCCGGGCCATGCTCGGCATGCGCGTGCTGCTGTTCGAACAGGACCACGGCTGCCACTTCAAGCCGATCCTCGACTGGCCGGACAACGCCCTGGCCACCACCAGCACCCACGACCTGCCGACCCTCACGGGCTGGTGGCAGGGCCGCGACATCGACTGGAACCTGCGCCTGGGCCTGGTGGACGAACACGGCGCCCGGCAATGGGCCGAACACCGCCAGCGCGAGCGTGACGGCCTGCGCCAGGCCCTGGCCCGGGACCCGCAGAACTTTCGCCGGGACTGCCAGGAAACCGAGCAGGTGATCGACGCTGCCGTGCGCTTTCTCGGCCATACCCGGGCGCCGCTGGTGCTGCTGCCCCTGGAGGACGCCCTGGGCATCGACGAACAGGCCAACCTGCCCGGCACCCTCGACAGCCACCCCAACTGGCGCCGGCGCCTGGCCAGCGCGAGCCGCCGCCTGCTGGAGGACAGCGACGCCGCCCGGCGCCTGGAACTGCTGGCCTGCGCCCGCCAGCAAGCCTTTGAGCGTGACCGATGAGCCCCTGCCTGCCGCCGCTGCGGGCCAGCCTGCGCCTGCAGTTCCACCGGGGTTTCAGCCTCGACCACGCCGTGCCCCTGGTGCCCTACTTCGCGCGCCTGGGCATCAGCCACCTCTATGCCTCGCCGCTGCTGTGCGCCCGGGCGGGATCGATGCACGGCTACGACGTGGTGGACCCGACCCGGGTCAACCCGGAACTGGGCGGCGAAGCGGCCCTCAGGCGCCTGGTGAGCGCCTTGCGCGCCCATGGCATGGGCCTGATCCTCGACATCGTCTCCAACCACATGGCGGTGGGCGGCAGCGACAACCCCTGGTGGCTGGACCTGTTGCAGTGGGGGCGCCTGAGCCCCTATGGCGAATTCTTCGATATCCAGTGGCACTCCCCCGACCCGCTGATGCACGGCCAGCTGTTGCTGCCCTTTCTGGCCAGTGACTACGGCGTGGCGCTGCAGCAAGGCAGCCTGCCCTTGCTGCTGGACGAGGATCTGGCGGGCTTCCATGTGCAGCACCACGCGCATCGCTTCCCCATCTGCCCCGCCGATTACGGCGAGCTGCTGCGGATCGACCCGACCCGGGCACCGGCGGCCGCGGCCGAGCTCAAGGCCCTGGCCGACGCCTTCGACGCCCTGCGCTCGGATGCCGCTGCCCACGCCCGGGCCCGGCCCCTGCAACAGGCCCTGGCGCGCCTGCTGCAACAGCCGGCGCTGCGCCAAGCGCTCACCCGGCGGTTGCAAGACTACGACGGGCGCCAGCCCGAAGGCCTGGAGCGCCTGCATCAGTTGCTGGAGCGCCAGAGCTACCGGCTGGCCAGCTGGCGCACCGCCGCCGACGACATCAACTGGCGGCGCTTCTTCGACGTCAACGAGCTGGGCGGCCTGCGGGTCGAGCGCCCGGCGGTGTTCGAAGCCACCCACGCCAAGATCTTCCAGCTGATCGAGGACCAACTGGTGGACGGCCTGCGCATCGACCATATCGACGGCCTGGCCGATCCCCGGGCCTACTGCCGCAAGCTGCGGCGCCGAGTCCAGCGCCTGCGCCCGGGCCAGCACCTGCCGATCTACGTCGAAAAGATCCTCGGCGCCGGAGAAAGCCTGGCCCGCGACTGGGGCGTGGACGGCAGCACCGGCTACGAATTCATGAACCAGCTGTCGCTGCTGCAGCAGGCCGCCACCGGCCAGCCACTGCTGGCCGAACTGTGGAGCCGGCACAGCCAGCGGCCGGCGCAGTTTGCCCAGGAAGCGCAGTTGGCCCGTCAGCAAGTCCTCAATGGCTCTTTGGCCAGCGACTTTGAAAGCGTGGCCCAGGCCCTGCTGCAAGTGGCGCGCCTGGACCTGATGAGCCGCGACCTGACCCTGGGCGCCATTCGCCGGGCCCTGCAGGAGCTGATCGTGCACTTTCCGGTGTATCGCACCTACATCAGCGCCCGGGGCCGTGGCCCCCAGGACCAGCGGGTGTTCCAGCAGGCCATGCAGGGCGCCCGCGACAGCCTGGGCGAAGCCGACTGGCCGGTGCTCGATTACCTGGAGCGCTGGCTCGGCGGCCAGGGCTGGCGGCAGCAGCCGGCGGGCCGCCCACGCAAACTGCTGCGCCACGCCGGCGTGCGCTTCCAGCAACTGACCTCGCCGACGGCGGCCAAGGCGGTGGAGGACACCGCCTTCTATCGCTCGGCGGTGCTCCTGGCGCGCAATGACGTGGGCTTCAATACCGAGCAGTTCAGCGCTGCGCCGGCGGCCTTCCACAGCGCCTGCGAACAGCGCCTGGAGCAGTTCCCCGACAACCTGCTGACCAGCGCCACCCACGACCACAAGCGCGGCGAGGACAGTCGCGCGCGCCTGGCGGTGCTCAGCGAGCGCGCGGCCTGGTACGTGCGCCAGGTGCAGGCCTGGCGGCCGCTGGCCGAGCCCTTGCGCCAAGGCCGCGCCGCCCCCTCGGCGGCGGATGAACTGATCCTCTACCAGACCCTCCTGGGCAGCTGGCCCCTGGACCTGTCGGCCGATGATCAACCGGCCCTGGCCGACTACGCCCGGCGGATCGGCCAGTGGCAGCTCAAGGCCCTGCGCGAAGCCAAGCTGCACAGCAGCTGGGCCGCGCCGAACCTGGAGTACGAAGAGGCCGTGCAAGGCTTTATCGAGCGCCTGCTGTGCGCGCCCGAGGGCCTGCCCTTGCGCCGCTCGATCGCCGACGCGGTGAACGCCATCGCCCCCGCCGGCGCCCTCAACAGCCTGGCGCAAACTTTGCTGCGCATGACGGTGCCGGGGGTGCCGGACCTGTATCAGGGCAACGAGTTCTGGGACTTCAGCCTGGTGGATCCGGACAACCGCCGGCCAGTGGACTACGAGGCGCGGGAACAAGCACTCGACCGCCTGGGCGAGCCCCGCCAGTGGCTGGCCAGTTGGCGCGACGGGGGCATCAAGCAAGGCCTGATTGCCCGGACCCTGGGCCTGCGCCGCCAGTACCCGGAGCTGTTCCGGCGTGGCCGCTACCGGGCCTTGCCGGTGCTCGGCCAGGAGGCCGGACGGGTCCTGGCCTTCATGCGTGAATACCAGGAGCAACGGCTGCTGGTGATCGTGCCGATCCGGGCCGCCGCGCTGCTGGAAGACAGCGCAGTGCCTAAGGTCGATGCACAACGATGGGGCGATACCCGGGTGCAACTACCGTTCACCGCCTCGCGCCGCAAACTGAATGGACTTTTTTCAAGCGCCGCAGTCACACCCCATGAGCAATTGCTGATCAGTGCCGTGTTGCAAGACTTTGCGCTCAACCTTTTGATTCAACATTGAAGCCAGCCCAGGAGCATTGCGATGAGTACCGACGACAAACGCATTCGTGAATTCGCCTATCAGATCTGGGAATCGGAAGGCAAACCCCAGGGCCAGGAGGCCCGGCACTGGGACATGGCGCGCAAGCTGGCCGAAGCCGAAGCCCTGGCGCCGCCGCCTCCGGCCAAGGTCGCCAAGCCCAAGGCCCGGACCGCCGCCAAACCCAAGGCCAAGCCGGCCGCCGCCGTGGTCCTGCCTCCGGGCGAAAAGCCGGCGGCGAAGAAACCCCGGGCCCCGCGCAAGCCGCCCGCCCACTGACGCCATTCCCCACCCGTTGATCGCCGTCGAGCCGTGGCGCGTGTGGGCGCCACCCGGGGTTCCTGCGCCCGGAAAAAGTCGCGGGAGCACGGGTATCAGACCCTTTCATCAGACCTGCAGGAGCAACCATGAGCCGATCCAAGCAGACTCCCGAGCACGAAGCCTCGCGCATCCGTGAAGGCCTGCCCTTCCCCCTGGGCGCCACCTGGGATGGCCTGGGGGTGAACTTCGCGCTGTTCTCGGCCAATGCCACACGGGTCGAACTGTGCCTGTTCGACGCCGCCGGCGAAGTGGAACTGGAGCGCATCGAACTTCCCGAATACACCGATGAGATCTTCCACGGCTACCTGCCCGATGCCCACCCAGGGCTGATCTACGGCTACCGGGTGCACGGCCCCTACGACCCGGTCAACGGCCATCGCTTCAACCCCAACAAACTGCTGATCGACCCTTATGCCAAGCAGTTGGTGGGGGAACTGAAATGGTCCGAGGCGCTGTTCGGCTACACCATCGGTCACCCGGACGCCGACCTGAGTTTCGATGAGCGCGACAGCGCGCCCTTCGTGCCCAAGTGCAAGGTCATCGACCCGGCCCACACCTGGGGCCACGACCAGCAGATCAAGGTGCCCTGGGACAAGACCATCATCTACGAGACTCATGTGCGCGGCTTCACCATGCGCCATCCGGCGGTGCCGGAGCACCTGCGGGGCAGCTTTGCCGGGCTGATGGTCGACGACGTGCTGGAGCACATCCGCAAGCTGGGGGTGTCGTCGGTGGAGCTGCTGCCGATCCACGCCTTCGTCAACGATCAGCACCTGCTGCACAAGGGCATGACCAACTACTGGGGCTACAACAGCATCGCCTTCTTCGCCCCGGACCCGCGCTACCTGGCCAGCGGCAAGATCGCCGAATTCAAGGAAATGGTCGCGCACCTGCACGAGGCCGGGCTGGAGGTGCTGCTGGACGTGGTCTACAACCACACCGCCGAAGGCAACGAACAAGGCCCGACCCTGTCCATGCGCGGCATCGACAACGCCTCCTACTACCGCCTGATGCCCGACGACAAGCGTTTCTACATCAACGATTCGGGCACCGGCAACACCCTGGACCTGAGTCATCCGTGCGTGCTGCAGATGGTCACCGACTCCCTGCGCTACTGGGCTACGGAGATGCACGTGGACGGTTTCCGCTTCGACCTGGCGACCATCCTCGGCCGTTACCACGATGGTTTCGACGAGCGCCACAGCTTCCTCGTGGCCTGCCGCCAGGACCCGGTGCTGCGCCAGGTGAAGCTGATCGCCGAACCCTGGGACTGCGGCCCCGGCGGCTACCAGGTGGGCCGCTTTCCGCCGGGCTGGGTGGAATGGAACGATCGTTTTCGCGACACCGTGCGCGCCTTCTGGAAAGGCGACGACGGCCAGCTGGCGGACTTTGCCGGGCGCATGACCGCCTCCGGCGAGATGTTCAACCAGCGCGGCCGCCGCCCCTACGCGTCGGTCAACTTCGTCACCGCCCACGACGGTTTCACCCTGCGCGACCTGGTGTCCTACAACGACAAGCACAACCAGGCCAACGACGAGAACAACCAGGACGGCAGCGACAACAACCTGTCCTGGAACCACGGCGTCGAAGGCCCCACCGACGACCCCGAGATCAACGCCCTGCGCTTGCGCCAGATGCGCAACTTCTTCGCCACCCTGCTGCTGGCCCAGGGCACGCCGATGCTGGTGGCCGGCGACGAATTCGCCCGCACCCAGCACGGCAACAACAACGCCTACTGCCAGGACAGCGAGATCGGCTGGGTCAACTGGGCGCTGGACGCCGACGGCAAGGCGCTGCTCAAGTTCGTCAAGCGCCTGATCAAACTGCGCCTGAACTACCCGATCCTGCGTCGCGGACGCTTCCTGGTGGGCAGCTACAACGAGGACCTCGGGGTCAAGGACGTCACCTGGCTGGCCCCGGACGGCAACGAGATGAGCACCGAACAATGGCAAGACCCCCACGGCCGCTGCCTGGGCATGCTGCTGGACGGCCGCGCCCAGGAAACCGGGATCCTGCGCCCCGGGGCCGACGCCACGGTGCTGCTGGTGGTCAACGCCCATCACGACATCGTCAATTTCCGCCTGCCCGAGGTGCCGGCCGGCGAGTTCTGGAGCTGCATGCTCGACACCCACCAGCCGGCGGTCCGCGGCCAGGAGCGTTTCGCCTTCGGCCACGAGTACTCGGTGACCGGGCGTTCCCTGCTGCTGTTCGAGCTGCAACACGAACACCAGGAGTGATCCGCGCCCAGGCTTGCCGGGTGTTCGTCAGAAGCTCGGGCCCGGCGAGAAAATCCGACTACCCTGAGAAACGGGCCGCCGTCGACAAATTCACATGGATCCCCTGTGTCGGCGACCTTGAGCTGAGTATGATTGCGCTCGGCTCACGGTGGGCCAAAGGTTGGCCACACCGGTACTTCACGCTGAGGCGGATGCCATGGAATCAGCGTGCGGCGAACCCAGGGGCGCCACTCGACGGCTGTTCAGCCACCCGAGCCGCGCCCCGGCAAACAAGGACGTGATACCCCATGAAAGCCATACCCGCAGTAGACAACAGCTGGCCCAGCCAGATATGGAACAGCGCCCGCCAACTGGCCGATGTCCCGGCCATCAACCTGAGCAATCTGGTTCCACCGGGCTCACGGGCGGTGATCGTCGCCCCCCATCCCGGTGACGAGGTGGTCGCCAGCGGCGGACTGCTGCAAGTGCTGGCCCACCACGGCCACCCCTTGCAGTTGATCTCCATCAGCGACGGCAGCGCCAGCCACCCGGGTTCGGAACGCTGGCCCAAGCGCCGCCTCAGTGTCTTCCGCCCCCAGGAAAGCGCCGAGGCCCTGCGGCGCCTGGGCTTGCCGCTGCACAGCCTGAAGTGGATTCGCGGCGGCTTTGCCGACAACGCCCTGAGCGAGCGCGAGCAGCAACTGGTGCCTTTCATCAGCCGCTACCTGCGCGACAGCGATGTGGTGTTCAGCACCTGGCGCGCCGACGGCAACCTCGATCACGAGGCGGTCGGCCGGGCGACCGCCAAGGCCGCGGCCCAGGTCGGCGCGCGCTTTTACGAAATTCCGCTGTGGGCCTGGCACTGGTCGCCCCGGGAGGAGCACCGGATCCCCTGGCAACGGGCGCGCAAACTGCGCCTGGACACCTGGACCGTGGCCCGCAAGCGGCATGCCGCCCACGCCTACGCCAGCCAGCTGCAGGGCGAGCCGGAGATCGGCCTGCAGCCTTCGCTGTCGCCGGTGCTGCTGGAGCGCATGCGCCTGCCCTACGAGATCATCCTGATGTAGACCGGGGCCGTTGCACATTCAGCTGAACGCGAGCGCCTGCCGTCAGTCCCATCAGTAACCGCCACGGATTCACAGGAGCCCGCGTGAGCAGCGATCGCCCCCTTCAGCCCGACCCGCCGAGCATCCAGCGCCTGCGGGTGCTGACCGTCAACACTCACAAGGGCTTCACCGCCCTCAATCGGCGTTTCATTCTTCCGGAGCTGCGCGAGGCGGTGCGCAGCACCCGCGCCGATCTGGTGTTTCTGCAGGAAGTGCTGGGGGAGCATGAGCGCCACGCCTCACGCCTGCACAACTGGCCCGAGCAGTCGCAATACGAGTTTCTCGCCGACAGCATGTGGAGCGACTACGCCTACGGGCGCAATGCGGTGTACCCCGACGGCCACCACGGCAATGCCCTGCTGTCGAAATTCCCCATCCGCCAGTACCGCAACCTTGACGTCTCGATCACCGGCCCCGAGCGCCGGGGCCTGCTGCACTGCGTACTGGAGGTGCCGGGCCACGCCGAAGTGCATGCCATCTGCGTGCACCTGAGCCTGCTGGAAAGCCACCGGCAACAGCAGTTGGCCCTGCTGTGCCAGTTGCTCGAATCCCTGCCCGCCGAGGCGCCGGTGATCATCGCCGGCGACTTCAACGACTGGCAGATGCACGGCAACGCCACCCTGGGGCGACGGGACGACCTGCACGAAGCCTTCGAGCGCCATCACGGGCGTCCAGCCAAGACCTACCCAGCGCGCTGGCCATTGCTGCGCCTGGACCGCATCTACCTGCGCAACGCCAGCAGCCATCGACCGCAGATCCTCGGCAACAAACCCTGGACCCACCTCTCCGACCACCTGCCCCTGGCGGTGGAAGTGCACCTCTAGCCGGGGCCGCGGGCCGGCCAGCGAAGGCCTGCGCGGTGGCCGCAGCAGGCTCAGCGCACGGCAAGCCGAGGACTAAGGGATAGCGCCGCTGTCGGGGCGCAGCACCAGCACCGCCAGGGGCGGCAGGTTGAGCACCAGGGACAGGGCCTGGCCATGACTGCCCTGCTCCTGGCTGAAGGCCTCGCCGCCGTTGCCGTAGTTGGACCCGGCATACAGCTGCGAATCGCTGTTGAGCAGTTCGCTCCAGCGCCCGGCCAGGGGCACGCCGACCCGGTAGGCCGGGCGCGGCACCGGGGTGAAGTTGGCCACCACCAGCAACGGCTCGCCGCTGCGGCTCCAGCGCAGCCAGGCATACACGCTGTTGATCGCGTCATCGCCAATCAGCCATTGGAAGCCCTGGGGCACGTCGTCCTGGTCATGCAGCGCCGGGTACTGGCGATACAGCTGGTTGAGGTCGCTCACCAGCTTTTGCACCCCGCGGTGCTCGGGGTACTGCAGCAGGTACCAGTCCAGCTGCTGATCGTGGTTCCACTCGCGCCACTGGCCGAACTCGCAGCCCATGAACAGCAGCTTCTTGCCCGGATGGGTCCACATGAAGCTCAGGTAGGCCCGCAGGTTGGCGAACTTCTGCCAGCGGTCGCCGGGCATCTTGTCGATCAGCGAATGCTTGCCGTGCACCACCTCGTCATGGGAGATCGGCAGGATGAAGCGTTCGGACCAGGCGTACACCAGGCCGAAACTCAGCTCGTTGTGATGATGGCCGCGGTACACCGGATCCTGCTGGATGTAGTGCAACGAATCGTGCATCCAGCCCATGTTCCATTTGTAGGCAAAGCCCAGGCCGCCCTGGTCGGTGGGTCGGCTGACCCCGGGCCAGGCGGTGGACTCCTCGGCGATCACCAGGGCGCCCGGGGCTTCCAGGGCCACCACGTCGTTGAGGTGGCGCAGAAAGTCGATGGCCTCCAGGTTCTCGCGACCGCCATGGCGGTTGGGCACCCATTGCCCGGCCTTGCGCGAATAGTCGCGATAGAGCATCGAGGCCACGGCGTCCACCCGCAGGCCGTCGACATGGAAATGCTTGAGCCAGTGCAGCGCCGAAGCCAGCATGAAACCGTGCACTTCGGTGCGCCCGAGGTTGTAGATCAGGGTGTCCCAGTCCTGATGGAAGCCTTCCAGGGGGTTGCCGTATTCATACAGCGCGGTGCCGTCGAACTGCGCCAGGCCGTGGGCGTCGGTGGGAAAATGCGCCGGCACCCAATCGAGAATCACCCCGAGCTGGGCCCGGTGGCAGGCATCGACAAAGGCGGCAAAATCCCGCGGGCTGCCATAGCGGGCGCTGGGGGCGAACTGCGACAGCGGCTGGTAGCCCCAGGAGCCGCCAAAGGGATGCTCCATGATCGGCATCAGTTCGATATGGGTGAAGCCCAGGTCCTTGACGTAGGGAATCAGGCGCTCGGCCAGTTCGGCCCAGCTGTACTGGCGGGCCACCTCCCCCAGATCGTCCACCTCGCACTGCCAGGAGCCGGCGTGTAGCTCGTAGATCGACAGCGCCGCGTCGGGCCGCTGCAACTGGCCGCGTTGCGCCATCCACGCCTGGTCCTGCCAGTTGAAATCCAGCGGTTCGGCGACCCGCGAGGCGGTATCCGGCGGCAGTTGCGTGGCCAGGGCCATGGGATCGGCCTTGAGCGGCAGGATGCCCTGGGGCCCGAGAATCTCGTACTTGTAGGCCTCGCCGGGCTGCAACCGCGGGATGAACAGTTCCCAGACCCCGGACGGATGACGCAGGCGCATCGGGTGGCGGCGCCCGTCCCAAACATTGAAATCCCCGACCACCGAGACGCGCCGGGCATTGGGCGCCCAGACCGCGAAGCGCACCCCGGCGACGCCGTCGACGCAAGTCACCTGGGCGCCCAGGCAAGCACTCAGATCGCGGTGATTGCCTTCGGCGAACAGGTACAGGTCCATGTCCCCCAGCAACGGGCCGAAGCTGTAGGGATCCTCGCTGATCTGTTCGCCACCGGCCCACTGCACTCGCAAAAGATAGGCCTGGCAGGTGTCGAAATGCCCGACAAACAGCCCCGGCGCCTCGACGGCCTGCAGGCTGCCCAGCACCTGCTGCTGGTCCCGGTCCAGCACCTGCACGCTCAGCGCCCCGGGCACAAAGGCGCGGATGAACTGGCCGCCCGCGCCGTCCCCGTGGGGACCGAGAATGGCGAACGGGTCGTGATGTTCCGCCCGTACCAGGGCGTCGATGGCCTTGGCCGGGGGCAGCAATGCCGCTGTGGGCTTTCCCTGTTCCTTGTTCGAGACACTCATGACTGCTCTCCACCACGCTCAAGTTCGGAAAAAGCTTGCAGCTCACTCAACAACCGCACCAGGCCGTGCAAGGGCACGTGCAACCAGGTGGGTCGGTTTTGCGCTTCATAGGCCAACTCATAGGCGGCCTTCTCCAGGCTGAACAGGGCCAGGGCGGCGTCCGCGGCGCCGGGTTCCTGCCAGCCATGGGCAAGCGTAGCCGTCGCCAGCCGATACGCCTGGACAAAGGCCTGCCGCGCTTGGTCGAGGTAACGCCGCAGCACCCGCTCCCGCGCCGCCGCGGCCGCAGGCGAGGCATCGACCACCGGCGCCTCGCGGGCCATGGCCGCGGCATAGTCGAAGGAACGCAGCACCCCGCTGACGTCCTTGTACGGGCTGTGCTTGCCCCGGCGCTCGGCCAGGGACCGCGCCGGCTCGCCCTCGAAGTCGATCAGGTAGGCATCGCCCTGGACCACCAGCACCTGGCCCAGATGCAGATCGCCGTGAACCCGGATGCGCAGGCCACCCACCAGCTGATTGGCCAGTTGCTGGATATGACCGAGGATCTGCGCCTTGTGCTGCAACAATCGACTCACCCATTGCCGGTCCTGCGTGCTCAGTTGGCCTTGATGCTGCTTGAGCAACTGCAACCCCCGTTCCAGTTGCCCGGCCACCTGCCGATTCCAGGCCTGGGTGTCCTTGCGGGTGCTCACTTGCGGTGCAAAGTCCGGGCCGCTGCCCGGGGCCGCCAGCAACCGGTGCATTTCGCCCAGGCGCTGGCCCAGCAGCCCGGCGAACTCGCGCAGTTCGCCAAGGGCGTTGTAATGCTGCTCCTGCTCGGACATGGCGTCCGCCAGCTCATCGTGGATGGCCCGTTGCAGCGTGTTCTGCGTCCACTCCCAGGCGTCGCCCTGATTGCTCAGGTAGCCCTGGGCGATCATCAGCAGGTGGTCCTCGCCCTGGGCATCGCGACGCAACACCGCACCCAGCAGGGGCGAGATATGGGCAAAGCCCGCGGCGGTGAGGAAGGCGCCCATTTCCAGTTCTGGGTGCACCCCGGCGGACACCCGGCGCAGCAGCTTGAGCACCAGCCTGCCGCCGACCACCACCGAACTGTTGGACTGCTCCGCCGACAGGTAGCGCACCTCGGACTCGGCCCCCAGGCCCAGCCCGTCCAGGGCCAGGCTGCCCTCGAAGCGGATCTGCCCGGCCTCGCACTCCAGCCGGGTACGGGCCTGCAGGGCCTGGAGCACGTCGCGCACGAAACTGTCGAGAACGAAGGCATCGGTGATCAGCCCGACCTGGCGCCCGCGACGCACCCGGGCCATCGCCAGTTGCTGGGCCAAGGCACTGCCGGACGGTTCTTCGCCGAGCAGGCCGAAAGGCAACTGATAGCGCTCGGACTGGCCGTCGCGGCTGACCTCGATCTCGCTCAGCAGCACCGGATGCCGAGGATCACCAAAGCGCACGGCATAGGCGATATGCGGCGCTTGCAGGGCGCTGTCCTTGCCGGCGAACCAGCGGCGCTTGGGCAGCCAGAGGGGCAGCACCTCGTGCTCCAAGGTGGTGCGCGACGGCGCTTCGAGCAATTCTTCGAGGCGCTTTTTCAGGACCAGGGTGCGAAAGTCCGGCAGGCTCTGCGCCGGTTCCACGTGCCAGCTGGGCATCTGCTGCTCGGCGGCCAGGACGAACCAGTAGAAACCGTAGGGCGCCAGGGTCAGCAGAAAGTGCAACTGGCCGATGGGCGGGAAAGCATTGCCGCCGAGCATTTCCACCGGGACCCTGCCGGCGAAGGCCGACAGGTCCAGTTCCGCGGCCTGGGCACTGCGCGAGACGTTGGCCACGCACAGGATGATTTCCTGATGGCCGTCGGCGTCGGTGTATTCCCGGGTGTAGGCCAGGATCCGCCGGTTGCTCGGCGACAGCATCTTCAGGCTGCCGCGGCCAAAAGCCTTGGATTGCTTGCGCACCGCCAGCATGCGCCGGGTCCAGTTGAGCAGGGAGTGAGGGTCGCCGGACTGGGTCTCGACATTGACCGACTGATAGCCATACAGCGGGTCCATGATCGGCGGCAGCACCAGGCGGGCCGGGTCCGCGCGGGAAAAGCCACCGTTACGGTCGATGGACCACTGCATCGGCGTGCGCACGCCATCACGGTCCCCCAGGTAGATGTTGTCGCCCATGCCGATCTCGTCGCCGTAATACAGGGTCGGGGTGCCGGGCATCGACAGCAGCAGGCTGTTGAGCAGCTCGATGCGCCGCCGGTCGCGTTCCATCAGCGGCGCCAGGCGCCGACGAATGCCCAGGTTGATCCGCGCCCGGCGGTCAGCGGCGTAGTAGTTCCACAGGTAGTCGCGCTCCTTGTCGGTGACCATTTCCAGGGTCAGCTCATCGTGGTTGCGCAGAAAGATCGCCCACTGGCAATGGGCCGGGATCTCCGGGGTCTGGCGCAGGATATCGCTGATCGGGAAGCGATCCTCCTGGGCCAGGGCCATATACATGCGCGGCATCAGCGGGAAGTGGAAGGCCATGTGGCACTCGTCGCCGTCGGCGCCATTGGTTGACTGACCAAAGTACAGCTGGGTGTCTTCCGGCCACTGGTTGGCCTCGGCCAGGAGCATGCGGTCCGGGTAGTGGGCGTCGATCTCGGCGCGAATGCGCTTGAGCACGTCGTGGGTCTCGGGCAGGTTCTCGTTGTGGGTGCCATCGCGCTCGATCAGGTAGGGAATGGCGTCCAGGCGCAGGCCGTCGATGCCCATGTCCAGCCAGTAGCGCATCACCGAGAGCACCGCCTTCATCACCTGGGGGTTGTCGAAGTTGAGGTCCGGCTGGTGGGAATAGAAGCGGTGCCAGAAGTACTGGCCGGCCACCGGGTCCCAGGTCCAGTTGGACGTTTCGGTATCGAGGAAGATGATCCGGGTGCCGGCGTATTTCTGGTCGTCGTCGGACCATACATAGAAATTGCGCGCCGCCGAGCCCGGTTTGGCCTTGCGCGCTCGCTGGAACCAGGGGTGCTGGTCCGAGGTGTGGTTGATCACCAGCTCGCTGATCACCCGCAGCTCGCGCTTGTGGGCCTCGGCGATAAAGCGCCGGACGTCGGCCAGGGTGCCGTAGTCGGGGCTGACCCCGCGGTATTCGGCGATGTCATAGCCATCGTCGCGCCGAGGCGAGGGGTAGAACGGCAACAGCCAGAGGGTGTTGACCCCCAGGTCCTTGATGTAGTCGAGCTTGGCGATCAGCCCCGGAAAATCGCCGATTCCGTCGTTGTTGGAATCGAAAAAGGACTTCACATGCACCTGATAGATCACCGCGTCCTTGTACCAGAGCGGGTCCTTGATAAAGGTCGCTGAGCGGGGTTTCTTGGCCATGTCGGACTCCTGAAAAAATTCAATTCGTAGCGGCGCACCCGGCGATGCGCCACGACCACCGCAGGCGCTGGCTTGCCAGCGAAGGCGGCGGCCAGCCCGGCGCAAGGCTCAGGGGCCTCTTCGCCGGCAAGCCGGCTCCTACAGGGGGCTGATGCGCCAGATGCCGAAGGGTTGCGCCGGTTCCAGGCGCATGAACTGGGTCTTGCCGTACCAGGTCCAGCGGTGGCCGTTCATCAGGTCTTCACCCTGGGTCGGGGCGTCGTCGGGCAGGCCCATTTCCCACAGCGGCAGCTCGAAATGGGCCTCCTGCGGGTTGAACGGATCGAGGCTGACCGCCACCAGCACGAAGTTGCCGCCGTCGCTGCTGCGCTTGCCGAAATACAGGATCTGGTCGTTCCAGGCGTTGTACAGCTTGAGCCCCAGGTGACTGTGCAGCGCCGGGTTCTGCCGGCGGATGCGGTTGAGCTGGGCGATCTCGGCAATGATGTTGCCCGGGGCGCTGAAGTCCCGGGGGCGGATCTGGTATTTCTCCGAATCCAGGTATTCCTCCTTGCCCGGCAGCGGTGCCGATTCACACAGTTCAAACCCGGAGTACAGGCCCCACAGCCCCGAGCCCATGCTGGCCAGCACCGCGCGGATCAGAAATCCCGGGCGCCCCGAGTCATGCAGAAACGCCGGATTGATGTCCGGGGTGTTGACGAAGAAGTTCGGCCGGAAACACTCGCGCCACGGCGACTGGTTGAGCTCGCTGAAGTAGCTGGCCAGTTCGCTCTTGGTGTTGCGCCAGGTGAAGTAGGTGTAGCTCTGGGAGTAACCGATCTTGCCCAGGCGCGCCATCATCGCCGGGGTGGTGAAGGCTTCGGCGAGGAAGATCACCTCCGGGTGCCGGCCGCGCACCTCGGCGATCAGCCACTGCCAGAACGGCAGCGGCTTGGTGTGGGGGTTGTCCACGCGAAACAGCTTGACCCCCTCCTCGACCCAGCCGAGGACGATGTCGCGCAACTCCAGCCACAGGCTGGGGATGGCCTCGGCGGCATAGAAGTCGACATTGACGATGTCCTGGTACTTCTTCGGCGGGTTCTCGGCGTATTTGATGGTGCCGTCCGGGCGCCAGTTGAACCAGCCCGGATGCTGGGTCAGCCAGGGGTGGTCCTGGGAACACTGGATGGCGAAGTCCAGGGCGATTTCCAGGCCATGGTCGGCGGCGGCGGCCACCAGCCGGCGAAAGTCCTCCAGGCTGCCCAGTTGCGGATGGATGGCCTCGTGGCCGCCCTCCTCGCTGCCAATCGCGTATGGGCTGCCGGGATCGTCCGGGGCCGCCGTCAACGAGTTGTTGCGGCCCTTGCGGTGGCGGCGGCCGATGGGATGGATCGGCGGGAAGTACAGCACGTCGAAGCCCATGTCATGGATCATCGACAGCCGCCCATGGACATCGTCGAAGGTGCCGTGGCGCTGGGGATCATCGGTGATCGAGCGGGGAAACAGCTCGTACCAGCTGGCAAATTGCGCGCGCTCGCGCTCCACATCCACCGGGTACTCGGGGCTCAGGCTCAGGTAGGGACGGTGATCGGCCTCGGCCATCAGCCGGGCGCTGTGCTCAGCGAGAAACAACGCCACCTGCTCGGCCTCCAGCAAGCCGGCCAGTTGCTGCCGCAACTCCAGCAATTGCTCGCGCAACGCCCCCTCGCTGCGTTCGGCGGCCTGCTGCACCTGATTGCGCCCCTCCTGCAGTTCCAGGCTCACCGGCACCCCGGCCTGGTGCTTTTTCTGCAGTTCGTGACAGAAGCTGGCGAACTGATCGATCCAGGCTTCGATGCAGAAGCGGTAGCAGCCCACGGCCGGCACCGGGAAACGCCCCAGCCAGGCGTCGTTGCCCTGATCCTCCAGAGCCTGGCTGTACCAGCGCTCCTGGCACTCGTTGCGCCAGCGCAGGTGCACCGCCAGTTGATCGTGGCCGTCGGTGAAGACCTTGCACGTCACCTCGACCTCCTGCCCCGCCACCGCCTTGACCGCGAACTGCCCGCCATCGAGCACCGGGCGGGTGTTCTCGATGGCGATCCGCGGCAGCAGCAAGGCCTGGGACAAGGGCAGCGACGACGGCTGGTCGTGCTGTTCTGTCGGTTTCTCTGCAGTCATCGAGCATCACCCCTCTTACACGTCCAAGACGCTCTGGTTGTGGAGCCGGCAGCCCCCGGTGAATCCGTGCACCTAGTGTCCGAGCCACAGGCCGCGGCGAAAGTTCAGCGCGATTGCCCGGCCAGGCGACGGGAATCAATTCCGCCCGGGCAGGGTCCACCGCAAGAGCCCGTGCATCGACAAGCACAAAGGAGGCCATAGCGATGAATATCCCGATCCCGGCAGAAACCCCCGACCCGAACCTCGACCAGCCGCCCCTGCCCCCCAGCGATCCGCCGGTGCCCGAGCAGGAACCGCCCGCCACCCCCGCGCCGCCCAAGGGCGACCCGCCCGTCACTCGGCCGCCGCTGGAGCTCCAAGCATAGCCAGCGGCCCCGCTACGCCGGCGGACGCTGCCGGCGGTCGGCGTCATCTGCACGCCACCGAAGGTGATTCGGTGATTTGCCTGACCTGGATCAGGGCCTCTGGCACAGGCCTGTGCCAGAGGCCCTTGCGGCCATCCCCGGGGGTGCTGGAGGGGGTGCAGCAAGTTGTCGCAGGGGCCCGGAAAAGCTCATCTGATACGGTTTTTTATCAAATACCTGAGTCTGTTATGCAAACAGATCCGTGGTCATAGTTGCGCGGCCTGATGGAGGCTGATGAGCGAACGACCATGAGCGAAAGAATCCCCGTCCGATTAGTAGAGACCTTCGAACCTTCACAACCCAAACAGATGAAGTCGAAGACCACCGACAAACACGTTTACACCCGCAGCTTCACCGGTTTGTTCCGTACCCTGCGCATGACCGGCGCGGGTTTTCTGTTCCTGCTGTTCTTCGGCACGGTGTGGTTGAACTGGGGCGGCCGCCAGGCGGTGCTCTGGGACCTGGCCGAGAGCAAGTTCCACATTTTTGGCGCGACCTTCTGGCCCCAGGACTTCATTCTGCTCTCGGCGCTGCTGATCATCTGCGCCTTCGGCCTGTTCGCCATCACGGTGTTCGCCGGCCGGGTCTGGTGCGGCTACACCTGCCCGCAAAGCTCGTGGACCTGGCTGTTCATGTGGTGCGAAAAGGTCACCGAGGGCGAGCGCAACCAGCGCATCAAGCTGCAAGCCGCGCCCTGGGGCCTGAACAAGCTGGCGCGCCGGGCCATGAAGCACACCCTGTGGCTGGGCATCAGCCTGCTCACCGGCCTGACCTTCGTCGGCTACTTCACCCCGATCCGCCCCTTGGCCCACGAACTGCTGACCCTGCAGATCGGCGGCCTGAGCCTGTTCTGGGTGCTGTTCTTCGCCGCGGCCACCTACATCAACGCCGGCTGGCTGCGCGAAGCGGTGTGCATGCACATGTGTCCCTATGCCCGCTTCCAGAGCGTGATGTTCGACAAGGACACCCTGACCATCTCCTACAACCCGGTGCGCGGCGAAAACCGTGGCCCGCGCAAGCGCGATGTGAAGCCTGCCGACGTCGGCCTGGGCGACTGCATCGACTGCCAGCTGTGCGTGCAGGTCTGCCCCACCGGCATCGACATCCGCGACGGCCTGCAGATGGAGTGCATCGGCTGCGCGGCGTGCATCGACGCCTGCGACTCGATCATGGACAAGATGGGCTATGCCCGGGGGCTGATCGCCTACACCTCCGAACACGAGCTGCAAGGGGGCAAGACCCACCTGCTGCGGCCGCGCCTGGTGGGCTACAGCGCGGTGCTGCTGGTGATGATCGGCGCCCTGGTGCTGGCCCTGGTGCAACGGCCGATGGTGTCCCTGGACGTGAGCAAGGACCGTGGCCTGTTCCGCGAGAACGCCATGGGCCAGATCGAGAACATCTACAGCCTGAAGATCATCAACAAGACCCAGGAACGGCAGAACTACCGCCTGGCCTTGGTGGACGGCGATGGCTTCGAACTGCAGGGCAAGACCGAACTGAGCCTGGCCCCCGGGGAAATCACCGACCTGCCGGTCTCGGTGGCCATGACCCAGGACCGTGCGCAAAGCAGCTCCCAGGCCATCAGCTTCAAGGTCGCCGACAGCGATGACCCAAGCGTCTATGCCGTGGCCAAGAGTCGTTTTGTCGCGCCGATCAACCGCTGAGCCTCTAGAATGCCGTGGCCGGGGAGCCTGCTGGCTTCCCCGGACCACGGGAACGCTGTACTCGACGCCGCCATGGGCCCGCCCTGGCCGTCGAGTCCCCCGACTCCCTCGCCACCGAACGCCTAGACCCGATGACCAGACTGGATCTTGCCCCGCAGATGAAACGCTACGAAAAATTCGCCGATGACATCGCCGAACTGATCCGCTCCGGGGTCCTGGGCCCGGGCCAGCGCGTGCCTTCGGTGCGCTACGCCAGCCAGACCTACGGGGTCAGCCCGTCGACGGTGTTCCAGGCCTACTACCTGCTGGAGCGCCGCGGCCTGATCCGCGCCCGTCCGCGTTCCGGCTACTTCGTCAACGCCCACGCGCCGAGCCCGTTCTCCGAGCCGGTGATCAGCAGCGAAGTCAATGAATCCACCGAAGTCGATGTCAGCGAACTGGTGTTCTCGGTGCTCGACTCGATCAAGGACCCGAGCACCGTGCCCTTCGGCTCGGCGTTTCCCAGCCCGACCCTGTTCCCCCTGCAACGCCTGTCCCGCTCCCTGGCCAGCGCCAGCCGCGAGATGGACCCGCGGGTAGTGGTCACCGACATGTCCCCGGGCAACCCGCAACTGCGCCGGCAGATCGCCCTGCGCTACATGGTGGCCGGGCTGATGCTGCCCATGGAGGAGCTGCTGATCACCAACGGCGCCCTGGAGGCCCTGAACCTGTGCCTGCAAGCGGTGACCGAACCCGGCGACCTGGTGGCGATCGAGGCCCCGGCCTTCTACGCCAGCCTGCAAGTGCTGGAACGGCTCAAGCTCAAGGCGGTGGAAATTCCCGTGCACCCGCGGGACGGCATCGACCTCGGGGTCCTGGCCCAGACCCTGGAACGCCACCCGATCAAGGCCTGCTGGTGCATGACCAGCTTCCAGAACCCCATGGGCGCGAGCATGCCCGAGGCCAAGAAGCAGGAACTGGTGGAACTGCTGCGCCAGCATCAAGTGCCACTGATCGAAGACGACGTCTACGCCGAGCTGTACTACGGCCAGCAGGCGCCGAAACCGGCCAAGGCCTTCGACACCGAGGGCCTGGTGATGCACTGCGGCTCCTTCGCCAAGAGCCTGGCCCCCGGCTACCGCATCGGCTGGGTCGCGGCCGGGCGTTATGCGCAGAAGATCGAACGGCTCAAACTCATGACCTCGCTGTGCGCCTCGATGCCGGCCCAGGCGGCGATTGCCGACTACCTGCAGCACGGCGGCTACGACCGTCACCTGCGCAAACTGCGCTACGCCCTGGAAGAACAGCAGAGCGCCATGCTGGCGGCGATTGCCCGCTACTTCCCGGCCCAGACCCGGGTCAGCCAGCCGGCGGGTGGCTACTTCCTGTGGCTGGAACTGCCGCCGCAGATGGACTCTCTGAAACTGTTCCAGATGGCCCTGGCCCAAGGCATCAGCATCGCCCCCGGGCCGATCTTTTCCCCGACCCAGCGCTTTCGCAACTGCATCCGCCTGAACTACGGCAGTCCCTGGAACGACGCCGCGGAACAGGCCATGGAAACCCTGGGCCGCATCATCCGCTCCTTCTGACCACAACCGCCCCACCCACACTGTAGGAGCCGGCTCGCCGGCGAAGAGGCCCGCAAGACATGCGTCGCCCTGGCGGACGTCTTCGCTGGCAAGCCAGCTCCTACAGGGGGGCGGTGCACACCGATCCATCTCCAGGCCGGCCGGCAGGCCGCCGTCAGATTTTGCTTTTGCTTTTGATCTTCCTGCCCCTTTAGACACGGTGGCCGAACGCAGGCATTGAGCCGTGGGTAACCCGGCAGGACGCCGGGTTAGCCGCACTGGGCCATGGATGGCCCATTGCGGCGGCCCACGGATCAATGCCGGAGTGAGCAACCGTGTCGAACTTCAAGCCATTTCAGCGAAGTGTTTCTGATCGCGGATCATGGCATTCAGAATCGTCAGCAGCTTTCTCATGCAGGCAACCAAGGCCACTTTCTTGCTCTTCCCAGCAGCC
>NZ_JAACFX010000009.1:0-318130 GCF_029237275.1 Pseudomonas sp. 3MA1 | reverse complement strand
ACAACTTCAACCACTTGCGCTTCCGATCTCTCGTTAGCGGGAGGCGAATTCTACAGCGTTACACGCTGCTGTCAACACCTCTTTTCAACCGCTTTCGACCGAGACGATCGAATCGTTAACAAGGCGAAAAAAGCTGCCTTAGTTACACGCCCCCTCAACGCAGCGCTCAAGAGAAATGAAACCAGGCCATTACGCAAGTAGCCCGCTCAAATCAGCAATCCGATAATGACGCCCAAACCATAACATTGAGCAACATACGCGCCGCAGGCATCAGGCCTGGAGAATATAATCAGGAGACTGACTACAACGAGAAGCGGCGACCAACCTTAATAAAGGCGGCAGCTATAGATAGGCAGAGGGAGGGAGTCTCGGAGAATATGGTGTCCCAGGGCAGGTTCGAACTGCCAACCTTCCCCTTAGGAGGGGGATGCTCTATCCAATTGAGCTACTGAGACAAAACAGCGAGTGCCCGAGGCCGTCAGGCGCAACGAACGGCAAGCATGTTAACGGCCAAGGCCACGTTTGTCATGTCATCCATTGGGCTTTTTGTACGAACTGCCAGAAGCAATTTGTTAGCTGAGGATCCCCGCGTGCAAATTGCATCACCACCAAAAGCCATCCTTGCAATATGCAATGAATCGCCCTCTCACCATCAAGACAAGCCTTTATTTTTAAAGGACTTTTTAAAGATAGACTCCTGGCACGCGAGCTGCTTGAGCAAGCGGACGAGGACTACGGAGATAACGCCCATACACAGCGCTCCACTTCTATTAAATGTGATCGCCATCATCGTGCTTGCGACTTTTCACTTTCAACCCGCAGACAACGCCAGACCTGCCGCCCTTGATTACCAAAACGGTCTTAAACCGCATCTGGCGATAATGAACACCCAGCCCGCCTTTTAGATGCGAGCCGCCCACCAATAGACAGCATCAGCAGCAACCCAGCACCACTCAAAATGTACGCTGAGCCATTTAAGAACACGCTCCAGGAGCCATCATGTCCAATGCAGCCAAAAGCCTGCTCTGTCTAACGCTACTCAGCGGCATTGCCGCCTTGCTACTACCTGACGACCCAATAGGAAATGCTGCACTGATCATCTGCGGCTCGATGTTCGGCCTGTTCCTGCTGGCACTTCTGGTCGGGCGCAAGATCAAGTTTGACCCGGTACTGCGTTGACACCCTGCTCACGGAGTATGTCCAACAGACGCACCAGAGTGGCCTCAAGCTCACCCGAATTATCCAAGCGTATGACACGCTCTTCATCCAGCCAGGTAGCACTGACAAACTGCTGGTTGCGCTGCAGACGACGCTCAATCTCTGGCAGACTTTCCCTGGCACGACGCAGCAAACGCCGGCGCAGCACTTCGTCATCGACCGTCAGAACTATAGGAACCAGATCGGGATAGCGTTTTCGCGCCTGGCGCAAATACCCTCGGGAACCATTGACCAAAACATTTCGCCCCTGTGCCAGCCAAGCATCAATCTGCCTGGGAATGCCATAACCCAAACCATTGGCACGCCAGAACAAAGCAAACTCACCCAACGCCACACGCCGCTCAAACTCCTCGACCGTAACTTCGAGCGCTTCCTCGCCCACAGACTCAGCCGAGCGGGTGATGACTCTTTTTGCCACCTCACACCCCAATGTGCTGATAGGCTGCCTGGCCGCGTCAATCAAACTATCTTTGCCAGCCCCTGAGGGCCCCATCAGATAAATCACTCTACCCGGCACTGGTCGCCGCCCTGGATAGCCCAACTAGTAAATCGGCCATTTGCCACTATCCTCTAACAAGTAGGGATTACGCTCTCACCCGCATAGCATGCACGTTCGCCCGTGCCCTGACACTCCCCTCGGATGGGAGAATGCGGCCCACAATGCGGAGTCGGCGATCTTTTCAAACCAGTCCGCATTTCTGATAATTGGTGCTGGCATAACGCCTTTATCCAGTTCAATATTTGTCACAGAATTGACGCCAAGGATCTGGCAATTTTGAGGCATGATGCGGGCCTCTTAACAATTCAGGTTGAACATTTGGCAATACGGCTTGTCCTAAAAGACAGCCCGCGGCCAATTCCGAGAACCGCTCCCCTGAACTAACCGGTTAAATATATGCGCCCATTGAAACAGGCAATTTATTCCAGCCGTACGGCTGACAAGTTCGTCGTACGTCTACCCGACGGGATGCGTGAACGCATTGCCGAGGTGGCTCGCAATCATCACCGCAGCATGAACTCCGAAATCATCGCGCGCCTGGAACAGAGTCTTATTCAGGAAGGCGCCTTGGGTGAAGAGTTGAGCATGCGCCTGGACAGCCCAGAGCTGTCCTTGCATGAGCGCGAACTACTTCAACGTTTCCGCCAACTTTCACATCGCCAGCAAAACGCTTTGGTTTCGCTGATAGCCCATGACGCTGAAATGGCCGCAGACGCCAACTGACTATTCCCAGAATGCTCAAGCCAGCCTAGTTGCTGGCTTTTTTTTGCCTGCAATAAAAACAACGAAGCGCCATAAAGGCGCTTCGCGGGTTACCTATACATAAAGGAAGAGTCAAAGCAAGAAGATCGTCGCCAGGCCGAGGAAGATAAAGAAACCGCCACTGTCGGTCATGGCAGTAATCATTACGCTGGCACCCATTGCCGGATCACGCCCCAGACGCGCCAGAGTCATGGGAATCAAAACCCCCATCAAGGCCGCCAATAACAGGTTCAGAGTCATCGCGGCAGTCATCACCACTCCCAACGACCAACTCCCGTAGAGCATGTAGGCAACAACACCGATCACCCCTCCCCAGACCAGGCCATTGATCAGGGCCACTGCCAGCTCCTTGCGCATCAGGCGCGAAGTATTACCAGTGCTCACCTGATCCAAGGCCATGGCCCGAACGATCATGGTGATGGTCTGATTACCCGAGTTGCCGCCGATGCCAGCAACAATCGGCATCAAGGCCGCCAGGGCTACCAATTTCTCGATGGAGCCTTCAAACAGGCCGATCACGCGCGACGCGACGAACGCCGTGATCAGATTGATGGCCAGCCAAGCCCAACGGTTGCGCAAGGACTTCCAGACCGAGGCGAAGATATCTTCCTCCTCGCGCAAACCCGCCATATTGAGGACTTCGGTTTCACTTTCCTCACGAATCAGGTCGACCATTTCGTCGATGGTCAAGCGACCGATCAACTTGTCATTCTTGTCGACCACAGGAGCCGAAATCAGGTCATAGCGCTCAAATGCCTGAGCCGCGTCATAGGCATCCTCATCAGGATGAAAGCTCACCGGATCGCTGGCCATCACTTCCGAGACTTGCTTATCGGGATCATTGACCAACAGGCGCTTGATCGGCAGGACACCCTTGAGCACGCCGTCATAATCCACCACGAACAGCTTGTCGGTATGACTTGGCAGCTCCTTGAGCCGACGCAAGTAACGCAGCACCACTTCAAGACTGACATCCTCGCGGATCGTCACCATCTCGAAGTCCATCAACGCACCGACCTGCTCCTCGTCATAGGACAGCGCAGAGCGAACACGCTCACGCTGCTGGCCATCGAGAGTCTCCATGAGCTCATGGACAACGTCTCGCGGCAGCTCGGGAGCCAGGTCAGCGAGTTCGTCAGCGTCCATCTCCTTGGCGGCGGCCAGGAGCTCGTGATCATCCATGTCGGCGATCAGGGTTTCACGAACGGAATCGGATACTTCAAGAAGAATGTCGCCATCGCGCTCGGCCTTGACCAATTGCCAGACGGTCAGGCGCTCTTCCAGCGGTAAGGCTTCAAGGATGTAGGCAACGTCGGCAGAGTGCAGATCATCAAGCTTGCGCTGCAACTCGACGAGATTTTGCCGGTGGACCAGGTTCTCGACCCGATCGTGGTGGTGACCTTCCTGACGATGCGTCAGGTCTTCGACCACCCGCTGGCGCTGCAGCAGCTCAACGACTTGAGCGAGACGGTCTTGCAGGCTTTCCTGCGTTTTCTTTACTTCTACTTCGGTCATAGGCGAACTCCACTCCCAGCAGAGGAGCACGCCGGAAGGATCAATCAGTCAGTTCATGATTGTGAAAACGGGATACTGAATAACTACTGGGTAAGTCCATGGAGGTATTCCACAAGCCCCGGCGGGGCTGACGGGCGCAATGATACACCCCTTGGCAGCTTTAAACGTTAAAAAATCGTGGCAAGAACAAGCGCTTGCGACACAAACCTAAGCAGCGCCCGAATCTATGAAACTGCGACGCCCCCGCAGAAAAAGAAAACACATGCCAAAAGAAAAAAGCTGGAGGCAGCACGCCATTCGACTGCCAGCAAACTAAGCCGTTCCAGCCACAAGCCATAAGAAGAGAGATAGATGGATAAATCGCAGAAAGCAAAAAGCCCGCATCTTTCGATGCGGGCTTTCTGTTGTATGGTGCACTCGACAGGATTCGAACCTGTGACCGCTCGGTTCGTAGCCGAGTACTCTATCCAGCTGAGCTACGAGTGCATTTTGTGTTTTTAGACCAGACCACAACTGGTTGAAGCCAAGTTAACTACATCGCTGCAACTAACTCTTAAATGGTGCACTCGACAGGATTCGAACCTGTGACCGCTCGGTTCGTAGCCGAGTACTCTATCCAGCTGAGCTACGAGTGCATTTGTTGCCGCGCATTATAGGCCGTTCAATCTTCTTGTCAAGCACTTTTTCTAGTAATTTCAACAACTTACAGAAGAAGCCAGATTACAACGTACTAAGCAAATAATGGCGGAGAACGGGGGATTCGAACCCCCGACACCCTTTTGAGGTGTACTCCCTTAGCAGGGGAGCGCCTTCGGCCACTCGGCCAGCTCTCCGCAACACGGGGCGTATATTAACCAGCTTTCTCCCCGTTTGCAAACAAAAAAAACGATAAAAATTAATGGCTTGGTTCTTCGTCCTTCTCTTTCTTGATCCGCAGGTAAATTTCCTCACGGTGAACCGCCACTTCTTTGGGGGCGTTGACACCAATACGCACTTGATTACCTTTGACGCCGAGCACGGTCACAGTGATCTCGCCATCACCAATGATCAGGCTTTCTGCGCACCGACGAGTCAGAATCAGCATACCTATCTCCTCACGCATTACATTTTCAGGGACTACAGTCTGCAAAAAAAAGGGTGTCGGCCTACAACCAGGGCGGCTGCAGTCCTACACGCCTAAGTATTGACTAGCACGGGCAAAAGAACAGCTTTCTCCCGCGCCGATCAAAAACACAAAGGGCGCGGTCAGACCGCGCCCCTTTCAAACACGCATTACTCGCCCTGTCGGGCCGGAGCGTCGAGCTCGAACGCGGTATGCAGCGCACGTACCGCCAACTCCAGGTACTTCTCTTCAATCACCACCGACACCTTGATTTCAGAAGTGGAGATCATCTGGATGTTGATGCTTTCCTTCGCCAGGGCTTCAAACATCCGGCTGGCTACGCCCGCATGAGAGCGCATGCCGACACCAACGATCGAAACCTTGGCAATGTCGGTATCACCGACCACTTCACGGGCACCGATTTCACGTGCGGTGTTTTCCAGCACGGTCTGGGCAGCCAGGTAGTCATTGCGGTGCACGGTGAAGGTGAAGTCGGTGGTGTTATCGTGCGAAACGTTCTGCACGATCATGTCGACTTCAATGTTCGACGCGCTAATCGGGCCGAGAATCTTGAAGGCCACGCCAGGATTGTCTGGCACGCCACGGATAGTCAGCTTGGCTTCATCGCGGTTAAAAGCGATGCCGGAAATGATCGGCTGTTCCATGGATTCCTCTTCATCAATAGTAATGAGGGTGCCCGGACCCTCCTGAAAGCTGTGCAACACGCGCAGCGGAACGTTGTACTTGCCAGCAAACTCGACCGCGCGGATCTGCAGCACCTTGGAACCGAGGCTGGCCATTTCCAGCATCTCTTCAAAGGTGATCTTGTCCAGGCGCTGAGCCTTGGGTACCACACGCGGATCGGTGGTGTAGACGCCGTCCACATCGGTGTAGATCTGGCACTCGTCAGCCTTCAGGGCCGCGGCCAGCGCCACCCCGGTGGTATCGGAACCGCCACGCCCCAACGTGGTGATGTTGCCGTGCTCGTCTACGCCCTGGAAACCGGCAACCACGACCACACGACCAGCCTTCAGATCGCTGCGAATCTTCTGATCATCGATCTGCAGGATTCGCGCTTTATTGTGAGCACTGTCGGTGAGGATGCGCACCTGATTCCCGGTGTAAGACACCGCAGGAATACCGCGCTTGATCAATGCCATGGCCAGCAAAGCGATGGTCACTTGCTCACCGGTGGACACGATCACATCCAGCTCACGGGGAACCGGTATGGCTTCGCCGCTGATCTGCTTGGCCAGATCGATCAGGCGGTTGGTTTCGCCACTCATCGCCGACAGCACAATCACCAGGTCATCGCCGGCTTCGCGGAACTTCTTAACCTTGTCGGCGACCTGCTCGATCCGCTCCACAGAGCCGACCGAAGTGCCTCCAAATTTCTGTACGATCAAAGCCATTTTCTAAGCCGCCTCAGCCCGTAAAGGGGCGCCCGTTAAACAATCAAACTGCACAGCGCAAGGACCCGCCACTAGACGACTGGCCCGGCTCGGCGCCTTAAATGCCCTGCTCGACAAATGGCACGGTCAGGGCCAGCGCGGCATCCAGTGCAGCAGCATCAACACCACCACCCTGGGCCATGTCTGGACGACCACCGCCCTTACCGCCCACTGCCGCAGCGGCTTGCTTCATCAAATCACCGGCTTTGAGTTGGCCAGTCAGGTCCTTGGTTACACCAGCAACCAGTACGACCTTTTCCTCATGGACACTGCCGAGCAGGATCACTGCGCGGCCGAGTTTGTTTTTCAACTGATCCACCAGCGCCAGCAGCGCCTTGCCGTCCTGGCCGTCGAGGCGCGCAGCCAGCACCTTCACGCCCTTGACGTCTGCCGCCTGAGCGGACAGATCGTCACCGGCAGCGCTGGCAGCCTTGGCCTGTAACTGCTCGAGCTGCTTCTCCAGCAGACGATTGCGCTCCAGCACCGCCGACAGCTTGTCGATCAGATTGTCGCGGCTGCCCTTGACCAGGGTCGCCGCTTCCTTGAGTTGTTCTTCCGCAGCATTCAGATACGCCAGGGCCGCAGCACCGGTAACGGCTTCAATACGCCGCACGCCAGACGCCACGCCGCCTTCGCTGGTGATCTTCAGCAAGCCGATGTCGCCGGTACGATTGGCGTGGATACCACCGCACAGCTCCACCGAAAAATCGCCGCCCATGCTCAGCACGCGCACGCTGTCGCCGTACTTCTCGCCGAACAGCGCCATGGCGCCCTTCTTCTTGGCGGTATCGATGTCGGTTTCTTCGGTTTCCACCGCCGTGTTCTTGCGAATCTCGGCGTTGACGATGTCTTCCAGGGCCTTGATCTGCTCAGGCTTGATCGCTTCAAAGTGGCTGAAGTCGAAACGCAGACGCTGACTGTCCACCAGCGAGCCCTTCTGCTGGACGTGCTCGCCCAGCACCTGGCGCAGGGCGGCGTGCAGCAAGTGGGTGGCCGAGTGGTTCAGCGAGGTGGCGTGACGCACGTCGGCGTCGACCTGGGTTTCAACCGGAGCGCCTACGATCAAGCTGCCCTTGGCCAGCACGCCGTGATGCAGGAACGCGCCGCCAGTCTTGGTGGTGTCGCGCACATCAAACCGTGCGCCGCCGGCCTGCAGGTAACCGCAGTCGCCGATCTGACCGCCGGACTCAGCGTAGAACGGGGTCCGGTCGAGGACCACAACGCCTTCTTCGCCTTCATTGAGGATGTCTACCGACTGCCCTTCCTTATAGAGGGCAACCACTTTGGCCGAACCGCTGGTGGCCTGGTAGCCGGTGAATTCAGTGGCCACATCAACCTTGACCAGGCTGTTGTAGTCCATGCCGAAGGAGCTGGCAGAGCGGGCACGCACGCGCTGCGCTTCCATCTCGCGTTCGAAACCTTCCTCGTCGAGGGTCAGGTTGCGCTCACGAGCGATGTCGCCGGTCAGGTCCATCGGGAAACCATAGGTGTCGTACAACTTGAACACCACGTCGCCCGGTACCACCGAGCCTTCCAGCGCAGCCAGATCCTGCTCGAGGATCTTCAGGCCCTGCTCCAGGGTCTTGGCGAACTGTTCTTCTTCGGCCTTGAGCACGCGCTCGATATGCGCCTGCTGGGATTTAAGCTCAGGGAAGGCTTCACCCATCTCGGCAACCAGGGCGGCAACGATCTGATAGAAGAAGCTGCCCTTGGCCCCCAGCTTGTTGCCGTGGCGGCAAGCACGGCGAATGATTCGACGCAGCACATAACCGCGGCCTTCATTGGACGGCAGCACACCGTCGGCAATCAGGAAGCCGCAGGAACGGATATGGTCGGCCACCACTTTCAGCGACGCCTGAGCATCGTTGGTGCAGCCAATGGCCTTGGCCGCGGCATCCAGCAGGCTCTGGAACAGGTCGATTTCATAGTTCGAGTGCACGTGCTGCAGCACCGCACTGATCCGCTCCAGGCCCATGCCGGTGTCCACCGACGGTGCTGGCAGCGGATGCAGCACGCCATCGGCGGTGCGGTTGAACTGCATGAACACGTTGTTCCAGATTTCGATGTAGCGGTCACCGTCTTCTTCCGGCGAGCCGGGTGGGCCGCCCCAGATGTCGGCGCCGTGATCGTAGAAGATCTCGGTGCAAGGACCGCAAGGGCCGGTATCGCCCATGGTCCAGAAGTTGTCCGAAGCGTAAGGCGCGCCTTTGTTGTCTCCAATGCGCACCATGCGCTCGGCCGGCACCCCGACCTCTTTGGTCCAGATGTCGTAGGCCTCGTCATCGCTGGCGTAAACCGTGACCCAGAGCTTCTCTTTCGGCAGGTTCAGCCACTTGTCGGACGTCAGGAAGGTCCAGGCGAAGGTGATGGCATCGCGCTTGAAGTAGTCACCGAAGCTGAAGTTGCCCAGCATTTCGAAGAAGGTGTGGTGACGAGCGGTGTAACCGACGTTTTCCAGGTCGTTGTGCTTGCCACCGGCGCGGACGCACTTCTGGCTGCTGACAGCGCGGGTATAGGCGCGCTTTTCCTGGCCCAGGAAGCAGTCCTTGAACTGGTTCATCCCCGCGTTGGTGAACAGCAGGGTAGGGTCGTTGCCTGGGATCAAAGAGCTGGAGGCTACACGGGTGTGGCCTTGCTCTTCGAAGAAGCGAAGGAAGGCTTCACGGATTTCTGCGCTTTTCATTAGGTTCTTCCACGGAGACTGCGGCCAAAGGCCTGTGCGCAACGTCAACAGACGAAACGACGGCAAAGGGCCGCATTATATCGGCGTTAATCACTTGGTACAGCGTGTTTGTACGATACAAACAGTCAATTGGACGGAGAACACTGTCAGTTACGGGAAAACTCGGCAAAAGTACTCACCACCTGCTCGATTTGCCCGGCATCGACGTCCAGATGAGTCACCAGACGCAAGCGTGGCGCCGCGCTGAGCTCGATCCCCCGCTCGGCGGCGAACGCCTTGAGGGCTTCGGCCCTGTCCCCCATCTGCACATACACCATATTGGTCTGCACCGGCTCGACACTGAAGCCCGCCTGGCTCAGCCCCTGAGCCAGCAACTGCGCATTGGCATGGTCATCCGCCAAGCGCTGCACCTGATGCTCCAGGGCATACAGCCCCGCCGCCGCCAGCCCACCGGCCTGGCGCATGCCACCGCCGAGCATCTTGCGCAGGCGCCGCGCCTTGCCGATCAGTTCTCGGGAGCCGCACAACACCGAGCCCACTGGCGCGCCGAGGCCCTTGGACAGGCACACCGACACCGAATCGAAGTGTTGGGTAATCATCCGAGCATCCACCCCCAGCTTCACCGCCGCGTTATACAGCCGCGCGCCATCCAGGTGCAGGGCCAGACCCCGCTCACGGGTGAAAGCTCGGGCCTGGGCCAGGTAGGCCAGAGGCAGCACTTTACCCTGCATGGTGTTTTCCAGGGCCAGCAGGCGCGTGCGGGCAAAATGAAAGTCATCCGGCTTGATCGCCGCCGCCACCTGCTCCAGATCGAGGGAGCCATCAGCCTGCAGCTCCAGCGGCTGGGGCTGGATCGAGCCCAACACCGCGGCGCCGCCACCTTCATATTTATAGGTGTGGGCCTGCTGGCCGACGATGTACTCCTCGCCCCGCTCGCAGTGGGCCATCAAGGCCAGCAGATTGCTCATGGTGCCGGAAGGCACGAACAGGGCCGCGGCAAACCCCAGACGCCGGGCCAGTTCGGCCTCCAACTGATTGACCGTCGGGTCTTCGCCGTAGACGTCGTCTCCGGTACGGGCGCGCGCCATGGCATCGAGCATGCCCGGGGTCGGCTGGGTCACGGTGTCACTACGAAGATCGATCACGCTCATCACATCAGGCTCCGGCTACAGGGGGACACCAGGGTCCACGCTGGGACAGGGGGAATTCCCTTTCGAAGCGAATTACTGCGGCCCCGTGGACGATTAATCAAGCAGCAACTGTAGAAAATCTCGAATCGTAGCGAGAAAAATCCGATGAACATTATCCAAAAGGCGCGATGCTTCCCCGTCAGATCTGTGTTAAAAACTCACCGCCCGGGAAAACACCCGGGCAATCGTTCTCAGGGCGGGGTGCAATTCCCCACCGGCGGTAATTGCGCGCAATGCGCATAGCCCGCGAGCGCTTGATGACACCCGTGGCGGTTCCACAGGTGCCGACAAGGTCAGCAGACCCGGTGTGATCCCGGGGCCGACGGTCATAGTCCGGATGAAGAGAGAACGGGATTGGCGCCAAAGGGCCGTTGCCGGGCAGACGTGGACTATCCACGCGGGCTCTGCGCGTACCCTTAAATCCCATTCGATTCATATACGCCCTGTTTTTCATACAAACAGGAGTCAGAACAGATGCAACCCACCGCAATCGATAGCAAAGGCAAACACCACCCCAACGAGCGCGTCGCCTTTATCCAGGCTTGCTGGCACAAGGAAATCGTCGATCAGAGCCGTCAGGGCTTCGTCGCCGAAATGCTCGCTCAGGGCTACCAGGAATCCGATATCGACTTCTTCGAAGTCGGTGGCGCCTTCGAAATTCCGCTGCACGCCAAGCTGCTGGCCAAGACCGGTCGCTACAGCGGCATCGTGGCGGCAGGCCTGGTGGTGGACGGCGGCATCTACCGCCATGAATTCGTCGCCCAGTCGGTGATCAGCGGCCTGATGCAAGTGCAACTGGAAACCGAAGTGCCGGTGTTCTCGGTCGTGCTGACCCCGCATCACTTCCATGCCGGTGAAGAGCATCAGAAGTTCTTCTTCGAGCACTTCGTGCACAAGGGTCAGGAAGCGGCGAAGACCTGCGCCGACACCCTGCACAAGCTGCGTGCCCTGCGCCGTAACGAGCAGCGTGCGGTTGCGGTTTAAGCGTTAAGCGCATTGCCAGCAAGCCGGCTCCCGCGGGGCCCGGCTTGCCGGCGAACCTCAGGCCAGGCAGTCGGCCGTGGTCGGCACGATCAGAATCCCCGCGCGCAGGCCGTTCTTCACCTTGGGATTGGGGAAAATGATCCGTGCCCCCTCCTCCTCGATCACCCAACGGGTCTGGGCGATGTCCTCGGCCAGCAGGTAACCCACTTCCAGCTCGGAAAAGTTCTCCACGTCCGCCGGCAGGTGCAGGTGGAAGCTGTCGCTGTGCTTGATGACTTCCCGCGCCACGCTGAACAGCTGCAAGCCATCGAGGCTGTCCTGCTCTTGCCCGGGCTCGCTGCCGTCGATGATCTGCTTGAGACGGGTTTCCAGGCGCTCGACATTGACCCCCTGGTTCTGCCCGAACGGCCGTGCCTTGCCCAGCTCCAGGGTGAAGGATTCGGCCCCCAGCTGATCGTAGGTGTAGGCGCTGAAGACAATGGAAGGCTTGTTCTGCAGCAGTACCGCCTCCATGCCCGCCGCCCGCAGGCGCGCCAGTTCACGGCGCGAATGCTGGCGCCCGTCTTTCCACGGATACAGGGCGAACTGTTCGATCTTCGAGCCGCGGATCGCGGTGTGCAGGTCGTAGTGCAAGCGCTGGCGATCCGGCAGGCTGAAGAAACTCGCCGCCAGACGCTCCAGCTCACAGGCACGCAGGGCTTCGACCCCACTGCTCGATTCATGCCGGCCATTGAACAGCCGGTTGACGTCCTGCTCGACAAAACGCTCGCCGCGACGCATGGCCTCGGGGTTGCCGAACAGGAACAGAATGCGTGCGCGAGGCTTCAGGTCACCCCGGGCAATGTCATGCAACAAACGGTCGAGCAGCTCGATGGGAGCCGTCTCGTTGCCATGGATACCGGCTGACAGCAGCAGGTCCAGACCGTTATCGCGAGCTTCGGGCGGCCGCACTTCCAGCGCGCCCTCGCTCAGCCAGCGCATGCGCACGCCGTCGACAGTCAGTTGAGTCTTCTCCGCCGGTTCACGGCCGGCGAGGGTCAGTTCAAGCAGTTTGCCGAGGGCGAGCATAGTGCGGACTTCCTTAGTGAGCGTGGCCGCAGTCAGGGCCGTGCACGTGATCATCATCACCGGCGTCGGCCGGTTCCATTTCCAGTTGCAGGCTGACCAGGTTGGTCGCCAATGGACGCAGCAGCAGGCTGGCGTATTCGTCGTCGCCCTCCTCCACGTCCACGCCGATCAGCAGTTGGCCGCGGCCGTCCTGTTGAATCCACACTTCCTTGCCCTGCCACAGCACCGCGAAACGGGTGCAGGAGGTTTGCAGTTGGGTGCCGTCGCTGTCTTCAAGGATCAGCTGCAGGGTATCGCTCATGGGGGTCGTTCTCATCTGGGGTGAAGCGGCGCGCCCGAATCAGCCGGGCGCGGGCTTTCAATTGATCTGGAAGGGATAAACCGCGCCCAGTTTAAGGATTTGCGTCAGTTCATCCAGTGCCGTCCGGCACTCAAGCAGCAGCTGCGGGTCCGCCAGATCGCTTTCGCACAGGCGGTCGCGGTAGTGCTTACCGACCCATTGGGTCAGGGTGTCGTACAACGGCGCGGTCATGATAACCCCAGGATTGACCGCCGCCAGCTCAGTTTCATTCAGCGCCACCCGCAAGCGCAGGCAAGCCGGGCCGCCGCCGTTCTGCATGCTCTGCTTGAGATCGAAAACCTTCACTTCGCGGATCAGTCCGCCGGAGCTGGTGAGGCTTTGCAGGTAGTGCCAGACACGCTCGTTGCCGCGGCACTCTTCCGGCACGATCAGCAGCATCGAACCATCGGCGCGGGACAGCAGCTGGCTGTTGAACAGGTAGGAGCGCACGGCGTCTTCCACCGTCACCTGCGAGCGCGGCACGCAGATCGACTGGAAGTTGCCGCCGCGTTTACCCAGCTTGCACTGCAGTTCGGCGAGCATCTTCTCGGTCTCGAGGAAGGCGTCCTCGTGATAGAACAGCACTTCGCCATTGCCCACCGCGATCACGTCGTTGTGGAACACGCCCTGATCGATCACCGCTGGATTCTGCTGGGCATAGACCACGCCCTCCTCGCTCAGGCCATGCAGACGCGCCACGGCTTGCGAGGCTTCCAGGGTCTGGCGCGCCGGGTATTTCTGCGGCGCCGGGTAACGGGTATCGAACGCGCTGCGACCGAAGACGAAGAACTCGACCCCGGCCTCGCCATAGTCACGGCAGAAGCGGGTGTGGTTGGCCGCGCCTTCATCGCCGAACTGCGCCACCGCCGGCAAGGCGGCGTGATGAGCAAAGTGCTTGTGGTCGGCGAACATCGCGCCCAGCACGCGGCTGGTGGTCGGGTGTTCGATGCTGCGGTGGTATTTGCAGTTCAAGTTGGCGGCGGTGAAATGCACGCGGCCATCGGCGGTGTCGGCACTCGGACTGACGGTAGCGGCGTTGGCCACCCACATGCTCGATGCCGAGCAACTGGCGACCAGCAAGGGCATGGCCTGCTGGGCGGCTTGCTGGATGACCTGGGCATCAGTCCCGGCAAACCCCAGGTTGCGCAGGGCTGCCACGTCGGGGCGCTCTTGCGGGGCGAGCACGCCTTGCTGAAAGCCCATTTCCATCAGCGCTTTCATTTTCGCCAGGCCTTGCAGCGCCGCTTCCTTGGGGTTGGAGCCCTGCTGGCTGTTGCTCTGGGAGGCCACGTTCCCGTAGGACAGACCGCCATAGTTATGGGTCGGCCCCACTAGACCGTCAAAATTGACTTCATAGGATTTCATCAGCGAGGCTCCACGAATCTGTTTGTTATAGGCAATCGATATCTACACAGGGCGAACGCGGTGCGCTCGTTCGCCGGCCAGCCGACTCCTATCCAAATCTGTAGGAGCCGGCTGGCCGGCGAAAAGGCCCCGCAAATCAGGACAAGCGCACACCCGGCGTCAACGCGCTCGGCAGCACCAGGCTCGGGGTTTCCAGGGACGCCACCGGGTACGCGCAATAATCCGCCGCGTAATAGGCGCTGGCCCGGTGGTTGCCCGAAGCCCCCACGCCACCAAACGGCGCGCTGCTGGCAGCGCCGGTCAACTGCTTGTTCCAGTTGACGATGCCCGCCCGGCTTTCCAGCCAGAACTGCTGGTAACGCTCGGCAGAATCCGACAACAGACCGGCAGCCAGGCCGTACTGAGTGTTGTTGGCCTCGGCGATCGCCGCATCGAAATCAGCGTAGCGGATCACTTGCAGCAACGGCCCGAACAGCTCTTCATCGGGACGCTCAGCCACCGCCGTGACGTCCAGAATCCCAGGGGTCAGCAAGGCGGCCTGGGCCCGGGGCTGAGTCATTTCCAGCAAGGCCACGGCGCCATTGGCCAACAGTTGCTGCTGCGCATCCATCAGCGCGCGAGCGGCGCCCAGGGAAATCACCGAACCCATGAACGGCGCCGGCTGCTGGTCATAAGCACCGACATCGATGCTCGCGCTGACCGCCACCAGGCGCGCCAGCAACGCATCACCCCAGGCGCCTTGTGGCACCAGCAGGCGGCGGGCACAGGTGCAGCGCTGGCCGGCCGAAATGAAGGCCGACTGGATGATGGTGTACACCGCCGCATCCAGATCAGCGACCTGATCCACCACCAGCGGATTGTTGCCGCCCATTTCCAGGGCCAGGATCTTGTCCGGACGCCCGGCGAACTGCTGGTGCAGGTGATTGCCGGTGCGGCTGGAGCCGGTGAAGAACAACCCATCGATCCCCGGATTGGCGGCCAGGGCGATGCCGGTTTCCCGGGCGCCTTGCAGCAGGTTCAACACACCCGCCGGCAAGCCGGCTTCGATCCAGCACTGGACCGTCAGCTCGGCGACTTTCGGCGTCAGCTCGCTGGGCTTGAACAGCACGCTGTTACCGGCCAGCAAGGCGGGAACGATGTGCCCGTTGGGCAAGTGCCCAGGGAAGTTGTAAGGGCCGAACACCGCCACCACGCCGTGGGGCTTGTGGCGCAGCACAGCGGTGGCGTCGCCCAAGGGGCCGCTCTTCTCGCCGGTACGCTCGCGGTAGCTCTGCACCGAGATGGCGATCTTGTTGACCATGCTGGTGACTTCGGTGGCGGCTTCCCACAGCGGTTTGCCGGTTTCCTCACCGATGCAGCGGGCCAATTCGTCGGCCCGCGCCTTGAGGCTGGCGGCAAAGGCTTCGAGCACGCCGATGCGCTCTTCCAGGGAACGCTTGGCCCAGGCCGGAAACGCCTGGCGGGCGGCCTGTACGGCGCTCTCCACTTGCGCGGCCGTGGCGCCGTTGCCGGACCAGATGACCGCCTGCGTCACCGGATTGACCGAGGTGAAGGCTTCGCCCTGGCCGGCCAGCCATTGGCCAGCGATGTACAGCGTGCTCATTATTTCGACTCCCGAGAAGCAGACAGCGGAACCGCGCGGACCTGGTCGCCGGCGTTGAGTTGCAGGCGCTTGGCGGTCAGGGGATCGACCACCAGGGTGCCCGCGGCAAAGCGCGCAGGCGCCGCGGTGATGCGGCAGTCCTCGCGCTTGCGGTTGTGGATCAGGAACGGCGTGGCGTCGTCGCCCGGGGTGCCGATGGCCAGCACCAGCGCCTGGCTGTCACGTACCGCGCGGATCTTGCTGGTCTCGCACTCCACCGCCGGACCGGCATCGAAGATGTCGACGTAACCCTGATAGCTGAAACCTTCGCTCTTGAGCATGGCCAGGGCCGGCTCGGTGTCGGTGTGGACCTTGCCGATCACGTTGCGCGCATCCTCGGACAAAAAGCAGGTGTACAGCGGGAACTTGGGCATCAGCTCGGCGATGAAGGCCTTGTTGCCAACCCCGGTCAGGTAGTCGGCCTGGCTGAACTCCATCTTGAAGAAGTGCCGGCCCAGGCTTTCCCAGAACGGCGAGCGGCCATTCTCATCGGACATGCCGCGCATCTCGGCAATGATCTTGTTGCCGAACAGCTGCGGGAATTCGGCGATGAACAGCATCCGCGCCTTGGCCAGCATGCGGCCGTTGAGGCCGGTGCGGTAATCGGCGTGGAGGAACAGCGAGCACAGCTCGGAGTTGCCGGTCAGGTCGTTGGCCAGGAACAGCGTGGGGATCTCGCGGTAGATGTTCAGCTCCTGGGAGGCGCTGACCGTCAGGCCGACCCGGAAGTTGTACCAGGGCTCACGCAAGCCGACGGCGCCGGCGATGGCGGAAATGCCCACCACCCGACCATTGTCGTCTTCCAGCACGAACAGGTAGTCCGCATCGCCACGTTCGGCTTCGCCGCGAAAGGTCTTTTCCGCCCAGCCCACTCGATGGGTCAGGCGTTCCTCGTTGGCCGGCAAGGTGGTGAGGCCGGTGCCAGTGCTGCGGGCCAGGTCGATCAGCGCGGGTAAATCGCTGCTGCGTACGGGACGAACGATCATGCTATCTCCTCAGACGCAGGCGCTTATGGCCTGCGCGAAACTCGCTGCTTTCCAGGCATGCTTTCCAGGTCGTGGAAGCAGGCTTTAAACCGCCACCAGACGCACGCTGGCACCTTCGCCGACGCCCAGGGCTTCGGCGGCTTGCAGATCCAGGGTCACCGGTTTGCCCGGGGCGTAATCCAGCTCCAGCAACACCGCGCGGTAATCCTGCAACTGGCCGTTGGACACCAGGTACTGACGGCCACCGCCCTTGAGCGCCTCGCCGATTTTCACCGGCACCACGCGGCTCTGAGCAATGGAGCGAATCCCCGAAACCCGTGCATGCAAGGTCGGACCACCGTCGAAGATGTCGATGTAGTGATCGGTTTCAAAACCTTCGCGCATCAGGATGTCGAAGGTGATCTGCGCCCGCGGGTGCACCTGGCCCATGGCTTCCTGGGCGGCGTCCGGCAGCAGCGGCACGTAGATCGGGTAATGCGGCATCAGTTCGGCGAGAAAGGTCCGGCTCTTCAGGCCGCACAGGCGCTCGGCCTCGGCGTAGTTGAGGTCGAAAAAGTTGCGCCCGATGGCGTCCCAGAACGGCGAATCACCGTGCTCGTCGCTGTAACCGACGATCTCGGTCACCACCGAATCGGCGAAACGCTCCGGGTGGCTGGCAACGAACAGCAGGCGGCCGCGGGAGTTGAGTTCCGACCAGGGCGAGCCCACCAGCTCCGGCACCACATAGAAACTGGTCAACAGGCTGTTGCCGGTCAGGTCGTGACACTGGGACAGGACATGAATCTTGTTGTGGATCTTCAGCTCGCGGGACGCGTGAACGAAGGTTTCATTGCGAAAGCTGTAGAACGGCTCGGAATATCCGGCGGACGCGACGATGGCCGAACAGCCCACCAGCTTGCCGTTGTCGGTGTCTTCAAGGACGAAGAAATAGCTTTCCTCACCGTTGAAACTCACTTCGGCGGCAAACGAAGCCTCGCTCGCGGCGATCTTGTCGCGCAGGCGATCCACATCATCCGGCAAGGAGGTGACACCAATCGGGCTGTCTGCAGCCAGACGCTGTACCTCGCCCAGATCAGCCATTTGCGCGGGGCGCATCACCAGCATGGTGTCACTCCTTACTCTAAAACAGGTCGGAAACCGTCCGACTCAGGGAAAAAAATGCCGGGACAGCCCGGCACAGGAATTAGGCTCGACGCCGACCGCAAAAGCCGGCGCCGAGAAGTACTGCAACCTGGATCAGGCTTGAGTCAGTTTCGCCACGGCGCGCTCGAAGCGGTCCAGGCCCTCATCGATATCGGCGTCTTCGATCACCAGGCTCGGGGCGAAACGCACCACGTCCGGACCGGCCTGCAGAATCATCAGGCCTTCTTTCTCGGCGGCATTGAACACGTCCTTGGCCTTGCCCTTCCAGGCTTCGCTGAGCACGCAACCGAGCAACAGGCCCAGGCCACGGACTTCGCCGAACAGGCCGTATTTCTCGCCGATCTGCAGCAGACGGGTCTTGAAGCGATCGTGCTTGGCTTTCACGCCATTGAGCACTTGCGGGGTGTTGATCACGTCGACCACCGCCTCGGCCACCGCACAGGCCAGCGGGTTGCCGCCGTAGGTGGTGCCGTGGGTGCCAACCACCAGGTGCTTGGCCAGCGCTTCGGTGGTCAGCATCGCCGCGATCGGGAAGCCGCCGCCCAGGCTCTTGGCGCTGGTGAGGATGTCCGGGGTCACGCCGTAATACTGGTAGGCGAACAGCTCGCCGCTGCGGCCCATGCCAGTCTGTACTTCGTCGAACACCAGCAGCGCGTTGTGCTGGTCGCACAGCTCGCGGGCGCCTTGCAGGTAGGCCAGCTCGGCCGGCAACACGCCGCCCTCGCCCTGGACCGGTTCCAGCACCACAGCGCAGGTCTTGTCGGAAACCGCGGCTTTCAGGGCCGCCAGGTCGTTGTACGGCACATGGGTGATGCCGGTGATTTTCGGACCGAAGCCGTCGGAGTACTTCGACTGGCCACCGACGTTCACGGTGAACAGAGTCCGGCCGTGGAAGCTGTTCAATGCGGCGATGATTTCGTACTTCTCGGCACCGAAACGATCATGAGCCACGCGACGGGCCAGCTTGAAGGCGGCCTCGTTGGCTTCTGCACCGGAGTTACAGAAGAACGCGCGCTCGGCGAAGGTGGCGTCGACCAGCTTGTGGGCTAGGCGCAGGGCCGGCTCGTTGGTGAATACGTTGGACACATGCCACAGCTTGTTGGCTTGCTCGGTCAGTGCCCCCACCAGCGCTGGATGGGCGTGGCCCAGTACGTTGACCGCAATGCCGCCGGCGAAATCGATCAGCTCCCGTCCCGACTGATCCCAGACTCGGGACCCCGCGCCACGCACAGGAATGAAAGCCGCAGGTGCGTAATTGGGAACCATCACCTGGTCGAAATCGGCGCGTTGCACCGGAGCTTGCTCAACGGACATCGGAGTCTCCTGAAGAGGAACACCCGCCTGGAACTGGCGAGCGATGGAGGGATTGTAAGGACAGTTTTATGCCCGGCCTTGTCGCCAAGCGACAACTTCTTATAGCGCCAACCCCGGTTTTACGCGGGTTTATGGCAATGCGACAAATAGCGTCGCAAAGGCGCAGTTTAAACTGCGCAGGGCTCTAGCGGCAGATTCACCGGGCATTTTGCCCAAGGTAATTATCCAGATAGTTAGGCGACAACCTGCCGCATTTCTGTAGCGGCTATCGGGATCAGGCAGGCGCGGTGCACTGGGCAAATAGCGAGCGGCCGGCGCGATTGGCCGACAAGCCGGCTCCTACAGGAGCGGGTCAACCGCGTTCGGAGGGGACCGAGGAGAGTTCGAACGGGCTGCTGCTGCGCCGTTGATTGCGATCTTCGCGCGGGGTGGCGCCAAAGAAGTTGCGGTAGGCGCTGGAGAAGTGCGGGCCGGAGGAGAAGCCACAGGACAGGCCGATCTGAATGATCGACTTGCTGGTCTGCATCAGCATCTGCCGGGCCTTGTTCAGGCGCAGCTCCAGGTAGTACTGGCTGGGCACACGGTTCAGGTACTGCTTGAAGATCCGCTCCAATTGACGACGGGATACACAGACATGCTGGGCAATCTCGTCGGTGGTCAGCGGTTCCTCGATATTGGCCTCCATCAGCAGCACCGCCTGGGTCAGCTTTGGATGGCTGGAGCCCAGGCGATTTTGCAGCGGGATGCGCTGGCGCTCGCCACCTTCGCGGATGCGCTCCACCACCAGTTCTTCCGAAACCGCACCCGCCAGCTCGGCGCCGTGATCCCGCGCCAGCACCGCCAGCAACAGGTCCAGCACCGACATGCCGCCACAGGCCGTCAGGCGATCACGATCCCAATCGAACAGATGGCTGGTGGCAATGACCTTGGGGAAACGTTCGGCAAAATCATCCTGCCAGCGCCAGTGCACCGCAGCCCGATAACCATCGAGTAGACCCAGCTGGGCCAGCGGGTAAACCCCGGCAGACAGCCCCCCAATCACACAGCCGGCACGCACCAGTTGCTTGAGGGCGCTACTCAGCCCGGAGCTCATTGGCGCGGGCGGTTCGTCTGCCAGCAGGAATAGTTTCTGACAGCCCTCAAGCTTGCCCGCCCAGGGTTCGCCCGGCAGCTGCCAGGCCCCTTCGCCCGGCGCCTCGGCCTGCAGGAACGCCAGCTCGTAAACCACTTCCGGATGCACCCGCTGAGCAACACGCAAGGCCTCCTCGGCCAGCGCCAGCGTCAAGGCTTTAGTGCTGGGCCAAATCAGGAAACCAATTCGATGGGCAGTCATGGCGGGCAATCCGAAACGAAAACAGTGTTAGAAGCCAAGGGCGGCAGCACCAAGTTAGACCATCTGGCGCGCGGTGCGCAGCATGACCTAATTTGGTGCATAACGGCAGTGATTACTTGAGGCTACCGGAGAGGAATTGTTGCAAACGTTCTGATTGCGGGTTCACCAGCACTTCCCGCGGGTTGCCACTCTCTTCCACCACACCCTTGTGCAGGAACACCAGCTGGTTCGACACCTCACGGGCAAAGCCCATTTCGTGGGTCACCACCACCATGGTCCGGCCTTCCTGGGCCAGGGCCTGCATGACTTTCAGCACGTCGCCCACCAGCTCCGGGTCCAGGGCCGAGGTCGGCTCGTCGAACAGCATGACTTCCGGCTCCATGGCCAGGGCCCGGGCAATCGCCACGCGCTGCTGCTCACCACCGGACATGTGCCCCGGATAAGCATCCTTGCGGTGCGCCACACCGACCTTGGCCAGGTAGTGCTCGGCTTTCTCGCGAGCCTCGGCCTTGGACACGCCCAGCACGTGCACTGGTGCTTCCATGATGTTTTCAATCGCAGTCATGTGCGACCACAGGTTGAAATGCTGGAACACCATCGACAGGCGCGAACGCATGCGCTGCAACTGCTTGGGATCGGCAGCCTTGAGCGCGCCGTCCTTGTTGGCCACCAGCTTCAACTCTTCGTTGTTCAGCAGGATCTTGCCGGCGTGAGGCTGCTCCAGCAGGTTGATGCAGCGCAAAAAGGTGCTCTTGCCCGAGCCACTGGAGCCGATGATGCTGATCACATCGCCAGCCGCGGCCTTCAGGGACACGCCCTTGAGCACTTCGTGACTGCCATAGCGCTTATGCAGGTCTTGGACTTCAAGTTTGTACATGCGGTCGGTTCTCACAAAAACAGTCAGTCGTTGAGCAAGCGCCCGTGACGCAGCGCTTCGCGCCCCGCCACCTTGGCCAGCCAGAAACCGGGTTGGGCATAACGCAGCCGCTCAACGGCGAACAACACGCCGCTGGTGCCAGCACACACCGTACTGACCCGATCGGATAGGGGATCAATCACTTCAAAAATCGGCTCGCCCACGTCCACCCAGCTCCCGGCCGGACGCAGAAAGCTCACCACACCGGGATGCGGCGCATACAGCAATTCGGTGCCTTCAAAGGGCATGGCCTCGCAGGCGTCACGCCCCGGTGCCGGCCACTCACCGGCAATCAGCCCCTGCTCGGCCAGAAACGCCAGGATGCCTTCGGCACAAGCCTCGGCCTGGGGGCGCCCGGTGTCGGCCTGACCACCCAATTCCAAGGTGGTCGCCAGGCACGCCAGGGGAATCGACGCTTCGGGGAACTGCCGCGACAGGCGCAGCCACGGCAGCGAGCAGGCTTCGTCGAACGAACTGCCGCCGGAATCTTCCGCCAGCAGGCCAACCTTCACATCCAGGTGCGCCGCCAGGGAACGCCACTGCGGCCAGTGCTGCGGCAAGGCGTACATGTGCAGCGCCGCCTCGGCATCGCAATGCAGGTCCAGCACCACATCGGCGTCGCAGGCGTGGCTCAACAGCACCCGCTGCATGCCCTGCAACTGGCTGGCTGCCGGCGGCAACTCAGCCAGCACCTCGGCCATGGCCTGACGAATCAAGTGCACGTTGGCGTGCGGATCATCCCCCAGACGCCCTTCCAGGCGCAGCGCCACGGGCGCGCTGAGCTCAACGAAATCGCGGTTGAAGTTCTTGCCGCTGCCGGCCTCGAAACGGCCCTGGTGATTGCCCTGCAGCAACTGCCCCAGACCCAGCGGATTGGCCACCGGCACCAGCTCGACAACGCCGTTGAGCGCGCCCCGGGCCTCCAGCTCGGCCAGGCGCTTTTTCAGCTCCCAGGCGGTGCGCATGCCCGGCAGTTCGTCAGCGTGCAGGCTGGCCTGGATATAGGCCTTGCGCTCGCCGCTGCCGAAACGGAACACCGAGATGCTGCGCTCGCTACCCAGGTGACTCCAGGGCAATGGATGATCGATGCGTTCCATATCAGTGCTTCCGCGGCGCCAGGTAGCGCAGCCAGCGGCCTTCGGCCAGCTTGAACAGGCGCACCAGGATAAAGGTCAGGCACAGGTAGAACACACCGGCGGTGATATAGGCCTCGAACGGCAGGTAGTACTGCGCGTTGACCGTGCGCGCCGCGCCGGTGATGTCGATCAGGGTCACGATGGACGCCAGACTGGTGGTCTGCAGCATCATGATCACTTCGTTGCTGTACTGCGGCAGCGCCCGGCGCAGGGCCGATGGCAAGAGAATGCGGCGGTACATCTTGTAGCGCGACATGCCCATGGCCTTGGCCGCCTCGATCTCGCCATTGGGCGTGGCCCGCAGGCTGCCGGCGATGATTTCCGCGGTGTAGGCGCTGGTGTTGATGGCAAAGGCCAGGCAGGCGCAGAAGGTTGCGCTGGACAGCCAGGGCCAGAGGAAACTCTCGCGCACCGCTTCGAACTGGGCCAGGCCGTAGTAGATCAGGAACAGCTGCACCAGCATCGGCGTGCCGCGGATCACGTAGGTGTAGAGCCAGGCCGTCATGTTCACCAGCGGCTGCTTGGAGACCCGCATCAGCCCAAGGGGCAAGGCCACCAGCAAGCCGAAGAACAACGACAGTGCCAGCAGTTTCAAGGTGGTCAGCAAGCCGCTGAAGTACAGCGGCAAGGCGTCATAGATGACGTTGTAGTCGAAGATCATAGATCAGCCGCCCTTACGCCTACCGAGTAGCGCTTCTCAAGGTGACGCAATGCCAGCAACGAGACACTGGTGATCACCAGGTACATGGCCGCCACTGCGAGGAAGAAGGTGAAAGGCTCACGGGTTGCATCCGCCGCCTGCTTGGCCTTGAACATCATGTCTTGCAGGCCCACCACGGAAATCAGCGCGGTGGCCTTGGTCAGCACCAGCCAGTTGTTGGTGAAGCCGGGAATCGCCAGGCGAATCATCTGCGGCACCATGACCCGGAAGAACACCTGGAAGCTGCTCATGCCGTAAGCCATGCCCGCTTCCGCCTGCCCCTTGGGGATCGCCATGAAGGCGCCACGGAAGGTTTCCGACAGGTAGGCCCCGAAGATGAAACCCAGGGTGCCGATACCGGCCGCCAGTGGATTGAGGTCGATGTAATCGTCGTAGCCCAGCAGCGGGGCCACGCGGTTCAACAAGTCCTGGCCGCCGTAGAAGATCAGCAGGATCAGCACCAGATCGGGAATGCCACGGATCACCGTGGAATACAGATCGCCAAGCCAGGCCAGCCAGCGCACCGGCGAGAGACGCAGCGCGACCCCGATCAGACCCAGAACAATGGCCAGGGCCATGGACGACAAGGCGAGCTGAAGCGTCAGCCAAGCGCCATCGAGGATGACAGCCCCGTAGCCTTTCAACATGATTCAGGTCCTCGAAAATTGGGATGAAAAAATGGCGCAAACTTCAGAGATTCTGCTGCTTGCGCCATCTCGGACTGACTGTTTCGACGGTCTTACTTGCCGTAGATGTCGAAGTCGAAGTACTTGTCCTGGATTTGCTTGTACTTGCCGTTCTCGCGAATGGCAGCGATGGCAGCATTGATCTTGTCCAGCTCGGCCTTGTCGCCTTTGCGCACTGCGATCCCTACGCCGTCGCCGAAGTACTTGACGTCGGTGAAGGCCGGACCAACGAAGGCAAAACCCTTGCCCGCATCGGTTTTCAGGAAGCCGTCATTCAACAGCGTAGCGTCGGCCACGGTGCCGTCGAGACGGCCGGCGGCCACATCCAGGTAGATTTCGTTCTGCGAGCCGTAAGGCTTGATCTGCGCGCCCAGGGGAGCCAGCACTTCGCGGGCGAAACGTTCGTGGATCGAACCACGCTGCACGCCGATGTTCTTGCCCTTGAGCTCGGCCAGGCCGTCGCTGACCTGGGTGCCGGCCTTCATCACCAGACGTGCCGGGGTGTTGTAGTACTTGTTGGTGAAATCCACGGATTTCTTGCGATCGTCGGTGATCGACATCGACGAGAGGATGGCGTCGATCTTGCGCACCTTCAGTGCCGGGATCAAGCCATCGAACTCTTGCTCGACCCATACGCACTTGACCTTCATCTCTTCGCACAGCGCGTTGCCGATGTCGTAGTCGAAACCGACGATGCTGCCGTCCGGCGCCTTGGAGGCAAACGGAGGGTAGGCCGCTTCGATACCAATTTTCAGGGGCTTTTCATCGGCGAAAGTCGGCAGGGAGAGCACGGACAGTGCCAGGGCGCCAAGAAGCACGAGTTTCTTCATCTTAGAACTCCATCGGTAAAGGGCGAAAACGGCAGAGTGAGCGACAGCCCAATATGCGAATGGGTAAAACAGCAAAGGCGGCGCTGCGTCCTGAGAAGCCCGGAAGAGGACTCACACACAGGCAACGACGAGCGAGTGACCGGCATTCTAACGACAGGCTGGAAGCCGATATTTCCTCAATGCGACAACAAATTACAGAAGCATCGAGAATACCGGGGGAGCACATTGACAGCTCTTCAAAACTATGCAAGAGCAAATGACAGGGAACCGATCTATGCTGCAAATTGCGGGCCTATTATTGGCAAAGCCTTCTATTCCGGCAAGCGCAGCGTGATGACTTATTTTTTATAGGGATATAAACAGCCCTGAAATGGGGCTCGGCGTTTCCCATTGCCCCGAAAATGGGCGCCGGGTTACATCTTCGACGGCATCGGTAACATTCGAACCCGGCAGATGGATAAATCCGATATTTATTCGCTCGCCTGCAGCGGCAAGCGGGCCTGACAACTGGCGCGCGGAGGCTGTAGCGAGCGGCTTGCCGGCGAATCGCCCCGGCACAAAAAAGCCCCGCCCGGCGCAAGGCCGGGCGGGGCTGGATGACTCAGAACCCGCCTCAGGCGACGTTCATGGTCTTGTGGGTATCGATCAGGTGCTGCACCACGCTTGGGTCGGCCAAGGTAGAGATATCGCCCAGACCGTCGTACTCCGCGGTCGCGATCTTGCGCAGAATCCGCCGCATGATCTTCCCGGAACGGGTCTTCGGCAGGCCCGGCGCCCATTGGATGACATCCGGCGAAGCGATCGGACCGATTTCCTTGCGCACCCAGTTCTTCAGTTCCAGACGCAGCGCTTCGCTCGGCTCCTCGCCACCGTTGAGGGTCACGTAGACATAGATACCCTGGCCCTTGATGTCGTGAGGCACGCCCACCACCGCCGCTTCGGCGACTTTCGGATGCGCCACCATGGCGCTTTCGATCTCGGCGGTGCCCATGCGGTGCCCGGACACGTTGAGCACGTCGTCCACACGGCCGGTGATCCAGTAGTAGCCGTCCTCGTCGCGACGAGCACCGTCACCGGTGAAGTACATGCCGCGGAAGGTCTTGAAGTAGGTATCGACGAAGCGGTCGTGGTCGCGGTACAGGGTCCGCGCCTGACCTGGCCACGAATCGAGAATCACCAGGTTGCCTTCGGCCGCGCCTTCGATGATGTTGCCCAGGTTGTCCACCAGGGCCGGCACCACACCGAAGAACGGACGCGCCGCGGAACCCGGCTTCAGGGCATGCGCCCCCGGCAGCGGGCTCATCAGGGTGGCGCCGGTTTCGGTCTGCCACCAGGTGTCGACGATCGGGCAACGGGATTGGCCGACGTTCTTGTAGTACCAGTCCCAGGCTTCCGGGTTGATCGGCTCGCCCACCGAACCCAGCAGGCGCAGGCTGCTGCCATCGGCGCCTTCGCAGGCGGCAGTGCCCGAGGCCATCATGGCGCGGATCGCGGTCGGCGCGGTGTAGAGGATGTTGACCTTGTGCTTGTCGACGATCTTCGCAACTCGGGTCACGTCCGGATAGTTGGGCACGCCCTCGAACAGCACGGTGGTGGCGCCGTTGGCCAGCGGGCCATAGACGATATAAGTGTGGCCGGTGACCCAGCCGACGTCGGCGGTGCACCAGTAGACTTCGCCCGGACGGTAGTCGAACACCCGCTCATGGGTCAGCGATGCATAGAGCAGGTAGCCGCCGGTGGTGTGCTGCACGCCCTTGGGCTTGCCGGTGGAACCGGAGGTATAGAGGATGAACAGCGCTTCTTCGGCCCCCATCTCTTTCGGGGCGCAGACGCTGCCGGCGACCTTCATCAGGTCTTCGTACCAGATGTCGCGATGCTGGTTCCACTTGATGTCGCCACCGGTGCGCTTGCACACGATGACCTTCTGGATGCTGCTGGTTTCCGGGTTGGTCAGGGCATCGTCGACATTGGCCTTGAGCGGCACCTTCTTGCCGGCACGGATGCCTTCGTCGGCGGTGATCACCACTTTCGAGCGGCAGTCGATGATGCGCCCGGCCAAAGCCTCAGGGGAGAACCCACCGAACACTACCGAGTGGATCGCGCCGATACGGGTACAGGCCAGCATGGCCACCACCGCCTCGGGAATCATCGGCATATAGATAGTCACCACGTCGCCACGGTGCACGTCCTGGCCACGCAAGGCGTTGGCGAACTTGCAGACTTCTTCATGCAATTCGCGGTAGGTGATGTTGCGGCTTTCGGAAGGATCGTCGCCTTCCCAGATGATCGCGATCTGATCGCCGCGCTCGGCGAGATGGCGATCCAGGCAGTTGTAGGAGACGTTCAAGGTGCCATCGGCAAACCACTTGATATCGACATGGTGATCGTCGAAGGAAGTCTGCTTCACCGTGGTAAAAGGCTTGATCCAGTCGAGACGCTTGGCCTGTTCACGCCAGAAACCGTCCGGGTTCACGACCGACTGCTGGTACATGGCCTTGTAGGTCGCCTCGTCAGTCAGCGTATTGGCCAAAACCTCGGGACGAACGGGATACAGAGAAGCCGCACTCATCTTTCTTACCTCGGTGACATAGTTGTTTTTGTATGACCCCGTTGTAGCCGGGGGGCGCCTATAGAACCATTCGACGATGGTAGTAACAACCCCCTGCGAAATACCCTGCTATTTGTCGCAACCCCTCAAAAACGCTGGTTACAGCAGCATTCCCCCTTGGCAAAAATATTCAAACAGGCATCCGGACAGGCCTTTTTCGGCGATTGTTACAAAAACTGTCAAAGGTGTTTATCAAAAGTACACCTATATGACCCGCAACCCCGGGCCTAAAATCTGTCTCGCCAAACAGGCAATCTGATTAACCCAGTTGCAGCCCCCACGAAGGCAGTTAATCAAACATTTACTCAAGCTCCACACGCAGCCTCATAAAGGCTGCGTGACCCCACACGACCTTAGAAAGGTAAAACGCAAATGAAAGCTTTATTAGTTCTGGCCCTCAGCAGTCTGTGCGTTACCGCGATGGCTGATGAGATCCCGACTGATGTCGCACAGCAACAAGTACCGGTAGAGGAATACACTTACTCCACTGATCTGGATATCGCCAAAGTTATCTCCATGAGCGAAGTTCCAGAAGTATGCGAAGTTGTACCAGCGCGTATGGAATATGAAGACTCTCACGGTCAACGGCATATTCTTCAATACCGCGTAATGGGCAACGGTTGCTCTAACGGTTAATTGCCAAGTTCATTGCATAATCCTTGATGACTGCCGGCCGCAAGAAATCCCTCTTGCGGCAAAGATGCCTCGCCAGCCGCCCACCGTTCTGGGACCGGCCAAAAGCATCGCTCCCTCGACGTGCGACCACGGCAATCGCACGCAACCTTTTCGCCCCCGCAGGGGCCAGCAACCCGCCCCTTAAGTGGCCCAATCCAGGTCGATTCGAGTTGTGTTCAAAACAGCGAAATGGCTTGCAAAAACACAACATCTAGTAAAATTGGCTATTTTTTGGCCATTTCCGGCTGATTTTTTCGAGCCCGAAAAAAAATCTTCCGCGGTCAAAGCCTTGTAAACCCGCGCTTTGCTCCCGGTCCCCTGCCTTCCTCGGCCTGCCTGCGCCCATCGGTCACCCCACGACCCGGAAAATATCCTTATAATGCGTCCTCAAAACGGGCCCGCAACATTCCCTTACCGGATGAAAACGACCTGCTGAATCCCGCGCCGGAACCGACACCCTCAGTTCCGCCCGACAGCAGCCTCAAGGCACCCGGACATATATTTCTGTTTATTGCCTGCGTTCACAGCTGCAACAAACGATTTCTATTGATTTAACGCGGCCAGTAGCGCCGTGTGAAAAGCCAACCCTTTTGTTTTCACACGGGCATCTGGCCCTCGAGCAGGAGACGACACGTCATGCTGAGCTGGGACGAATTCGACAAAGAAGAAGGCGAAGTTGCAGTCAAAGGCGCCAACGCCGGCCACGCCACTGAAGCCAACATGGACCGCCTCGACAGCGCCGGTGGTGCCGCCGCCCTGGAAGCCCGCGCCGTGACCGCCAGCGACTCCGCTGCCGTTGCCCGCGCCAAGGCGTCCCTGGACCAGCTCGACATCGCCGAAGGCCTGGCAGAACTGGAAGGCTCTTCCGCCCGCGTCGCGGTCGACGAAAAGCGCATGATCAACTGCCGCGCCGACCTCAACCAGCTGGTGCCGTTCAAATACGACTGGGCCTGGCAGAAGTACCTCGACGGCTGCGCCAACCACTGGATGCCGCAAGAGGTCAACATGACCGCCGACATCGCCCTGTGGAAAAACCCGGAAGGCCTGACCGACGACGAGCGCCGCATCGTCATGCGCAACCTGGGCTTCTTCTCCACCGCCGACTCCCTGGTTGCCAACAACCTGGTGCTGGCCGTGTACCGCCTGATCACCAACCCGGAATGCCGCCAGTACATCCTGCGCCAGGCATTCGAAGAGGCGATCCACACCCACGCCTACCAGTACTGCATCGAATCGCTGGCCATGGATGAAGGCGAGATCTTCAACATGTACCACGAGATTCCATCGGTCGCGAAGAAAGCCGCCTGGGGCCTGAAGTACACCCGTTCGATCTCCGATCCGAAGTTCGAAACCGGCACCGTCGACACCGACAAGGAGCTGCTGCGCAACCTGATCGCCTACTACTGCGTGCTGGAAGGCATCTTCTTCTACTGCGGCTTCACCCAGATCCTGTCCATGGGCCGGCGCAATAAGATGACCGGTGTCGCCGAGCAGTTCCAATACATCCTGCGCGACGAATCCATGCACCTGAACTTCGGCATCGACGTGATCAACCAGATCAAGATCGAAAACCCGCACCTGTGGGATGCCGAGATGAAGGAAGAAGCCACCCAGATGATCCTCCAGGGTACCCAACTGGAAATCGAATACGCTCGCGACACCATGCCGCGCGGCGTGCTGGGCATGAACGCGGCGATGATGGAGGACTACCTCAAGTTCATCGCCAACCGTCGCCTGTCGCAGATCGGCCTGAAGGAAGAATACCCAGGCACCACCAACCCGTTCCCATGGATGAGCGAGATCATGGACTTGAAGAAAGAGAAGAACTTCTTCGAGACCCGCGTGATCGAGTATCAAACTGGCGGTGCACTGAGCTGGGATTGATTCCCGGATCAATGCGACAAACAAGAAGCCCTGACCTGTTCAGGGCTTTTTTATGGGCCGTGGAAACAGACAGCGCAGCGGGCTCGTTAAAATGCGTGCAGGCTGCAAGACCTGCCGTTATAAAGACCCCTCCCCCGCTTAAGGATCAAAGCGCCCATGAAATTCGATACCGCCTACTGCATCAGCCTCGACGACAAGTTGTCGATCTATGACGTGCGGGATCTGAATTTCGATGAAACCGTGGCTTTCGATTCCGCCCAGGAAAGCTTCCAGTGCCCCAACGATGACTGTCGCGCAGCGTTCGATGCCGCCAATCAGCTGGGCACCTTCAATGCCAAGAACGTCAATTACCTGCGCACCCCGCACTTCAAGAACCTGCCCGGCACGCTGCATATAGAAAGCTGCCCTTACCGGCTCGGCAAGGGTGCCGGCAGCCTCGAAGGCACATCAGCCGAGGATGAACGCGAGGAACACTTCCCTTCGGAACTGCTGCTGACCCGCCGCGAATACACGCGTCGACCCAGCAGCCCGATCGCGGCGACACAGACGCCCAGGGACAATCCGCCAATGGCCTCGGCCCGCTCACAAAACCAGCGCGCCGAGGGCGACACCACTGCGGACAAGACCTGCGTCTTCGCCCACCCGGTGGAATGTTTCGTGTCGAATATCGACGACAAGGAACTGCTCAAGCGCATGCCGCTGAAAATCGGCGAGCACACCGCGTCCTACGCCTCGTTCTTCAAGAAGATCGAGTACCTGCTGGACAACAAGGGGCTGATCTACTGGGGCAAGATCAAGGAAATCAAGGACTACACCCAGAGCTTTCGCATCGATTTCGAGCAGAAGGTCTGGTTCAAGACCGCGGACGAATCGAAGAAGAAGCCCTACTCGGTCAACGTCTACCTGAGCAAGAAGCTGATCGACAACTATCGCAAGCGCAAAGCCTTCCTCGAAGAGATCAAGAGCGCCATCGACAGCCAGCGCGAGTTGTACTGTTTCTTCTACGGTGTCACCCCGACACTCAAGCAAGTGCCAAGCAAGAAAAACCCCGAGGCGACCTTCGGGGTCTTCAGCGCCAACATCGAGAACCTCGACCACTTCCTGATTCGCGAAGCACCGGGGCTTCACGCACAGTAGTTTCAGACCCCGCCAGGTTTTGCCCGCAGCGATGCGTCTGTCACTTCAGGCACAGGCTGATCAGTACCAACAGCAGCAGGCCGATATACACCCGCGCATGCACCCGATCCGGGATACGGCCGATCCACGGCGTGGCCAGACGGATGCCCAGCAACGAGCCCAGGGACAATACCGAGAACGCCAGCAGATCCACATAGCCGATGAACCCGGGACCAAAATCGGATGGACTGAAGCGCGCCAAGGCCAGGTAGGTGGCGGTTCCGGCCAGGGCCACCGGGACGCTCAGGGGATTGGCCATGGAGGTGGCCTGGGTCATGCTCAGGCCGCAACGGCGTAACAGAGGTACAGTCATGACGCTGCCTCCCACCCCGAGAAAAGTCGCGATTACGCCTATTCCTACACCCCCCAATAGCGTTTCACCGCCCCCCAGGCGCCGAGCCTGAGCCTGGTTCACCTGCTCAAGAAAGCCGCGCCGCAGCAGGCAATCGGCAATGGTGATGCCCAGGTAGGCAATGAAGGCATAACGAATCACCTCGCCACTGACCCACATCGCCGCGGCCGCGCCGAACATTGCCCCCAGGGCGATGTAAGCGCCCAGGGGCCACAGGTAATGGCGGACCAGAGTGCCGGCCCGCTGATGCCGCCAGCTGGCCACCAGAGCATTGACGATCATCACGCAGGTCGAAGTGGCCACAGCGATATGCATGGCCGAATGCCCCGCCGCCGAGTCGGCGCCCTGGCTGCTCAACAGCATCCAGTACAACAGCGGCACCACCACAAAACCGCCGCCGAAGCCGAACAGCACCGCGCTGACGCCGGTCATGCAACCAAAAATTGCCAGCAGTAGATAGAACATCGAGCCGCATCCGTCTGGGAGAGAAGCTGCGGACAATAGAAGATCGAGCCCTGGCCGACTTCAGCAGGTCAGCCAATAATGTTTGCGTTTACGCCAGCCAGGAACCTCGTCGCATGCGCAATATCTCCATCGACTCACTGGACCAAACCCCGCGTCCGGTCGTGGCCATCGGCACCGACTATGCCGACGGCCAGCTCCTGCCGCGTCACAGTCATCGCCGGGCGCAACTGCTGTATGGCGCCACCGGAGTGATGCAAGTGAGCACCGCCCAGGGGAACTGGGTGGTGCCGCCGCAGCGGGCGGTGTGGATTCCACCAGGGGTAGAACATGAAGTACTGATGCTTGGGGTCAGCACTCGCAGCCTTTATATAGAACCTGGCGCCGCGCCCCTGGACAGCCACGACTGTCGGGTCGTCGGCATCTCGCCACTGCTGCGCCAACTGCTGCTGGAGGCCGTGGACATGCCCCTGGAATACGATCAGCACGGGCGTGACGGGTTGCTGGTCGGCCTGCTGCTGCACGAAATCCAGCGCTGCCCTCGCCTACCGCTGCACATTCCCTTGCCGGCCAATGGCCCACTGCTGGAATTGTGCCGGGCTTTTCTCGCTCACCCCAATGTCCGTCAATCTCCCCAGCAGTGGGCTGAACGACTGCATATCAGCCTGCGCACCTTCAACCGCTGGTTTCGCCAAGAGACCGACATGAGCTTCGTGCAGTGGCGCCAACGGGCCTGCGTCATTCAGGCCCTGGCACGGTTGGCGAGCGCCGAACCGGTAACCCGGATTGCGCTGGACCTTGGCTATGACAGCCCCGGGGCGTTCTCCACCATGTTCCGCCGGGTACTGGGGCAATCCCCCAGCACCTACCTGAATCAGCAGGCTGCGTTGCCAGGTAAAACCTTGTGACCAAAGGCTCGGGGGTTGGCAGAAATTGAGTTTGATCAGCCAGCAAAACAACTGTACAAATAACCAGTATCAAGCCAACACACTGCCTAACCTCCCGGAGAAAACCATGGCCTCTGTAGCGATGAAAATAACCCTGGAACGTATCGCCCTTTATCAGTTCACTCCGCAGCACTGTGCCCAGGCCCGCGACATGCTGGGTTGGGACATGGACCGACTGTCCCGTGAGTCCAGCGTCTCGGTGCAAGCCATTCAGCGCTTTGAGGCCGGCTACGAGGTGCGTGATGTCACTCGGCTGGCCCTGGCGTTCTGCCTTGAAGCACAAGGCCTGGTGTTCTTCCCCGGCTTCACCCCTGGCCGCGGCATGAACATCCGCGGAGCCACCCCCAATCCGATGGAGCGCCCCGACTACGCCATGATCGAATGATCCACGGCCCGGGGCAGCTACCGACACCGCCCCGGCACTCGACACCGAGTCCAAAGCAGATGAATCAGGAAACTGGCCACCCTCGTGGCCAGTCCTGGTTCACGCGGACTCGATGCCCATCAGCTCCGGAACGCCATCCACCTCCAACCACCAGGCGGCGCCCCGCTGAGGTTGCGCCAGGCTGAAGGCTTCGCCCATCTGCGGCGTGGTGATGTGGATGCTGCGTTCCCAGGCCAGGGCCAGGATACGGTCGAAGGGTTCGTGCCAGGCATGCATGGCCAGGTCGAAGGTGCCGTTATGGATCGGCAGCAGCCAACGGCCACGCAGATCGATATGGGCCTGCAGGGTTTGCTCCGGCTGCATGTGCACGTGGGGCCATTCGACGTTGTAGGCCCCGGTTTCCATCAGCGTCAGGTCGAAGGGACCGTACTGCTGGCCAATGCGCTTGAAGCCGTCGAAGTAGCCCGTATCACCGCTGAAGAAGATCCGCGTCGGCCCATCGATCATCACCCAGGAGGCCCACAGGGTCCGGTTGCCGTCGAACAGGCCACGACCGGAAAAATGCTGCGACGGCGTGGCGACAAAACGGATGCCCTCGACGTCGCACCCCTGCCACCAATCCAACTGCCGGACCTTGGTCGCCGGTACGCCCCATTTGATCAGGGTGTCGCCTACGCCCAGCGGGGTCAGGAAGTGTCGGGTCTTGTCCGCCAGGGTCAGCACCGTCTGGTGGTCCAGGTGGTCGTAATGATCGTGGGACAGAATCACCGCCTCGATCTCCGGCAGCGCCTCCAGGCTGATGGGCGGTTGATGAAAGCGCTTCGGCCCGGCCCATTGCACCGGCGAGGCCCGCTCGGCAAACACCGGGTCGGTGATCCAGAACTTGTCGCGCATCTTCAGCAGCACGGTGGAGTGCCCCAGGCGAAACACGCTGTGATTGGGCGCTGCCAGCAATTGCTCAGGGGTCAACGGCTGCACCGGAATCGCCCCGGCCGGGCGGGTGTTGCGCGGTTTGTGGAACAGCATGTTCCAGAAGATCTGCAGGGTTTTGCCGAAGCCGGCACGTCGCACCGGTGCATGGTTGCGAAAGGCGCCCTGCTCCCGACGAGAAGTTGGCTGACCAGAAGCGCGGATCAGGCTGGACGAGACATTGGCCATGATTGAAAGGACTCCGTGGAACGCGGCAAGGTTCCGAGGTGGCTCTACGGGACGATCTACTGGCCAAGGCACGCAAGCATCAGCCGCCAATCATCGTTCTGAAGGAGAACTACACTACACAGTGTAGTTTCTACATTGCAACAGGATTAAGACGAAGTAGACTGCCGATTGATTTAGCCGCCCACCCTGATCGAACCCAACTTATGACAGCTCCGAAGCGCCTCACCGACCTTAAACGCAATGCCATCATCCAGGCGGCGATCAGCGAATTCCGCGCCAGCGGCTTCGACATCACCAGCATGGACAAGATTGCCGCCACGGCCGGAGTATCCAAGCGCACGGTGTACAACCACTTTCCAAGCAAGGAAGAGTTGTTCGCCGAGATCCTGCACAAGCTCTGGGCCAGTATCAGCGCCCAAGCGGAAGTCGCCTACCGCCCCGACCGGCCCCTGCGCGAGCAACTGCAAACCCTGCTGCGGGCCAAGCTGCAACTGCTGGCCGACGACAACTTCCTGGACCTGGCCCGAGTGGCCATTGCTGCCGCCATCCATTCCCCGGAGCGGGCTCAGGACATGGTGGCGCGGCTCGGTGAACGGGAGGAAGGCCTGACCCTGTGGATCCGCAGCGCCCTGGCCGACGGTCGCCTCAAGCCGCTGGACCCGGAGTTCGCTGCCCAGCAGATGCACGGGCTGCTCAAGAGCTTCGCTTTCTGGCCGCAGATCACCCTGGGCCAACCGCCCCTGACAGCGGACATGCAGACCCGGGTCATCGAATCGGCACTGGACATGTTTCTCAGCCACTACCAGGCCTGATTGAGGTCGACCTAGCAGCATGCCCTGCCCCGGCCACCGTGAAATGGCTTCGAAGGACACTGATTATTCCTAGTGGAATAAATGACAATATTCACCAGACTGATCCGATAAACGGCAATGCCGCAAAAACACCACACGGTGTTTCAGTGCAAAATCTGGTGCAGGAATTTATGGAAAACCAACGCGGCAAAGGGCTGTCATTTGCCCGACGCATCTATTGGCCAAGGATCATCGGCCTGGGCATCGGTGGCATCAGTGTCCTCGCGGCACTCGCCCCCCTGGCGCTGCCCGACTGGATATGGGCCCTGCTGTTGTTCAACGGCCTGATCTGGCCCCACCTGGCCTATCAACTGTCCGCCCGTTCGGCGTTTCCCTACCGGGCAGAGCGGCGCAATCTGCTGTATGACTCGCTGCTCGGCGGTTTCTGGGCAGCGACCATGCAGTTCAACCCACTGCCGGCGGTAACCATCCTCTCGATGATGGCCATGAACAACGTGGCTGCTGGTGGCCTGCGCCTGTTCATTCGCGGCAGCCTGGCCCAGTGCACCGGGGTGCTGCTGTCCTGGGCCCTGTTCGGGGCCCACTTCACCGCAATTATCAGCCCGCTGCAGATCTACGCCTGCCTGCCGATGCTCACCCTCTATCCCCTGGCTGTAGGAATGGTCTGCTATCGCCTGGCGATCAAACTGTCCGAACACAAGCGCGCCCTGAGCGCCTTGAGTCGTACCGACAGCCTCACCGGCCTGCTCAACCACGGTTCCTGGAAGGACCTGCTGCACATCAAGTTCCACAAGTGCCGACAGCAGCAGATGCAAGCCTGCATCGCCCTGATCGACATCGACCACTTCAAGGCGATCAACGACACCTACGGCCACATCGTTGGCGATACCGTCCTGCGTCACTTGAGCAACGAACTGCGACGCAACCTGCGCCACGACGACCTCGCTGGTCGCTACGGTGGCGACGAGTTCTGCGTGATCCTGCCGCGCATGAGCCCGCAGCAGGCACTCGATATCATGGAACGCCTGCGCCGGGTCTTCAGCCAGTACCGGCACCCGCAAGTGAGCGAACTGAATGTCAGCCTGAGTATTGGCCTGGCCGCATTCGACGCGGGTTTCGAGGATCCGGCCACCTGGCTCAATGCCGCGGACCAAGCCCTGTACCAGGCGAAAAAAACCGGACGCAACCGGATAGCCAGCAACGATGCCAACGGCTATGCGCCACAAACGCAATTGGCATAAAATCCAAAAAACTTATACAAAAAGGGAGTAAAAAACATTTTTGTATAAGTTTATTTGGATTTATCCAGGCAATTGCCATCATAATGCCGCCACTTCGCAGTAACGAGTGCCCTCAACCGCAACCGCCGCCACCGAAGCCAATCAATCCAACTAAATCGATTCGCAGCCGCTACGTCTCCCTTGACGCGGCCACCGACACGCGCACGAAACGTGACCCGTTGCATCGCTGCGAACGTATCTGTCAGTCATGGAACGCTGACATTGAGCAGATAATGCCGAGCGCCGGGGAGCATTCGGCGTACCGGCGCACTCAATAGGGATCGACGCAACGTTTCTCCCACAGAGCACCTGCCCACATGCTATTCAACCGCCACAACAAGACCATCGACTCCCTGAACCGCACCGTGGCCGAACAATCGAGCCTGCTGGAGGCCATCGAGCGCTCCATGGCGGTGATCGAATTTGATCTGCAAGGCTGCGTATTGCGCGCCAACCACAACTTCCTCAAGACCCTGGGCTATCGCGAAGACCAGGTAATCGGCCAGCCTCACCGCCTGTTCTGTACCCCGGAATACGCCCGCAGCAGCGACTACCAGCAATGGTGGGCGCGACTCAGAGAAGGTCAGTTCCAGTCCGGAACCTTTGAACGAATCGGCAGCGCCGGGCAGAGCCTGTGGCTGGAGGCCAGCTACAACCCGATCCGCGACGCCTCGGGCGCGGTGTACAAAGTGGTCAAGTACGCCCTGGATGTCACCGCCCGGATCCAGGAAGAGACTGAAGCACGCAACAAGCTGGATGCCATCGACCGGGCCATGGCAGTGATCGAATTCAACCTCGATGGCAGCATCATCAACGCCAACGCCAACTTCCTCAGCCGCATGGGCTACAGCCTGGCGCAGGTCCAGGGCAAGCATCACCGGATGTTCTGCAAGCCCGAACTGGTCAACAGCAGCGCCTACCAGGACTTCTGGAATCGCCTGAACAAGGGCGAATTCTTCAACGGCCGTTTCGAACGGATCGACAAACACGGCCGCACGCTGTGGCTGGAAGCCAACTACAACCCGGTCTACGACGCCAGCGGACGCCTGTGCAAAGTGGTCAAGTACGCCGCAGACGTTACCCAGCAAGTGGAGAAACACGAGCAGGACGCCCACAGCGCGAGCCAGGCGTATCACATCTCGGTGCAGACCCGCAAAGTCGCCGAGCAAGGCACCGACGTGATCCAGCAGGCCGCCAGTGAAATGCGCCAGATCGCCCATAACATCGAGGACTCTTCAACCCTGATCGCCCGCCTGGGCGAACGTTCCGAGCAGATTACCGCCATCGTCAACACCATCCGCGGGATTGCCGACCAGACCAACCTGCTGGCCCTCAATGCCGCCATCGAGGCCGCTCGGGCCGGAGAACAGGGTCGCGGCTTTGCCGTGGTGGCCGATGAGGTTCGCCAACTGGCGGCGCGCACCAGCGGCTCGACCGCGGAAATCGCCAGCATGATCGACATGATCCAGAACGAAACCCTGCAAGCCATCAAGAGCATGGACGGCACCCGGGAACGGGCGGCCAAGGGCGTGCAACTGGCGGATCAGGCCGGCACCGCGATCCTGCAGATTCGCGATGGCGCCAGTGACGCGGTGCAAGCGGTGAGCATGTTCGCCAACGAACGCGATGCGTTGTGAGGGCAGGTGTTCCCGGCGTCGATAATGACGTCGGGGCACAGCCTTGAAGACTATAGTGGCCTCACGTCCCAGAGCCTGGCGGAGGCCATCATGAGTTCCAGCGACACGCCGAAGAAAACCACCCCGGTCCCCGATCACCTGCGCTTTCACCGCGCCCACGCACACCTGGCCCCCACCTTCGGCAACGATGCCTTCGCCTTGAAGGCCGAGGCCTTTGCCCGCTTCTTCGGCACCCCGACCTTTCTCGGAGCACAAACCCTGATCGTGGTGATCTGGATCGCCCTCAACCTCAGCGGCGTCACGCAGTTCGACGTCTACCCCTTCATCCTTCTGAACCTGGCCTTCAGCCTGCAGGCGGCCTATGCCGCGCCACTGATCCTGCTGGCCCAGACCCGCCAGGCCGCCCGCGACAAGGCCCAGTCCGACGCCGACGCCCAGCACCGCGAAGCCCTGGCCATCGCCAACAGCGAACGCCAGGCCCAGGCCGAGCACACCACCGGGCAGTTGCTGGCACTGCTGGAGCAGAACACCCGCCTCACGGAAATGACCAAGCAACTGAGCGAACGCATCGAGAACCTCACCAGCGAGATGCACGCGCACTTCGTCCGCAAGGAGCCACCAGCGGCCTGAACTGTTCAGGGCCAGCGCAGATGACGCCCCAGCTCATCGAACAGCGTCACCACCGAGCGCAGGGCCCGACAGTCCGGGCGGGTCAACAGCCACAAGGCGGTTGCATGCTCCAGGGGCTCGCCGAGGGCTTCCAGATCGCCACCGCCCAGGAGAAAGTCGGGCAAGGCCGCCACCCCCAGGCCGGCCCGCACCAGCTCGGTCGCCGCCAGCATGCTGTTGCAGCGATAACTGGGCTGCACACCGGGCCACTGCTGACGGCGCCAAACCACCGTGGGGTGGTCCGGCAGAAAGTCATCCGGGGCAATCCAGGCCACCCGCGCCAGATCGGTGCAATCGACCCGCTGCCGATACGCCGGGCTGGTGCACACCCGATACGTCACCGCCCCCAGGCAGCGCCCCACCAGATGCTGCGCAGGCGTCGCGGTGAGGCGCACGGCGATGTCCGCATCGCGGCGGTTGAGGTTGGCGAAATCATTCGAGGTGCACAGTTCGATGACCAGCGCCGGGTACTTGGGCATGAACTGCGCCAGGGCCGGCAGCAACAGGCCCTGCAACACCGAGTCGGTACAGGTCAGGCGCACCGTGCCGCTGATCACCTCGCCGCCCTGGGCCACACCGATCCGCGCCGCCTCCAGGGCCTGTTCCGCCTGTTCAGCCTGCCGCGCCAGGGCCTGGGCCAGGCTGGTGGGCAGGTAGCCGGCACGGCTCTTGTCGAACAGTTGCTGACCGAGCCCGGCCTCCAGGCGACGCACGGCACGAAACACCGTAGAAACATCCACCTTGAGCAGGGCCGCGGCACGGGCCAGGGAGCCGCCACGGACCAGGGCCAGGACCAGCGACAGATCGGGGTATTCCAGCTGATAGTGCGCTGCTGCATTGATCACTTGGGTAAACGCCAATATTGATTGCGTGGACGCCAATCTATAGTGGCCCCAGGCAATCGACAAGCCAGCCCCCTGACCGGAGAAGCCCATGCAAGCACCCGCCTCGCCACCCACCCTGCGCATCGCCCTGGTGGGGGATCACGACCCACAGATCACCGCGCACCAGGCCATTCCCCTGGCCCTGGCTCGGGCTGCAGCCGACGCCGCCATCACCCTCGACGTGCAATGGCTGGCCACTCCTGAGTTGACCGACGAACATCGGTTGCAAGGCTTCGACGCCATCTGGTGCGTGCCCGGCAGCCCGTACCTGAATATCCATGGCGCGCTGCTGGCGATCCGCGTGGCCCGGGAGCAACGGCGCCCCTTCCTCGGCACCTGCGGCGGCTTTCAGCATGCGGTCCTGGAATACGCGCGTAACGTGCTGGGCTGGGCCGATGCCGAACACGGCGAAATCGCCCCCGATGCCCAGCGCGCGCTGCTCACCCCTTTGAGCTGCGCCCTGGTGGAGGCCCGGGAGGGCATCGAGCTGCAAGACGGCAGTCGGATCGCCGAGGCCTATGGCACCCAACGCATCGAGGAAGGCTATCGCTGCCGCTACGGCGTCAATCCGGACTTTGCCGGGCCCCTGCTCGCTGGCGCCCTGCGCGCCAGCGGCCATGACCGCCTGGGGGACCTGCGCGCCGTGGAGCTCGACGATCATCCATTTTTCGTCGCCACCCTGTTCCAGCCCGAGCGCGCGGCTCTCAAGGGCCAGACCCCGCCCCTGGTCCGCGCCCTGCTCAATGCCTGCCTGGAGGCCCGAGGATGATCGGCCAGACACCCGCCCTGCCCTACTACGCGGTGATCTTCAGCTCCCAACGCGGCGCCGCGGACCCCGACTACGATCAGGCCGCCGAGCGCATGCTGCAACTGGCGCGTCGGCAACCGGGCTTTCTCGGGGTCGAATCGGCCCGGGGCGCGGACGGTTTCGGCATCACCGTGTCCTACTGGAGCAGTGAGGCGGCCATCCTGGCGTGGAAGCACCACGCCGAACACAGCGCCATCCGCGAGCGCGGACGCAACGACTGGTACCAGTACGCTCATACCCGGGTCGGCAAGGTCGAACGGGCCTACGCTGTGCGCCCTCAAGCACAGGCCCGAACCGCGGTCCACAGCGGTCCAGGCCTGCCGCCGGATCAATCCTGAGCCGTCGGCAACAGGCTGCGCACGGCCTGGATTTCCGGCAGATCGCTACGGCGCATATAGACCCGCAGCGGTTCACTGATGTTGATCCGGTCGTCGATGTTCTGGTCCAGCAACAACTGGATCTGCTCGCGTTTCAGACTCATGGCCTGATCGGACACCGGCGCCCAGACAAATTCGCTGGCCGGCACTATGGCGTCGTCGGCCACATCCATGCCGAAGGAGTCTTCGCTGAAACGCACGATGTAACGCCCGGTCTTGCGATTGAAACCGACAAAACCCTTGAGCTGGTCGGCGGCCTGGCAGATGAGTTCAGAGGTGATGCTCATGGTAAACCTCACGGTAAGTCCCGCAGGACTGGGTGATCGATGGTCTACACGCGAGGCAAGGAAAGGACTGTGTTGAGGCTTCCCTCTGCTGGGGAAACTGCGCGCCCAAGAGTACTGCAAAGCGCCGGAAAAAACCCTGACTGATGCGCATGAGAAGGATTTATGTCGCCCGGGAGATAGCACAAGCGTCATTGTGTTGCTAAAAGATAGGACCTTGCCCCCGCCTCCACGAAAGGATTTCGAGCATGCCTGCGACCTTCACTCCTTGCGCCCTGATGTTGGGCCTGATGCTCGGTTGCGGCCTGGCCCAGGCCGCTGAACAGCCGGATCCGAATGCCCTGGCGGCGCGCCTGGGCATCCCCCAGCCAGCGGTGATCGCCCACCGTGGCGCCTCGTTCGATGCCCCCGAGTCCACGGCGGCGGCCTACCGCCTGGCCCGGGATCTGGGGGCGGACTATCTGGAGCTGGACCTGCAACGCAGCAAGGACGGCGTGCTCTTCGCCCTGCATGACAACAACCTGCTACGCACCACCGACGTGGCGCAGAAATTCCCCGAGCGCAAGGACAGCCCGCCCAATGCCTTCACCCTGGCCGAGCTCAAAAGCCTCGACGCCGGCAGCTGGTTCAACCAGGCCCACCCGGATCGCGCCCGGCCGGGCTTTGCCGGCCTGAAGATCCTGACCCTGGACGAGATCATCGACATCGCCCAAGGCAGCGCGCAACACAAACCCGGGCTGTACATCGAAACCAAGGAGCCGCAGCTGTTCCCCGGCATCGAGCACGAACTCAAGGAAAAGCTCCAGGATCGCGGCTGGCTGAGCCCGGCGGGCTCCAAGCTGGCCAAGAGCGAGCTGGCCGTGGGCCAGGGCCAAGGCAAGGTGGTGCTGCAGACCTTCGACAAGCACAGCCTGCAACTGCTGCACAAGGAAATGCCCCAGGTGCCCAAGGTGCTGTTGCTGTGGGTCGGAGCCGGCAGCATCGAACCGGCGTCCAGCGTGACCTTCGCCGACAGCGGCGAAACCGACAAGGCGGCCTACTACGCCAAGCAACAACCCAAGGACCCGGGCGAATTCAAGCGCTGGATCGACTACGCCAAGGCCCAGGGCGCCATTGGCACCGGTCCCTCCACGGCCCTGACAGCGGGCGGCGAGCAAAGCTACGCGGATCTGGTGCAACCCTGGATGAATCAGTACACCCACGATCAGGGCCTGCTGGTGCACGCCTACACCCTCGATGAACCAGTGGACTTCAAGAAAGCCATGGACGCCGGGGTCGACGGTATCTTCACCAACCGCAGCGCCGAGCTGCTCAAGTACTTCAAGCGTCCGGCCAACGCCAGCGTGGCCCAACTGCTGGAGGCCAGCGGTTACTGAATGTCGGTCTTGCACTGGAGCGGCGAGCTCTGGCTGGGGCGTGACTTCGGCCTGATTCAAGGCGCCATGGGGCGCACCGCGCCCCATGCCCACTACGCCCATCAGCTGATCATCGCCCCCGAGCAACCGGTGACGCTGGAGCTCGACGGCATGCCCCACAGCGGGCACTTCCTGGTGATCCAGGCCCTGCAGCGGCATGCCATTGTGCAGGCGCCCGACAACGCCTTCACGGTCTATGCCGAGCCGTTGTCAATTGCGGCCGCAGACCTGCTGGCCTGTGTCCACAACGTGCGTCCCTCGTTGCCCACGCTTGTGGCGGCGCTGCGCGCCTGCCCGCGCCAGCCCCTGGCCGACCGGCGTGTGGCGCGGGCCCTGCAGGCCCTGGATGTCGCGCTCGCAGGCAGGGTGGTGGCGACGCAACTGGCGGCCCAGGCCCACGTCTCCCTGAGCCAGCTGGAGCGCCTGTTCGCCCGCGACGTCGGCTTGCCGGTGCGGCGCCTGGTGCTCTGGCGGCGTCTGCGCCTGGCCATGGCCCTGCTGCTCGACGGCCAGCCCGTGGCCCAGGCCGCCCATGGCGCCGGCTTTGCCGACAGCGCGCACTTCTCCCGCACCCTGAAAGCGCTGTTCGGAGTCACCGCCGGTCAGGCCCTGAAAACCCTCAGGCCTCGCCTGCTGGATTGACCGAGCGCCGCAACGCGGCAGGCACCTTGGGCTCGACCACATAGCGCTGAACCTTGAACGGCTCCAGCAACTGCGGCCAATACGCCAGCGGGTAGTCGGGCCGACTGCCAATACCCAGATCGCCTTGGCGCATCGAGTAGTCGTCGCGATAGAACCCGGTGCCCAACAGCCAGTCCCAGAGGTTGAAGAACAGCCCGAAATTCACATCGCCGGCGCGGCCATACTTCATATGGTGAAAGCGATGCACCGGAGCCCAGGCAAACACCCGCCGCAGCGGTCCCATGCGCATATCGACGTTGGAATGCTGCAACAGCAAGGCAATGCCGATGGCCAGGGCCAGCAGCTGCGCCACCGGCAGCGGAATGCCCAGCAGCACCAGCGGCAGCAACCCCGCCGAGGCCTCCAGCATCTGGTGCAGAGGGTGCTTGAGCAGACCGTTGAAACCGTACAGGCGCTGCACGCTGTGGTGCACCGCATGCAGGCGCCACAGCCAGGCCCAGCGATGACTGGCGTAATGGGCCAGGCTGATCCCGCCATCGGCGATCACTATCGCCAGCAGCAATTGCCCCCAGAGCGGCCAGTCCCGAGGCCACAGGCCATCGCAGCCCAGCCATGCCACCCACCCCGGCAAGGCCAGCAACCCCAGGGCATTCAGGCTTTCATTGACCAGTGCGTGCAAGCCATCGCGCAACCGGTCGCCCTGAGAGCGGTTCCAGGCCGGCTCGTAAGGCAATGCCCATTCCGCCAGGAACGACACCAGCAGCGCCCCGGCGAACAGCACCAGCAAACCCAGCGCAGACGCCTGCCCGTCACCCATCCAATACACCCCGCCGGCGATGAATCCGCCCAGCATCAAGGGACCGTACAACCATGCCAGCATGCGTTTCATTCAAGGTGTCTCCTTAACAAGGGAGAAACCAGCTTGCCGGTGTCGCCCGGCCCCCGGCTTGAACAAACGACGCAAACACTGCGCTGATTTAAGGGTGAATTAAGTTGCACTGGCTAACCTGTGCCCATCGAAAGCCATCACGCCAAGGAATCAACACCATGAAACAGTTCTCTGCCCTGTTCGCCGCTGCCGCCCTGACCCTGACCGCCGGCCTGGCCCAGGCCGATGTCCGCCCGGACCTGATCCCGGGCCTGCTCAAGTCCGGCGCCATCATGGACCTGGAAAAACTCAACCAGGCCGCCCTGGCCCAGCACCCCGGCACCACCGCCGCCAGCATCACCGACACCGAGCTGGAACAGACCGCCACCGGCGCCTACGTCTACCAGGTGGAACTGCGCGACAGCAAAGGCATCGAGTGGGACGTGGATCTGGACGCCAAGACCGGCCAGGTCCTGAGCAACAAGCAAGATCACTAACCCGCCATACGGCACAAGGCCGCGCCCCGTTTCGGGAGCGCGGCCTTGTGCCGTGGGGCATGAAAAAGCAATCAGGCCGTGGTGCTGAGCAGCGACCCCGAAGCACCGCTCTCCGACTCCTGCAACGCCTGCAGCAGGGCCGCCGTCGCGGTTTGCAGGGAGGCGCTGGTGGTGGCCACCTGAGCCTGGGCCGCCGCCACCGCCGCCGCCTTGGCGTCGGCACTGTCCTGGCTGTTCTGCGCCGCTTGCAGCTGCTGTTGCTGCTCCTGCAACTGCTTTTGCAGCTCCGCGATCTGCTTGCGCAGCTCCTTCACCGTATCGCTGCTGGAGTCTTCGCTGCTGGTGCTGTCCCCGCCCGCAGCCGGCGCCTTGTCGGCAGCGCCGACGTCGGTGGCGCTGCCGGTAGTGGTGGCGCTGCTGTCGCTGGCGCTGGCGTCAATCCGGGTCTTGCTCGGGGTGACCGGGGTCTGGCTGATGGAAATCGACGTGATGCTGACCATGGCGTGCGTCCTGGTTCGGGAAAGATAACCGGTCATCGACACCGCCACCCGCCACTTGAGAGTGATCGTGTATCGGCCTGGTAAGCCGGCCGATACAGGATGACCGGCGTCAGGCACTCAGACGCGAGGTGACCTCGTTCAACTGACCCGACAGACCATGCAGGTCACGGCTCGCCGCCTCGGTGCGCTGGACATTGTCGAGATTGGTACTGGCAATCGAAGTGATCTCGGTGAGGTTGCGCGAGATGTCCTCGGCCACCGAGGTCTGCTCCTCGGCGGCGGTGGCGATCTGCCGGTTCATGTCGCGGATTGCCTCCACGGCCTGGGTGATGCGTTCGAGCATGGCCCCGGCCTCGGTCACTTGCTGCACACTCTGCTCGCTGCGCGACTGGCCGCTCTCGATGGCCTGGGCCGCGTCCACCGCGCCGGTCTGCACGCTGTGGATGATCTGGTTGATCTCGATGATCGACGCCGCGGTGCGTTGCGCCAGGCTGCGCACTTCATCGGCGACCACGGCGAATCCACGCCCGGCCTCACCGGCCCGGGCCGCTTCGATAGCGGCATTGAGCGCCAGCAGGTTGGTCTGCTCGGCAATCCCCTGGATCACTTCCAGCACCTTGCCGATACGCCCGCTGTCGGCTTCCAGGCGACGGATCACCGTCGCGGTGTTGGCGATCTCGCTGCGCATCTGGGTGATGCTGTGGATGGTGCTCTGCATCACCTGCTCGCCCTGCTGCGCCGACTGGTCAGCATCATCCGCGGCGCGCGCGGCGTCGGCGGCGTGGCGTGCCACTTCCTGGGCGGTGGCGGACATTTCGTTCATCGCCGTGGCCACCTGATCGGTGCGGCTGAACTGTTCGTTGGTGCCCTGGGACATCAGCGTGGCGATGGCATTGAGCTCGCCGCTGGAGCTGTCCAGGTCCGAGGCGCTGCGCTGCAGGCTGCTGAAGGTCTGGGCCAGGAAGTCGCGCAGGGTGTTGGCGGCGGCCGCCAGCTTGCCCAACTCGTCCTGACGCTCGCTGGCCACGCGCTCGGCGAACTGGCCACGGCTGAGCTGGGCCACGTAGTCGATCAATTGGCGAATCGGCTGGACCAGGCTGCGGTTGACCAGCCACAGGCTGAGCAGGCCGATCAGCAGACCCGAGCCCAGCATCACCAGAATGCCCAGCCACACCGTGCGGTCGGCGGCGGCGCTGATGTCCCGCGACTGCTGCTCACCGTGCTTGCGCAATTGGGTTACCAACTCGCTCATCTGCTCGCTGGCGGCGCGGTCCACGCCCTTGACCGCGGCGTCCCCGGCGCTGGGGTCGGCGCCCTGGGCCACATAGGCGTCACGGCCCTTCTGATAGGCCGCACCGAGCAGGCGATGCTCTTCGGCCAGACGCTGCACCCGGCTCTTGAGGGCCGGATCCAGACCCGGGGTCTGGACCAGCTGGCCGAGAATGTTCTGCACATCCCGCTGACGATCTTCGAACTGCTGCCAGTACTTGTTCAGTTCCTGGGGCTGCTTGCCCCGCAGCAGCACGTTCTTCCACTCCTGCACCTGGCTCTTGAACTGCAGGTTGGCCTCGTCGATCAGCTGCGAACTGCGCAGCGGGCCGTCGATCAGCTCGCGGTAGCTCTGCACGCCACCGGACAGCAATTGAAAACACGCCAGGGCGATCAACAGCATCGCAATCAGGCTACCGCTCAGCAGGGCAAGAATTTGCGCTCTCAGGGATTTTTGCAAAAACATCGAGAAGATCTCATGACAGGGATAGAGCAGGCCCACCAAGGGCATGCGTAGGTCCGAACTTCCCTGTCAGGAGCATTCGAGGAAAATCGAATGCGCATTGCATGTGAGCGTGATCGGCATGCGCAATCCATTCTTGAGCGCTGCCGACCACCGGTATGGCGCCGCGGATTGTGCACGTTGAAACGTCACAAAACTGTCAAAAAGCCTTGCCATGATGGGGCCCAAGTGAACCTGTGAAACCCGCGCCAGGCACTGTCCCTCCTGCGAGACCCCATGAACCACAGCCTCGACCAGAGTCACCGCGATTCCGATCTGTTTGGCCTGCTCTACGGTTTCAGCTTTCGCCCCGGCGAACGCGGTCATGAACTGGATTCGGCCAAGGCCCTGCAAGCCCTGCAACACCCCCAGGACAGCGATGAATTCCTCTGGCTGCACCTGAACCTGGCCCACGCCGCCTGCGAGCGCTGGATGAAGGCCCACCTGCAACTGCCCGAGGAGTTCTTCGAAGCCCTGCACGAAGGCTCGCGCTCGACTCGCATAGAACATGTCGACTCGGCCCTCCTGGCGGTGGTCAACGACGTGGTGTTCAACTTCAGCAGCATGGTGTCCTCGGACATCTCCACCCTGTGGGTCTGCGTGCGCAGCAACCTGATCATCAGCGCGCGCCTGCAACCCCTGCACTCGGTGGACAAGCTGCGCTCCTCGGTCAAGGCCGGCGAACGCTTTCGCTCGCCCCTGGAACTGCTGGTGCACCTGCTGCGCGACCAAGGCGAGGTGCTGACCCAGATCGTGCGCAAGACCAGCCTCAGCGTCGACCAGATCGAGGATCAGCTCCTGGCCGCCCGGGTTTCCAGCAACCGCGCCGAACTGGGGGCCATGCGCCGGGTGCTGGTGCGCCTGCAACGCCTGCTGGCCCTGGAGCCGGGCTCCCTGCTGCGCCTGCTCAACCGCCCGCCGCAATGGCTGCAGAAGGAAGACGTCAAGGAACTGCGCAAATCCACCGAAGAGTTCGCCCTGATCATCAACGACCTCACGGCCCTCGGGGAGCGGATCAAACTGCTGCAGGAAGAGATCGCCGCCAACCTCAACGAACAGACCAACCGCACCCTGTTCACCCTGACCGTGGTCACGGTGCTGGCGCTGCCGATCAACATCATCGCCGGTTTTTTCGGCATGAACGTCGGCGGCATTCCGTTTTCCGGCGACCCGGAGGGTTTCTGGATCCTGGTGGCGCTGGTGGCCACCTTCACCCTGATCGCCGGGCGCTGGGCCTTCCGCAAACGCCAGGACTACTGAGCACGACGACGGCGCGGGCTGGATCGGATCAACGGAACGCCTCAATCGCGCAAACCATGATCTGAGGCAGTCTGTCTGTAACATTTGGCTACGATCATGGGCGACACTCCTCTTCCGCCAAAGGATTGTCCGGCAATGGCCACCCCGTCACTGACTGCCGCGTCTCCCAGCCCCGACGTCAAACCGCAACTGGATAAGAAACCCAGCCCCTTCACCCTGGTGATCTTCTTCGCCGTGCTGGCCATGGGCTTGCTGTTCACCGCCTATAGCCTGGTGCACGACATGCACGAGCTGGGCACCACGGTCACCACCTGGACCCCGTTCCTGCTGCTGGGGGTGGCGCTGCTGATCGCCCTGGGCTTCGAGTTCGTCAACGGCTTCCACGACACCGCCAACGCCGTGGCCACGGTGATCTACACCCACTCGCTGCCGCCGCAGTTCGCGGTGGTCTGGTCCGGCCTGTTCAACTTCCTCGGGGTGCTGCTGTCCAGCGGCGCGGTGGCCTTTGGCATCATCGCCCTGCTGCCGGTGGAGCTGATCCTGCAAGTAGGCTCCTCCGCCGGCTTCGCCATGATCTTCGCCCTGCTGATCGCCGCCATCCTGTGGAACCTCGGCACCTGGTGGCTGGGGCTGCCGGCCTCCTCGTCCCACACGTTGATCGGCTCGATCATCGGCGTCGGCGTGGCCAACGCACTGATGCACGGCCGCGACGGCACCAGCGGGGTGGACTGGAGCCAGGCCACCAAGGTCGGCTACGCCCTGCTGTTCTCGCCACTGATCGGCTTCGTGTTTGCCGCCCTGCTGCTGTTGGCCCTGCGCCTGTTCGTCAAGAACCGCGCCCTGTACAAGGCGCCCAAGGGTGACGCGCCGCCACCGTGGTGGATTCGCGGCCTGCTGATCCTGACCTGCACCGGGGTGTCCTTCGCCCATGGCTCCAACGATGGCCAGAAAGGCATGGGCCTGATCATGCTGATCCTGGTGGGCACCCTGCCCATGGCCTATGCCCTGAACCGCACCATGCCCGCCGACCAGTCGCTGCAATTTGCCGCGGTGGCCGAGGTCACCCAGCAAGCCCTGATCAAGAGCGCCCCGCAACCGGCCCCGGCCGATCCTCGCGCTGTGCTCTCGGAGTACATGCGCAGCAAGCAAGCGACGCCGGAGCTGATCCCCGCCCTGGCCGCCCTGACCGGCGCCATCGGTGCCGAGGTCAAGGGCTACGGCTCGCTGGCCAAGGTGCCCGCCGAAGCCATGGGCAACGTGCGCAACGACATGTACCTGACCAGCGAAGCCATCCGCCTGATGGACAAGAACCAGGTCGGCCACTTCGACCAGGACACCCGGGACAAGCTGCAACTGTTCAAGCAACAGATCGACAACGCCACCCGCTTCATCCCGCTGTGGGTGAAGATCGCCGTGGCCATCGCCCTGGGCCTGGGCACCATGGTCGGCTGGAAGCGCATCGTGGTGACCGTCGGCGAGAAGATCGGCAAGACCCACCTGACCTACGCCCAGGGCGCCTCGGCGGAAACCGTGGCCATGCTGACCATCGGCGCGGCGGACATGTTCGGCCTGCCGGTGTCGACCACCCACGTGCTGTCCTCGGGGGTGGCCGGGACCATGGTGGCCAATGGCGGCGGGTTGCAGATGCGCACCATCCGCAACCTGGCCATGGCCTGGGTCTTGACCCTGCCGGCGGCGATCCTGCTGTCCGGCAGCCTGTACTGGCTGTTCACTCAGCTGTTCTGATCAGCCAGCGCCTGCCCGGTCGCCCGCTCAGCCGGCGGCGGGCAGGCGGCTGTGCAAGCGACTGGCGAGCCCGGCCTGCAAGGTAAACGCCAGGACCCCGGTCAGCGGCGCCGAGAAACTCGCCAGGCCGCCCCCCGCCCCCATCAGCATCAGGCCCAGGGCCGTACCGCCGAACCAGGCCGTCAGCCCAACCGGGTTGAAGGCCGCCACGCGATCAATCGCCGCCACATCAGTACGCCCCAGCAGGATCTGCGCCAGGGCCACGCCGACCCAGGCCACCACGAAGATCCCCTGATAGGCCAGGGCCTTGAGCAGGTAGGCGAACACATCCGCCAGCATCAGGCCGTAGACGATGACTCCCACCGCCAGCGCCCACATCAGGTAGGAACCGCGCAGGCCGAAGCGGCCGAAGAATGCCTGCATGTTCAGGGTCGCCAAGTAATAGTTGGCAGTGTTGATCCGGGTTTGCGTGGCCCAGACGAACAACAGCCCCCAGAGCCCCATCAACTGCAGGATCGCCATCACCACCGAGACTTCATTGAGCGCGCCCTCATGGGGAATGCTGCTCACCAGGTAGATCCCCGCGGCGCCGTTGAGCAGAAAGGTCACCGCGTAGAACGGCATGCCGAAGTTCCAGCGACCGTGGTAGCCGGCGTCCTCGGGCTTGCCGAAACGCGCGTAGTCGAAGGTGAACAGCATCAGGATCCACACCCCCATGTAGGCCACGAAGCAATCCCACCAGCCGGTATTGCCGGGATTGGCCGGGCCGAAATCCAGCCATTGCGGCTGGTAGCCATAACGGCTGATGGACAGGCCCACGGCGAACAGCAAGCCCCCCAGATACACCGGCAACAGCACGCCGTTGAGCTTGTCCAGCCAGCGCTGCACGCTGCCCAGGATCAGCGGCACGCTGTACAGCACCACCAGCAAGGCCGCCAGCGGGTACAGCAGTTGCGGGTACAGATGATGGAGCGCCACGGCGATCACCGAACCTTCGAACACCGCGTAGTAGATGGCCGTGGAGAAAAAGATCAGGGTCGCCAGGCAAGCCCCGGTGCTGCCGAACAGCAACCGCGAGAACAGCGCCACCGAGAGCCCGCTGCGCATGGCGAAGCGGCTGAGCACGCTGTTCACCAGGCCATAGCTGAGCACCGACAGGAGCATGCCGATCAAGGCATTGCGGGTGCCGTAGGACAAGGCCAGGGAGGCGCCGACGACGATGTAGAACATCGCGCTGCACACCGCCCACCAGGCCATGGTCAGGGACAGTCGGCCCATCCGGGCCTCGCTGGGAAGGGCCACATTGGCCGGGGTCTGCCCGGTTTGATTCGCTTGCGATAAAGCTGCCATATGCGTGAACTCCAGAACCGATCAAGGGTTGAAGCGCGGGCAGCCGTCACCGCACCGAAGTGCGGCGTTGGCCTACCGTTTGGCATGGCCCGCGCGATGCGGCGGGCAGAATCAGGAAGGAAACAGTTTGCTCAGACAGCTGAGCTTTTTCTTGTAGGAGCGCCGAGCCTCCAGCGCTTCTTCGAGGGTCACCGCGACAAAGCGGGCCTTCTGGTTGGGCTGCATCTGGCCGATCAGGTCGAGGTCGGCGCTGATCACCGTGCCGATCATGGCGTAGCCGCCACCGGACACCGCGTCCCGGTGCAGGACAATGGGCTCCAGCCCCGCCGGTACCTGGATCGAGCCGATGGGGTAGCAGCTGTCGACGATGTTCGACGGATCGGAACCGGCGCCGAACGGCTGCTCCCGGGGCTGGAAGCTCAAGGCGCTGCCCCCCTTGAAGCGATAGCCGATGCGGTCCGCCTCCGAACCCACGGTCCAAGGTTCGGCGAAGAAGCTGACCTTGGCCGCCTCGCTCAAGCGTTCGTAGTACAGGCCCGGCACCACCCGCAGGGTGATTTCGCCGCCCAGGGATTGGCGCAGCGCCATGGGCAGGCTGGCACCGGGTCGGCCCTTGCCGCTGGCGACGCCCACCGGCAGTTCATCCCCGGCCGCCAGACGCCGGCCCTGGAAACCACCGAGGGCGCCCAGGGCATAGGTCGAACGACTGCCCAGCACCAGCGGCACATCGATGCCACCGGCCACCGCCAGGTAGGCCCGGGCCCCGGCCTTGGGAAAGTCAAAACGCAGCACTTGCCCGGCCTTGACCGCAAAGGCGGTGTCCAGGTGCATGTCCACGCCATCGAGCTTGGGAGTCATGTGGGCGCCGCAGACCGCCACCAGGGCGTCGGCGCTGAACGCAAGCTCCGGCCCGAGCAAGGTGCATTCCAGCCCGGCCGCGCCTGCCGGGTTGCCCACCAGCTGGTTGGCTGCGCTCAGGGCGTACTGATCCAGGGCCCCGGACGGCGGAATCCCCAGGTGATAGAAACCTTCGCGACCCAGATCCTGCACCGATGTGGCCAGGCCCGGTTTGATGACCTTGATCATGCCAGCACCTCCTGCAGCGACTTGGGATAGCCGACCGGGTCGGCGAGAAAGGCATCCAGGGAAAACTCCACCTCACGGATGCGCAGATCGAAGCGCCCGGCCTCGACCTCGGCCACCGCCTGATCGTAAGCCTCACGATCGATGGGTTTGAATTGCACGATGTCCCCCGGACGGAAGAACACCATGTGCGCCTTGAGGTAAGCCAGTTGCTGCTGCGGGTCGTAGATGGGGGCCGGGGTGACGCCGAACATCTGGTAGCCGCCGGCGCCGCGTACCGAGTAGATGCAGCCGAAACAGCCGCCATGACCCAGGGTCAGTTTCGGCGTATCGGTGCGTGGCCGCAGGTACTTGGGCACCTGCAGCTGCCGTTCACGTTCGACCATCTGGAACATGAACGGCAACCCGGCGACGAAGCCCACCATGGAGACGAACCAGGGCGCGCCGCTGTGGGCGGCGATGAACGCCTCGACGTCCGCCAGACCGTTGATCCGCGCCGCGTACTCCAGGTCCGTGGCGCTGGGGTCCTGGTGCCGGTCACGAAAGCGCATCAGGGTTTCATGGGTCCAGGGGTCGTTGTAGAGCACCGGGATCTCGATGATCCGGGTGTGCAGGCTGCGCTCGGCCACCGCCCCGGCCTCGGCCTGCTGCACCGCCTCCAGCAGAACCTGCGGAGCGATGCGATCCGGGTCGAAACGAATCTGGAACGAGGCATTGGCCAGGCACACATCCAGCACCCCATCCAACTCCAGGCGCTCCACGGCGCGGGTCACCGCCATGCCCTTGAAGAAGGCCTCCAGGGACATGCTGTCGCTGACTTCGGCAAACAGGTGCTCGTCGGCACCAAAGCTGTAGCGGATCGGCTGGCTCATGCGACACCTCCGGCGCGGCGCGCGGCCAGCCAGGTTTCCAGGGTTGCGGTGTGAAAATCGGCCTGCTGCAACCAGGGTTCGGCCAGCAGTTCACGGTGCAGCGACAAGGTACTGGCCATGCCGGTCAGGGTGGTCTGCTCCACGACCAGCCTTGCCCGGGCCAGGGCCTCGTCGCGATCAGCTCCGTGCACGATCAGCTTGGCCAGCAGCGAGTCGTAATACGGCGGCACAGCATAGCCCGGGTACAGGTGGCTATCGACCCGCACTCCCGGCCCTTGCGGCCAGATCAGTTGCTCCACCCGGCCCGGGCTGGGGAAGAAATCCCGCGCCGGGTCTTCGGCGTTCAGGCGCATCTGCAAGGCCGCGCCATTGAACTGGATGTCGCTCTGGCGCAACCCCAGGGGCTCGCCCCCGGCAATGCGCAACATGGCCTGGACCAGATCGATGCCGGTGATCAGCTCGCTGATCGGGTGCTCGACCTGGATCCGCGTGTTCATCTCGATGAAGAAGAACTCGCCGGTGCTGTCGTCATACAGGTATTCCAGGGTGCCAGCGCCCTGGTAACCCAAGGCTTGGGTCAGGCGCACGGCGCTGCTGCACAACTGCTCGCGCTGCGCGGCGCTGAGCACCGGCGACGGCGCTTCTTCGAAGATTTTCTGCCGCCGCCGCTGCAACGAGCATTCGCGCTCGAACAGGTGCACCGCGTGCTGGCCATCGCCCAGTACCTGGACTTCGATGTGCCGGGCACGGCCAATGAAACGCTCCAGGTACAGCGCACCATTGCCGAACGCGGTCTGGGCTTCGCGCTGCGCCCGAGGAAACTCCTCGGCCAATTGCGCAACGTCCTGGGCCAGGCGGATCCCGCGCCCGCCACCACCGGCACTGGCCTTGATCAACAGTGGAAAGCCCACGCTTTCAGCGGCCTTGAGCGCGGCCTCCAAATCGAAGAGTTCACCTGGAGAGCCAGGCACCACCGGCACCCCGGCCGCCTGCGCCGTGCGCCGGGCTTCGGCCTTGTCACCCATGCGGCGGATGGTTTCGGCACTGGGACCGACGAAAATCGCCCCGGCCGCGACCACCGCCTCGGCAAAACCGGCGTTCTCGGAAAGAAAGCCATAGCCCGGGTGCACGGCATTGGCGCCGCTGCGCTGCAACGCACTCAGCAGGGCCTCGACATTCAGGTAGCTCTTGTCGGCCCGCGCCGGGCCGATGATCTGCACTTCATCGGCCAAACGTGCAGCCATGGAGTCGGCATCCGCCTCGCTGCACGCGGCAACCGTGGGAATGCCCAGGGCCTTGGCCGCGCGAAGGATGCGCACGGCGATCTCGCCGCGGTTGGCCACCAGCAACTTGTTGATTGCTTGAGTCATGCCCCGGCCCTCACTGTTCGAGCGTCGCGACGACCTGACCCGGTTCCACCGGATCACCGTCTTCCACCATAAAGGCGCTGACTTGGCCCGCGCTCCCGGCGGTCAGTTCGGAAAACTGCTTCATGACTTCGATCAGGCCGATCACGGTATCGGCGCTGACGCGGTCGCCGACCTCGACGAAAGGCGCCGACTCGGGAGTGGCCTTGCGATAGAAGGTGCCCGGCAAGGGGGTGATAACACTGTGTTCGGCCATGTCTGTTCCTTTTGGAATAGTTGTAGAAAGGCAGGCAAAAATTCAAAAACCGGATGAGGCTCGCGTCTGTGCGCGGTGCTTGTTGTCGATGTGCAGGCTTTCGATGCGCTCAGCGCGGTGCGCGCACCTCGATGCCGGCCTGGTCCAGCGCCGTGCGGGTGGCCTCGACCAGGTCCAGGGCGCCCGGGGTGTCGCTGTGCAGGCAGATGGAGTCGAATTCGATGCTCAGGTCCTCGCCTTCGACGGTGCGCACCAGGCCGGTCTGGCAGGCGCGCAGCACCTTGGCCGCCACCGCGGCCGGGTCCAGGGCGCGCACCTGGCGGGTGAAGACGATGGAGCCGCTGAGGTCGTAGTCGCGGTCGGCATAGAACTCGCGGATCACTGGCTGGCCCAGCTCCCGAGCCACCTGCCAGATCACCGAGTTGGGCATGCAATACAGCAGCAGCTCGGGCTCCAGCTGGCGCAGGTTTTCCACCAGCAGCCGCGCCGCTTCCTGGTCCCGGGCCAAATGCATGTAGAGCGCGCCGTGGGGCTTGATGTGTTGCAGCTTCACGCCTTGTACCCGGGCCAGCTCACGCAGGGCGCCGAGCTGATAGAGCATGTCGTCCACCAGTTCCTGGGCCGGGGCATTGATATGCCGGCGCCCGAAACCCACCAGATCACGAAACCCCGGGTGCGCACCGATGGCCACGCCCCGGCGCTTGGCCTGCTCGATGGTGCGGCGCATGGTGCTGGGGTCGCCGGCGTGAAAGCCGGTGGCGATATTGGCCGAACTGATAAAACCCATCAGCTCGTTGTCGACGCCATCGCCGATGGTCCAGGGGCCGAAGCTCTCGCCCATGTCCGAATTGAAATCCACTGCCTGCATCACTGTTGCTCCAACTCTTGTGACTTCGTGTCACGGAAATTAGAGCGGCCTTGACCCCTTGGGAAGATCTATTATCAGATAGAGCTTCTTCTGAAAAACAGATAAAGCTAAAGAGCAATGCCGGGTTTGGCGGCAGCGGCGTTCGCACCATCGCTTTCGCCGGCAAGCCGGCTCCTACAGGACAAGGGGGGAATGGGCCATGTCGTTGACCTTGCGCCAGGTGCGCTATTTCGTGGCTACGGCCGAGATCGGGCAGATCTCCCAGGCGGCGATTCACTTGAACATCTCGCAGTCGGCGGTGACCACCGCGATCAAGGAACTGGAGGCCATGCTCGCGGTGCAGTTGTTCGTGCGCTCGGCCCAGGGCATGAACCTGACCGATGCCGGGCGGCATTTTCTCAACCGCGCCTACGTGATTCTGCGCAGCGTCGAGGATGCGCTGAACAGCCCATTGCCGGACTACCGGGCCAGCGGCGTGCTACACCTGGCGGCGAGCTACACAGTGATCGGCTACTTCCTGCCGCACCACCTGCAACGCCTGGAGCACTGGCACCCGGACGTCACCATCGAACTGCATGAACAGGAACGCCAGGCCATCGAACAAGGCTTGCTGGAGGGCCGCTTCGACATGGCGGTGGTGCTCACCGCCAACCTGACCCACCCGGATATCGTCTCGCAGACCCTGTTCAACTCCGAGCGCCGGCTGTGGCTGCCGGCCCACCATCCGCTGTGCGAGCGCACCAGCATCAGCCTGGCGGACGTGGCCCAGGAGCCGTTCATCCTGCTCACCGTCGACGAGGCCGAACAGAGCGCCATGCGCTATTGGGAACAGGCCGGCCAGCAGCCCAACGTGCGGGTGCGCACCAGTTCGGTGGAGGCGGTGCGCAGCATGGTGGCCAACGGCAGCGGCGTAGCGATTCTTTCGGACCTGGTGCACCGGCCCTGGTCACTGGAGGGCAAGCGCATCGAGACCCTGAGCCTGAGCGACGCGGTGACGCCGATGAGCGTGGGGCTGGCCTGGCACCGCGAACGGGCCTTCACCCCGGCTATGCAGGCACTGCGTGCCTACTTCCACGACGCCTTCCTCGCGCCCCAGCAACTCAGCGCCCGGCGCTGAACACCTTGCTTGGCGATCTCTTGCCGAACCTCCAGCGGCCTCAAGATCCACGCGTCTCCTACGGAGCCGTTCGCAGCCTGCGGCAGCGGCTACAACCCGACACCTGTAGCCGCTGCCGAGCCCGCGAGGCTGCGAAAAGGCCCGCAGGGCCTTGCCTGGCGATCCTGAACCAAACCTGCGGCGGCCGGAAAAACCTGCGTCTCCTACGGAGCCGTTCGCAGCCTGCGGCAGCGGCCACAACCCGACACCTGTAGCCGCTGCCGAGCCCGCGAGGCTGCGAAAAGGCCCGCAGGGCCTTGCCTGGCGATCCTGAGCCAAACCTGCGGCGGCCGGAAGAACCTGCGTCTCCTGCGCAGCCGTTCGCAGCCTGCGGCAGCGGCTACACAAACCTAGTCAGGGGCAGGTCCAGCTACGCGCCGCGCCAGCAATCTGCCCGGCCAGCAGGGCGATGGCCTGCTGGTGGGCCTGGACCAGGCTGCTCAGTTCAACACCCGCCGGCTGGCGGATCTGGCTGCTGCAGGTCAGGTTGCGGGCCGGGCCGCCCTCGCCCCGCAGGCGCAGGCTCCAGACCACATCGATCAGCGCATAGCGCCCGGGCAGGGATTCGAAACGCCGCACATCGGTCTGCAACGCCAGCAGCGGACGCCCGGGCTGCTTGGGCAACCCTTCAAGGTTGCGGGTGCCGAGCTTGTGCTCCATCTGGCTGGCCAGGGCATCGTGGAATTCGTCCACCAGCGGCGCGCTCCAGCGCTGGGTTTCGAGGATCGCCAGGCTGCCGCTGTCCTGGCGTACCACCAGTTGCGGCTGATCCACCTGCACCGGAATGCGCACCGTGGACATCTCGAACTGCAGGTCGCCAGTGCGCGCCGCAGCGCTGCCTTCGGCCACGGGCGGCATCAGGGTGTAGTAACGGGTGGGCGCCGAACTGCAGGCGGCCAGCCCCAGAGTCAGGCAGAGCAACAGGGCACGGGGTTTCATGGCTGGGCTTCCGGTACGGATTCGCGAACAGAGGAGGATGGCGACTGGTAGGCATCCGGTTGGTTGTCTTTGAGGCGCCCGCGGATCAGCGCTTCCGGATGACGCCCGAGGAAGTCGCTGAGGACCCGCACCGAACGCGCGGTACGCTGCACTTCTTCCATGGCCTGGCCAAGTTTCTGCCGCTGTGGCGAGTCTTCGGAGAAGCTCTCGTTGGCGCTGGCCAGGGTCTTCTTCGATTGCTCCAGGGTGTCGCGCATCTGCGGCAGCACCTCGCCGTTGACCTGCTTCAGGGTCTTCTGCATCTCCACCAGGCTGCCATTGAGGTTGGCGGCAATCGAGTCGATCGGCAGCTTGCTGATCTTGTCCACCACGGCCTGCAACTGCTCCTGCAACTTGTCCATGCTGCCGGGGATGGTGGGGATCTCCAGCGGCCGCGCCGTAGCGTCATAGGCCACCGGCTTGGCGTTGGCGACAAAGTCCAGGGAGATGTACAGCTGGCCGGTCAGCAGGTTGCCGCTGCGGGGCTGGGCCCGCAGGCCGTTCTTGACGAAGGCGCCGATCAGCTGGGCCGAGCGCGCGTCGTCTTCGCCGCCGGTCTGCTTGACCAGCTTTTCGTGGGCCTTGCCCAGGCGCTCGGGATAGATCACCGCGCCGACCAGGGTCGGGAAATACTTGCGCTGTTCGTCGTAGTCCAGGTCCATCGACACCACCTTGCCGATGTTCACCCCGAGGAACTCCACCGGGGCATTGATCGACAGCCCGCGCAGGGCCTGGTCGAAGCGCATGCGGATGTAATAGGGCGCGCCGTCCGGCGGCGCCAGGGCGGTGTCCTGGTCGCCGAACAGGGTGTACTCGGCGTTCTCCTCGGCCGGCTTGGCATTGGGGCTGTACTTGGGCTCGACGAAGGCGATGCCGCCGGCGAGGATCGACGACACCGACTCGGTGTTGACCTTCAGGCCATTGGCGCCGAGGGTCACGTCGACGCCGCTGGCGTTCCAGAAGCGGGTGTCGGTGGTGACGTACTTGTCGTTGGGCGCGTTGACGAAGATCTTCACGTCCACGCCCTTGCCGCCGTTGGCCAACTGGTAGGACACCACCTGCCCCACTTCGATGCGCCGGTAGTAGACCGGCGAACCGATATCCAGCGAACCCAGGTCATCGGTGTGCAGGGTGAAGCGCTTGCCCTTTTGCCCGTAGGTGATCGGCGGCGGGGTTTCCAGGCCCTTGAAGCTGTCCTTGCGCTTTTCCGACTTGCCGGCGTCGGCGCCGATAAAGGCCCCGGAGAGCAAGGTGTCGACCCCGGAAACGCCGTTGGCGCCGATCCGCGGACGCACCACCCAGAACATCGAGTCGTCGGCGGTGAAGGGTTCGGCGGACTGATCCAGCTCGACCTTGGCCAGCACCTTCTTGCGGTCGTCGCTCAAGGCGATGGCGGTCACCTTGCCGATCACCACGTTCTTGTACTTGACCTGGGTCTTGTTGGCCTCCAGGCCTTCGGCGGTCTGGAAGCTGATGGTGATTTCCGGCCCCGCCGACAGCGACTTGTGCACCACCATCGACAACCCCACCAGGGCCGCGACGATCGGCACCAGCCACACCAGCGAGACATTGAAACGCCGCGTGCGCAGCGCCGGAGCACCAGGCGCGGGCCGGGGATTTGCTGCGTTGGAACCTGGATGCTCAGACATCTTCAACCTCTGCGTCCCAGATAAGCCGGGGATCGAAACTCATGGCGGCCAACATCGTCAGCACCACCACCAAACCAAAAAACAGAATGCCCATGCGCGGATCGATCGAGCTCAGGGCACGGAACTGCACCAGCGCCGCCACCAGGGCTACCACCAGTACGTCGAGCATCGACCAGTAGCCGATCAACTCGATAAAGCGGTACAGCTTGGCCCGCTCGCGCCGGGCCCAGAGGCTGCGGCGCTGGCAGGTCACCAGCAGGGTGCCGAGGACCAAGAACTTGCTGCAGGGCACCACCACGCTGGCAATGAAGATCAGCAGGGCGATGTCCCAGGAGCCGTGTTTCCAGAACTCCACCACGCCGCTCATGATGGTGTTTTCACTGGCGCTGCCAAAGATGCTGGTGTGCATCACCGGCAGCAGGTTGGCCGGGATGTAGAAGATCAGGCTGGCCAGGAGAAAGGCCCAGGTGCGCGCCAGGCTGTTGGGCTTGCGCGCATGCACCACGCTATCGCAGCGCGGGCAGCGGTGCTCGAAGTCCTGGCAGACCTGGCCGCAGGTGTGGCACAGCATCAGTTGGTAATCCCGGGCGTAGGGCGGCGCACTCATCAGTAGCGGCCCTCCAGGTCATCCCAGAGGTAGCGGATGTCCTTGCCGGAAATCAGGATGATCAGCACCGTGAGCATCGCCAGGGCCCACAACCCCATCCCCGGGTGCACATCGAGCATGCCCGCCAGCTTGACGATGGCCACCAGGATGCCCAGCAGGCACACCTCGAGCATGCTCCAGGGGCGCAGGTGTTCCAGGGCGCGCATGCAGGCCTTGAAGCCCGGCGCCGCGCGGCCGACGTTGGCAAAGCCCAGCACCCAGCACAGCAGGATGATCTGCAGGCACGGCGCGAGAATGATGGTCAGGCCGGTGATCGCCGCGATCAGGCTGATGCGGCCCTGGGCCAGGGCCTCCACCGATTGCCAGAGGGTCGCCTCGTTGCTCAGGCCTTCGAGACTGATCTTGATCACCGGAAACAGATTGGCGAAGACGAACAGCAACCCGGCGCTGATCGACAGGGCGAACAGCTGCTGCACGCTCAGGTGGCGGGCGCGGGCCAGCAGCGCGCCACAGCGCGAACACTGGGCGGCCTGGCCCTTGCGGAGCGGCACGGATTCGTACAGCGAATCGCAGTGCTCGCAGATGATCCAGTTGCGGGGAATAGTCATGGTCTTCAGATAGTCGGGAGGGCGGCAGGTTCAGTCACCGGAACCGGCTGGCGCATATTTTCAGAAAAACACCGGGACAGTGTCCAGTTTTGTCTGCTGCGTCGCCGCCAGCGTCTACGCCATGATAGGCGCCCCGGAGATTTTCGCAGCCCGCAGGCGAAGGCGCTCCCCCCGAAGCGCCTTGCCATTCAATGGACCAGACGCGTTTGCAGCCACTTGTCCCGCAGCACGTCGTAGGCCCAGTGGTAGAGGTAGGTGTAGGGCAGGAAGAACAACAACACGCCAATGTCCAGGAGGAAGGCCTGCAGCAGGCTGATATCCAGCCACCAGGCAATCAGCGGCACACAGAACGCCACCAGCCCGCCTTCGAACAGAAAGGCATGCAGGACCCGGGTCCTGCCGTTGTGCTCAAGGCCCAGACGCTTGAGCAAACGATCGAACAGACCGTTGAACAGCACGTTCCAGCCCAGGGCCAGAAGGCCGATGGCGAGGGTCACCAAACCCATGTCGGCCATGGGTTTGTCCATGATCCAGGACAGCAGCGGAGTACAGATCGACACCGCCAGCAGCTCGAAGGCTACCGCCTGGAAAATACGTTCGGTCAGGGATTTAGGCAGGCTCATTGGCGTACTCCTGGAGTGAAAGTGTTGGCGATCATCCAGGAGCAGGCCGATACTTCATAACCAATAACCATCGATCAAGGCGATAGTTTCATGGCCTCACATGAAGTGCTGCTGGCGTTCGTCCAGGCCGCCACCCAAGGCTCCTTTTCCGCTGCCGCGCGCAAGCTGGGCAAGAGTCAGTCCACCATCAGCGCGGCGGTGGCCAGCCTGGAGATCGACCTCGATGTCCAGCTGTTCGACCGCAGCAGCCGCAAGCCCGGGCTGACACCGGCCGGGCATGTCCTACTGCAGCGCGCCGAAGAGATCCTCGCCGCCACCAGCCGCCTGGAAATGGCCGCCAGCCAACTGTCCCGGGGGATCGAGGCGAAGCTCACCATCGCCCTGTCCGACACCTACCAGTCGGACCGTTTTGAAAGCGGCCTCGGCGCCTTCGAGCAGCGCTACCCGGACCTGGAGCTGGAATGCCTGATCGCCGAATGCGATGACCTGATCGCCCTGGTGCAAAGTGGCCGGGCGCAGATCGCCTTTGCCGAAAAGCAGGACGATTACCCGGCGGACCTGGAACACAAGACCCTGGATGAACGGGGTGAAATGTCGCTCTACGTGTCGCGCAACCATCCCCTGGCGGCCCTGGATCGGGTCGACGAACAAGCCCTGCGCCAGCACCGGGAACTGCGCCTGGCCACCGTGCTCAACCCCTACGAGAGCCGGAGCCAGGGCCGGGTCTGGTCGGCTCCCAGCTACCTGATGCTGCTGGAGATGGCCCAGGGCGGCTTTGGCTGGGCGCCCCTGCCACGCTGGCTGGTGGAGGGCTTCGGCGCCGGCAAGTTGCAAGAGCTGCAAGTCCGTGGCTGGCCGCGCACCGTGGCGGTGGATGCGCTCTGGTCACGCCTGCATCCGCCGGGGCCAGCAGGCAGCTGGTTACTGGCGCGGATGCTGCAATGACCGCGTTCACCGGCTCCTGACCAGCCCCCGCCGGCCACCCTGAATCGCCAGCCTCTACAAGGCGTCGAGCTGGGCCAGGCGCTGTTCGAGAAAGCGCTGCTCGGGGCCTTGCCGGGCCAGGGTCAAGGCGAGTTGGTAGGATTCGCGCGCCGCACTGACCTGCCCCAGTTGCCGGCAGAAATCGGCACGCGCGGCGTGGGCCAAGTGGTAATCCTGCAAGTCGCCGCGGCTCAGAATGGCCTCCACTTGCGCCAGCCCGGCAGCAGGCCCATCGCGCTGGGCCAGGGCCACGGCACGGTTGAGCCGGATCACCGGTGAAGGCTGCAAGCGCAGCAGGATGTCATACAGGCCGACGATCTGAGCCCAGTCGGTCTGTTCGGCGCTCGCGGCTTCGGCATGCACCGCGGCAATCGCCGCCTGCAGGCAATAAGGCCCGGCGTGTCCACTGCGCAGGCCGCGTTCCACCAAGGCGCAACCTTCCTCGATCATGTCCTGCTGCCACAACGAACGGTCCTGCTCGTCCAGCAGGATCAACTCGCCAGTGGCAGAGATCCGCGCCGTGCGCCGGGACTCGTGCAACAGCATCAGCGCCAGCAGGCCCATCACCTCCGCCTCGGGCAGCAGCTCCAGCAACAGGTAGCCCAGGCGGATGGCTTCGCGGGTCAGCTCATCTCGGGTCAGTTCGGCGCCCATCGAGGCCGAGTAACCCTCGTTGAATACCAGGTAGATCACCCGCAGCACGCTCCCCAGGCGCTCGGGCAATTCACTCAGCTCCGGCACCTGATAGGGAATCCCGGCGTCGCGGATCTTCGCCTTGGCGCGCACGATGCGCTGGGCGATGGTGGCCGGGCTGACCAGGAAGGCCCGGGCGATTTCCTCGGTACTCAGGTCGCAGATCTCGCGCAGGGTCAACGGCACCTGGGCATCGGCCGCCAATGCCGGGTGGCAGCAGGTGAAGATCAGGCGCAGGCGGTCATCCTGCACATCCTCGACGCTCCAGTCGTCCTGTTCCAGTTGCTCCAACTGGCTGAGCAGCGCCGCCTGGGAAGCCGCGAAACGCGCCCGTCGGCGCAAGGCGTCGATGCCCTTGAAGCGGCCGACCGACACCAGCCAGGCCCGGGGATTGTCGGGCACGCCAGCGTCCTGCCAGCGCTCGACGGCCACGAAGAAGGCATCGTGCAGCGCCTCCTCGGCCAGGTCGAAATCCCCCAGCAGGCGGATCAGGGTGGCGAGGATCCGCCGCGACTGCTCGCGGTAGACCTGCGCCACCTGCGCCGCTAGCGCTTCCCGGGCTGGCTCGGCCATCAGTCCGGCAGGCCCCGGGTCACCAGGGCCACCAGACGCTCCAGGCTCTGCCCCCAACCCTCATGAAACCCCATGGCTTCGTGCGCCTTGCGGTCGGCTTCGGTCCAGTGCATGGCCCGGGCGGTGTAGAGGGTCTTGTCGCCCTGCTCCTCGAAGGTCACTTCAGCGGTCATGAACGGTTTGCCCGAAGGAATCCAGCCCGGCAGGTAGGCATCGGTAAACACCAGCCGCGACGGGGCGTCGATCTCCAGGAACACCCCCATGGTCGGGTACTCGCTGCCGTCCGGGGCGCGCATCAGGGTGCGAAACTGGCCGCCGACCCACAGCTCCATTTCACACTCCGGGGTGGTCATGCCGTGGGGCCCCCACCATTGCGCCAGCAAGGCCGGCTCGGTCCAGGCGCGAAACACCCGGTTGCGCGGCGCGTCGATCAAGCGGCTGATGGACAGTTCATGCTCGGCGGGCTGGCGGCCCGTGGTTGGGAAACTCATCGCCACACTCCTGTTCACTGTGGTTTTCAGGGATTCAACTCACGCACCGGACGCACTTCGACGCTGCCGACCCGGGCGGCCGGAATATGCCCGGCAACCTGGATCGCTTCATTCAGGTCCCTGGCCTCGATCAGGTAGAAACCGGCCAGTTGTTCCTTGGTTTCGGCGAACGGGCCGTCGGTGATCGACAGCTTGCCGCCGCGCATGCGCACCGTGGTGGCGCACTGCACCGATTGCAGCGCCTCGGCGGCCAGCATCCGCCCGCTGCCTTGCACCGACTCGGCATAGGCCAGGCATTCGGCGTCCTCGGGGCTGTCGGGCAGGCTGTGCAGCAAGCGCTCGTCGCTGTAGACCAGGCATAGGTATTTCATGGGCACCTCCGGACTCGGGCTGAGCAACTATGGTCGCTGTTTTGCGCTTTGGCGAACCGCTCGCTGTTCAGGGTTGCAAGTCGAACAGGGTGCTCCCGGTGAGCATGTCGAACGGCGCCGACCAGTGCTCGTGCACCACCTGCCACTGGCCCTCGCGACGTTGATAGGCCGCGCTGACACGCATCCAGCAGGCCTTGGTCACGCCCTCGGCGTCGGTGCCGCCGCAATGGGCCAGCCAGTGGGCGCAGGCCAGCTCTGCATCAGCCCGCACCTGCAGTTGGTGGAACTCGAAAATGCCCGGGCCGGGGCAGACCTGCATGCACGCCTCCCAGTGCGCGCGATAGGCCGCCTTGCCCTTGAACTGCAAGGCCCCGACCGCGTCGAAGGAGGTGATGTCATCGGCGTAATAGCTGACGATGCGTTCGATATCCCGGGCCAGCACCGCCTGCTGCCAGAGATCGATCAGGCTGCGGATCTGCGCTTCATTGGATGGATTGAGCATGGCCAAACTCCTCAAGAGTGAAATCAACCGCGGCCGAGCAGCCCCTGCACACGGAGCGTTGACTGTTCGCTTCACCCTTAGTCGCCTGGCCATTCGCGCAATCGACAAGCCACGGAAAAAAATTTACCCGCTGGGCAAAATCGCTAGAATCCGCCCCCTCCTCCCGACCGGATCGCCCTGCCCGTGACCACCCGCCTCGTGCCTTACGAACAGCTCGACAGTCAGCAGCACGCGCGCTTGCTGGAGCTTGAAGTGCGGCCCGCACAGAAGACCTTTAGCGGCGACATTCACGGCGCGCTGCACGCCCTGGTCAATGCGCCCCAGGGTGCGATCAAGGGCTTTGCCCTGCTCAGCGACGAGTGGCCGGTGGCCTTCGTGCTGCTCAAGCGCCCGCCGTGCCTGCCGGCCTGGGCCGACGCCGACAGCGCCAGCCTGCACGCCCTGCAAGTGGACCAGCGGTTCCAGGGCCGCGGCTTCGGCCAGGCCTGCCTGCAAGCCATTCCCGCCGCCGCGCGCCGACAGTGGCCCGGGCTCAAGGGCCTGAACCTGGCGGTGGACAGCGACAACCAGCCGGCCCTCAAGCTGTACCGCAAGCTGGGTTGGGTGGAGAACGGCGAGGCCTGCAAGGGCCGGATAGGTTATGAACGGCGGATGGTGCTGGCGTTCTGAGGCTCAGAGCATCAGGCAGTAGTCGATCAGTTGCTTTTCGACACTTTGACGCTGGCCGATGATCAAGGCCACAACCACCCGTTGCTCATCCGGATAGACCTCATAAAGTACCCGCTGCCCCATGCACAGGAATTCGCGAAAGTGAGTGACGCCCAACGAGGCCGCTTGTTGGCAAACCGCGAAGGTGTATGCCTGCTCACTCAAGGTCGAGGCGATCTGCCTGATCAATTGATCGACAAACTGTCCCGCCTGCTGCGGGCCGCACTGCTGGATCAGATAGTGTTCCAACGCCACTACGCCATGTTCGGCTGCCGTGGCGAACTCAACCCTATAAGTCTTCTGCATCGTCTTTCGACACTTGGCGACGCTGGGCTAGACGTTGCAGCAGATTGTCGGCGCTCACTAGCTTGCCCTGCTGCTTGTCTCGATCCGCGAACGACAACAGCTTGATCAGAGCGATGGCTTCGTCACGGCGCTTGCGCTCTTCGTAAGATTCGATCACATAGGCGGGAACACCGTTCTGGGTCACCAGCATGGGCTCGGAAAGATCCAGATCCGCAGCGTTTTTCTTCACGAAACTGATGGTTTGAATACGCATGACACATGTCCTCGGGAATGCTGGACTGGGATAGCCCGGGCCAGCAGCAGCCTAAATTTAGACTACATAAAGCTCACTCACAAGGATGGAGTGTTACGGCGCAAGCCCCAACACCATCTCATGCCAGGCCATGCCGCCGTGGTCCGACTCCGACGCCTTGACGTAGACAAAACCAAAGCGCTGGTACAGCGGCACGTGGCGCTCCTTGCACATCAGGTGGATGCGCGCCTTGCCCAGCTCGCCCATGCGCGCGATGAAGGCGTGCAGCAGTTGCCGGGCCAGGCCCAGGCCCTGGAAGTCCGGGTGCACCACCACCGACATGATCACCACTTCCGAACCGGCCGGGTCGTGGCCGACCAGTTCCTTGAAGGCTTCATCGGCCATCTGCACCTCGAAGGTGGCGCCGGCGTTGATGAAGCCGGCCACCACACCGTCCACCTCGGCGACGATAAAACCCTCGGGCCAGGTGGCGATGCGGGTGGCGATCTTGTCCCGGGTCGCGGCTTCGTCGCCTTCGTAGGCCAGGGTTTCGATGGCGAAGCAGCGGTCCAGGTCGGTGGGCAGTACGGTGCGGATCAGCGGGGTCGAAGCGGTCATGGGGCGGCAACCTGAAGTCGGTGAAGGATGGCGGATTCTAGCAAGAGCGGCGCCGCGCAGAGCCTGGCGTATGCAGCGTATAGGGATCATCGGCGACGCCGTAAAGCTTTCATATAAACCCTGGCAAGCGCGGCGCCCAGGGATTATCTATCAGCTCCCCGACGCTTGCTGACTGGCCCTGTCGAGCCGGTCGTGCCGCGTCTTGCCCACAGGACCTTCCCCATGAGCAACATACAGATCGGCCTTCTTCTGCTGTTCGGCATCGCCACCTTCGGCTGCATCACCCTGTACATCGACTTTGTGCATGAGCGGCGCCGCGGCGAGAAACCCCTGAGCGGCGCCACACGCCGGGATCAGAGCCCCACCAGGCGATAACCCACCTGCAACTCGGTGATCAGGTGCTGGGGCTGAGCCGGATCGGCCTCCAGCTTCTGCCGCAGATGGGCCATGTGCACCCGCAGGTAATGGGCGCGGTCGACGTAATCCAGGCCCCAGACTTCCAGCAGCAGCTGGCGATGGGTCAGCACCCGGCTCTGGCCGCGGATCAACGCGCAGAGCAGGCGGTATTCAATCGGCGTGAGGTGCACCAGTTGCCCTTCGCGGCGCACTTCATGGGTCGCCAGGTCGACCTCGATCACGCCGAAGTTGACCTTGCTGGTGGCCGCCGCCGCGCCGCTCTGGCCGTGGCGGCGCAGTTGCGCGCGAATCCGCGCCAGCAGCTCCGGCACGCCGAACGGCTTGACCAGGTAGTCGTCGGCCCCGGCGTCCAGGGCGGCGACTTTCTCGTCTTCCCGATCCCGGGCCGAGAGCACCAGGATCGGCACCGCCAGCCAGCCGCGCAGCTCGCCGATCAACTGCTTGCCGTCGCCGTCCGGCAGGCCCAGGTCGACGATCACCAGGTCCGGCTGGCGGCTGGCGGCATGGATCAGCGCGCGCTTGACGCTGTCGGCCTCGAACACCTGGAAGCCTTCGTCCTCCAGGGCTATGCCGACAAAGCGGCGGATGTTGGCTTCGTCCTCGACGATCAGGATGCGTGGGCTGCTCATAGGGCTTCCAGGGAAGGCGGTTGTCCCGCCGGCAAGGTGATGACAAAACTCAGCCCGGCGTCGGCGTGAGGCTGGGCCTCGATCCGCCCGCCATGGGCTTCGACAATGCGTTTGGCCAGGGCCAGGCCCAGGCCGATCCCGGCCACGGCGGACTCCTGCTGGCCGCGGCTGAAGGCTTCGAACAGGCTGTCCGGGGAACTGCCCTTGGGACAGCCGGGGCCGGAGTCGCTGACCTGCAGAATGATCTGCTGGTCGACCTGACGGGCGCTGATCTGCACCAGGGTACCGGCCGGAGTGTACTTGGCGGCGTTGTCCAAAAGGTTCACCAGCACCCGTTCCAGCAGCAGCGCGTCCACTTCCACCAGGGGCAACTGCGGTGCCATGGTCACTCGCAGCTGATGCTTGGCCAGGGGCTCGCGCAACTGGCGCAGGGCGCTGCCGACAATTTCCTCCAGGGAGTTCCACTGGCGCTTGAGGCGCACCCCGCGCTCCTGCATGCGCGCCATGTCCAGCAGGTTCTCGATCAGGCGCTGCATGGACGAAGCCTGATCGTGGATACCCGCCAGCAGCTGCTTGAGCGGGCCCTCGGAGGCATGGGGCAAGGCGGCGTCGGCGGCGCCGATGATGGTGGTCAAGGGCGTGCGCAGGTCATGGGAAATAGCCGCCAGCAAGGTATTGCGCATGCGCTCGCCTTCCATCTGCACCACGGTGCTCTGGGCCACTTCGACGTAATGCACCCGTTCCAGGGCAATCGCCAGCTGGCTCATGCAGGCTTGCAGCAGGCGCCGCTCCTCGGGTTCGGCCAGGCGTTCGGCATCCGCCAGTTCCAGCACCAGCACCCCGCGCACCCGCATCGGCGCCTTGAGCGGCAGGTAGCAGCCCTTGGCGGCCGCCAGGGTATCGGTGCCGCGCCCCGCCGGCTGGGCGTGGTCATAGGCCCATTGGGCGATGCTCTCGTCGATGGTCAGGACATTGGCGCTCAGAGCGCGCACACGATTGTCGGCGTCCGGCAGCGCCAGCCCGACCCGGGCCTCGAACACCCCGCTGAAGGTGCGCAGGGCCACGGCGCAGATCTGCTCCTCGGTCAGCGCCGCCGACAGCTCCCGGGCCAGCCCGGCCAGGGAAGTGGCACGGCGCTCGCCTTCGGCGGCGGTGCGCGCCTGATGGCGCAGGCGCGCGGTGAGCTGGCCGGTGATCAGGGCAATGCCGAGCATCAGGGCGAAGGTGAAGAAGTACTGGGTGTCGTTGACCGTGAACGACCACACCGGCTGGACGAAGAAAAAGTCGAAGCACAACACCGCCAGCATCGCCGCCCAGACGCCCGGGCCGCGTCCAAAACGCAGGGCCACCAGGACCACGGTGAGCAGGAACAGCATGACCACGTTGGCCGGGTCGAACACCTTGAGCAGCAGCGCCGCTACCGCGGTGGCGGCAAAGCACGCCAGGCTGGCCCACAGGTAGGCCGGCGCGCGGCTCGGCGGCAGCCCGGCCTCGGGCTTGTCCGCCGGCACCGGGCGCCGGCTCAAGGGGCCGTTGGCGATCACGATCTGATCGATTTCCGGGTGCTGACGGCTGATCCGGTCGCTCACCGACTGATGCCAGAACTGCCAGACCTTGCGCGGGTAATGGCCCAGCACCAGGCGATTGGCATTGTGCTCGCGGGCACAGGCCACCAGCGCCTCGGCCACGTCCAGGCCGGGCAGGGTCGCGGTTTCGGCGCCGAACTCGGCGGCCAGGGCCAGGGTCTTCATCGCCGCCGCATAACGGCTGGCGCCGTGGCCGCGGCGCTGCGCCGAGGCCACGTGCACCACCATCCAGTCGGCTTCGAGCTTCTGCGCCAGGCGCGCGGCCTCTCGCACCAGGCGTTCGTCCGCCGGATCACCGGCCACCCCCACCAGCAAACGCTCGCGGGCCGGCCACAGGGCATTGATCGAACGTTCGCGGCGATAGTCGCGCATCTGCGCATCGACCCGGTCGGCGGTGCGGCGCAGGGTCAGTTCGCGCAGGGCCAGCAGGTTGCCCTTGCGAAAGAAATGCCGTGAAGCCCGCTCGGCCTGCGGCCCCATGTAGACCTTGCCGTCCTTGAGGCGGCGCAGCAGGTCGTCCGGCGGCAGGTCGATCACCAGCACTTCATGGGCTTCGTCGAACAGGTGATCGGGCACCGTCTCGCGCACGCGGATGCCGATGATGCCGCTGACGATGTCGTTGAGGCTTTCCAGGTGCTGGACGTTGAGGGTGGTCCAGACATCGATCCCGGCCCGCAGCAGTTCTTCCACGTCCTGCCAGCGCTTGGGGTGGCGCGAACCGGGGACGTTGCTGTGGGCCAGCTCGTCCACCAGCAGCACCGAAGGACGCCGCGCCAGGGCCGCGTCCAGATCGAATTCGGGCAAGGCGTAGTCGCGGTGCATCAGGCGGTGACGCTCCAGCACTTCCAGGCCTTGCAAGAGCTCGGCGGTTTCCCGCCGGCCGTGGGTTTCCACCACCCCGGCCACCACGTCGCGGCCCTGGGCCACTTCGCTGCGGGCGGCGGTGAGCATGGCGCAGGTCTTGCCGACCCCGGCGTTGGAACCGAAGTAGATCCGCAGCTTGCCGCGCTGGGCGGCCTGTTCATCCTGTTGCAGCTTTTCCAGCAGCGCATCAGGGTCGGGACGCCCGTCGCGGGGCGGGGAACTCGCATCGAGCACAGTCATGAGCTTCCTTAAATGAACAATGCGGCGCTCCGGGGAGCGCCGCATTGTCAGTCCTTGCCTCAAACCAGGCCAAGCCCGGCCAGCAGCATGTCGATCAGCTTGATCCCGGCAAAGGGCACCAGCACCCCGCCCAGGCCATAGATCAGCAGGTTGCGGTTAAGCAGGGCCGCCGCGCCGATCGAGCGGTACTTCACCCCCTTGAGCGCCAGGGGGATGAGGAACACGATGATCAGCGCATTGAAGATCACCGCACTGAGAATCGCCGAGTTCGGGCTGGTCAGCTGCATCACGTTCAACGCGCCCAATTGCGGGTAAGTGGCGACGAACGCGGCCGGTACGATAGCAAAATACTTGGCCACGTCGTTGGCCACGCTGAAGGTGGTCAGGGCGCCGCGGGTCATGAGCATCTGCTTGCCGACTTCCACCACCTCGATCAGCTTGGTCGGGTTGCTGTCCAGGTCGACCATGTTGCCGGCTTCCTTTGCCGCCTGGGTGCCGCTGTTCATCGCCACCGCCACGTCGGCCTGGGCCAGGGCCGGGGCGTCGTTGGTGCCGTCGCCGGTCATGGCCACCAGCTTGCCCTTGGCCTGGTAGTCGCGGATCAGTTGCAGCTTGTCCTCGGGACGGGCCTCGGCGAGGAAATCATCGACCCCGGCCTCCACCGCAATCGCCGCCGCGGTCAGGCGGTTGTCGCCGGTGATCATCACGGTCTTGATGCCCATGCGCCGCAGTTCGGCGAAGCGCTCCTTCATCCCGCCCTTGACCACGTCCTTGAGTTCCACCACGCCCAGGGCCTGGGCGCCGTCGCTGACCACCAGCGGCGTGCTGCCGCGCCGGGAGACTTCATCGACCTTGGCCTGCAAGGCCGGCGGGAAGCTGCCCCCCAGGGCTTCGATGTGCCGGCGAATGGCATCGGCCGCGCCCTTGCGGATGCTGCGCCCCTCCGGCAGGTCGACGCCGCTCATGCGGGTCTGCGCGGTGAACTGCACGAAGCTGGCGCCCAGGGCCTCGATGTCGCGGCCACGGATGTCGAACTTCTGCTTGGCCAGCACCACGATGCTGCGCCCTTCCGGGGTTTCGTCCGCCAGGGAGGCCAGTTGCGCGGCGTCCGCCAGTTCGCTGTCCTTGATTCCCGGGGCCGGCAGGAAGGCGCTGGCCTGACGGTTGCCCAGGGTGATGGTGCCGGTCTTGTCCAGCAGCAGCACGTCGACGTCCCCGGCGGCTTCCACAGCGCGCCCGGACGTGGCGATGACATTGGCCGACATCATCCGGCTCATGCCCGCCACGCCGATCGCCGAGAGCAGGCCGCCGATGGTGGTGGGAATCAGGCACACCAGCAACGCCACCATCACCGTGGCGCTGATCACGCTGCCGGTGCCGCTCATGGCCACGGCGAAGATCGAGTACGGGCTCAGGGTCACGATCACCAGCAGGAACAACAGGGTCAGGCCCACCAGGAGAATGGTCAGGGCCACCTCGTTGGGGGTCTTCTGGCGCTTGGCCGATTCCACCATGGAGATCATGCGGTCCAGGAACGACTCGCCGGGGTTGACGCTGATGCGCACCACCAGCCAGTCCGACAGCACCTTGGTACCGCCGGTGACCGAGGAAAAGTCGCCCCCGGCCTCGCGGATCACCGGCGCCGATTCACCGGTGATGGCGCTCTCGTCCACCGTGGCCACGCCTTCGATGACCTCGCCATCCAAAGGCACCAGGTCGCCGGCTTCGATCAGCACCACCATGTCCTTGCGCAGCTCGCTGGCGGCCATCGGCAGCCAGGCAGCGCCATGCTTGGGCTGCTGCAACAGCTTGGCCAGGGTCTGGCGCTTCATGCCCTTGAGGCTCGCGGCCTGGGCCCGGCTGCGGCCCTCGGCCAGGGCTTCGGCGAAGTTGGCAAACAGCACGGTGAACCACAGCCACAGGGTAATGCTAAGGATGAAGCCGCTGGAGGCCTCGCCTTCACCGCCCAGGGACTGGAACCACAGCAGGGTGGTGAGAATGCTGCCCAGGTAGACCACGAACATCACCGGGTTCTTCCACTGCGCCTGGGGCAGCAGCTTCTTCACCGCATCCAGGCACGCCGTCAGCAACAGCCCACGGTCGAACAACGCTATACGAGGGTTCTTACTCATGATCGGTATCTCTTACTCACTGACCGCAAGGGGCGAGGCAGGCACGGGTGCCAGGGCATCCAGCGCGAGATTGAGTTGCAGCACATTGACCCGGGGCTCGCCGAGCAGGCCGAAGGTGCGGCTTTCGCTGTGGTCCTGCAGCAGCGCCTGCAGCTCGGCCAGCGGCAGGTTGCGCAGGCGGGCCACCCGGTTCAGTTGCAGTTGGGCGTTGGCCAGGGAGATGTGCGGGTCCAGGCCGGAAGCCGAAGCGGTCACCGCGTCCACCGGCACCGGGATATCCGCCGCCAGACCGTTGAGCTGGCGATAGGCGCTGACCCGCGCGCTCACGCTGTCCACCAGCTTCTGGCTGGTGGGGCCCAGGTTGCTGGCACCGCTGGCCCCGGCGTTGTAGGGCTGGGGCACGCTCTTGCTCGGGTCCAGCGGATCGCTGCCCAGGGTCATGCTCGGCCGACCCTGGAAATACTCCGGGCGACTGAAGGACTGGCCGATCAGTTTTGAGCCCACCACCAGGCCGTCACGCTGCACCAGGCTGCCCTGGGCCTGGAACGGGAACAGCAGGTTGGCCAGCAACGTGGTCGCCAGCGGATAGGCCAGCCCGGTCAGCAGCATGAAGAACACCGCCGCCACCAGCACCGGGCGCAACAGGCCCTTGAACAGCACCACGGTGGTGCCTTGGGTTTGCATTTGCGTCGTCATCACAACCCCTTACTTGTAAGTCTGGCCGGCCAGCAACTGCAGTTGCTCCACCAGCGGGCCGAGCGCGAGCGCCGGCAGGAAAGTCAGGCCACCGACCACCAGCACCACGAACACCACCAGGAACATGAACAGCGGCGTGGCGGTGGGAATGGTGCCGGCACCGGCCGGGATGTTCTTTTTCGCCGCCAGGGAACCGGCCACCGCCAGCATCGGCAGCATGGTGAAGAAGCGCCCCATGAGCATTGCCAGACCAATGGTGGTGTTGAAGAACGGCGTGTTGGCATTGAGCCCGGCAAACGCCGAACCGTTGTTGGCGGTACCCGAGGCGTAGGCGTAGAGCACCTCGCTGAAACCATGGGGGCCAAGGTTGTTGAGGCTGTTCAGGGTGTCCGGCCACAGCGCCGCCAGGGCGGTGAAACCGAGGATGCAGATCGGGTGCGCGAGCACCGAGAGCATCACCAGCTTGATCTCCCGGGCCTCGATCTTCTTGCCGAGGAATTCCGGGCTGCGGCCGATCATCATGCCCACCAGGAACACCGTCAGCAGGGCGTACTGGATCAGGTTGATAAAGCCCACGCCGTCGCCGCCGAACACGCAGTTGAGCATCATCTGCGCCAGGGGCACGAAGCCGCCCATGGGGGTCAGCGAGTCATGCATGGCGTTCACCGAACCGGTGGTGGCGCCGGTGGTGGTGGTGACGAACAGCGCGGTGTCGGCGATGCCGAAGCGCAGTTCCTTGCCTTCCATGTTGCCGCCGCTCTGGGTCGCCGACAGTTGCTGGTCGGCGCCGGCCTGGGTCAGCAGCGGATTACCGCCCTGTTCCGCGGTGAAGACGATGGCCAGGAAGCCGACGAACATCACCAGGAAAGTGCCGAAGAACACCCAGCCCTGACGCCGGCGCAGGAGCATGCTGCCGAAGGTGTAGGTCAGCGCCGAAGGAATCAGCAACATGCTGAGGATATGCAGGACGTTGGTCAGCGGGGTCGGGTTCTCGAACGGGTGGGCGGCGTTCATGCTGAAGAAGCCGCCGCCGTTGGTGCCGATGTGCTTGATCGACTCGAAGCTGGCCACGGCGCCGACGATCAACTGCTGCTGGGCGCCTTCCAGGGTGGTGGCCAGGGCTTGGGAGTTGAGGGTCTGGGGCATGCCCTGCCAGACATAGACCAGGGCCATGACCAGGCACAGAGGCAGCATCACCCGGTACAGGGTGCGGGTGAAGTCGACCCAGTAGTTGCCGATATCCGCCGAGCTGGAACGGCTCAGGCCGCGAATGAAACCCGCCGCGGCGACAACACCGGCGGTGGCGCCGACGAACATCAGGAAGGTGATCACCGCCATCTGGCTGAAGTTCGACAGGCTGCTTTCCCCGGAGTACGCCTGCCAGTTGGTGTTGGTGATAAAGGACACGGCGGTGTTGAACGCCAGGTCCGGGGTTTGCGCCGCCAGCCCCAGGGGGTTGAGGGGCATGACGGTTTGCAGGCGCAGCACCAGGTAGCCCAGGAGCATCATCGCCGCGTTGGACAGCAGCAGCGCCGAGCCATAGCGGGCCCAGCCCATGGTTTCGCCGGGATCGATCCCCAGCAGGCGGTAGGTGGCCCGCTCGGGCAAGGCGTGGCCGCGGCCGCTGAAGACCCGGGTCAGCCATTTGCCCATGAGTACGGCGAGCCCGGTCATTACCCCGAGGATCACCGCGTATTCCAGCACAGTACTCAACATGTCGATGCTCCGTTCAAATCTTGCCCATGGCGACGATGACCAGGGCCGTCAGTACAAAGAACCCCAGGGACAGGCCCACGAAGATCAGGTCGTACATGGCTGGTTTCCTTTCTCGAGAATGCCCGGACGGGCGAATGAAAATGCCGGGGTAGCGCTGAGTGCGGTCATCAGAATTTCTCGGCACGGATCAGCGCGTAACCCAGGTAGACAAACAGCAGCACGGCGCAGAAACCGCTGGCGCCGTAGATGAATTCCAGTGTCAGCAAGGCTTTTCCCCTTAATCCATTGAGGCCGCGCCGCAACCGCAGACAGCGGCCCGGGGCGCAACCGGTCAGGCGCCCGGCAATGGGCACCGGCAGGGAGTCGGGAACGAGCCGTCCGCCGCTCTCCTCTGCGCCACGCAGGTTAGGTGAGGGCGTATCAAGGTCGGACACTGATTGCGGGGGGCGGTATTAAGACGGCGTATAGATTGCGGCCAAGGCCGGGGGAATCGGGGGCCGGCCAGCGCCCCCGAGGGGATCATGCACTTTTGAGCGGTAGCCAGACCTCCACCACGCCGCTGCCGGTATCGGGGTTGAAATCGGCGCTGTAGCGCTCGAATTCCGGGGCATCGGCGGCCTCGCGACCGGACTGGGGCAGCCAGGTCTTCCAGATGTAGTTGAAGGTCTGGGGCAGCTCCTGCAAGGAGCCGCCGTGCTCGAACACCGCATAGTTCTGCGGCTGCACTTCGATCCAGCGATAGCGCTCGGGCAAATCGTCGAGCTTGCTGATCTCGACCCCGGCCAGGTATTCGAAGCTGCCCTGGCCATCGGGGTTGCAGCAGACGCCGTAAGTCACCTCATCCACCTGCCCCGGCACTTTGCCGATGTGGGGGATGAAGCGCTGCCAGAGCTGGCCGATGTCCTGGCCGGCGCCTGGGGTAAACCGCTCGCTGAAGCCGGCGATCAGCAGAAAACGCTCTCTTTCGAAGCGCGGTTCGGGACCTGCGCCCTGTTTTTGCTCATCCATGAATGCCACTCCTGCCGCAGAAATGATGGGTACGGCAGCAAGTATAGAAGCCAATCGCCAGGGCCAGGATCAGAGCGCCGGAAGGTCGACCACCCCGGCCCCGACGATGAACTCCTGATAACCGGATAGGATCACGTACACCGCGAAATAGCAGAAGATCGCCGCAGATGCCAGGTAGGAGTAGCGCAACAGTTTGTCGCCCAGCAACTTGCCGCCCTGGGTCGCGGCCAGGCACAGACCCATGGTCCAGACCAGCCCGGCGCAAAAGAAGCCGGCCAGGAACAACCCGGAGTCGCCGATCGTGCCGCCCCCGGATCGGGCAATCAGGGTGCCGCCCACGGCGGCGAACCAGAGGATCGCGCTGGGGGAAGACATGGCCAGGAAGATACCGCGCAGGAACTCCTTGCGCGGCGAACCACGATCCGCCTCCCCGGCGGTGGCCAGTGTCGCGCTGTGATGAATGGCGGCGTAAATCATCTTCGCCGCGAAATACACCAACAGCGCCGAACCGCCGAGCCACAGCACCCAACGCACAGTTTCGTACTGCAGCAGCACGGTCATCCCGGCCAGGGCCAGCAGCGCGTAGACCAGGTCCCCCACGCAGGTCCCCAGGCCCAGGCAGAAGCCCTGGAAATAGCCGCGCTGCATGGCCAGGGTGATCATCGCGATATTGGCCACGCCGATGTCCAGGCACAGCGAAAGGCTCAGCAAAAAGCCGCTGGTAAACTCCATCATTCATCCCGTTTGATGCGGTGGTTCGAAGCGCTGCCCAGGTCCGCCGAGCGCTGAAAAATCGCCCTGGCCGACCTGGGTCGCAGCCCTTGCAGGCAAAAAGCGTGCACGTTATAGCGGCAAATCATCGACCCTCGCAAATCCGCCCGGCGCCACGAAAATAATTTTCCGTCCCTCTGGACAAGCCCGCGCCAGCGCCCTTATCGTCTGCCCCGCAGGCCACCGCAGTGGCCAACGTCGCTCGGACGGTTCCGGGCGCTTACGTCTTTTCGAGGCAACAATGGCCGAACAAGGTTCGCCGCGCCGCTTTGCGCGCATCGATCGTCTCCCCCCTTACGTGTTCAATATCACTGCCGAGCTGAAGATGGCTGCGCGTCGGCGCGGCGAAGACATCATCGACTTGAGCATGGGCAACCCCGACGGCGCGACTCCGCCGCACATCGTCGAAAAACTGGTGACCGTTGCCCAGCGCGAGGACACCCACGGCTACTCCACCTCCAAAGGCATTCCACGGCTGCGCCGGGCGATTTCCCGTTGGTACAAGGATCGCTACGAGGTCGACATCGACCCGGAAAGCGAAGCCATCGTCACCATCGGTTCCAAGGAAGGCCTGGCGCATTTGATGCTGGCCACCCTGGACCAGGGCGACACGGTGCTGGTGCCCAACCCCAGCTACCCGATCCACATCTACGGCGCGGTGATCGCCGGCGCCCAGGTGCGCTCGGTGCCGCTGGTGCCCGGGGTGGACTTCTTCGCCGAGCTGGAGCGGGCCATTCGCGGTTCGATCCCCAAGCCGAAGATGATGATCCTGGGCTTTCCCTCCAACCCCACTGCGCAGTGCGTGGAGCTGGATTTCTTCGAGCGGGTGATCGCCCTGGCCAAGCAGTACGACGTGCTGGTGATCCACGACCTGGCCTACGCCGACATCGTCTACGACGGCTGGAAAGCCCCGTCGATCATGCAGGTGCCGGGGGCCAAGGACATCGCGGTGGAGTTCTTCACCCTGTCCAAGAGCTACAACATGGCCGGTTGGCGCATCGGCTTCATGGTCGGCAACCCGGAGCTGGTCAGCGCCCTGGCGCGGATCAAGAGCTACCACGACTACGGCACCTTCACCCCGTTGCAGGTGGCGGCGATTGCCGCCCTGGAAGGCGACCAGCAGTGCGTGAAAGACATTGCCGAGCAATACCGGCAGCGGCGCAACGTGCTGGTCAAGGGCCTGCACGAACTGGGCTGGATGGTGGAGAACCCCAAGGCCTCGATGTACGTCTGGGCCAAGATTCCCGAAGCCTATGCGCACCTGGGTTCCCTGGAGTTCGCCAAGAAGCTGCTGGCCGAGGCCAAGGTCTGCGTGTCGCCGGGGGTGGGTTTCGGTGAGTACGGCGACGATCACGTGCGCTTCGCCCTGATCGAGAACCAGGACCGGATTCGCCAGGCGGTGCGCGGCATTCGCAGCATGTTCCGCGCCGACGGGCTGGTGCAGAAAAGCTGAGACGCCTTCAGGCACAAAAAAACCGCAGTGATGCGGTTTTTTTGTGGTCGTGCTGGCGGTTTTTCGCGGGCAAGCCCGCTCCTACAGGCGAAGCTCTTAAACCACTAACGACAACAACAGGATAAAGATCAGGCCCACCACCGAGAGGATGGTTTCCATCGCCGTCCAGGTCTTGAACGTCTCGGCCACGGTCATGTTGAAGTACTGCTTGACCAGCCAGAACCCGGCGTCGTTGACGTGAGACAGGATCAGCGAGCCGGCACCGGTGGCCAGCACCAGCAGTTCGCGGTTGACCCCGGGAATCATCCCCACCACCGGCACCACGATGCCGGCGCCGGTGATGGTGGCCACGGTGGCCGAACCGGTGGCGATACGAATCACCGCCGCCACCAGCCAGGCCAGAAGGATCGGCGAGATCTGCGCATTGACCGCCATGTGGCCGATCACATCACCCACGCCGCTGGTCACCAGCATCTGCTTGAAACCGCCGCCGGCACCGATGATCAGGATGATCGCCGCGGTAGGCGCCAGGCTGGCGTCGAGCAGGCCGAGGATCTGCTTGGAGCCAATGCCCTGCTTGTAGCCGAAGGTGTAGAGCGACAGCAGCAGGGCCAGCAGCAAGGCACTGATCGGGTGGCCGATCATGTCCATCCAGATGCGGAAGAAGTGCCCGTCCGGCAACGCCACGTCGGCGAAGGTCTTGAGCAGCATCAGGAACACCGGCAGCAGCACGGTCAGCAGGGTCACGCTGAAGCTGGGCAGGTTCTGCGAGGTGTTTTCACGGGCCAGCTGGTCCACCAGTTCCTGGGACGGGTGACCCGGGATGTACTTGGCGATGAAGGTGCCGTAGATCGGACCGGCAATGATGGCGGTCGGCAGGGCAACGATCAGGCCGTAGAGAATGGTCTTGCCGATGTCGGCGCCGAACACGCCGATGGCCAGCAGCGGCCCCGGATGCGGCGGCACCAGGCCGTGCACCGCCGACAGGCCGGCCAGCAGCGGAATGCCGATCTTGATCAGCGACACCCCGGTACGCCGGGCGACGATGAACACCAGCGGGATCAGCAGCACGAAGCCGATCTCGAAGAACAGCGGGATGCCCACCAGGAACGCGGCGAACATCATCGCCCACTGCACCCGCTCCTTGCCGAACGAGCGGATCAGGGTCTGGGCGATCTGATCGGCGCCGCCGGACTCGGCCATCATCTTGCCGAGCATGGTGCCCAGGGCCAGGATGATGCCGACAAAACCGAGCACGCCACCAAAGCCGTCCTGGAACGCCTTGATGATCTTGTCCACTGGCATGCCCGAGGTCAGGCCGAGGAACCCCGCGGCGATGGTCAGGGCAATAAAGGGATGCAGCTTGAATCGGGTGATCAACACGATCAGGCCGATGATGGTGACCACTGCATCAACCAGCAGATAGGTCTCTTGGGACATGCCAAACATGGGATTGCCTCCGGTTTGTTGTTTTTATTTAAGCGTTAAAAACAAGGGCCGAGTGGGATAGCGCTACCTATTTCGAGCCAGCACTCAATGTGAAGGTTCAAGGCCATGCTCCAGCCACCATTGATTGGCCAGTTCGGCCAGGCGCTGGACGCTCAGGGTGCTGGCATCCAGGGCCAGGGTGAGCGGCTCCCCCACCGGGGATTCGAGGGTGGCGAACTGACTGTCGATCAGGGTCGAAGGCATGAAATGCCCTGGCCGGTGCGCCACGCGATCGGCGGCGACTGCTGGAGTCAGTTCGAGAAAGATGAAACCCAGGCCGGGGGTGGCGGCGCGCAGGCGTTCACGGTATTTGCGCTTCAGCGCCGAACAGGTCAGCACCGGACGCTGACCGGCGGCCAGGGTACGACGCAACTCCTCGCAGAGGCTGTCGAGCCAGCCGGCGCGGTCGTCGTCGTCGAGGGGAATGCCGGCACTCATCTTGGCGATATTGGCGGCAGGGTGGAACGTATCGCCTTCAATGGCCGTGGCGCCGCTGCGCTGGCACAGGGCCTGACTGACGCTGGATTTGCCACAGCCGGCAACACCCATGATGACCAGGGCGGTAATTGGTTGACTCATGTAACACCTCAGCGCGCAGACAGCGCTACCTTCGCTAGTTCTAGTTCTAGTACAAAAACAGTGTCTGCCGACGCCTTCTTGTCATTTTTGTGGGTTGCCGCGTATATAGTCCGCCAAACCAAAGAGCGAGGGTCAGGCACACCTCGCTCACGCATTGCAGCTGTTTCAGGACAGCGCTACCTTAGTGACTTGAATTTTGTTTGGCAAGCCGTCTGATGACCCCTCATAAAAACGATAAAAGCTCCCGTACCACGGGGCGCCCTACCCTCAACGAAGTGGCGCGACTGGCTGGTGTCAGTCCGATCACCGCCTCCCGGGCGTTGCGCGGCGTCAGCAGCGTGGCCACCGAGCTGGTGGAGAAAGTGCAGAAGGCCGCGCAAGAGCTGAACTACGTGGTCAACTCCGCCGCCCGTGCCCTGGCCTCGGCCCAGAGCCAGTCGGTGGTGGTGCTGGTGCCGTCGCTGTCCAACCTGCTGTTCATCGAAACCCTGGAAGCCATTCATCAGGTCCTGCGGCCCAAGGGCTTCGAAGTGCTGATCGGCAACTACCACTATTCCCGGGACGAAGAAGAGAACCTGCTGCGCAACTACATGACCTACCAGCCGCGCGGGCTGCTGCTGACCGGTTTCGACCGCACCGAAAGCTCCCGGCGGATGATCGAGGCCAACAACATTCCCTGCGTCTACATGATGGATCTGGACTCCGGCGCCGGGCTCAACTGCGTGGGCTTCTCCCAGTTGAACGCGGGCGAGACCGCCGCTCGCCACCTGATTTCCCGTGGTCGCAAGCACCTGGCCTACGTCGGCGCGCAGCTGGATCAACGCACCCTGCTGCGCGGCGAAGGTTTCCGCCGCGCCCTGCAGGAAGCCGGGCTGTACAACCCCGATCTGGAACTGCTGACCCCGCGTCCGTCCTCGGTCGGCCTGGGTGGCGAACTGTTCCTGCAATTGATGCAGAGCCAGCCGCAAGTGGACGCCATCTTCTTCGGCAACGACGACCTGGCCCAGGGCGCCCTGCTGGAAGCCATGCGCTGCGGGATCAAGGTTCCGGAGCAAGTGGCGGTGCTGGGTTTCAACGACCTGCCGTCCTCGGAGCACATGGTGCCGCGCCTGAGCAGCATCAGCACTCCCAGGGAAGCCATCGGCCGCCGCGCCGCCGAGCAGATGCTGACCCTGCTGGCCGGTAACAGCGTGACCGAGCCCGTGGTGGACATGGGCTTCGAACTGCGGATCCGGGAAAGCACCTGAGGGCTCAGGGCTGCACGCCCAGCACACTGAGCAGCAGTCCAAAGCCGATCAGCACCAGCCCGAACAGCTGATCGATACGGCGCTTGTAGCCCATCAGCCGGTCGGCAATGGCCGGCGCCGAAAAGAACAGCGCCACGGCCACGAACCACAGAACGTGGGCCAGGACGATGATCGCCCCGTAGCCGATCTGCAGCGACAACCCGGTGCCCGGCTGGATCACCTGCATGAACAGGCTGAGGACGAAAATCATCGTCTTCGGATTCAGCGCATTGGTCAGGAAACCGCTGCGCAGGGCCGCCCAGGACGACACCTGGCCACGCCCCGCCACCTCCTGCGGTCCCTGGGCGGGACTGCGCAACAAGCGGATGCCCAGGTAGATCAGGTACAGCGCCCCGGCGAGCTTCAGCCCGGTGAACCACAGCGGCGACTGCTGCAACAGCAGCCCCACCCCCAGCAGGCTGTAGCCGATATGCAGCATGACCCCGAGCCCGATTCCCACCGCGGTCAGCACGCCGTGACGGCGCGAGAGCATCAGGCTGTTACGGGTGACCAGGGCAAAGTCGGCCCCGGGGCTGAGTACCGCGAGAATGGTGATGGTGATTACGACTAACAGTTCTGTCACGTTGCCTACGCCTCGGTTATACAATCTGGCGCTACTGTATGGGGATCTTCAGGGGTAGGGCCAACGATGAAAACTGACACTCTTGGTGATAAAAACTCACAGACATCGCGCCGACGCCTGCCGCCCCTCGGCGCCCTGCGCTGCTTCGAAGCCGCCGCGCGCCTGGAGAGTTTCACCCTGGCCGGCACCGCCCTGCACCTGACCCACGGCGCCATCAGCCGCGCCGTGCGCAGCCTGGAAGAAGACCTGGGCACCGCCCTGTTCGAGCGCCGCAGCCACCGGGTGTTTCTCACCTCGGCCGGGGCCGAACTGCTGCACAGCGTGACCCAGGCCCTGGACCTGATCGAAAACACCAGCCGCCGCCTGCGGGCACCGGACCCCGAGGCGCCGCTGGTGCTGTCCTGCGAACCGACCCTGCTGATGCGCTGGCTGATTCCACGCCTGCCGGCGTTCCAGGCCGCTCACCCGGAAATATCGATCCAGTTGCTGGCGGGCGGCGGGCCCTTCTCGTTCAACGCCGGCATCGACCTGGCGATCCGCCGCAATGATTTCGCCTGGGACCACCAGACCCAGGCCCACTGGCTGTTCGACGAAGCCATTGGCCCGGTGTGCCGCCCGGACAAGCAGGCTGACTGGACGCCAGCGTCGAACCAGCAGCCGGTCCTCGCGGAGCACGCCCCGCGCCTGCACAGCGCCACCCGGCCGCAAGCCTGGGAACAATGGCTGCAATTGCGTCAGCTGCCGCTGTCGCAGGCTCCTCAGGAGCAAGTCTTCGAGCATTTCTACTTCAGCCTGCAAGCGGCGGTGGCGGGCTTGGGGCTGGCCATCGCCCCCTGGCAACTGGTGCGCGACGACCTGCGCGACGGACTGCTGTGCGCCCCTTGCGGCTTCGTCGCCGACGGCAGTGCCTACTACCTGTTATCCGCCCAGGCGATCAGCGACGACTCGGCGGCCGGCCAACTGCTGCGCTGGTTGCGCCAGCAGGCCCTGGCCTAGAACCCGGGGCCGGGCGGCGGCCCCAGCGCCGGATCTTCGCCACTGAGCAACTGCACCAGGGCCAGGGCGCCCTTCTGCAGTGGCCGGCTCTTGAGCCACACCGCATGCACCGGCAACGACAGGCCGTTGTCGAGATTCTTGAACGTCAAGCGCTGCAAGCGACCTGCTGCCAGCAGCGGCTGGATCACCGACAGCGGGAAATTGCCCCAGCCGATCCCCGCCTCCACCATGTGCAGGGCCATGGTCAGGGTGTCGGTGCGCCACAGCGACTCGCCCACCAGGGGCCGGGTATCGCTGATGGGCAGGTCGCGGCTGGCCACCACCACCTGGCGAACCCGGATCAACTCCTCCAGATACAGCGCCCCCTCGCTGGCCAGGAACAGCGGATGCCGGGGTGAAATGCAGGCGATGATCCGTTCGCTGCCGGCGTACTGGAAGTACTCCAGGGCATTCACGCTCAGGCCGGCAAAGGCCACGCCAACGCTGACCCGTCCGCTGTGCAGCAGCTGCAGCACGTCATCCTGCGGAGCGCTGAGGACTTCCACGTCCAGCAACGGATAGCGCTCGGCCAGCAGCTTGATGGACGCCAGCAGCCGCTGCTTGTCGATGTCATCCACCACCGCGATCGAGAGTGTGCTTTCCAGCCCCAGGGACAGCTCGATGGCATGCACCTGCAACTGCTTGAGCTGATCGGCAATCAGCCGGGCATGGGGCGCGAGCGACAGCGCCAGGGGCGTCGGCACCGGCTCGCGATGACTGCGATCGAACAGGGCGTACCCCAGTTCGGCCTCAAGATTGGCAATGCCCATGCTCACCGCCGAGGGCACCTTGCCCAGCGCCCGGGCCGCCGCGGAAAAGGAACCGCGCTCAAGCACGGCGAGAAACAACTGGATGCTGTCGCTGGAAAAATTCATGGGCACAACCTATCAGTAAAACTGAAAGCTTCCGACTTTTTCTGTCATGGATATTGAAGCTATCTTTTGCGCCCCGTGCCAGCCCAGCCCTGGCCAGCTGCATTTAATACCGAGGAATTCCCATGCAAGGCGTGAAACGCAAACTGCTCTACGTATCCCTGTTCGAGGTGTTCGGCATGACCTTCTCGGCCCTCGGCCTGGCCCTGCTGTCCGGCACCTCGCCCAGCAGCACCGGGCCGCTGGCGGTGGTGATCACCAGCATCGCGGTGACCTGGAACTTCATCTACACCAGCCTCTTCGAGCGCTGGGAAAGCCGCCAGCCGTCGCGCACCCGCACCGTCAAGCGCCGCATCGCCCACGCCGTGGGCTTCCAATTGACCCTGATCGTGTTCCTGATCCCGCTGATTGCCTGGTGGATGAACATCAGCCTGGTACAGGCCTTCCTCCTGGACCTGGCACTGATCCTGTTCATCCCTTGCTACACCTTCGTCTTCAACTGGTTGTTCGACCGGGTCTTCGGCCTGCCGGCCTCGGCCTTGCCCGACCCGGCCTGAGGCGCGGACAAACACCCGCAGGCCCATTGGCCATCGCCGGGAACCGAACACACTGATAGATTCCCATGGCCCGTCTGAGCCACGAACAAGGAAGCGTCATGGGAGCCCCGTACAGAATTCTTGGCAAAGCCTCGTCCATCAACGTCAGAAAAGTCTTGTGGACCTGTGAGGAGCTGGGCCTTGCCTACCAACAGGAAGATTGGGGCAGCGGCTTCCAATCGACCCACACTCCTGAGTTTCTCGCCCTCAACCCCAATGCCCAGGTTCCGGTGCTGATCGATGACGCCGGCGCCCTGTGGGAGTCCAACAGCATCTGCCGCTACCTGGCCAACCTGCATCCCGGCAGCGGCCTGTTGCCGCTCGCCCCACGGGCCCGGGCCCTGGTGGAACAGTGGATGGACTGGCAGGCCACCGAACTCAATCCGGCCTGGAGCTACGCCTTCATGGGCCTGGTGCGCCAGCATCCGGATTGCCAGGACAGCCGGCGCATCGACGCCAGCCTGCAGGCCTGGAACGGCAAGATGGCGATCCTTGAACGGCAGCTTGAGAGCACCGGGAACTATGTTCTCGGTGAAGACTTCAGCCTGGCGGATATCGTCCTTGGCCTCTCGGTCAATCGCTGGAAGATGACCCCGATGGCACACCCGGACTTCCCCGCCGTGGCCGCCTACTACGAACGCCTCAGCCTGCGTCCGGGCTTTCGCCTGCATGGACGCAACGGCATCCCCTAGCCTGATCTACAGCGTTAACTGCTACCGGAGATTGGGCACGGATGGCCTCAACCTATTGCTGAGCGGCGCCGGTGGCCGGGCCGGCCAGGTATTCTTCCAGGGCTCGCAGGAGCGCTACCGCTTTCACCCGGACCGAGCGCGTCGAACCGGACGTCGAGATTCCGGTGGACGACGCCTTCCGGGAAGCACTCGGCATCCCCATCACCTACGGAGCGCCGCCCTCGGCAAACCCGGGCGGCGCTTGCCAGAAAGCGGCAAGACTTGTCCGCCGGCGGACAGCCCGGCAGCGCCCGGCGGCGCCAATCCTTTGATATTAAAGGGTGATTTTATTCGGCATGGATCTTGCTGAACTACTCGCCTAGTTCTCTCACACAGGTTCCCGATCATGTTGGTCAACGCCCAGAAATCCGTTTCGGTGCAGCCCACCTCGCGCACCGATATGGACCCGACCACTGCAGCCGCCAGCGCGCTGTACAGTGGCATGCTGCAGCAGGCCCAGAACTCCGTCACCGTGCCGACGTCCCAGTCCAGCCTGCAAGGCAATTCCGTGGACGACAACGTCAATGCCGCGTTCGCCAAGACCCGCGTCCTGCTCCAGGCCACGCCGCCGACCGCGAGCACGCCACAGGCCAATAGCGCCACCGAGTCCGGCGCCCTGAGCGAATTCAAGGACTACATGAGCAAGACGCCCGAACAGCGTCTGCGCGACAGCATCCTCAAGGATATGGGCCTGACCGAAGAAGACCTGAAGAACCTGCCGCCGGAGCGCCAGCTGGCCATCAACCAGGAAATCGCCCAGCGCCTGAAAGACAAGATGCAGCTGGCCAAGGAAGAGGCTGACACCAAGACCAGCGCCAAACCGATCGACGAGAAATTCCTCGCCTCGCTGTAATGGCACACGACGAAAAAGGGTTCCCAACGGGAACCCTTTTTTGTGCCTGGCCTGAGCGAGTCACTGCAACTGCAAGGTCGAATTGAACTGGCTGATGGCATCCACCACATGTCGCGAGCCTTGCTGGATCTCCAGAATCACCTCTCCGGCCTCATTGGCCAGTTCGACCCCGACACCGGTGCGACTCAGGCTCGATTGCATGCTGGTGACCGCGCTCATCGACAGGTCGTGGTTCTTGCGCACCACTTCGACGATTTCCACCGTGGCCTGACTGGTTCGCGCCGCCAGGCTGCGCACTTCGTCCGCCACCACCGCAAAGCCTCGCCCGTGCTCGCCGGCCCGAGCCGCCTCGATGGCCGCATTGAGCGCCAGCAGGTTGGTCTGGTCGGCGATTCCGCGAATGGTCTGGACAATGCTGCCGATGATCTCCGACTGCTTGCTCACCGCATCGATGCTGCGCGCCGCCTCGTTCAGATCGTGGGAAATCTGCTGGATGATCTGCACCGTCTGCTGCACCACCTGCGAGCCCTTCTGGGCGCAGGCGTCGTTCTGAACCGAGGTGCTGTGGGCGGATTCGGCGGCCGATTGCAGGCTGGTCATCTGCTGGGTGATATCGCTGGCGAACTTGACCACCTTGTACAAGCGGCCCTTGGTGTCGAACAGGGGGTTGTAGGAGGCCTCGAGGAACACCGTCTGACCGTACTTGTTTTCCCGCTCGAAACGATGGGAGTGATACTCGCCACGGTTCAACGAAGCCCAGAACTGCTTGTACTCCGATGACTCGGCTTCAGCCCGGTGACAGAACATGCTGTGGTGCTGGCCCAGGATTTCGTTCAAGGGGTACTGCATGGTCTTGAGGAAGTTGTCGTTGGCCTTGAGGATCGTGCCGTCCGGACTGAACTCGATGATCGCCATGGAACGGCCGATGGCATTCAGCAGACTCTGGTTTTCATGTTCGACATGGATGCGTTCGGAGATGTCCGAAGCCACCTTGATCACACTCTTGACCCGGCGATCGGCATCGAACACCGGCATGTAGCTGGCTTCGAGCCAGATCTCCTCGCCGCGCTTGTTCAGCCGCAGGAAGGTGCCGCTGACCGGTTCGCCGCGCCCCAGGTCGCGCCAGAGCTTGGCGTATTCCTCGCTGCGGTAGAACTCTTCCTCGCAAAAGATCCGGTGATGCTTGCCACGTATCTCTTCAGCGGAATAGCCCATGGTCTGGCAGAAGTTGTCGTTGGCATCGAGCACGATGCCATCGGGAGAAAACTCGATCATCGCCATGGAGCGGCTGATTGCCGCCAGCTTGGCGTTGGCCTCGGCCAGCGCACAATTAAAACGTTCGATCTCTTGCAGGTCAGCCTTGTGATGTAGGTTAAACATGGTTGTATCACCTTCAACGCTGTCTTTTGATTGACGGAAGTTCCTAGTCTTTCAACTGAGCCACTACAACGTTCGATAAAACACGGCAAACACCCCCCTTCACATGAGAGAGGAATTGTCAGGTGATCAATGATGTTCAATCGGAGAGTTCATATTGCAACGCTCTTATCAAGCCATCCTTTTCTTGATGCCCTATAAACGGGCCGACCTAACAAAGAAAAGAAACTCCATCTAATTAATAACTCCCGAACCTCTGGTGCCTCTGGTTGCGCACTCTCGTCTTTGTTCATGTTCTTGGTGCCGCCCGCGGATAAACATTGCGCAATCACTCGGTACAAGGGCAAACATCGCGGGGTGAGAGGCAATGCCTGACAACGCAATCCATAGTTTTTTTCACAACTGAGCATAGACAGCCGCGCCCCCTATGCAAGACCACCAGTCAGTCGGTTTTCACAACTTTTAAAATCATTGGATGCATTCTCAATAAGTGTCCAACAAGACGTTAAGAATGTTCTGACTAACCTCACTCAAGTATCTGCACGAACGCCTGAACCATACCGCTTTGCTCACGACCCGGCGCCGCTACCAGGGCGAACCGACGCTCGATAGGGCGACTCAATGGCAACACCCGCAAGCCCTGGCGCTGCTCCGGCAAGGTACTTTCCGGGACCAGGGTCACCCCCAGCCCTTCACGCACCAGACTGAACGCGCTGTTCCACTCCCGCACTTCGATCCGCACGTGCGCCAGGGACAAGCCGGCGTCGGCCGCCAGACTGCGGGCGTTCACCGAGCAACCGCCAGTGGCCAGGACAAAGGGCTGTGCCAGCAAGGTCGCAAGATCGATGCTCGCCGCCTGCCAGGGATGCTCCCGGGGCAATACCGCTACCCACGAGTCCAGCCCCAGCAACCACGAGCGACGCTCGGCCGCGGGGTTCAGCACCACCCCCAGGTCCACCAGTTGCGCCTCCAGCAGGGCTTCGACCTCATCGTCGCTGACCTCCAGCTGCACCATCTCGATTCCCGGGTGCAACTGCCTGAAGCGCCGCAGCAAGGGCGGCAGAACGTGCGCCAGGACCATGGGAAACCCCGCCAGGCGCAGGCTGCCGTGAGACACGCCCCGGGCCGCGTCCACCTGGCGCCGCACCTGGGCCAGCGCACCGAGCATCACCCGCGCCTGCTCCAGCACCTGCTGACCGATCGCCGTAGGCAGCGCCTGGCGACGCTCGCGGATGAACACCTGAACGCCAAGCATGTCCTCCATCTGCGCCAGGGCCTGGCTGGCCCCGGACTGGGTCATCCCCACTTGCTCGGCGGCACGGGTGATGGTGCCGCATTCGGCGATCGCCACCAGCAGCCGCCAGTGCATCAGGTTCATCATGGCAGTAGCTGTCCTTATGGCCGTTTTCTGAAAAATGAATTTTACCCATGCCAGCAGCCTCGCCGACACTGCTGCGAACCTTCACTGGAGAGCCGCCGATGAAACTCTACTACGCCCCTCAAGCCTGCTCCCTGGCCTGCCATATCGTGCTGCGGGAACTGCAACTGCCGTTCGAAGCGATCCGTGTCGACAATCGCAGCAAACGCACGGCCCAGGGTGAGGATTTCCTCGCCATCAACCCCAAGGGCTACGTTGCCGCCCTGCAACTGGACAACGGCGAAGTGCTGACCGAGGGTCCGGCGATCCTGCAGTACCTCGCCGACCTCAAGCCCGAGGCCGGTCTGGCGGCGCTCCAGGGCAGCTGGCAGCGGGTACGGCTGCAGGAAACCCTGAACTTCATCAGCAGCGAGGTTCACGGGATCATGGGCTGGCTGTTCAACTCTGCGCTGGATGACAAGGCCAAGGAGCTGTTCCGGCAAAAGCTGTTCAAGCGCCTGGCCCTGCTGGAACAGATCCTGGCGCAACAGGACTACCTGCAAGGTGGACAGTTCACCATTGCCGATGCCTATCTGTTCACCGTGCTGCGCTGGACCGCGGTGTTTGCCATCGACCTGGCCACCTGGCCAGCCTTGCTGCAGTTCCAGGCACGCATCGAGCAGCGCCCGACGGTGCGCGAGGCACTGGCGCTAGAGCTGGCATAGAGGAGCTGGAGAGACGTCGGGACGTGCCCGAGAGCAGACAAAACCAAGCCCGCAATGCGGGCTTGGTCAAAGCGATCAATGGCCGAAGATGTTCACTTCGGTTTTCTTGGCCTTTTTCTCGGCGCGTTTCTCGTCCGCGCTCTTGGCCGGTTTCTTCTTGGCGTTTTTCTTGGCGTTCATACCTTTGGACATGACAGCGACTCCACTGATGCGGGATAGGCTTCAGGTATAGCACCTATGGACCGCCAGGGTTCCTTTATAATCCGCCGCGCCCAGTCGCAACCCCGGAAACGCCATGCCCAGCCTGCAGATCGGCCCGCTCGACGAGGCCTCTCGCCCCTTGCTGAACAAGTTCTATCGCCAGCACCGCTCGTCCATGCGTGCCTCGTCCGAGGGCCAGCTGTGGGTGGTCAAAGAGGGCGAGGTGATTGCCGGGATGAGCCTGACCCCGCTGGCTCAGGGGCATTGGCTGACGGGTTTGTTCGTCGCCCCGTCCCACCGTGGCCGGGGGCTGGCGGCGCAGTTGGTGCAGCGAGCCCGACAGGTGGTGCCAGGCCCGCTCTGGCTGTTCTGCCACCCGGACCTGGAAACTTTGTATCAACGCATGAGTTTCACCCGCGCGCCCCACCTGCCAGCGGCCCTGGCCGAACGCCTGGCCCGCTACCAACGCAGCAAGCCGCTGCTGGCCATGGGCGCCCCCGCGTTCGACCCGCCCCCGTGAGCCGGGGGCCGCAAGATCAGTCGTCGGCGTTGGGATCCAGATCGGGAAACAGCACCTCAGTGAAGCCGAATTTGCTGAAATCACTGATCCGCGACGGGTACAGCCGACCGATCAGGTGATCGCATTCATGCTGCACCACCCGGGCGTGAAAGCCCGACGCCACGCGCACCACCGGCTCGCCCTTGGGGTCGAAGCCTTCGTAGCGAATGTGCTGGTAGCGCTGCACCGCTCCGCGCAGTCCGGGGACCGAGAGGCAGCCTTCCCAGCCTTCTTCCAGCACCGGGCTCAGCGGGGTGATCAGGGGATTGATGAGAATGGTCTGGGGCACGGCTTCGGCGTCCGGGTAGCGTTCGCTGTGCTCGAAGCCGAAGATCACCAGTTGCAGGTCGACACCGATCTGCGGCGCTGCCAGCCCTACGCCACCGACACTTTCCATGGTCTGGAACATATCGTCGATCAGCTCCCACAACTGCGGACTGTCGAACATCTCGGGCGGCACCGGCGGGGCAATGCGCAGCAGGCGTTCATCGCCCATTTTGAGGATTTCACGGATCATGTTCAGGCTTCGTCAGTAGTGGGACGGAGCGAGTGGTCCCGGCCCAGTCCAGAAACGTGTTGTTTGTCGCCGGGCCCGTCAAAGTCCTTTTCGCCAGGTTCCTTGCCTTCGGCCGACATGTGTTCGATCACCGCGTTCATCTCCGCCCCCAGCAACAGCACGGCCGAAGAGATATAGAAGTACAGCAGCAGCACGATGATCGCGCCGATACTGCCATACATGGCGTTGTAGTTAGCAAAGGTTTTCACGTAGTAGGCGAACCCCAGGGACGCCACGATCCACACCACCACCGCCAGCACCGAACCGGGGGTGATAAAGCGGAATTTCTGCTTCACATCGGGCATCACGTAATACATCAGGGCCACGGCCACCATCATCAGCAGCACGATCACCGGCCAGCGCAGGATGGTCCACAGGGTGACGATGAACTCTTCCAGGCCCACCTGCCCGGCCAGCCAGGTCATCACCTGCGGCCCCAGCACCATCAGCGCCGCCGCGGCCAGGAGCATGCCGGCGATACCCACGGTGTAGAAGATCGACAGCGGAAAACGCTTCCAGATCGGCCGCCCCTCGACCACATCGTAGGCCGCGTTCATCGCGCTCATCATCAGGCGCACGCCCGCCGAGGCGGTCCACAGCGCGATGACGATACCCACGGAGAGCAGCCCGCCCTTGGACTGCTGCAGTTGGTCGATCACCGGGTTGACCTGCTCCAGCGCCTGGGGCGGCAACACCAGTTCCGATTGCAGGCGCAGCCAGCTGAAGAAGTCCGGCAAGTGCAAGAAACCGATCAGGGCAATGAGAAACAGGATGAAAGGGAACAGCGAGAACAGCATCTGGTAGGCCAGTGCCGAGGCGTAGGTGGACATCTCGTCCGCAATGAATTCATGCACCGTGCGAATCAGCACCCGGTGCAAGGGCAAACCTTTGAGGTCCGGAAAAATCATAGCGTCTCCTTTCGCCGCAAAAAGGTTGAAGTCGAAAGCGACTCAGGGGGCGTTTTCTACAACAAATTAGCTCAGTTGGCGAACCGCAACCATGACAACACGTGGATTGGCTGACCGCCCCACTGGGCCTGAACATAAAAACGGCCATCCTTGGATGGCCGCTGCGGTGCATCATCGATCCCGGGAGTTTCAGGCCTTGTCGATGGTTTTCTTCACAGCATCCTTGGCTTTGCCCAAGGCTTGCTGGGCTTCACCCTTCTTCTCCTGCAGCTTGCCCTCTGCCTGCAGCTTGGTGTTGTCGGTGGCCTTACCGACACCTTGCTTGACGTTGCCGATGGCTTCGTTGACCAGACCTTTTGCCTTATCTGCTGTGCTGCCCATGGTATTTCTCCGTAGAACATTCATTGATCAAACAAAGAGGATTTGCGTCGTTACCCAAGGTTGACTCGTGGCCGTTGCGCAGAGTTTCAATTATTTTTCATCGGGCATTTCATCAGCGGTGCCAGGTTGCGCTTTATGTTTGCCGGGCAACCCGGGAGAATGCTCGACCTGTTCAGGCCACGCACTGAAGATCCAATCCCCGTAGGAATGTTATGAAACTCGATAAAAAGCAGGCCATCGCCCGCAGAAACCAGGAACTGGGCGGTGCGGTGCTGGGCGTCAACAACTGCCATTTCGCGGAGCTGAACCGCAATCGCAATATCTGGTGGTTCGATATCCTGGTCACCCGCCTGGCCATCGGCCAGTACGAATGGGTCCACCTGCTGCTGCACACCCCGGACACCGACCAACTGCTGCACCTGAAGGTGCCGACGGTGTTCCTGCGGGAAAAACTCGAAGGCCTGGTGATCCGCAACCAAGGCAAGCGCAAGGCCGCCCTGAGCCTGGAGCTGAGCGCCGACAAGGACTCCTTCCTCAAGGACGTGCGCCCCGCCGGCACCGGCGTGAGTTTTGCCCAGTTCCAGCAATAAGCCGCTCCTGGCGCGAACCCATAAAAAAGCCCCGCACTGGCGGGGCTTTTTGTGGGCGCGGCTTACTTCTTCACGCCGAGCTTCTTCAGCTCTTCGTCACGCAGTTCGCGGCGCAGGATCTTGCCGACGTTGGTGGTCGGCAGGGCATCGCGGAACTCCACGGCCTTGGGCACCTTGTAGCCGGTGACGTTGGCGCGCATGTGCTCCATCACCTGCTCCTTGGTCAGGGTCACCCCTGGCTTGGCGACGATGAAGATCTTGATGATCTCGCCAGACTTTTCATCCGGTATGCCGATGGCCGCGCACTGCAGCACGCCCGGCAGCGAGGCCAGCACGTCTTCCAGTTCGTTGGGGTAAACGTTGAAGCCCGAAACCAGGATCATGTCCTTCTTGCGGTCGACGATGCGGATGTAGCCGTCCGGCTGGATCAGGGCAATGTCACCGGTCTTGAGCCAGCCTTCGCTGCTGAGGACTTCGTCGGTGGCGTCCTGGCGCTGCCAGTAGCCCTTCATCACTTGCGGGCCCTTCACGCACAACTCGCCGACTTCGCCCAACGGCAGTTCGTCGCCGGCGTCGTTGATCACCCGGCACAGGGTCGAAGGCACCGGAATGCCGATGGTGCCGATCTGGATGTTCTGGATCGGGTTGACCGTGGCCACCGGGCTGGTTTCGGTCATGCCGTAGCCTTCGCAGATCGGGCAGTTGGTCACCGACTTCCAGCGCTCGGCCGCCGCCAGCTGCAGGGCCATGCCCCCGGACAGGGTGACTTTCAGCGCGGAGAAATCCAGCTTGCGGAAGGCTTCGTTGTTGCACAGGGCCACGAACAGGGTGTTGAGGCCGACGAAACCGCTGAACTTCCACTTCGACAGTTCCTTGACCATCGCCGGCAAGTCCCGCGGGTTGCTGATCAGGATGTTGTGGTTGCCCATGAGCATGATGGCCATGCAATGGAAGGTGAACGCATAGATGTGGTACAGCGGCAGCGGCGTGATGAGGATCTCGCACCCTTCATTGAGGTTGGAGCCCATCAGCGCCTTGCACTGCAGCATGTTGGCCACCAGGTTGCGGTGGGTCAGCATCGCGCCCTTGGCCACGCCGGTGGTACCGCCGGTGTACTGCAGCACGGCGACGTCGCCGCTGGCGGGATTGGCTTCCTGCACCGGCTGGCCGCGGCCCTTGCTCAAGGCGTCATTGAATTTGACCGCCTGGGGCAAGTGGTAGGCCGGCACCATCTTCTTCACGTACTTGACCACACTGTTGATCAGCAGGCGCTTGAGGGGCGGCAACAGGTCCGCCACTTCGGTGACGATCACGTGCTTGACCCCGGTCTTGGGCACCACGCTCTCTGCCAGATGGGCCATGTTGGCCAGGCAGACCAGGGCCTTGGCCCCGGAGTCATTGAATTGGTGTTCCATTTCCCGCGCGGTGTACAGCGGGTTGGTGTTGACCACGATCAGGCCGGCGCGGATCGCACCGAATACCGCGATCGGGTATTGCAGCAGGTTGGGCAGTTGCAGCGCGATTCGATCGCCGGGCCGCAAATCGGTATGCTGCTGCAGGTACGCGGCGAAGGCACCGGACAATTCATACAACTCACCATAGGTGATTGTCTTGCCAAGGTTGCTAAAGGCCGGTTTGTCAGCGAAACGTTGGCAGGATTGTTTCAATACCGCCTGAATATTCGGATACTCGTCTGGATTGATATCGGCAGCAATCCCAGTTGGGTACTTATCCTTCCAAAAGTCTTCGATCATGGAAGCCCACTCCTCAGCAACGCGAATTCATCACCGCAGTTGATGCGATTATTATTTGTCTGTGTTTTTTATTGGTGTCTATTGTTGGTGAGTCTGGCTGTTTACTTAGGCCGAGAAGTCACAAAGCGCGCCGAGAGTAGCAGCTTTGAAAAAGGCCGCCTAGAGCCAAAGAAGGCCTGAATAGTCACCTTTATGACTCAAGACCATTCAATGGTCATTTTTAGAGTAAAAATTCTATCCCTGCGAATTCCTCTCTAGCCCGTGGCTTTGCGCCCCTGAAACGACTCGGGGGCCAGCCCGCTGCGTCAACCGGCTGGCCCCCGAGGGAGGAACTCACGAATCAGGCGATGTCACGCAACTCGCGGCGCAGGATCTTGCCCACGGGCGTCATCGGCAGCGACTCACGCAGGACAATGTGCTTGGGCACCTTGTAGGCGGTGAAGTTCTCCTTGCAGTAGGCCTTGAGCTCTTCCAGGCTGACCCCCGCTTCACGGGGCACCACAAACAGCTTCACCGCCTCGCCGGAACGCTCGTCCGGCACGCCGATCACCGCGCAGTTGGCGACCTTGGGGTGAGCCATGACCACATCTTCGATCTCATTGGGATACACGTTGAAACCCGAGACGATGATCATGTCCTTCTTGCGATCGACAATGCGCACGAAACCGTCCGGATCGATCACCGCGATATCCCCGGACTTGAACCAGCCTTCGGCGTCCAGCACCTCCGCGGTGGCTTCGGGCTTGTTCCAGTAGCCCTTCATGATCTGCGGTCCCTTGATGCACAGCTCGCCGCGCTCGCCCAGCGGCAACTCGGTGCCCTGGTCATCGATGACCTTCAAGGTGGTGCCCGGCACCGGCAGACCGACCGTGCCCAACCGCGAGCGGTCGCCATAGGGGTTGGTGCAGGCCACCGGCGAGGTTTCGGTGAGGCCATAGCCTTCGGTGATCCGGCAGCCGGTGAGCTGCTGCCAGCGTTCCGCCGTGGCCTTGACCAGGGCCGTGCCGCCGGAGTTGGTCAGCTTGAGGTTGGAAAAATCCAGGTGCTTGAATTCCGGATGATCCATCAGCGCCACGAACAGCGTGTTCAGCCCCAGCAGCGCGGAGAACCGCCACTTCTTCAGCTCCTTGATGAAGCCGCCGATGTCTCGCGGGTTGGTGATCAGCACGTTGTGGTTGCCGGTCACCATCATGCACATGCAGTTCGCGGTGAAGGCATAGATGTGGTACAGCGGCAGCGGCGCGATCATCACTTCCTGGCCTTCGCGCCACTGGGTATGGCCATCGGGCCCGTGCTGGCCGAGGCAGGCCCGGGCCTGCTGCATGTTGGCCACCAGGTTGCCGTGGGTCAGCATCGCCCCCTTGGCCAGGCCGGTGGTGCCACCGGTGTACTGCAGCACGGCGACATCCTCCAGCCCGGCCTGCAGCGGCTTGATCCCCAGGCCACGCCCGAGGCGCAAGGCACTCTTGAAGGAAATGGCCTGGGGCAGGTGATAGGCCGGCACCATCTTCTTGACCTTGTCCACCACGGTATTGACCAGCCACCCCTTGGCACTGGGCAGCATGTCGCCCATCTTGGCTTCGATCAGGAACTGGATGTCGGTGTCGCCCAGCACTTCCTGAACCTTCTGCCCGAAGATGTTCAGGTAGACCAGGGCCCGGGCCCCGGAATCCTTGAATTGATGACGCATCTCCCGCGCGGTGTACAGCGGGTTGGTGTTGACCACCACCAGGCCGGCCCGCAACGCGCCGAACACCGCGATCGGGTACTGCAGGACATTGGGCATCTGCACCGCGATACGATCCCCCGGAACCAGGTCGGTACGGCTTTGCAGATAACCGGCGAAGGCCGCGCTGTAGCGTTCCAGCTCGGCGTAGGTGAGGGTCACCCCCATGTTGCTGAACGCCGGGCGGTCAGCAAACTTCTTGCAGGAACGCTCAAACACCTCGATCACCGACTTGTAGGCCCCCAGATCGATCTCGTTGGGGACGCCGGCGGGGCGCTTATCATTCCAGAAATCAGGTTGCATTATTCTTGTCCTCTTATTGCCTGAACGGTCCGGGCCGCCACTGTAACGCTATCAGCGGCGGGGCTCCTCGGACGTTAGCAGCTATGACGATTCAGGCAAATATGCGCAAGTGTGTCATTAACTGTGTGAATCTTGCGTCCAACAGGCCGACGAATCGGACGCACACCCATTGATGCGCTATAAAGTGCAGCGTCTCCGAGCAAAGGAATCGCCATGACCCACGACACCTTCTGGTTGACCACAAGCGACCACCAACGCCTCTTCGTCAACCAGTGGCTGCCCGAGCCCCCGCTCAAGGCGGTGATCCTGCTGTCCCACGGCATGGCCGAGCACAGCGGGCGCTATGCCCGGTTGGCGGCGGCCCTGTGTGCCGCAGGTTATGGCCTCTATGCGCCAGATCAGCGCGGCCACGGCAACACCGCGCAGCACGGCGTACTCGGCCACTACGCGGACCACGGCGGCTGGAACAAGGTGGTCGGCGACCTGGCCAGCCTCAACCAGTACATCGGCCAGCAGCACCCGGGCACCCCCATCGTGCTGCTGGGCCACAGCATGGGCAGCTACATCGCCCAGGCCTACCTGCTGCACCACAGCGCCAGCCTGCATGGGGCGATCCTCAGCGGCTCGAACTTCCAGCCCGTGGCCCTGTACCGCATCGCCAGCCTGATCGCCCGTTTCGAGCGCTGGCGCCAGGGCGCAACGGGACGCAGCGCGCTGATCGAGTGGCTGTCCTTCGGATCGTTCAACAAGGCCTTCAAACCCAATCGCACCGCCTTCGACTGGCTCAGCCGCGACCCGGCGGAAGTCGACAAGTACGTGAATGACCCCTTGTGCGGCTTCCGCTGCAGCAACCAGTTATGGATCGACCTGCTGGGCGGCCTGCAGCAGATCAGCAAGATTTCCAACCTGGCGCAGATCGATCCGGGCCTGCCGTTGCTGGTGATCGGCGGTGAATGTGATCCGGTGAGCGCCGGCAAGCGTCTCAAGGATCTGGCCAGCGCGCTGCGCGAGGCCGGCAGCCAGTGCCTGCAACTCACTATCTACCCGCAAGCGCGTCATGAGCTGTTCAACGAAAGCAACCGTGACCAAGTGACCCACGACGTCCTGGCCTGGCTCGATCAGGCCCTGCTACACCGTCGCCCGCCCCGCGCGGAGTAAGGGCTGGCGCAGTCGCTACGTTCATTTATCTGTCAGAGGATTTCAGCAACATGACCCAGGTTACCAACACCCCTTACGAAGCCCTGGAAGTCGGCCAGACCGCCCAGTACAGCAAGACCGTCGAAGAGCGTGACATCCAGCTGTTTGCCGCCATGTCCGGCGACCACAACCCGGTGCACCTGGACCCCGAGTTCGCCGCCGCCACCATGTTCAAGGAGCGCATCGCCCACGGCATGTTCAGCGGCGCGCTGATCAGCGCCGCGGTGGCCTGCGAGCTGCCCGGCCCGGGCACCATCTACATCGGCCAGCAGATGAGCTTCCAGAAGCCGGTGAAGATTGGCGACACCCTGACCGTGCGCCTGGAAATCCTCGAAAAACTGCCAAAATTCCGCGTGCGCATCGCCACCCGCGTATTCAACCAGCGCGATGAGCTGGTGGTGGACGGCGAAGCCGAGATCCTCGCCCCGCGCAAGCAACAGACCGTCACCCTGCCGACCCTGCCCGCCATCACCATCGGCTAAGTCTCGCGCCCCCTGGAAGCCGGCTTGCCGGCGAAGACGTTCCTCGCGTCATGGCTTGCCAGTGCATTCGCCGGCAAGCCGGCTCCTAGCGCTTGCCACCCTCCTCCACCTGCACGCTGGCGGTCATCCCGGCACTCAGATTGATGCCTTCAGGCACCTTGTCGAGCTGGATCCGCACCGGTATCCGCTGGGCCAGACGCACCCAGTTGAAGGTCGGTTCCACTTCCGCCAGCAGTTGCCCGTCCGGGGTCGCGTTGCGATCGGTAATGCCCCGGCTGATGCTTTGCACGTGACCCTGCAAGGCGTCGCCGGCGCTCATCAGCCAGACCTTCACCGGATCGCCGACGCGGATCCGCGGCAGCTTGGTTTCCTCGAAGTAGGCCTGCACGTAGAACGTCGAATCATCGATCAGCGCCATCACCGGCTGCCCGGCGTTGACATAGTTGCCCTCGGCCAGACGCAGATTGGTGATGTGCCCATCGCGGGGCGCGCGCACCTGGCTGCGGGCCAGGTTGAGCTCCGCCACCTTGGCCTCGGCCTGGGCCTGGCGCAGTTCGCCCCGGGCGATCCCGGCGTTGATCTGGGCGTTCTCCCGCAGTTCGGCACTGATGGCCTGGGGCCCCAGGGCGGCGCGGCGGCTGGCCTCGTGCTCGCGCAGGCTCAGTTGCTGCTGGCGGGTCTGCACCACCGCCTGGGCCTTCTCCAGCGCGGCCTCGAAACGCTCGCGATCAATGCTCAGCAGCAACTCACCGGCCTTGACCTGCTGGTTGTCCGCCACCTTGAGCTCGCGCACCCAACCGGAGACATCCGGGGCCACGATCACCACATCGGCACGGATCCGCGCATCCCGGGTCCAGGGCGTGAGCATGTAGTACTGCCACAGGTGATACCCGGCGAAGATCGCCACCGCCACCAGGCACAAGGTCACTACGACACGTACAGGTGTACGCATAATCAACTCCTTATAAAGGTCCCAGGACCACAGTGATCAGGGTCAGGACACACACGTACAGGGCGCAATCGAACAGGGCTTCATGCCAGATCCAGCGCCCCAGTCCGGTGACTCGCACCAGCATCCGCAGGCCGGTGGTGACCACCAGGGCCAGCACCACATAAATCAGAAACGGGCTGAGCAGCACCCCGCCCAACGACCACTCACGCAGCCCCATGGCTGTCCTCCTGCTGCCGGCACCAACTGCGCCAGCTGTTGTGCAATTGCACCACCGCGCCCTTGGCCAGCTTCAAGGCGTCGCTGGGCGGCTGTTGCTCCAGGGCGGCGAGCAAGCTGGCGCTGGGCTGCGCCAGCGCTTCCTGGCAGGGGCCCGCCGGGCCCTGTTCCAGAACCCGTTGCAACTGTTCGAAGTATTCACGCTGCGCGGCACTGACCGGCACCTGGGCCACCGCCAGACTCAGGCGCAGGTGCAGCAGTTCGTCGCCGATATCCAGGCCCAGCAAACCATCGTCCCAGCGGCTGCGGGCCGGTTCCGGCAGTTCCGGATAATGCCGCGCCAGTTGCAGCAGGCGGTCGGCCATGCGCCCGCCAAACCAGCTTTCCGCGCCCCGCAGGTTACGCCGGGTCAGGCGCACCAGATCGCTCAGGGTCGCGGCCAACAGCCGCCGGCCATGCCAGGCCGGGTTGCGCAGGATCAGCAGGTGAAAGGCCAGCACCGCAGCCCCCACCCCCAGCACCATGGCCTGGGCGTTATTGAAGAAACTGGCGACATCGAAACTCATGTGGTTCATCGGCGAGATCAACACGATGAAGTGCAGACAGAACGAGGTGGCCGTGGCGCCGATCTGCGGCTTGGCCATGCCCAGTGCCCCGAAGAACAACGGCACCCCCATGGCCATGGCCAACATCGCAAAACCGCTCCACTGCGGCAGCAGGATCTGCCCCACCAGGAACGCCGCCGGAATCGCCAGGAAGATCCCGCGCATGAAGCTCATACCGATCTGCGCGCCGTTTTCACGACTGGCAAACAGGCTGCAGACCACGCAGGTCAGGAGCATGGCCCCGGAGGCGGCAGGCCAGGCCGTGGCCAGCCAGAAGCTGGCCACGGTCAGGAACGCCAAGGCACTGCGCGCACCGAACACCAGGGCCAGCGACAGGTCGCGATGAGGCGTGAGGGTCGCCGGCTGCTCCTGCGGCGCCCGCCCCTCCTGCACCGCTTCCAGCGCATTGCTGGCCGCCAGGGCGGTATCCAGCAGCAGCGCCAGACGCGCCAGGCAAAAGCTCTGCGCCGCGCTGAGCCGGGCATCATGGGAGGCCTCCAGCAGGCGCGGACGCAACGCCTGCAAGGCCTGCTTGTCGGTGCCGCCCAGGGCCTCCTGCACCGGCTCCATCCAGGGCTGCAGCTGTCGGGCCTCGTCGGTGTCCAACTGTTTCCACTGGCGGCGTACCGAACGGGAAATCCGCAACAGCATCAGCAGCTTCTGGCTCAGGCCACTGATGGCCCGGGCTCGCTGGCGGCCCATCGGGCCTTCGAACCAGGCGTGTTCGCGCTGGGAATCCACAGCGACAATGCGCCCGAGTATCTCCAGCAAGCCCTGGCGGGCCAGCGCATCGCCGGCCAGGGTCGCGCGGGCCGCCTGCATGCCACTGTGCCAGGCGCTGCGGGCCTGATCCGCCAATTGCCGCTCGACCCGCATCGGCCAGATCAGGGCACTGCTGGCGGTGGCGCAGATGATCCCCAGGGAGATTTCCGTGCAACGGGCCACGGCCTGATCGAACACGGTCAACGGGTGGCTGATGGCGGGCAAGGCGATGATCGCCACGGTGTAGCCCGCCAGCACGAAGGAATAGGACCAGGCACTGCGCAGCAGCGTGGAACTGGCGGTGCACAAGCCCAGCCACAGGGCCAGGGCCAGCAGGAACAACCAGGGCGTCTGGGCGAACAGGCCCATGAACAGCACCGACATCAGGGTACCGACCAGGGTCCCCAGCAGCCGGGCCAGCCCCTTTTGCAGGACCATTCCGGACAACGGCTGAGCGACGATGAACGCGGTCATCAGCGCCCAGGCCGGCTGCTCCAGGCCCCAGCGCAAGGCCAGCCACAGCGCCAGACCACCGCCCAACAGGGTCTTGATCGCGAACTGCAACGCGGGAAGGCTGGGAGCAAGCAACGCCTGCAAGGTAATAGGCACGAAGCGGGACTCTCGAAGGGATGAATTAACCATAGTCGGGATCGCCACAAGCGGGCGCGAGCTAATTATTAGCTAGCTAACTAAATCCCGTCCAGCATTAAATCCAAGGCATAAAAAAACGCCAGACTGGCTGGCGTTTTTGACAGGCTTTACGACTTACGAACGGGCACGGGCCTGGTTGCGCAGGGCTTTGACCTGATCGTGATTGCGTTGCACGCCGTGGTACTGGCGCTCCACCACATCACGAATCCCCACCAGGTTGTGCTTGCTGATTTTCTCCAGGGCTTCCTTGTAGGACTTCAGCGCATGATCTTCGCCGCGTTCGGCCTCGTTGAGCACCGACTCCTCGTCCTTGCCGGTCACCAGCGACTTGAGGTCGACCCAACGGCGGTGCAGGTCGCCGCTGACGCTGGTGGAGGTTTCCGGTTCGCCGCCCATGGAACGCACCACGGACTGCAGTTCGGCGGCGGCAGTCGCGCAATCGCTGGAGCGTTTGATGAACAGTGCCTTGAGCTCCGGATGCTTGATGTCTTCGGCACAGGTCTTGAACCCCTCCTGACCGTCCTTGCTGGTCTCGATCAGGCTGTTGAGTACCGAAATTGCTTCTTTATTCAAGTCAGTCATTTTCTGGTTCCTTACGGGTTGGGAGAGTTGAGTCAACGGCTGAGTTAACTGCTGAAGTAACCTTTGCACCCGTCATGCCAGACTTTGAATTTAAATTTTTTGTTTATTTTTCAATAAGTTAATAATTAACTAAAAATCTGTCTCCGCGTTATTTGCATGATCTGTCATTTGGCCTGCATGCAGAATGCCTGTATTTTCACAGGCGTTCGAACCACCGCCAGGCGACCCCCATGACTCCTGAAACACTTGAACTGCTGGTCACCCGGGAAATGCCCTTCGGCAAGTACAAGGGCCGCATCCTCGCCGACCTGCCCGGCCCCTACCTGAACTGGTTCGCCCGTGAAGGCTTCCCCAAGGGCGAACTCGGCGGCCTGCTGGCCCTGATGCAGGAAATCGATCACAACGGCCTGTCCGACCTGCTGGACCCGCTGCGCGCCAAACACGGCAAACCCAAGCCCAGACACTGAAATACAGGCCCCCGCACCGGAGGCTGAAGGTCCAGCACATGCTTACAGTCACTTTTGACAGCCTTTTGCACCACCAACTACCCCCCTGGCAGCGCCACCCACGCCGCTAGCCGATGCCCCTGCCCCTTCGGCCCGAAAGGCAACCGATTTTCTCCAGGCAAAAAAAAACGGTGCACCGACCAAGCGCACCGTAAAGCCGTAGAACACACCAACGAATCAGGTAAAACTTCAGTCCAGCAGAGACAGGGCCTCGGCCGTGCACTCTTGAATCCGCGTCCAGTCGCCGTTCTTGATCCACTCGGGATCGAGCATCCAGCTACCGCCCACGCACATCACATTCTTCAAGGCCATGTAGCTCTTGATGTTGGCCGGGCCGACGCCGCCGGTCGGGCAGAATTTAACTTCGCCGAACGGGCCGCCCAGGGCCTTGATCGCCGCCACGCCACCGCTGACTTCCGCCGGAAACAGCTTGAAGCGGCGGTAACCCAGGGCATAACCCTCCATGATTCCAGAGGCGTTGCTGATCCCCGGCAACAGCGGGATCGGGCTGGCCACGCTGGCTTGCAGCAGGTCACGGGTAATCCCCGGGGTAACGATGAACTGCGAGCCGGCCGCCTCCGCCGCGGCGAGCATCTGCGGATCGAGCACGGTGCCGGCACCGGTCACCAGCTCCGGACGCTGCTCACGCAGGATCTGGATCGCCTTGAGGCCGAACTGCGAACGCAGGGTCACTTCCAGGGCCGTCAGGCCACCGGCGGCCAGGGCATCGGCCAGGGGCAGCACGTCCTGCTCCCGGGCGATGGTGATCACCGGCAGGATCCGCGCCTTGGCGCAGAGGCTGTCGATCAGGGCAACTTTGTCCGCCATGGAAACGGTCGGGGGTAGGTTTGTCATAGCGGCTGATCCTTGGCTCATGGGCACCAGTAAATCTCTAACGGGGTTTGCAGGAAGGCGCGAATCGGCATTTCGGCGACAGCGTCACCAGCCAGTGCGGCACTCAGGGTGGCCAGCTTGGACTGACCGGAAATCGACAACAGCGAATGCCGGGCCGAGGCCAGCAAGGCCCGGCTCATGCTCAGGCGCTGGTGGGGCACGCTCGGCGCCAGCATCGGCCAGCAGCGGCGAGTGCCGTCGGCCTGCAGCGCTTCGGCCAGGTTCGGGCTGTTGGGAAACAGCGACGCGGTGTGCCCGTCATCGCCCATGCCCAGTACCAGCACATCGATGCCCGGCAGTTCGGCCAGCAGGCTGTCCGCTTGCTGCGCCGCCTCTTCAAGATTGGCCGCGGCACTGTAGAGGCCGAGGAAACGCGCCTTGGCCACCGGCCCCTGGAGCAGGTAACGCTTGAGCAGACCGGCATTGCTGTCGGCATGTTCCACCGGCACCCAACGCTCGTCCGCCAGGGTGATCAACACCTTGGACCAGTCCAGTTCCTGCTTGACCAGGGCCTGGAAAAACGCCACCGGGCTACGGCCGCCGGACACCACCAGGGTCGCCTGGCCGCGAGCGGCAATGGCCTCGCGCAGCAGCTCGGCCACGCGCAATGCCTGGCCTTCGGCCAACAGGGTCGGGCTGCGGAATTCGTGGGCCGCTACAGCCGCCGGCAGTTGCAAATCAGATATCGCCATACCAAGACCTCCCGTCCCGCGTGATCAGTGCAATGGAGCTCATCGGCCCCCAGGACCCGGCCGCATAGGGCTTGGGCGCATCACCGGATTTTTTCCACCCGGCGATCAACTGGTCACACCACTTCCACGCGGCTTCGATTTCATCTTTGCGGACAAACAGGTTCTGATTGCCGCGCATCACTTCCAGCAACAACCGCTCGTAGGCATCGGGAATCCGCGCGCTGCGATAGGTATCGGAAAAATTCAGTTGCAACGGACCGCTGCGCAGCTGCATGCCCTTGTCCAGGCCCTGCTCCTTGGTCATCACCCGCAGCGAAATACCTTCGTCCGGCTGCAGGCGGATGATCAGCTTGTTGCTGATCTGCAGGCGCTGCTCGGGGGCGAAGATATAGTGCGACGGCTCTTTGAAGTGGATGACGATCTGCGACAGTTTCTGCGGCATGCGCTTGCCGGTACGCAGGTAGAACGGCACCCCGGCCCAACGCCAGTTGCGGATATCGGCGCGCAGGGCGACGAAGGTTTCGGTGTCGCTCTGGGTGTTGGAGTTTTCTTCCTCCAGGTAACCCGGCACCGACTGGCCCTCGCTGTGACCGGCAATGTACTGGCCGCGCACCACCTGGGTGGTCAGGCCTTCCGGGCTGATGGGCGCCAGGGCCTTGAGCACCTTGACCTTCTCGTCACGAATGCTGTCGGCGGACAGGTCGGCCGGCGGGTCCATGGCGATCAGGCACAGCAGTTGCAGCAGGTGGTTCTGGATCATGTCCCGCAGCTGGCCGGCCTTGTCGAAGTAACCCCAGCGGCCTTCGATGCCGACCTTCTCGGCCACGGTGATTTCCACGTGGGAGATGTAGTTCTGGTTCCACTGGGTTTCGAACAGGCTGTTGGCGAAACGCAGGGCGATCAGGTTCTGCACCGTCTCCTTGCCCAGGTAGTGGTCGATCCGGTAGATGCGGTTTTCCGGGAAGAACTGGGCCACCGCGTCGTTGACCTTGCGCGAGGAATCCAGGTCCGAACCTATGGGTTTTTCCAGGACCACGCGGGTGTGCTGGTTGAGCCCGACCTTCGACAGGTTCTCGCAGATCGCGCCATACACCGCGGCCGGAGTGGCGAAGTAGGCAATCAGGCGCTGTTCGCTGCCGGCGCGCTCGGCCAGGGCCACGTAGTCCTCGGCCTTGAGGAAATCCACATGCAGGTAGCTCAGGCGGGCCAGGAAGGTCTTGAGAACCGCGGCATCGATGTCCTTGTCGCCGACGTACTTGCGCAGCTCGGTTTCGATGTTCGCCAGGTGCTCCTGCTCGCTGCCCGGCTCACGGGCCAGGGCCAGGATCCGCGTATCGTCGTGCAACAGACCAGCGGCATCGAGTTGGTACAAGGCAGGAAACAGCTTACGCAGCGCCAGATCGCCCAGCGCGCCGAACAAGGCAAAGGTGCAGGGTTCAACCGTAATCGAAGGCATGATGTTTGTTCTTTTATCAAGTTAAGCTACAAATACCTTTTTTCAAGGCATCACTCAAGGAAAAATGTAGTAATAAACACAACATTTTTACAAAATACAGATTCCAGGTGGTGGTCGTTCCGAGCCATCAGTAGGATAGGCCTCCTCTCAACTTCGCATTGCGGGCGCTTGTCGCGGCTCTGCCGCGGCGCCTGTCTAGCCGATCTAGGAAACTTTAATGGACCGAGTGCGAAATCTTCTGGAGCAGATCCAGAACCGCCTTGAAGAACTGAACAAAGCGGAACGTAAAGTCGCCGAAGTCATCCTGCTCAACCCGCAGCAGGCGACTCGCTTCAGCATCGCCGCCCTGGCCCAGGCCGCCTCGGTCAGCGAGCCGACGGTCAATCGCTTCTGCCGCTCCTTCGGTGTCAGCGGTTACCCGGAACTCAAGCTGCAACTGGCCCAGAGCCTGGCCAGCGGCGCGGCCTACGTCAGCCGCGCGGTGGAGGCCGACGACAACCCCGAAGCCTACACGCAAAAGATCTTCGGCAGCGCCATCGCTTCCCTGGACAGCGCCTGCCAGGCCCTGGACCCGAACCTGATCAGCAAGGCCGTCGACCTGTTGATCCAGGCGCGGCAGATCCACTTCTTCGGTCTCGGTGCCTCGGCCCCGGTGGCCATGGATGCGCTGCACAAGTTTTTCCGCTTCAACCTGGCCGTCACCGCCCACGCCGACGTGCTGATGCAGCGCATGATCGCCTCGGTGGCCCACACCGGCGAGTTGTTCGTGATCATTTCCTACACCGGCCGCACCCGCGAACTGGTGGAAGTGGCACGCATTGCCCGGGAAAACGGCGCCTCGGTGCTGGGGCTGACCGCGGAAAACTCGCCCCTGGCCAAGGCCAGCACCTTGAGCCTGAACATCCCGCTGCCGGAAGACACCGACATCTACATGCCGATGACCTCGCGGATCATCCAGCTCACCGTGCTCGACGTGCTGGCCACCGGCATGACCCTGCGCCGTGGCGTGGACTTCCAGCCGCACCTGCGCAAGATCAAGGAAAGCCTCAACGCCAGCCGCTACCCGGTGGGCGACGAGTTCAACTGAGGCCAGCCGGCACCTACCCCGCAGCCCGCGCCTGCAAGCTCAGGTGCGCCTGCTCCCCCGGCGCCAGGCACAGGCTGTCGGTGCCCCCGACAGCCGCTTCGACGCAGACAAACCGCGACACCTCATTCCAGCTCACCCCCAGCAGCGGCCGGGTGCCCGGATGCCAGACCACGGTGTCGGCGTCGTCACCGGTATCGATGCACAGCTCGCGCTGCCAGGCGTGGTCCTTGAGCTGCAATTCGCCTTCATGCTGGAACACCCGCTGGCAACCGCCTTCGACCCGCAACTCGCCCTGCTGCTGGCAAACCTGGCGATTCAACTGGTCGTAACCCTGGGCGCCATCAAGCCCAGACAGCGCTACCTCACCGACGTCGCCAATACGCCAGTAGGCGTGCAAAGCCTGGCTCAACTGGCAGGGTTCACTGTCTTGGTGCTCGGTGCTCAGGCGCAGGTCCATGCTCTGGCCCAGGTGCGCATGCAGGTCGACCTTCCAGTCGCACAGCTGCAATTGCCAGTGCAGGCGCACGCCGTCCTCATCGTTACTGCTGTCCAGCAGTTTCCAGTCCAGCAGCCGCGCCCAACCGTGGGACGGCCAGGCATTCTCGCTGGGATGGCGACCGTACCAGGGCCAGCACACCGGCACCCCGCCACGGATCGCCCCCACTTGCGGCCACTTCGAGGCGCACCACAACCAGGGCTTCTGCCCGGCCGGCTGGAAGTGCAGCAACTGGGCGCCCTGGCGACTGAACACCGCCTGGCACAGCGGGTGATCGATCACCAGCACATCGCGCATCTGATAGCGCTCCCAGGCGAACACCGGGCGTTCGCGCAGGGATTTGAAAAAGCGTTGTAGCGGATGCTCATGCATGGGCCGCGGTCCTGAAAATCACTGCTGTCTCGATATTCATGAGGGGGCTGCGCCGACCCCACAAAAAAAAGCGGACGGCACAGGCCATCCGCAAAATGCGCACATGGAGGAGGAGCTTATCGCAACAGCTCTAGAACACCGACTGAATTTTCAGCCCGGCCACCAACGCGTTATCCACTTCATCCACACCGCCCGGATGGGTGATGTATTGCAGGTTGGGGCGCACGGTCAGCCAGTTGGTCACGTGGAAACCGTAGTTGATCTCGTAGTTGTATTCGGTGTCGCGCAGTGGCATGTACAGCGGGTTGTCGTAGTTGCTGATGCCGTTGTCCTCGTTGATCAGCTGGGCGTTCTTGCGCACATCGTCGTTGACGTGGATCCGCGCAAAACCGATGCCCACGTCATCCTTCGGACGCGCGTCGAACGGGCCCTTGTAGACGAACATCAACGACTGGTAGTTGTCGACGACGTTGGTGTCCTTGTCGTGGAAGGTGGCGTTGGCGGCGATGTTCAGGCCACGGGAAGCATCACCGTTGTGGGTGGTGAGCTGCTGTTGCCCGACGAACCAGTAGCCGTGCTTGCTGTTGTGCACGCGATAGGCGTCACCGGTGTCCGCGGCGTCCAGACCGTTGACGTCCTTGCGCACATCATTGGCGTCGGCCGTGCTCTTGTAGTAACCGACGCGGTACTCGCCCGGCAGGCTGTTGAGCTTGGGCGACCAGACCAGTTCCACCGGCAATACCGTGCCCTTGGTGCCGCTGCCGCTGAGCTTGAAGCCGTTGCCATGTTCCAGCTGCGACGGGTTCTGGTTGTAGGCGCCGATCTGCGCATACAGCTCGGGGGTGATGTGGTACTTGATGCGCAACGCCGCCTGGCTGACCGGCCAGTTGTACCAGATGCCGGTGGCCCAGTTGCCCACCTGGGAGCCGCAGAAGGCCAGGTTCTGGAAGTCGCAGGGGAAGGTGTTGAAGTCTTCGCCTTCACCGAAATAACCGGCCTTGACGTCCAGCTTGCCGTCGAGGAACTGGTGCTGCACCCACAACTGGGTCAGACGCACCATATGGCCGCGGCCATAGACTTCCTGGGAGGAACTCAGGGTGCCGGCACGCGGGTCGCCGATGCGGTCGTTGGAGATGTTCTGACCGTTGCGGTTGGTCAGCTGGATCTTCGCCTGGGTGTTGTCCCAGCCCAGCAGTTTCTGCAGATCGAAGGCCACGCCCAGGCCGAACTGATCGCTGTAGCGCCCGGTCTTGTCGTCGTTGTAGCCACCCCGCAGGTTGGCGCCCATTTCCCCGACGTAGTCGGCCTTGATGTCGATCCCCTGCTCGATCAGCTTGGTGCGCTCACCGCCCCAGTCGCCGGTCATCCACTTGGAGTCGGCGCTGAACGCCTCGTCGGCCATGGCATTGGCCGACAGGACCAGTGCCGCAGCCGCTGACAACTGGCAAAGCAGCCGGGTGTTGCTGTGTCGCTTTTTCATCCCTACATCCTCGTCTTTATTGTTATTAACGATCTATCCAACGTGGTTTACAGCGGGTGCGACGGATGACAGGCCATCCGCCATGGATTCAACGACCCTTGAACTGCGCAACGTTGCCGAGGGTTTGCGTCGGCGACGCTGCGGCCGTCCCCAGGCGCTCGCCGCTCTGGGCATCGAACAGCAGCACCCGGGCCGGATCGAACTGCAGGGTCAGGGTTTGCCCGGCATCGGGCGCCTGATCCGGAGCCAGACGGCAGCAGACCTTGGTGCCATTGAGGGTGACGAACACCAGGGTGTCGGGACCGGTGGGCTCGACCACCTGGACCTCGGCGCGCAGGGTCGGCAAGCCATTGGCTTCAGTGGCGGCCAGGGCAATCTGCTCCGGACGGATGCCGAGGATCACCTCGCGGTCTTCCAGGCCGGCATCCTGCGGCCCCAGGGGCAGTTCGCAGCGAGCCTGGCCACTGTCCAGCAGCGCCAGCAGGCGGCCGTCCTTGCGTTGCAGGCGCAGGGGAATGAAGTTCATCGGCGGCGACCCGATGAAGCTCGCCACGAACAGGTTGGCCGGGTCGTTGTAGATCTGCTTCGGCGTACCGAACTGCTGGATGATCCCGTCCTTCATCACCGCCACCTTGTCGCCCAGGGTCATGGCTTCGATCTGGTCGTGGGTGACGTAGACCGTGGTGGTCTTCAGGCGCTGGTGCATCAGTTTCATTTCGGTGCGCATCTCGACCCGCAGCTTGGCGTCGAGGTTGGACAGCGGTTCGTCGAACAGGTAGATCTTCGGCCGCCGCGCCAGGGCCCGGCCCATGGCCACCCGCTGTTGCTGACCACCGGAGAGCTGGCCCGGCTTGCGGGTCAGCAGGTGTTCGATCTGCAACAGCTTGGCCACCCGCGCCACTTCCGCGTCGATCTCGGCGCTGGGCATCTTGCGGATCTTCAGGCCGAAGGCGATGTTGTCGCGCACGCTCATGGTCGGGTACAGCGCGTAGGACTGGAACACCATGGCGATGTCGCGGTCCTTGGGGCTCATGCCGCTGATGTCGGCGTCGTCCACCAGGATCGCCCCGCCGCTGATGTTCTCAAGGCCCGCGATGCAGTTCATCAGGGTGGATTTGCCGCAGCCGGACGGGCCGACGAGGATCAGGAACTCACCGTCGTCGATCTTCAGCTCGATGTTCTTCAGGGTGTCCGGCAGGCCGGCACCGTAGGTCTTGTTGACGTTGCGTAATTCGAGAGTGGCCATGCTTTACCCCTTGACTGCGCCGGACGTCAGCCCGCGCAGGAAATACTTGCCGGCGAAGATGTAGACCAGCAGTGTCGGCAGCCCGGCGATCATCGCCGCCGCCATATCAACGTTGTATTCCTTGGCCCCGGTGCTGGTGTTGACCAGGTTGTTCAGGGCCACGGTGATCGGTTGCGCGTCGCCACTGGCGAACACCACGCCGAACAGGAAATCGTTCCAGATCTGGGTGAACTGCCAGATCAGGCAGACCATGATGATCGGCACCGACATCGGCAGCAGGATCTTGCCGAAGATGGTGAAGAACCCGGCGCCGTCCAGGCGCGCGGCCTTGACCAGGGCATCGGGGATGCTCACGTAGTAGTTGCGGAAAAACAGCGTGGTGAAGGCCAGGCCGTAGACCACGTGCACCAGCACCAGGCCGGTGGTGGTGTTGGCCAGGCCGAACTTGCCGAGGGTGAACGAGGCCGGCAGCAGCACAGTCTGGAACGGCAGGAAGCAGCCGAACAGCAGCAGGCCGAAGAACAGCTGGGAGCCGCGAAAGCGCCACATCGACAGCACGTAGCCATTCATCGCACCGATGAAGGTGGAGATCAGCACCGCCGGCACGGTGATCTTCACCGAGTTCCAGAAGTAGCCGCCCACGGTGTCCCAGGCCTTGATCCAGCCGATGCCGTCCACCACCTGGGGCCAGCTCAGCAGGTTGCCGGTGCGGATGTCTTCCGGGGTCTTGAAGCTGGTCAGCAGCATCACCACCAGGGGAATCAGGTACACCGCCGCCGCCAGCAGCAAGGTGGCGTAGATGGCGATCCGGCTGAAATTCAGGGTCGGCTTGGCGAGGGAGTTAGTCATGGCGCTTGCCCCGCAGTTCGGAGTACAGGTACGGCACCAGGATGGTCAGCACGGCACCGAGCATCAGCATCGCGCTGGCCGAGCCGATGCCCATCTGGCCGCGGCTGAAGGTGAAGGAATACATGAACATCGCCGGCAGATCGGAGGAGTAGCCCGGGCCGCCCGCGGTCATCGCCGCCACCAGGTCGAAGCTCTTGATGGCGATGTGGGCGAGGATCATGAAGGCGCTGAAGAACACCGGACGCAGGCTCGGCAGGACGATCTTCAGGTAGATGGTCGGCAGGCTCGCACCGTCCACCTGGGCGGCACGGATGATCGACTGATCGACACCGCGCAGGCCGGCGAGGAACATCGCCATGACAAAGCCCGAGGCCTGCCACACGGCGGCGATCACCAGGCAGTAGACCACCCGGTCCTGATCCACCAGCCAGTCCAGGCGAAAGCCTTCCCAGCCCCAGTCGCGGAGCATTTTGTCCAGGCCCAGGCCGGGGTTGAGCAGCCACTTCCAGGCGGTGCCGGTGACGATCATCGACAGCGCCATGGGGTACAGGTACACGGTGCGGATGAAGCCTTCCTTGCGGATGCGCTGGTCCAGCAGCACCGCGAGGAACACCCCCAGCACCAGGCTGATGGCGATGAACATGCCGCCGAAGACCGCGAGGTTCTTGCTCGCCACCCACCAGCGGTCGTTGTCCATCAAGCGCAGGTACTGCTGCAGGCCGACCCACTTGTAGCTCGGCATGAAGCTGGAATTGGTGAAGGACAGAATGAACGTCCAGATGATGTAGCCGTAGAAACCCACCAGCACGATCACCATGCTCGGCGCCAGCACCAGCTTGGGTAGCCAGCGCTGCAGTGCGTCCAGGGGTGAGGCTTTGCTGAAAACCGCGACAGAGCTCATCGGGATAATCCAGTTGAAGGAATGAAGTCCGACGCGCCCTCCGTAGGAGCGAGCTTGCTCGCGATAGCGATTCAACCGTCGACACCCAGGGTGAATGTCAGGCCGTCATCGCGAGCAAGCTCGCTCCTACAGAAGGGGGGAAGCATCGTCAGATAAATCGCCGCAGGCAAACCTGCGGCGTGCGCAGTCACTGCGCGGCTTTGACCGCCGAGGCCAGTTGCGCACTGGCCTTGGCCGGGTCCGCATCCTTGTCGTTCATGAAGTTGGTGACCACGTCGAAGATCGCGCCCTGCACCGCCAGGGAAGTGGCCATGTTGTGCGCCATGCTCGGCTGCAGGCCGCCGGTCTTCTCGTCCGCCAGGAAGTCCTTGGCCGAAGCCTGGGCACAGGAGTCGAAGCCCTCGGCGCTCATGTCATTGAGCATGTCGGTACGCACCGGGATCGAGCCCTTGTTGATGCTGAAGACCTTCTGGAAGTCCTTGCCCAACGCCACCTTGGCCAGGTCCTGCTGGGCGGCGATGTCACCCTTGCGATCGGCCTTGAGCTTGAACACCGCCAGGGAGTCGATGTTGTAGGTAAAGGCCTTGTCAGTGCCTGGGAACGGCACGCACTGGTAGTCCTTGCCGGCGATTTTCTTCGCCGCCGTCCACTCGCTCTTGGCCCAGTCGCCCATCATCTGCATGCCGGCCTTGCCGCCGATCACGTCGGCGGCGGCGATGTTCCAGTCACGCCCGGCGCGGTTGGGGTCCATGTAGCCGGTGATCTTCTTCAGCTCGGTGAAGGCCTTGGTCATTTCCGCGCCGGCGAGGGTTTTCTGGTCCAGGTCCACCAGGGCTTTCTTGTAGCCTTCAGGGCCCATGACCGAGAGCACCACGTCTTCGAACACGGTGCTGTCCTGCCACGGCTGGCCACCGTGGGCCAGGGCGATGAAGCCCGCGGCCTTGAGCTTGTCGCCGGCGGCATAGAACTCTTCGAGGGTGGTCGGGGCCTTGTCGATCCCGGCCTTCTTGAACACTTCAGGGTTGATCCACAGCCAGTTGACCCGGTGGATGTTCACCGGCACCGCTACGTAATCACCTTCGTACTTGACGGTATTGGCCACCTTGGACGAGAGCAGGCCGTCCCAGTTTTCCGCCTTGGCCACGTCCTTGAGGGTGTCGGTGCTGAGCAGGCCGGTGCTGCCCCACTCCTGGATGTCCGGGCCCTTGATCTGGGCTACGCCCGGCGGGTTGCCGGCCACGGCGCGGCTTTTCAGCACGGTCATTGCGGTAGAGCCGCCACCACCGGCCACGGCGCCGTCCTTCCAGGTGAAACCATCTTTTTCCACTTGGGCCTTGAGCACATCGACAGCGGCTTTTTCACCACCCGAGGTCCACCAGTGGACGACTTCCACGGAACCTTTGGAGTCGGCGGCGAGGGCGCTCAGGGGAAACAGAGAGGCAAGGGAAATGACAGTGGCGAGGCGAGAAATCGCATTCATTTGAAGTACCTTTCTTGTTGTTATGCATGCAAGTCTGGTGCTTGCGCTGCACACGAGTCTAAACAGCCTAGTCGAACGTTCGGGTAACGAAGCGACGGTGAAATGTCACGACATGGTTACACAAGGCCCGGAACAGACGCCTGGGCCAAAGCCGAGGCCATGCTCGGCGCCAGCGGCAGGCGCGGAATCAGCACGGCTTGCCAGGCGTGATAGAGGTCCGGCTTGCCGCCCCAGATCTCGGCAGCAGGGCGATTGTCGCGACCCAGTTCGTGATGCCAACTGCCCTGCTGGCGATCGATGAAATGGGCTTCGCAGAACTCCCAGAAACGCCGGTACCAGACCTCGTACTGCTCCTGGCCGGTGCGCTTGAGCAAGGCGCTGGCGGCGGCGCTGGCCTCGGCGTGGGTCCAGTGCAGGCGCTGGTGCACCACTGGCCGGTTGTCCCAGTCCAGGGTGTAGACGATGCCCGGGGCGCCATCCACGTCCCAGCCGTGGCGGCAGTTGCTGGCAAACAGACGTTGCGCATCCAGCGCCAGCCAGCCCGGGGTCAGCATCCCGGCCAGGCCGCGCGACGCCTCCAGGTGCAACAGCAGGCGTGCCCACTCGAAACCGTGGCCCGGCGTGGTGCCGAAGGGGCGGAAACCATCGGCGGGAAAGGCCCGGTTGTAGTCGCGCAAGGGCTGCCAGTCAGGGTCGAAATGCTCGATCACCATGAAGTCGTTGGCGGCGGCGTGCTGATGGATCACCCGCTCGACGATGCGCAGGGCGCGGTTGAGCCAGCGCGGGTCCTGGGTGACATCGGCCAGGGCCAGGAAGGCCTCGGTGGCGTGCATGTTGCTGTTGGCGCCGCGATAGGCTTCCTGCTCGCTCCAGTCGCGGTTGAAGGATTCGCCCATGGCGCCCTCCTCCTCGCTCCAGAAATACCCGTCGATGATCCGGATCGCCTCCTCAAGCAGCGCCTCGGCACCCGGCCGCCGGGCCACCACCGCAGAGCTGGCGGCCAGGGCGACAAAGGCATGCAGGTAGGCGGCCTTGGTGGCGTTGCCATCGGCCTGCCCGGCGACGGCGAACCAGCCGCCGTGCTCGGCATCGCGCAGCGGCCCCATGAGCGCGGCGATACCGTGATCCACCAGCCCGGCATAACCCGGCAGGCCCTGGATGTGCGCCATGGCGAAGCTGTGGGTCATGCGTGCAGTGTTCATGGTTTCGGCCTGGGCACCGGCGGGCAGGCAGCCCTGGGCATCGAGGTTGCCGAAGCCTTCGGCGAGTCGTGAAGCCTTGGCGAAATCCAGCAGGCGCAGGCCTTCGGCGGCGAGCCAGGAATGGTGAGCGGGCGCGTTCAGCCAACTGCTCAATGGCAGGGAAAGACGGTTCATGGGTGACCTGTTGCTGTTTTTATCGAAGGCCTGAGTCTAATCAAGCCGCGCACAACCGCAGGTAACGAAGGACCCGCACAATGTCACCAAACCGTGACATTGCACGGCTCCACCCGTAGGAGCCGGCTTGCCGGCGAAGAGGCCCTTGGGTCCTGTGGTGCCCTTGAGGACGCCTTCGCTGGCAAGCCAGCTCCTACACAAGCCTGCCGTACTCCGTCAGTCGAAGGTCCGGGGCAGGCACAGGGTCACGCGCAGGCCGCCTTCGCGCAGGTTCTGCAGGCTGACTTCGCCACCGTGGCTGTGGGCGATGTTGCGCGCGATGCCCAGGCCCAGGCCGTAGCCCTGCTGCTGGCCGGCCAGGCGAAAGTGCGGTTCGAACACCTGCTCCAGGCGCTGCTCCGGCACGCCCGGGCCTTCGTCGTCCACGTGCAGGACGAAGGCGTTGTCATCGTCTTCGATGTACAGGTGGGCGTTCTGCCCGTACTTCAGGGCGTTGTCGATCAGGTTGCCCATGCAGCGCTTGAGCGCCAGGGGCTTGCCGGGATAGCTGGCCTGCGCCCGGCCCTGCTGGGTCACTCGGCCATTGCCGTGGGGCGCCAGGTAAGGCTCCACCAGGCAGTCGAGCACCTGGTTGAGGTCCACCGGCTCGATGTTCTCGTGGATGTCGGTGTCCTTGACGCATTGCAACGCGCCCTTGACCAGCAGTTCCAGCTCGTCCAGGTCGCGGCCGAACTTGGCTTGCAGTTGTTCGTCCTCCAGCAGTTCGACCCGCAGGCGCAGGCGGGTGATGGGGGTGCGCAGGTCGTGGGAAATGGCACTGAACAGCTGGCTGCGCTCGGTCAGGTAGCGGCTGATGCGTTCGCGCATGCTGTTGAAGGCCCGCCCCACTTCCACCACTTCACTGCCGCCGCCCTCCGCCACCGGCTCGACGTCGGCGCCCAGGGACATGTCCCGCGCGGCCCGGGCCAGGCGCTTGAGGGGCCGGCTCTGCCAGTGCACCAAGAGGCCGATGAACAGCAGCAGAAAACCACTGGTGAGCAGGATGAACCACACCTGCTGCGCCGGCAGGCCCTGTTCTTCGAGACTGGTGTAGGGCTCGGGCAGCAGCGAGGCGATGTACAGCCATTCCCCCGGGGCCATCTGGATCTGGGTCACCAGCACCGGCGGGTTCACCGGCTCCAGGGTCAGGGCGTAATGGGCCCAGGAGCGCGGCAACTCGTCGAGCTTGAGGCCGCCATTGAAGATCCGCAGGTCATCGGGGCTGACAAAGGTCACCGAGAGATCCGCGTCGTTGCCCAGGGACTGGCGCAGCACCTGTTCCACCGCCTGCAGCACCGCTTCTTTGCGTGGGGTGGCGGGCAGCACCTGCATGCCCAGGGGCTTGTCGTTGAGGGTCACGACAAAACGGGTGCCGCCCATGCTGCGCAACTGGTCGAGCACCAGGGGCCGGTACGCCACCGGCAACGAACGCAAGTAACTGACGCTGGCGGTCATCGAATGGGCCAGGCTGCGGGCGCTGGTCACCAGGCCTTCGAGCTGGGTGGCGCGCAACTGCGAAACCCAGATCACGCTGGACAGCGCCTGGGCGAATAACACCGCGAGCAAGGTCAACAGCAGCATGCGGCCCAGCAGGGAACGGGGCACCGGCACCCGCCGCAGCAGACCGCGCACGGCCTCAGAGAGCATTGCCGGCAACCACATTGGCTGCCAACTGATAGCCGCTGCCACGCACGGTGCGGATCAGCCGCGGCGGTTTTTCCGTGTCCCGCAGGCGCTGACGCAGGCGGCTGACCGCCATGTCGACGATGCGGTCCAGGGGCATCAGTTCGCGGCCGCGGGTGGCATTGCCGATGGTGTCGCGGTCGAGGATTTCCTGGGGATGGTCGAGGAACAGCTTGAGCAGGGCGAAATCGGCACCGGAGAGAATCACCTCCTCGCCGTCGTTGTGGAACAGCCGGTGACTGATCACGTCCAGGCGCCATTCGTCGAAGCACAACACTTCACCGGCGACCCGCTCCTGGGCGAACTGCACCCGGCGCAGCAGCGCCTTGATCCGCGCCTGCAACTCCCGGGGGCTGAAGGGCTTGCCCAGGTAGTCGTCGGCCCCCAGCTCCAAGCCGATGACCCGGTCGGCTTCGTCGGAGCTGGCGGTGAGCATGATGATCGGCACCTGGCTGCGCCGTGGGTGCTGGCGAATCCAGCGGCACAGGCTGAAGCCGTCTTCGTCGGGCAGCATCACGTCGAGGATCACCAGGTCGCTGGGCGCCTCGTTCAGGGCCTGACGAAAGCCGGCGCCATCAGCGGTCGTGCGCACCTGGAAACCGCAACGGCTGAGGTAGGTTTCCAGCAGCTCGCGAATTTCCTGATCGTCGTCAACCAACAAGATCGACTTACTGACTGAACTCACCGGGGCCGTCCTCATTGTTGGGCAGGGAGCGCGATTATGCCTGATGGCGGGAGGCCTGTTACGGCCTCTTCGCCGGCAAGCCGGCTCCTGCGCCATGTGGCTCGGTGTCAGCCCTGGGCTTGCTCCAGGGCCACGCCGGCACCGGTCAGCCCGGAGTAGGGCGCGGTAACCAGCCATACCGGAATGCCCTTGAAGTAATCACTCATGCAGCCCTTGTCGGCAAAACTCTTGGCAAAGCCACTCTGGATGAAGAAATCGGCAAAGCGCGGAATCACCCCACCGACGATGTACACCCCGCCCCGCGCGCCCGTGGTCAGCACGTTGTTGCCCGCCACCCGACCCAGCCAGCAGCTGAACTGCTCCAGCACTTCCCGGGCAATCGGATCGCCGGCCAGACCGGCCGCGGTGATGGCTTCGGGGGTGTCCAGACGCGGTTCATGGCCGTCCACCGCACAGATCGCCCGGTACACCCGGGGCAAGCCGCTGCCGCTCAAGGCCGTCTCGGCGCTGACATGGCCGATCTCGGCGTGGATGTGTTGCCAGAGTTGGGTTTCCCGCGGGCTGCTCAAGGGCAGGTCGACGTGGCCGCCCTCCCCCGGCAAGGCCATGTAGCGGCCGTCGCCGAAGTTCAACAGGGTGCCGACGCCAAGGCCGGTGCCCGGGCCGATCACCACTGCCGGACGCAAGGGCTCGGCGACGCCTTCGCAAACCACGCGAAACTCATCGGGCTGCAGACGGGTCATGCCCAGGGCCATGGCCGAGAAGTCGTTGACCAGCAACAGGCGTTCCACTTGCAGCGCCTGGCAGAACGCCTGGCGGCTCAGGCGCCAGTGGTTGTTGGTGAAACGGAACTCATCGCCGCTGACCGGACCGGCCACCGACAGGCACACCGAACCGATGGCGCCCGGGGCCAGGCCCTGGGCGTGCAGATAGGCCAGGATGGCGTCTTCCGGGCAGCGGTAGTCCGCCGTTGCCAGCACCTGGATCGCGTCCAGCTGCTGATCCTTCCACAACGCGAACCGCGCGTTGGTCCCACCGATGTCACCGACCAGGGCCAGTTTCAATTAAGCGTCTCCAGTGCAGAGGTAAAGGCGCTGGCGCCCTGCTCTGCCGAGCTGAAGGCCATGCGCATGAAAGCGAAGAGTTCGCGGCCGGTGCCGACATTGTTGCCCAGCAGCCCCTTGGCCGGTTCCCGGGCGGCGAATTCGGCGGCGTCGACCTTGAGCTCCAGGGTGCCCTTGACCCCGTCCACGCGAATGATGTCGCCGTCCAGCACCCGGGCCAGCGCACCGCCGACCTGGGCCTCGGGGCTGACATGGATCGCCGCCGGAATCTTGCCTGAGGCACCGGACATACGTCCATCGGTCACCAGCGCCACCTTGAAGCCGCGGTCCTGCAGCACCCCGAGGAAGGGGGTCATCTTGTGCAGCTCGGGCATGCCGTTGGAGCGCGGGCCCTGGAAGCGCATCACCGCGACGAAATCTTTTTCCAGCAGACCGGCCTTGAACGCGTCGGCCAGGTCCTGCTGGTCCTGGAACACCACGGCCGGGGCTTCGACGATCTGATGTTCGGGGGCCACGGCGGAGACTTTCATCACCCCACGGCCGAGGTTGCCTTGCATGACCCGCAAGCCGCCTTCCGGGGAGAACGCCCGGGCCACCGGCCGCAGGATGTTTTCGTCGAGGCTTTCGATCGGGCCGTCGCGCCATACCAGCTTGCCGTTGTCGAGGAACGGCTCCTGGGTGTAACGGCTCAGGCCGGGGCCGGCCACGGTGTTGACGTCTTCATGCAGCAGGCCGGCTTCGAGCAGTTCGCGGATCAGGAACGACATGCCCCCTGCGGCCTGGAAGTGGTTGATGTCGGCCTTGCCGTTGGGATAGACGTGGGACAGGGTCGGCACCACCTCGGACAGGTCGGCCATGTCCTGCCAGGTCAGCTGGATGCCCGCCGCCTGGGCGATGGCCGGCATGTGCAGGGTGTGGTTGGTGGAACCGCCGGTGGCGTGCAGGGCGACGATGGAGTTGACCAGGCAACGCTCGTCGACGATCTCGCCGATGGGCATGAAGCTGCCGCTCTGCTTGGTCAGGCGCGTGACCTGCTGCGCCGCCTCATGGGTCAGGGCGTCGCGCAGCGGCGTGTTGGGGTTGACGAAGGAGGCGCCCGGCAGGTGCAGGCCCATGACTTCCATCAGCAACTGGTTGGTGTTGGCGGTGCCGTAGAAGGTGCATGTGCCGGGGCTGTGGTAGGACTTCATCTCCGACTCCAGCAGCTCCTCGCGGCTGGCCTTGCCTTCGGCATAGCGCTGGCGCACATCGGCCTTCTGCTTGTTGGAAATCCCCGACACCATCGGCCCGCCCGGGACGAAGACCATCGGCAGATGACCAAAGCGCAGGGCGCCCATCATCAGGCCCGGAACGATCTTGTCGCAGATCCCCAGCATCAGCGCAGCGTCGAACATGTTGTGCGACAGGGCCACAGCGGTGGACAGCGCGATCACCTCACGGCTCGGCAGGCTCAGCTCCATGCCGGCCTCGCCCTGGGTCACGCCATCGCACATGGCCGGGGTGCCACCGGCGAACTGCCCCACCGAACCGATCTCGCGCAGGGCTTTCTTGATCTGCTCGGGAAAACGTTCGTAAGGCTGGTGGGCCGACAACATGTCGTTATATGACGAAACAATTGCCACGTTGGCCGCGTTCATCATCCGCAGGCTGTGCTTGTCTTCGGCGCCGCAACCGGCCACGCCGTGGGCGAAGTTCGCGCACTGCAGCTTGCCGCGCTGCGGCCCATCGCTGGCGGCACCGCGGATCAACGCCAGATAGGCCTGGCGAGTGGCGCGACTGCGAGCGATAAGCCGTTCGGTGACCTCAAGAACGCGGGGATGCATATGTAGAACTCCAGGCTAACGGATGTGGCGACCTGTTTGTCTATGCTGATCAGACGCACCGCCACTCAGAGACAGCGGAGGAGTTTCTGACCATTTGGACCAGTTGATTCAGGTCACTCGTTGTAGATAAAACAAAATATTGCCACTAAAAAGGCTTGTTTTCTATTTCTATGCGAATAATCTTGTAATTCCAACAACAAATTCAACGACAGGCGCTTGCACATGACTCTTCGAATCGCAATCAACGGTTTTGGCCGTATTGGCCGTAACGTCCTGCGCGCACTCTATACCCAAGGCTATCGTCAGGATCTGCAGATCGTCGCCATCAACGATCTGGGGGACAGCGCGATCAATGCCCACCTGCTGAAATACGACACCGTGCACGGCACTTTCGACGCCGAGGTCCAGCACGATCAGGAAAGCCTGACCGTCAACGGCGACCGCATCGCCGTCAGCGCCATCCGCAACCCGGCGGAACTGCCCTGGGCCGCGGAAAAGATCGACGTAGTCTTCGAATGCACCGGCCTGTTCACCGACCGCGCCAAGGCCGCCGCCCATCTTACTGCCGGCGCCCGCAAAGTGATCATCTCGGCCCCGGCCAAGGGCGCCGACGCCACCGTGGTCTACGGGGTCAACCACGACATCCTGCGCCAGTCGCACCAGGTCATTTCCAACGCTTCGTGCACCACCAACTGCCTGGCCCCGGTGGCCCAGGTGCTGCACCGCGAGCTGGGCATCGACAACGGCCTGATGACCACCATCCACGCCTACACCAACGACCAGAACCTCACCGACGTCTATCACAGCGACCCGTACCGCGCCCGTTCGGCCACCCAGAACATGATCCCGAGCAAGACCGGCGCCGCCGAAGCAGTGGGCCTGGTGCTGCCGGAACTGGCCGGCAAGCTGACCGGCATGGCGGTGCGCGTGCCGGTGATCAACGTATCCCTGGTGGACCTGACCGTGACCCTCAAGCGCGACACCACCGCCGAAGAGGTCAACGCCCTGCTCAAGAGCGCCAGCCAGCATTCGAAAATCCTCGGCTACAACACCCTGCCGCTGGTCTCCAGCGACTTCAATCACAACCCGCTGTCGTCGATCTTCGACGCCAACCACACCAAGGTCAGCGGCGGTCGCTTGCTCAAGGTGCTGGCCTGGTACGACAACGAGTGGGGCTTCTCCAACCGCATGCTGGATAACTGCCTGGCCCTGTGCAACGCGGAATAAAACGGATATTCGTCGATGATCGGTATCAGTTTCACGCAAAAGACCATGGCGGCGCGCAAGCGCATCGCCCTGGTCGCCCATGACCACTGCAAGGTCTTTCTGCTGGACTGGGCCGAGCGGCAGAAGTCACGCCTGGCCGAACATGAACTGCTGGCCACCGGCACCACCGGGCTGCTGCTGAGCAAACGCCTGGGGCTGCCGGTGCAAAGCATGATCAGCGGCCCTCTGGGCGGCGATCAGCAACTGGGCGCGCAGATCGCCGAACAACGGGTCGACCTGCTGGTGTTCTTCTGGGACCCCTTCGAGCCCCAGCCTCACGATCCGGATATCAAGGCCCTGCTGCGGGTAGCGGCGGTGTGGAACATTCCCGTGGCCTGCAACGAATGCAGCGCCGACTACCTGCTCAGCAGTCCGCTGATGAACCAGGCCCACGAGCACCGGATTCCCGACTACCAGGCCTACCTGGCCGGCCGGGGATAATTCACACAAGGCTTGACCACTGACGCAGATGACAATCATTATCATCCGCTGAAAAAATGGATCAGGCCTTGCCGTGAGTCAATCGCACTTCAACCACGTCTTCCTCACCCAGCGCATTTCCCTGCTGCGGACCCTGGAGCGGATGGTCAACAACCACAGCACCGCCGAAGACCTGCTGCAGGAAACCTACCTGCGGGTGACCCGGGCCCTCAGCGAGCGGCCGATCACCCACCTCGAACCCTTCGTGTTCCAGACCGCACGCAACCTCGCCCTCGATCACCTGCGGGCCCGGCGCATCCAGGGCCGCACCCTGCTCGAAGACGTGCCTGCCGAGGTGCTGGAGAGCGTCGCCGCCCCTGTCAGCAGCGCCGAGGACGCGGCCCACGCCGAGCAACTGCTCGAACGCCTGAACCTCAGCCTCGGCCAGCTCAGCCCGCGCCAGCAGCAGATCTTCATCCTCAGTCGCTTGCACGGCCACAGCTATCAGGAGATCGCCGACGAGCTCGGGGTTTCGCTGAGCACGGTACAAAAGGAATTGAAATTGATCATGGCCATCTGCATCGGCGTCGCCGAACGTCTCGACGGCCAGTGAGTCTCAACCGCTGAGCACAATGACTGCGTCAGCACCGGGCCTTTGTTAACCTTGGCCGGCTTTCGCTCTCTCTTGAAAAAACAGCTGCGCACAGACGCCGCCGAGGAACACCCGTGACGGATTTTCACAGCGCCGAGCCGCCCACCCCCGCCGGCCCGCACTCAAGCACCCTGGCCATGGATCAGGCACTGGATTGGCTGATCGAGCTGGAACATCCGAACGAAGAACAACTGCGCCGGTTTCATCAGTGGCTGGCGGCTTCACCGCTCAATGCCCAGGCCTTTGCAAAGGCCCGGGCGATCTGGGACGGGCCGCAAGTGGCGCAATGCGCCCTGACCCTGGCGACACCGCCGAAAGTCTCGCGCCTGGCACGCCTGCGCCCGCACTGGAAACCCCTGGCCACCGCCGCAGTGCTGCTGCTCGGGCTGTTCAGCTTCAGCAACCTGCCGCTGCGCCTGCAAGCCGACCACCTGACTCAAGTCGGCGAACGCCAGCGCCTGCAACTGGAAGACGGCTCCAAGGTGCTGCTCAACACCAACTCGGCGTTTTCCAGCGACATCAACGATCACCGGCGCGTGGCGCGGCTGTACCAGGGCGAAGCCTTCTTCGAGATCCCCGGCACCCCGGGCCCGCCCCTGGAGCTGGACGCCGGCCCGGTCAAGGCCAGCGTGGCCGACACCGCCTTCGCCGTGCGCTACCTGGACGGCATCGCCCAGGTCCAGGTGCAGCGCGGCGATATCGACCTGCGCGCCACCCACGCCGATCAGCGCATTCGCCTGAGCGCCGGCGAGAGCGTTCGCGTCGGCCCCGAAGGCTTCGGCCCACCGGCCCGACTCGATGCCGGCAAGGACCTGGCCTGGATCGACGGCCGCCTGGTGTTTGAGAACTGTCCCCTGAGCCAGGTGCTGGCGGAACTGCGGCGCTATTACCCGGGCTGGATCGTCAACAACAACCAGCAGTTGGCGAATGTCGCGGTCACCGGCAACTACCGCCTGGACCAGCCCCTGGACGTGCTGCGTTCCCTGGCCCACATCACCTCGGCACGCCTTTCGGAATACCCGGCCCTGGTCATCCTCAACTGAGAATAATTATTTTTACGCGATTGCCGCAGGTCGAACGTCTCGTTATAGCCAATGCAACTGATTCGCATTTTTGAATGCGCATCTGCACCTATAAAAGATTCGTGCGACCCGGAGCGCTCTCGATGTCCCCTCGCCTCAACAGCCGATCCTCTGTTCCCTGTGCCCGCCTGCAACACTGCACCCTGTCGCTGCTGACCGCGGCGATCCTGCTGGCCGGCGCCCAAGCCACGCCAGTGATGGCCGCCGACGCCCCGGCCTCCTCCAGCCAGCGCATGGGCCACTACAACTTCGCCATCGCCCAGCAACCGCTGGTCTCGGCGCTCAACGCCTTTACCGCGGTCACCGGTTGGCAAGTCGGGCTGCCGGCCGAGCTGGGCAGCGGGGTTTCGTCACCGGGCGTGCGCGGCTCGCTGCCCCCGGAACAGGCCCTGGAGCGCCTGCTCGGCGGCACCCAACTGAGCTACCGCAAACTGGGCAACCACAACATCGTCCTGGAACGGCGCAGCGCCGCCAATGCGGTGAACCTGCAACAGGTGACCGTCAGCGCCACCCGCCAGGAGCAGAACATCAATGCGGTGCCCAGCACCGTGAGCGTGCAGACCCGGGAAGAACTGGACCGCCAGAACGTCAACACCATCAAGGAACTGGTGCGCTACGAGCCGGGCGTTTCCGTCGGCGGTGCCGGCCAGCGCGCGGGACTCAGCGGCTACAACATCCGCGGCATCGACAGCGACCGGATTCTCACCCAGGTCGATGGCGTGGAAGTGCCGGATCACTTCTTCAGCGGCCCCTACGCCAAGACCAACCGCAACTATGTCGACCCGGAAATCGTCAAGCGCGTGGAAATCCTCCGGGGCCCGGCCTCGGTGCTCTACGGCAGCAGCGCCATCGGCGGCGCCGTCAGCTACTACACCCTGGACGCCGACGACATCATCAAGCCCGGCCAGGACGTTGGCGCGCGCCTGAAGAGCGGCTACAGCTCGGCTGACGAAAGCTGGCTGAAATCCGCCACCGTCGCCGGACGGGCCAGCGACTTCGACGCCCTGCTGCACCTGAGCCGGCGTGACGGCCACGAAACCGAGTCCTACGGCAGCAACAACGGCACCGGCCTCAACCGCACCGCCGCCAACCCGGAAGACGCCCGCACTACCAACGTCCTGGCCAAGCTCGGCTGGAACTATGCGCCGGATGCCCGCCTGGGCCTGACCTACGAAAAGTACAAGGACGACCGCGACACCAACCAGAAAAGCGCGGTAGGCGGCCTGTTTCTCAACGGCGTCGGGCAGAACTGGTATCGCTCCCGTGTCGGCAACGACACCATCACCCGGGAACGCTTCGGCCTGGAAAACAGCTTTGCCCTGGAGTCGCCGATCGCCGATCGGATCAAGTGGAGCCTGAACTACCAGATCGCCAAGACCGACCAGACCACCTCCGAGCGCTACAACCCGGTCTCGGCGTTCTCGCCCAACGCCCGCGACGTGCTGCGTGAACGGCAAACCCTGTACCAGGAAAAACAATGGGTCTTGGACGCGCAACTGGACAAGGCTTTCACCCTCGGTGAAACCGAGCATCAGTTGACCTACGGCACCACCCTCAAGCAGCAGAAGGTCACCGGCTCACGCTATGGCACCGCCACCTGCCTGAAGGTCGGTGCCGGTTGCACCGCCATCGGCGCGCCAAGCCCGAGCGCCGGCGACAGCGTGAAAAAATCCAGCGACTTCCCGGATCCCACCGTCAGCACCTACAGCCTGTTCGCCCAGGACCAGATCAGCTGGAACGCCTGGACCTTCACCCCAGGCCTGCGCTACGACTACACCCAGCTCAAGCCGAAACTGACCCAGGAATTCCTCAATGTCGCCAACCCCAACGGCACCTTTCCCGTCAGTGACGACAAGAAGACCTGGCACCGGGTTTCGCCCAAGTTCGGCCTGACCTACGCCTTCGATGAGCATTACACGGCCTACGGTCAATACTCCGAGGGCTTCCGCACGCCGTCGGCCAAGGCGCTCTACGGCCGCTTCGAAAACCTCGCCACCGGCTACGTGGTCGAGCCCAACTCCAACCTCAAGCCGGAAACCAGCAAAGGCTATGAAACCGGCCTGCGCGGCAACTTCGGCGCGGGCTCCTTCGATGTCTCGGTGTTCTACAACCAGTACCGCGACTTCATCAACGAAGACGCCATCACCGCCGGCGCGCTGCAGTCGGTGATCCAGAGCAACAACATCAAGCACGCCACCATCAAGGGCGCCGAAGCCCGCGGCCGCCTGAATCTGGATGCCTTCGGCGCGCCCCAGGGCCTGTACAGCATCGGCTCGCTGGCCTACGCCTACGGTCGCAACAATGACAACGGCGAGCCGATCAACAGCGTCAACCCGCTCAAGGGCGTGTTCGGCCTCGGCTACGACCAGGACACCTACGGCGCGCTGCTGAGCTGGACCCTGGTCAAGCGCAAGGACCGGGTCGACGACAGCACCTTCAAGGCTCCGGACGGCCGCACCACCAGCGGCCAGTTCAAGACCCCGGGCTACGGCATCCTCGATCTCAGTGGCTTCTACAAGGTCACCGACGACCTGACCCTGAACGCCGGCCTGTACAACCTGACCGACAAGAAATACTGGAACTGGGACGACGTGCGCGGCTACGACAGTGTCGGCGAGGCCGGGCAAACCGCACCCGCCAACCTCGACCGCCTGACCCAGCCGGGCCGCAACTTCTCGGTCAATCTGGTCTGGGATATCTGACGCCCAAGCACCTCACTGCCCTTTTTCAGCCGGGGCAGTGAGGATTTTTTACGGTGTCGCGTCTTCTTGTTCGTCTAGTTACTAACTGCCTCTCATTCTCAAGGACATCAGCATGAGCTCCCAGGATTCCTCCCAGCGTCATCACCTGCGTTCGCAACGCCTGAACCAGATCACCCACGAACCCCATGCCAAGCTCGACGCCCTGGTCAAGGCCCACGCACCGTTCGAGACGCAGGGCGCCTTCGCCCGCTTCGTGGTCGCCCAGTACCTGTTCCAGTCGGAACTGGTGGACCTGTACAACGACGCCGAACTGAACCAGATCGTGCCTGACCTGGCCCAGCGCTGCCGCGCCGAAGCGGCCAAGGCCGACCTCGCCGACCTGGACACCGAAGTCCCGGCCCCGGTGGCCGGCGCGGTGCGCAACCCGAGCCAGGCCGAAGCCCTGGGCTGGATCTTCGTTTCCGAGGGTTCCAAGCTCGGCGCCGCGTTCCTGATCAAGCGCGCCGTGGGCCTGGGCCTGAGCGAAACCTTCGGCGCCCGGCACCTGGGCGAACCCGCCGGTGGCCGCGCCGAAGGCTGGAAGACCTTCACCCGCATCCTCGACGGCCTGGAGTTCACCGCCGAAGAAGAAGCCGCGGCGGAAAAAGGCGCGCTGGATGCCTTCAACCGCTTCACCGTGTTGCTGGAACAGGCTTACGCCAGCGCCGCACAACCAGCCTGACCCCGTCGTTGCGGGCCCGTGGCGAGCGTTTGCGCCGCGGGCCCGCAACGGTATTTTGTCGGCCGACGTGCTCTGCAGATTGAGCCGCAAGGCGTGTTACCTCATCATCGAAACCATGACCCCCACTCGCCCCTCCTCGTCGAAAATTTCCCGCCTGCTGTTCGGCGCGCTGGCCTACGTCAGCCTGGCCATCGGCCTGATCGCCATCGTCGTACCGGGCTTGCCGACCACCGAGTTCATCCTCCTGGCCGCCTGGGCCGCCACCAAGAGCTCGCCCCGCCTCAGCGCCTGGATGGAGAACCATCGCCTGTTCGGCCCGATCCTCTGCAACTGGCGCAACGGCCGGATCGTCAGCCGCAAGGCCAAGATCAGCGCCACCGTCAGCATGCTGCTGTGCGCCGTCCTGATGCTGACCTTGCTCAACCATCACTGGACCATGTATGCGGCGATTGCCGGCATGGCCCTGGGCAACCTGTGGATCTGGTCGCGCCCCGAAGCCCTGCCGCAAACCTCCTGATTGACGTTCTCTGGCAGCTATGCCCTCGATCCCGAGGCCACATATGTCAAGCACATGACCGTTCGTCGGCACTCCCTCACGCAAAGGCCGCCCAAGCCGATGTTCCGGGCATAGCGCTGAATGGACTTGGCGAACGGAGTCATCCGATTCCGTGCTTTCCATCCGTCCTTTAGCGAGATCGCCCCCATGCTCGACTCTCTCTCCATTCGCCTGAAAATAGTGCTGTTGTCCGGACTGTGCCTGTTGGGCGTGGTGGCGCTGATCGTCGGCATGAATCTCTACCAGAGCCAGCAGAACAACCAGCTGGTCAATACCTCCAGCTCGCGGATGCTCACCGCCGGGGTTGAAGAGTTGCTACAGGCCAAGGCCGCCGACCAGGCGGTACGGGTGCAGAAAACCTTCGGTGAAAGCAACCTGGTGATCACCGCCCTGGCCGATCAGGTGCGCGACCTGCGCGACCTGGCGAGCAAACGTGGCCTGGACGCCGCGGCCCTGCGCGAGGAGCTCAACCACAGCCTGAAGACCGCCTTCGAGCGCAATCCCAAGGTGCTCGGCATCTGGCTGGCCTATGAGCCCAATGCCCTGGATGGCAAGGACAGCGAGTTTCTCAACGACGCGGGCCACGCCTCCAACGAACGCGGGCGCTTTGCCACCTACTGGAGCCGCTCCGGTGGCCAGCAGTTGAACACCGTGATGGTGGAAGACGACCTGACCAAGACCACCCTCAACCTCAGCGGCACTCCCTACAACATCTGGTACACCTGCCCCCGCGACAGCCGCCGCACCTGCCTGCTCGACCCTTATGCCGACACCATCGGCGAAGACAAGAAACAGGTGCTGATGACCACCATCTCTCTGCCGCTGCTGGTGGACGGCAAGGTGATCGGGGTGATCGGTGTCGATATCGCCCTGGACTCCCTGCAAGCCGCCGCCGGTGAATCCCAGCGTTTCCTGTTCAACGGCGCCGGGCACATGATGATCGTCGCCGGCAGCGGTCTGCTGGCGGCCGTGGGCGCCGATGCCAGCCAGGTCGGCAAGAACATCAATGAAACCCTCGGCGCCCAGGGCAAGGACATCCTGGCGGTGCTCGCCGGCAGCCAGAGCAAAGTCCTGCAACAGGGTGAGCTGATCCGTGCGGTCTACCCCTTCAGCCCGATTGCCGATGCCAAGCCCTGGGGCGTGACCATCGACCTGCCGCAACAGGTGCTGCTGGCAGACTCGGTCAAACTGCAGAACCTGCTGGATGAGGCCCAGACCAGCGGCACGGTGAAAACCGTGCTGGTGGCCATCGGCGCCGGCCTGCTGGGCCTGCTGCTGATCTGGCTCAGCGCCTCGGGCGTGACCCGGCCGATCAACAGCGTGGCGCAGATGCTCAAGGCCATCGCCAGCGGCGACGGCGACCTGACCCAGCGCCTGAACTACAGCAAGAAGGATGAACTGGGCGAGCTGGTGAGCTGGTTCAACCGATTCCTCGACAAGCTGCAACCGACCATCGCCCAGATCAAGCAGAGCATCATCGAGGCCCGCGGCACCGCCGACCAGTCTTCGGAGATCGCCCGCCAGACCAGCGAAGGCATGCAGGTGCAGTTCCGCGAGATCGACCAGGTGGCCACCGCTTCCAATGAAATGAGCGCCACCGCCCACGACGTCGCCAACAGTGCTTCCAACGCCGCCCAGGCCGCCCGTGGCGCCGATCAGTCGGCCAAGGACGGCATGACCATCATCGAGCGCAGCACCCGGGACATCAGCCTGCTGGCCGACGAAGTGAGCAAGGCCGTGGGCGAAGTCGAGGCCCTGGCGGTGAGCAGCGAACAGATCGGCTCGGTGCTGGAAGTGATCCGCAGCATCGCCGAACAGACCAACCTGCTGGCCCTCAACGCCGCCATCGAGGCGGCCCGCGCCGGCGAAAGCGGCCGCGGCTTCGCGGTGGTGGCCGATGAAGTGCGCAACCTGGCCAAACGCACCCAGGACTCGGTGGAGGAAATCCGCGTGGTCATCGAGCGCATCCAGAACGGCACCCGCGATGTGGTCAACACCATGCACGCCAGCCAGAGCCAGGCGCAGAACAACGCCGGACAGATCCAGCAGGCGGTCCAGGCCCTGGGCAAGATCAGCGACGCGGTCACCGTGATCAGCGACATGAACCTGCAGATCGCCAGCGCCGCCGAACAGCAGAGCGCCGTCGCCGAAGAGGTCAACCGCAACGTCTCGGCGATTCGCAGCGTGACCGAAACCCTGACCGAGCAAGCCAGCGAGTCAGCCCAGGTCAGTAGCCAGCTCAATGCCCTGGCCACCCAGCAGATGAAACTGATGGACCAGTTCCGGGTATAAGCGCAGGTTCTCGCCACCCCGGCCGCCCACGGCGGCCGATGACCGGAGGTGATCGACAGGGGCGGCGCTTTCAAGGTGCAATGCCCTCCTCTGAACCGGGGAGTGCGTCATGACCGAACTACTGGCAACCCTCCAGGCCGCGCTGGGCCTGGCGCCCGCAAGCGTCCGACAAACCGGCCAGGGCGCCCTGCCCTCGGCCTTCGCCGTGACCGACCTGGCCTGCGCCAGCATCGCCGCCGCCGGGCAAGCCCTGGCAGAACTCCTGTACAGCCAGACCGGACGCCGGCCAGAGGTCAGCGTCGACCGGCGCCTGGCCTCGTTCTGGTTCGCCGGTTCAATCCGCCCGCAAGGCTGGAGCCTGCCCTCTCCCTGGGACCCGATAGCCGGGGATTACCCCAGCCGCGACGGCTGGATTCGCCTGCACACCAACGCGCCCCACCACCGCGCCGCCGCCGAACGGGTGCTGGGCGCGGTGACCGGGCGCGACGCCATGGCCGCCCGAGTGGCCACCTGGGATGCCCTGGAGCTGGAACAAGCCATCGTCGATCAAGGCGGTTGCGCCGCGCAGATGCGCAGTTGGGCACAGTGGCAGGCGCACCCGCAGGGTCAGGCGGTCAACGCCGAACCCCTGGTGCACTGGCTGCCGCACAGCGGCTCGCGGCCGAGCACCTGGAGCGGTTCCAGCGCCCGGCCCCTGGCCGGCCTGAAAGTGCTGGACCTGACCCGGGTCCTGGCCGGCCCCGTGGCCAGCAGCCTGCTGGCGGGGCTGGGCGCCGAGGTACTGCGCATCGACCCGCCGGGTTGGAACGAACCGGCCCTGGAGCCCGAGGTGACCCTGGGCAAGCGCTGCGCACGCCTGGACCTGCACGACCTTGAACAGCGCGCGGTATTCGAGGGCCTGCTGGCCGACGCCGACCTGCTGCTGCACGGCTATCGCGCCGATGCCCTGGAACACCTGGGTTACCACGCCGAGGCACGCCAGCGCATCGCCCCGGGGCTGATCGAGGTCAGCCTCAACGCCTATGGCTGGAGCGGCCCCTGGCGCAACCGCCGGGGCTTCGACAGCCTGGTACAGATGAGCGCCGGCATCGCCGCAGCCGGCATGCACTGGAAAGCTGCGGACCAACCGCTGCCGCTGCCGGTCCAGGCCCTGGATCACGCCACCGGCTACCTGATGGCCGCCAGCGCTCTGCGCGCCCTGAACCTGTCCTTGAGCGGCGGCCAGGGCCGCTCGGCGCGCCTGTCCCTGGCACGCACCGCCAAACTGCTGGTTGAGCATCCTCCGTCAGCGGCAAACGCAACGCCGCTGCGCCCGGAAGAGGCTGACGATCAGGGGCTGGTTCAGGAACAGACCCCTTGGGGACCGGCCCGACGCCTGCGGGTGCCGTTGCATATCGCAGGAACCCCCGTGCAGTGGGATTGCCCCGCCGGCACCCTGGGCGCCCATCGCCCCCGATGGTGGTGAGCCCTTGATTACAGCGCCAGCAGACCGCTGTACAGGCCATAAGCCGCCAGCGAGGCACCGATGATCACGGCACTGAAGATCAGTGTTTCCAGCGGGGTGAACAGCGGCTGGCCCTGCTCGCGCTTGGCCTGGGCAAACAGAATCACCCCGGGTGCATAGAGCAGCGCCGAAAGCAGCAGGTACTTCAAGCCACCGGCGTACAACAGCCAGATGGCGTAGCTCAGGGCCACCACCGCGATGCACAGGTCCTTCAGTCGCTCACGGGACGCCTGCTCGTAGGTTTCCCCTCGGCCGCTGAGCAGCACCGCATAGGCCGCCGACCACAGGTAGGGCACCAGGATCATTGACGAGGCGAGGTAGATCAGGTTGGTGTAGGTACCGGCGGAGAACAGGGTGATCAGCAGGAAGATCTGGATCATGACGTTGGTCAGCCACAGGGCATTGACCGGCACATGGTTAGCGTTTTCCTTCTTCAGGAAAGCCGGCATGGTCCGGTCCCGGGCGGTGGCGTAAAGGATCTCGGCGCACAGCAGGGCCCAGGACAGCAAGGCGCCCAACAGCGAAACCGCCAGGCCAATGCTGATCAGCAAGGCGCCCCAGGGGCCGACGATATGCTCCAGCACCGCCGCCAGGGACGGGTTCTGCAGCTTGGCCAGCTCCGGCTGGCTCATGATCCCCAGGGACAAGACGTTGACCAGCACCAGCAGCGCCAGCACCCCGAGAAAACCGATCACCGTGGCCCGCCCGACATCGGCGCGCTTCTGCGCCCGGGCCGAATACACGCTGGCGCCCTCGATGCCGATGAACACGAACACCGTGACCAGCATCATGTTGCGCACCTGGTCCATCACCCCGCCGAAGTTCGGGTTGCTGCGCCCCCAGATATCCCGGGTAAAGATCTCCGCCTTGAATGCCACGGCGGCGATGACGATGAACATCACCAGCGGCACGATCTTCGCCACCGTGGTCAGCTGGTTGATGAAGGTGGCCTCCTTGATCCCCCGCAGCACCAGAAAATGCACGGCCCACAGCAGCAAGGAAGCGCAGCCGATGGCGACCGGGGTATTGCCCTGGCCGAACACCGGAAAGAAATAGCCCAGGGTGCTGAACAGCAGGACGAAGTAGCCGACATTGCCCAGCCAGGCACTGATCCAGTAGCCCCAGGCCGATGAAAAACCCATGTAGTCGCCGAAGCCGGCCTTGGCGTAGGCATAGACCCCGGAGTCCAGCTCCGGCTTGCGGTTGGCCAGGGTCTGGAAGACGAACGCCAGGGTCAGCATGCCCACCGCCGTGATGCCCCAGCCAATGAGCACGGCCCCGGCATCGGCCCGGGCCGCCATGTTCTGCGGCAGCGAGAAAATCCCGCCACCAATCATCGAGCCCACGACCAGAGCGATCAGTGCACCGAGTTGAAGCTTCTGCGCCGGTTGTGACATTCCTACCTCTGCTTCAGTGAGTCGATGGGGCAATAAGACGATAGGCCATTAATCAACTTCCAGAAATGTGCATCCAATAGTAACAGTCAATTAAACAGCCTTTATGAACGGATCTCGGAATAGCCTTCAGAAGGCACTGAATAACCGACTGTTTTGTTAAATATATGTACTAAGTGCCATCACTGGCTGGTTATTAGTTAACCACCTTAGTGGGTTTGCACATTCGTCAAAAGGGTCTAGTTTCAAACGACACCAACAATCCCAACAATCACTAAAAGGTAGTTCAAAGCCTCTGGAATGGCCCTCTCAGGGCAGCATTCTACCTTCCGCAATAAATCTTAAGTCATTCATTCACAACGGAATACCGCAATGAACTGATCTAAGTCAGCTGTTCGGATTGCCAGCGGATTTACTCTGACGTCTCTCTTCTCCTGCATTGGAGTCATGCAATGTCTGAATCTCCCGGAAAACTAAGACTGGGCGCCTTAGTCGCCCTGGTAGTGGGTTCCATGATTGGCGGAGGGATCTTTTCCTTACCGCAAAACATGGCGGCCAGCGCCGATGTTGGTGCAGTTCTTATTGGTTGGGCGATTACCGCTGTCGGCATGTTGACCTTGGCATTCGTCTTTCAAACCCTGGCCAACCGCAAACCGGATCTGGACGGCGGCGTCTACGCCTACGCCAAGGCCGGTTTCGGCGACTACATGGGCTTTTCATCGGCCTGGGGCTACTGGATCAGCGCCTGGCTGGGCAACGTCGGCTACTTCGTCCTGCTGTTCAGCACCCTGGGCTATTTCTTTCCGATCTTCGGTGAGGGCAACACCCCGGCCGCGGTGATCGGTGCCTCGGTGCTGCTCTGGGCCGTGCATTTTCTGGTGCTGCGCGGCATCAAGGAAGCCGCCTTCATCAACCTGGTGACCACGGTCGCCAAGGTCGTGCCGCTGCTGCTGTTCGTGCTGATTGCCCTGTTCGCCTTCAAGCTGGACATCTTCACCGCCGACATCTGGGGCGTGAAAAACCCGGACCTGGGCAGCGTGATGAACCAGGTGCGCAACATGATGCTGGTCACCGTCTGGGTGTTCATCGGCATCGAGGGCGCGAGCATCTTCTCGTCCCGGGCGGAAAAACGCTCGGACGTGGGCAAGGCCACCGTCATCGGCTTCATCACCGTGCTGCTGTTCCTGGTGCTGGTCAACGTCCTGTCCCTGGGGATCATGACCCAGCCGGAACTGGCCAAGCTGCAGAACCCGTCCATGGCGGCCGTGCTGGAGCATGTGGTGGGCCACTGGGGCGCGGTGCTGATCAGCGTCGGCCTGATCATCTCGCTGCTGGGGGCGCTGCTGTCCTGGGTGCTGCTGTGTGCGGAGATCATGTTCGCCGCGGCCAAGGACCACACCATGCCGGAGTTCCTGCGCCGCGAGAACGCCAACCACGTACCGGCCAACGCCCTGTGGCTGACCAACGCCATGGTGCAGATCTTCCTGATCATCACCCTGTTCTCGGCCAGCACCTACCTGTCGCTGATCTACCTCGCCACCTCGATGATCCTGGTGCCCTACCTGTGGTCGGCGGCCTATGCGGTGCTGCTGGCGGTGCGCGGCGAAAGCTACGAACAGGCCCTGGCCGAACGCAAGAAGGACCTGATCATCGGCGGCATCGCCCTGCTCTACGCGATCTGGCTGCTGTACGCCGGCGGGGTCAAGTACCTGCTGCTCTCGGCGCTGCTCTACGCCCCCGGCGTGGTGCTGTTCGCCAAGGCCAAGATGGAACTGCACAAACCGATTTTCACCAACGTCGAGAAGCTGATTTTTGCCGCGGTGGTCATAGGCGCCCTGGTGGCGGCCTACGGACTCTACGACGGCTTCCTGACCCTGTAGCACTGCCTTTGAAGCAACACCCCGATTGTTTTGTCTCTGGAGGATCACAGTAATGACCACGGAAAAAGTTAAGTACGGCGTCCATTCCGAAGCCGGCAAACTGCGCAAAGTCATGGTTTGCTCCCCAGGCCTGGCCCATCAGCGGCTGACCCCGAACAACTGCGATGAACTGCTGTTCGATGATGTGCTGTGGGTGGCCCAGGCCAAACGCGACCACTTCGACTTCGTCACCAAGATGCGCGAGCGGGATATTGATGTGCTGGAAATGCACAACCTGCTGACCGACATCGTCGCCATGCCCGAAGCCCTGGACTGGATCCTGGAGCGCAAGATCACCGCCAACCAGGTCGGCCTGGGCCTGGTCAACGAAGTCGGTTCGTGGCTGCGCAGCCTGGAGCCGCGCAAGGTCGCCGAGTACCTGATCGGCGGCGTATCCGCCGATGACCTGCCCACCAGCTTCGGTGGCAAGACCATCGAGATGTTCCGCGACTTCCTCGGCCACTCCAGCTTCATCCTGCCGCCGCTGCCCAACACCCAGTTCACCCGCGACACCACTTGCTGGATCTACGGCGGCGTAACCCTGAACCCGATGTACTGGCCGGCGCGACGCCAGGAAACCCTGCTGACCACCGCCATCTACAAGTTCCACCCCGAGTTCACCCAGGCCGACTTCCAGATCTGGTACGGCGACCCGGACCAGGAACACGGCAACGCCACCCTGGAAGGCGGCGACGTGATGCCGATCGGCAATGGCGTGGTCCTGATCGGCATGGGCGAGCGCTCCTCGCGCCAGGCCATCGGCCAACTGGCGCTGAACCTGTTCAAGCACAAGGCCGTGGAACGGGTGATCGTCGCCGGCCTGCCGAAATCCCGCGCGGCGATGCACCTGGACACCGTGTTCAGCTTCTGCGACCGCGACCTGGTGACGATCTTCCCGGAAGTGGTGAGCCAGATCGTCGCCTTCAGCCTGCGCCCTGACGAAAGCAAGCCCGGCGGCATCGACGTGCGCCGCGAGGAAAGCAGCTTCCTCGACACCGTGGCCAAGGCTCTCAACCTCAAGGCCCTGCGCGTGGTGGAAACCGGTGGCAACAGCTTCGCCGCCGAGCGCGAGCAATGGGACGACGGCAACAACGTGGTGGCCGTGGAGCCGGGCGTGGTCATCGGCTACGACCGCAACACCTACACCAACACCCTGCTGCGCAAGGCCGGGGTCGAGGTCATCACCATCAGCGCCGGCGAACTGGGCCGGGGCCGTGGCGGCGGCCACTGCATGACCTGCCCGATCATCCGCGACCCGATCGACTACTAAGCGCCCTTATCCGACATAGCAGCTTGTCGTTGCCCCCACAAAGGGCCTCGGCAAGTGGACGACCGAAATCAAAGGAGATCCATCATGGCTTTCAATATTCACAACCGTAACCTGCTGAGCCTGGAACACCACACCCCACGCGAACTGCGCTACCTGCTGGACCTGTCTCGCGACCTGAAGCGCGCCAAGTACACCGGCACCGAGCAGCAGCACCTCAAGGGCAACAACATCGCCCTGATCTTCGAAAAGACCTCGACCCGTACCCGTTGCGCCTTCGAAGTGGCGGCCTATGACCAGGGCGCCAACGTCACCTACATCGACCCCAACTCCTCGCAGATCGGCCACAAGGAGAGCATGAAGGACACCGCCCGGGTGCTGGGGCGCATGTACGACGCCATCGAGTACCGCGGCTTCAAGCAGGAAATCGTCGAAGAACTGGCGAAATTTGCAGGCGTCCCGGTGTTCAACGGCCTGACCGATGAATACCACCCGACCCAGATGATCGCCGACGTGCTGACCATGCGTGAGCATGCCGACAAACCGATCCACGAGATCAGCTACGCCTACCTGGGCGACGCCCGCAACAACATGGGCAACTCGCTGCTGCTGGTGGGCGCCAAGCTTGGCATGGACGTGCGCATCTGCGCGCCCAAGGCGCTGTGGCCCCATGACGACCTGGTGGGCCGCTGCAAGAAATATGCAGAGGAAAGCGGTGCCCGCATCACCCTCACCGAGGATCCGAAAGCTGCGGTCAAGGGCGTGGACTTCATCCACACCGACGTCTGGGTCTCCATGGGCGAGCCGGTGGAAGCCTGGGCCGAGCGCATCGAGCAACTGCTGCCGTACCAGGTCAACGCCCAGCTGATGAAAGCCACCGGCAACCCGCGGACCAAGTTCATGCACTGCCTGCCGGCCTTCCACAACAGCGATACCAAGGTCGGCAAACAGATCGCCGAGCAGTATCCGCACCTGGCCAACGGCATTGAAGTGACCGACGACGTGTTCGAATCGCCAGCCTGCATCGCCTTCGAGCAAGCGGAAAACCGCATGCACACCATCAAGGCGATCCTGGTTTCGACCCTAGCCGACCTCTAACCCGCCTCCCCCTGCAGGTGCTGGCTTGCCAGCGCCTGCAACCTCCAGAAGGACTGCATTATGCGTATCGTCGTTGCACTGGGCGGTAACGCCCTGCTCCGCCGTGGTGAACCCATGACCGCGGACAACCAACGCGCCAACATCCGCATCGCCACCGAACAGATCGCCAAGATCCATCCCGGCAACCAGTTGGTGATTGCTCACGGCAATGGCCCGCAGGTGGGCCTGCTGTCGCTGCAGGCGGCGGCCTATACCCAGGTTTCGCCCTACCCGCTGGATGTGCTCGGTGCCGAAACCGAAGGCATGATCGGCTACATCATCGAACAGGAACTGGGCAACCTGCTGGACTTCGAAGTGCCCTTCGCCACCTTGCTGACCCAAGTGGAAGTGGACGCCAAGGACCCGGCCTTCAAGAACCCGACCAAGCCCATCGGCCCGGTCTACAGCCAGGCAGAAGCCGAGAAACTGGCCAAGGAAAAAGGCTGGGCCATCGCCCCGGATGGCGACAAGTACCGCCGGGTGGTGGCCAGCCCGAAACCCAAGCGCATCTTCGAGATCCGCCCGATCAAGTGGCTGCTGGAAAAAAGCAGCATCGTGATCTGCGCCGGCGGTGGCGGCATTCCGACCATGTACGGCGAGGACGGCAAGCTCAAGGGCATCGAGGCGGTGATCGACAAGGACCTGTGTTCGGCGCTGCTGGCCGAGCAGCTGGAGGCGGACCTGCTGGTGATCGCCACCGACGTCAACGCGGCGTTCATCGACTTCGGCAAGCCGACCCAGAAGGCCATTGCCCAGGCCCATCCGGATGAAATGGACAAGCTGGGTTTTGCCGCCGGCTCCATGGGCCCCAAGGTCCAGGCCGCCTGCGAATTTGCCCGGCACACTGGCAAAGTCGCGGTGATCGGTTCACTCTCGGACATCGAAGCGATCGTCCAGGGCAAGGCCGGCACCCGCATCAGCACGGCACAGCCCGGCATCCGCTACCTGTAAAACGCTTGCTGTAAGAACTCGGGGCAGGCCCGGCGCCTGCCCTCCCGTCAAAGCCCTGGAGGAGAGACGCCTATGGCCATGTTTGAGCCCGGTCACCTGCATATCGAGCGCCATGCGCTGAGCAAGGACGACTTCAGCTACAACCTGTGCATCGACTACGAACTGGCCCAGGACCCCAAGGAGGGTCACGGCATGCTGTTCACCCTGCACGGCACCATCGAAGGCAAATCCTTGAAAGAGCAGTTCTTCCTGGCCAAGGACCTGGCCTTCGACTTTGCCCGTCACGCCACCCGCATCGCCCAGCAGTACGGTTTGCCCAAGAGCGCCAGCATTGCCTCCATGCACAAGTACTACGATGAGATGTTCGAAGACGTGCGCAAGCAACTGAACGTCAAGCCCGGCGACCCGATCAACCCCGAACACCTGGCATGACCCCTCTTCTGTAGGAGCCGGCCGGCCGGCGAAATGACCACCGCCGTGCCCGGGTACCTGGTCCGCCTTCGCCGGCAAGCCGGCTCCTACAACAGCTCCAGCGATTTCGACTAAGGCTCTCGCCCAAGGCATACTGGCGCCCTTCAGTGTTCCAGAAGCCTCTGTCGCCCCATGCGTATCCACGTCAGCTTCATCGACCGCGTCGGCATCACCCAGGAAGTCCTGGCCCTGCTGGGCGGACGCAATCTCAACCTGGATGCGGTGGAAATGGTGCCGCCCAACGTCTATATCGATGCCCCGACCCTGAGCCCCCAAGTTCTGGAAGAGTTGCGCGACGCGCTGTTCAACGTGCGCGGCGTGCAGGCGGTGACGGTGGTCGACATCCTCCCCGGCCAGCGCCGGCACTTGCAGTTGGACGCCTTGCTGGCGGCCATGACCGATCCGGTGCTGGCCCTGGACAGCGCCGGCAAGGTGCTGCTGGCCAACCCGGCGCTGATCGCTCTGTATGGCCGCGAGCCGGCAGGAGAAAGCGTCGCCGAACTGTTTGCCGATCCCGCGCTGCTGGAGGCCCTGCTGGAAAACGGCTTTCGCCTGCCGCTGCGAGAAATCATGGTCAATGGCCAGACCCTGCTGCTGGACGCCACGCCCATTACCGATGCCGGCGCGCTGCTGACCCTGTACCAGCCCAACCGCATCGGCGAACGGCTGTCGGCCCTGCACCACGATCACGCCGAGGGCTTCGATGCCCTGCTCGGCGAATCCCCGGCGATCCGTACCCTCAAGGCCCGGGCGCAACGGGTGGCAGCGCTGGATGCGCCGCTGCTGATCCAGGGTGAAACCGGCACCGGCAAGGAGCTGGTGGCCCGCGCCTGCCACGCCATCAGCGCCCGGCACAGCGCGCCATTCCTGGCCCTGAACTGCGCGGCGCTGCCGGAGAACCTGGCCGAGAGCGAACTGTTCGGCTATGCCCCCGGCGCCTTTACCGGGGCCCAGCGCGGCGGCAAGCCGGGGCTGATGGAGCTGGCCAACCAGGGCACGGTGTTTCTCGATGAAATCGGCGAGATGTCGCCTTACCTGCAAGCCAAGCTGCTGCGCTTTCTCAATGACGGCAGCTTTCGCCGGGTCGGTGGTGATCGCGAGATCAAGGTCAATGTGCGCATCCTCAGCGCCACCCACCGCGACCTGGAGAAAATGGTCAGCGAAGGCAGCTTCCGTGAAGACCTGTTCTATCGCCTCAATGTCCTGAATGTGGAAGTGCCGCCGCTGCGCGAGCGCGGCCAGGACATCCTGCTGCTGGCCCGCTACTTCATGCAGCAGGCCTGCGCGCAGATCCAGCGCCCGGTGTGCCGCCTGACCCCGGGCACCTACCCGGCGCTGTTGAGCAACCGCTGGCCGGGCAACGTGCGCCAGTTGCAGAACGTGATCTTTCGCGCGGCGGCCATCTGCGAAAGCAACCTGGTGGACATCGGCGACCTGGACATCGCCGGCACCTCGGTGGCGCGGCAGAACGACACCGAAGTCGAAAGCCTGGAACAGGCCGTGGAAGCCTTCGAGAAACAGCTGCTGGAAAACCTCTACGTCCACTACCCTTCGACCCGGCAACTGGCCAACCGCCTGCAGACCTCCCACACCGCCATCGCCCATCGCCTGCGCAAGTACGGCATTCCGGGCAAGGCCTGAGCTGCCCGCTGATCCGTAGGAGCCGGCTCGCCCTTGAGAGCCCCTCAAGCCCTGTGTCGCTCTTGAGGGCGCTTTCGCTGGCAAGCCAGCGCCTACTTCCCGCCGCGCCTACCGTTCCAGAAGCGACCTGCAACTGTACTGAAAGCGCTACAGCGGAACGATTTCGCTACACCTCCTTGTAATCGCTGCCGTGCAAGGCTTTGATCCTCAAAGCCTTTTCTCCACGCTGCCAGCTGTAGCGATTTCGCTACAGGCGAACATCGCCAGCACTCGGGAAAGATACTCAAGCTGTTGATTTTAAAGGATTAACTATTTATTGGCCGCATTCTTGCTATGGGTATTGCCATCCGGCTCGGCCCCGCACGAGCATTCAATCGCGTCCACCAGACGAGTCTGGCCCCTGAGGAGTTTCCATGAGCGAGTTGCGTTTTACTGAAGATCACGAATGGCTGCGTAGCGAAGCGGATGGCAGTGTCACCGTCGGCATCACGGCTTTCGCCCAGAACGCCCTGGGTGATGTGGTGTTTGTGCAACTGCCGGAGCTGCAGAGCTACGAAAAGGGCGCCGAAGCCGCCACCGTGGAATCGGTCAAGGCCGCCAGCGGCGTGTACATGCCGCTGGACGGTGAAGTGGTCGCCACCAACCCGGCCCTGGAAGACAGCCCGGAGCTGGTCAACGAAGACCCGCTGGGCGAAGGCTGGTTCTTCCGCTTCATTCCCGCCGATGCCGCCGCCGTTGGCCAACTGCTGGATCAGGACGCCTACGATCGCCTGATCAAAGCCAGCGCCGAAGCTTGAGGAGCCCGTCATGACCGTCAACCTGACTACCGCCAACGAATTCATCGCGCGCCACATCGGCCCGCGCCAGGCCGATGAGCAAGCCATGCTCAACAGCCTGGGCTTCGACTCCCTGGAAGCCCTGAGCGCCAGCGTGATTCCCGAGAGCATCAAGGGCACCAGCGTGCTGGACCTGGGCCAGGGCCAGAGCGAAGCCCAGGCCCTGGCCTCGATCAAGGCCATCGCCGCCAAGAACCAGCTGTTCAAGACCTACATCGGCCAGGGCTACTACAGCTGTCACACGCCTTCGCCAATCCTGCGCAACCTTCTGGAAAACCCGGCGTGGTACACCGCCTACACCCCCTACCAGCCAGAAATCTCCCAGGGCCGCCTGGAAGCCCTGCTGAACTTCCAGACCCTGATCAGCGACCTGACCGGCCTGCCGATCGCCAACGCCTCGCTGCTCGACGAAGGCACCGCCGCCGCCGAAGCCATGACCTTCTGCAAGCGCCTGAGCAAGAACAAGGGCAGCCACGCCTTCTTCGCCTCCGTGCATTGCCACCCGCAAACCCTGGACGTACTGCGCACCCGTGCCGAACCCTTGGGAATCAACGTGGTGGTGGGCGATGAGCGCCAGCTGACCGACGTCAGCCCGTTCTTCGGTGCCCTGCTGCAATACCCGGCGAGCAACGGCGATCTGTTCGACTACCGCGAACTGGCCGAGCGCTTCCACGCCGCCAACGCCCTGGTGGCCGTGGCCGCCGACCTGCTGGCCCTGACCCTGCTGACCCCGCCGGGCGAATTCGGCGCCGACGTGGCCATCGGCAGCGCCCAGCGCTTCGGTGTACCGCTGGGCTTCGGTGGCCCGCATGCGGCTTACTTCTCCACTCGCGATGCGTTCAAGCGCGACATGCCGGGCCGTCTGGTCGGCGTCTCGGTAGACCGTTTCGGCAAGCCGGCCCTGCGCCTGGCCATGCAGACCCGCGAGCAGCATATCCGCCGCGAAAAGGCCACCAGCAACATCTGCACCGCCCAGGTCCTGCTGGCCAACATCGCCAGCATGTATGCCGTGTATCACGGTCCCAAGGGCCTGATTCAGATTGCCCAGCGCATCCACCAGCTGACCGCGATCCTGGCCAAGGGCCTGAAGGATCTGGGGCTGGTCGTTGAGCAGGACAACTTCTTCGACACCCTGAGCCTGCGCACCGGTGCCAACACCGCCGCGCTGCACGACAAGGCACGCGCCCAGGGCATCAACCTGCGGGTGATCGACGCCGAGCGCCTCGGTCTGTCCCTGGACGAAACCACCACCCAGGCCGACGTTGAAGGCCTGTGGAGCCTGTTGGGCGATGGCCAGGCCGCGCCGGACTTCGCCGCACTGGCGGCTTCGGTCAGCAGCAGCATCCCAGCGGCCCTGGTCCGTCAGTCGGCGATCCTCAGCCACCCGGTGTTCAACCGCTATCACTCGGAAACCGAGCTGATGCGTTACCTGCGCAAGCTGGCGGACAAGGACCTGGCCCTGGATCGCACCATGATCCCGCTGGGCTCCTGCACCATGAAGCTCAACGCCGCCAGCGAAATGATCCCGATCACCTGGGCCGAGTTCGGTGCGCTGCACCCCTTCGCCCCGGCCGAACAAAGCGCCGGCTACCAGCAACTGACAACCGAGCTGGAAGCGATGCTCTGCGCCGCCACCGGCTACGACGCCGTGTCCCTGCAGCCCAACGCCGGCTCCCAGGGTGAATACGCCGGTTTGCTGGCCATTCGTGCCTATCACCAGAGCCGTGGCGACGAGCGCCGCGACATCTGCCTGATTCCTTCGTCGGCCCACGGCACCAACCCGGCCACCGCCAACATGGCCGGCATGCGCGTGGTGGTCACCGCCTGCGACGCACGCGGCAACGTCGATATCGAAGACCTGCGAGCCAAGGCCATCGAGCACCGCGAGCACCTCGCCGCGCTGATGATCACCTACCCGTCGACCCACGGCGTGTTCGAGGAAGGCATCCGCGAAATCTGCGGCATCATTCATGACAACGGCGGCCAGGTGTACATCGACGGCGCCAACATGAACGCCATGGTCGGCCTCTGCGCCCCGGGCAAGTTCGGTGGCGACGTGTCGCACCTGAACCTGCACAAGACCTTCTGCATTCCCCACGGCGGTGGCGGCCCGGGCGTTGGCCCGATCGGCGTCAAGTCGCACCTGGCGCCCTTCCTGCCCGGCCACGCCGCGCTGGAAAACAAGAAGGGCGCGGTGTGTGCCGCACCGTTCGGCAGCGCCAGCATCCTGCCGATCACCTGGATGTACATCCGCATGATGGGCGGCGCCGGCCTCAAGCGCGCCTCGGAGCTGGCGATCCTCAACGCCAACTACATTTCGCGGCGCCTGGAAGAGCACTACCCCGTGCTCTACACCGGCAGCAACGGCCTGGTGGCCCACGAATGCATCCTCGACCTGCGTCCTTTGAAAGACAGCAGCGGCATCAGCGTCGATGACGTGGCCAAGCGCCTGATCGATTTCGGCTTCCACGCCCCGACCATGTCCTTCCCGGTGGCCGGCACCCTGATGATCGAGCCGACCGAAAGCGAATCCAAGGAAGAACTGGACCGCTTCTGCGACGCCATGATCCGCATCCGCGAGGAAATCCGCGCGGTGGAAAACGGCAGCCTGGACAAGGACGACAACCCACTGAAGAACGCTCCGCACACGGCAGCGGAACTGGTGGGTGAATGGTCCCATCCGTATAGCCGTGAGCAGGCCGTGTACCCAGTGGCCTCGCTGATCGAAGGCAAGTACTGGCCGCCGGTTGGCCGGGTCGACAACGTGTTCGGCGACCGCAACCTGGTGTGTGCCTGCCCGTCGATCGAAAGCTACGCCTAAGGCAGCCACAAGCTAGTAGCCTCAAGCTGCAAGAAAGAGCCGATCGGCGTCTGACTTGCAGCTTGCAGCTTGCCGCTTGCCGCTGCCTCCATAACAAGAAACCGGAGAACCAACATGTCCCTGAGCGTGTTCGACCTGTTCAAGATTGGCATCGGCCCCTCCAGCTCCCACACCGTTGGCCCGATGCGCGCGGCCGCGCGCTTTGTCGAAGGCCTGCGCCGCGATGACCTGCTGGCGCCGACCGTTTGCGTCAAGGTCGAGCTGTACGGCTCGCTGGGCGCCACCGGCAAGGGCCACGGCAGCGACAAGGCGGTGTTGCTGGGCCTGGAAGGCGAACAACCGGACAGCGTGAATACCGAGAACATCGGCGCTCGCCTGCAGGCCATACGCAGCAGCGGACGAATCAACCTGCTCGGTGAACACAGCATTGCGTTCAACGAGAAAGAACACCTGGCAATGATCCGCAAACCCCTGGCCTATCACCCCAATGGCATGATTTTCCGTGCCTTCGATAGCGCCGGCCTGCAGATCCGCAGCCGTGAGTACTACTCCGTTGGCGGCGGTTTCGTGGTCGACGAAGACGCCGCCGGCGCCGACCGTATCGTCGAAGACACCACTCGCCTGACCTTCCCCTTCAAGACCGCCAAGGAGCTGCTGCAACACTGCAGCACTTACGGCCTGTCCATCAGCCAAGTGATGCTGACCAACGAAAGCGCCTGGCGCCCGGAAGCGGAAACCCGCGCCGGCCTGCTGAAGATCTGGCAAGTGATGCAGGACTGCGTGGCCGCCGGTTGTCGCAACGAGGGCATCCTGCCGGGCGGGCTCAAGGTCAAGCGCCGCGCCGCCGCCCTGCACCGCCAGTTGTGCCAGCACCCGGAAGCGGCGCTGCGTGATGCGCTGTCGGTGCTGGATTGGGTCAATCTCTACGCCCTGGCGGTCAACGAGGAAAACGCCAACGGCGGACGCGTGGTCACTGCGCCCACCAATGGTGCGGCCGGGATCATCCCGGCGGTGTTGCACTACTACATGCGCTTCATTCCCGGGGCCAACGAAGACGGGGTGGTGCGTTTTCTCCTCACGGCTGCGGCCATCGGCATTCTGTACAAGGAAAACGCTTCGATCTCCGGCGCCGAAGTCGGCTGCCAGGGCGAAGTCGGCGTGGCCTGCTCGATGGCCGCCGGGGCCTTGTGCGAAGTCCTCGGCGGCAGCGTGCAGCAGGTGGAGAACGCCGCGGAAATCGGCATGGAACACAACCTCGGGCTGACCTGCGACCCGATCGGCGGCCTGGTGCAGGTGCCCTGCATCGAGCGCAATGCCATGGGTTCAGTGAAAGCCATCAATGCGGTGCGCATGGCACTGCGCGGCGACGGCCAGCACTTCGTCTCCCTCGACAAGGTCATCCGCACCATGCGCCAGACCGGCGCCGACATGAAAAGCAAATACAAGGAGACCGCCCGTGGCGGTCTGGCCGTGAACATTATCGAGTGCTGATACGTCGCCCGTATCCGCAGTTTTTTCAGGAGTTGCCCATGTCCACCGAAACACTGTTGAAAACCCCATTGCACAGCCTGCACCTGGAACTCGGCGCCCGCATGGTGCCGTTCGCCGGCTACGACATGCCGGTGCAGTACCCGCTGGGGGTGATGAAGGAACACCAGCACACCCGTGAGCAGGCCGGGCTGTTCGATGTGTCCCACATGGGGCAGATTCTGTTGCGCGGCGCCAATGCCGCCCAGGCCCTGGAAACCCTGGTGCCGGTTGACATCATCGACCTGCCGGTGGGCATGCAGCGCTATGCCATGTTCACCAATGACCAAGGCGGCATCCTCGACGACCTGATGGTCGCCAATCTGGGCGACGACCAGCTGTTCCTGGTGGTCAACGCCGCCTGCAAGGAGCAGGACCTGGCCCACCTGCGCCAGCACATCGGCAAGCAGTGCGACATTCAGCCGCTGTTCGAAGAACGCGCCCTGCTGGCCCTGCAAGGCCCGGCTGCGGTCACAGTGCTGGCGCGCCTGGCGCCGGAAGTAGCGAAGATGACCTTCATGCAGTTCAAGCCGGTGACCGTGCTGGGCCTGGACTGCTTTGTCAGCCGTTCGGGCTACACCGGCGAAGACGGTTTCGAAATCTCGGTCCCTGCCGAGCACGCGGAAAAACTCGCCCGTGCCCTGCTGGCCGAACCGGAAGTGGCGGCCATCGGCCTCGGCGCCCGCGACTCCCTGCGCCTGGAAGCCGGCCTGTGCCTGTACGGCCACGACATGAACAGCGACACCACGCCGATTCAGGCCAGCCTGCTGTGGGCCATCTCCAAGGCCCGGCGCGCGGATGGCCCACGCGCCGGCGGTTTCCCTGGTGCCGAGGTGATCTTTGCCCAACAACAGGGCGGCGTCGCTCGCAAACGTGTCGGCCTGCTGCCTCAGGAACGTACCCCCGTGCGCGAAGGCGCGGAAATCGTCGACGCCGAAGGGAACATCATCGGCAGCGTTTGCAGCGGTGGCTTCGGTCCGACACTCGGTGGTCCATTGGCGATGGGTTACCTCGATATCCAGCACTGCGCACTTGATACGCCAGTTGCAGCGATAGTACGTGGGAAAAAGGTGCAAATGCTTGTAAGCAAAATGCCATTCGTACCCCAACGCTACTATCGAGGCTGAGGGACTGTTTCTATAAGTAACGCGGTTGCGTTAAAAGTGCACTAATCTGTAACGCAACCGCCATAAAACAGTGCATATTTTCGATACTGAATTTCACTTATAACGTCTGAAAACAATTGAACAACTCTATCGAATAAGCCCTGCACGCTAGTTGCGCCAAACCTCGGCAAGCTGAGTAAAACCGGGGCTTCGCGGGGCTTGTTTTTTCTCCCGTAGTTGGCGTAGAGTTTCCCCACTGTGTTTGCATGGGTCGCTTGGAATCGTGACCTGGGCAGTAGCTAACAAGTTTGCTACAACCCGTTCGACGTCTCTTACTTTCCTGCAACCCAGCCCAGTACTCTTCCATGAGGAAGAGACTGTCATTAATTTTTTAGCGTCAAAGGAAATAAGAAATGTCCCAACGTCAGAGCGGTACCGTCAAGTGGTTTAACGACGAGAAAGGTTTTGGTTTTATCACTCCTGAAAGCGGTCCGGATCTGTTCGTACACTTCCGCGCTATTCAGGGCAACGGCTTCAAGAGCCTGAAAGAAGGCCAAAAAGTGACCTTCATCGCTGTGCAAGGCCAGAAAGGCATGCAAGCTGACGAAGTACAAGCAGAAGCTTAATCGTCTGTAACGAAAAAGCCCCTGATGCTGACATCAGGGGCTTTTTTGTGCGCGCAATTCCGTAAAATGGCTTCTTTTTTCAGTCGAGAGCCTGTCATGTCGAAACATCTGCTAAGCCCCCAAGGCGAGTTTCCCGCCGCCGGCCTGGGTCGTCGCCTGGCAGCGATGTTCTATGATTTTCTGCTGTGCGTCGCCCTGCTGATCGTCACGGGCGGCCTCTACAAGCTGATCCAGATGCAGATCATCGGCGAAGCGCGGATGCGTGCCTTGACCGAATCCGGCGCTCTGGATGGCGACCCGCTTTACTCCACCGTCCTGCTGTTTGTGCTGTTCGGCTTCTTCGCCAAATTCTGGACCCATTCAGGGCAGACCCTGGGCATGCAGGTCTGGGGCATCCGCGTACAGAATGCCGATGGCAGCCGTATCAGCCTGTGGCAGGCGCTGTTGCGCTTCATGGTGTCCATTGCCTCCTGGCTCTGCGCTGGCCTGGGCTTCTTCTGGGTGCTGGTGGACAAGCAGAAACGCAGCTGGCACGACATTTACTCCAACACCCAGCTGGTGCGCATTCCCAAGCAGAAGAAAAAGTAATACGCCACACACAAAAACGCCCCGACCGATCGGGGCGTTTTTGCTTGCACACGAGACAACCGATCAGGCATTGCCCGCCAGTTTCATCCGCGCCGCCTGAGTGAAGTCCAGCATGCGCTTGAGCGGCCGAACGGCATTGGGGATCAGCGCCGGGTCCACCTGAATCTCGTTGCTGCCTTGTTGCAGGCACTGCAGGGTGCGCTCCAGGGTATTCATCGCCATCCACGGGCAGTGGGCGCAACTACGGCACGCTGCGCCGTTACCGGCCGTAGGCGCCTCGATGAACACCTTGTCCGGGCACAGCTGCTGCATCTTGTAGAAGATGCCGCGGTCGGTGGCGACGATGAAGGTCTTGTTCGGCAGACGCTGTGCGGCGGCGATCAGCTGGCTGGTGGAACCGACCGCATCCGCCAGTTCGATCACCGAGCTGGGGGACTCGGGGTGCACCAGGATGGCCGCATCCGGGTACAGCGCCTTCATGTCTTCCAGTTGCTTGGACTTGAACTCTTCGTGAACGATGCAGGCCCCATCCCAGAGCAGCATGTCGGCCCCGGTCTGGCGCTGGATGTAGGTGCCCAGGTGCTTGTCCGGGCCCCAGATGATCTTCTCGCCGTTATCCATCAGGCTTTCGACGATCTCCAGCGCGCAGCTGGACGTCACCACCCAGTCGGCACGGGCTTTGACTGCCGCCGAAGTATTGGCATAAACCACTACGGTGCGCTCGGGGTGCTGATCGCAGAAGGCCGAGAACTCGTCCACCGGACAACCCAGATCGAGCGAGCAAGTGGCCTCCAGCGTCGGCATCAGCACGCGTTTTTCAGGGTTGAGAATCTTCGCCGTCTCACCCATGAAGCGCACCCCGGCCACCACCACGGTCTTGGCCGGATGCGCGTTGCCGAAACGGGCCATTTCCAGGGAGTCGGAAACACAGCCACCGGTCTCTTCAGCCAGGGCCTGAATCACCGGATCACAATAGAAATGCGCAACCAGCACCGCGTCCTGAGCCTTGAGCTCGGCAGCGATGGCGGCACGAAAATGGGCCTCTTGCTCAGCACTCAAGGGTTTGGGCTGTTTGGCGTCGAGGTGGGCTTGAACCAGAAGGCGTTCGGAAATTTGCGTCATGTTCGCAAGACCTGCAGGCGCTTAGGCGCGAAAGTCGAGTATACCACCGGCTCCGGACCGTCTAGGGCCCCGCCGGGAGAGTGAGTTCATCAGGTACGGACAGCATTGGAGCCGCGCAAGGCTACAGAATATCCGGGGCATTCAAAAGCCAATTCTGCCCCGCGTCTAATCCTCACGACCCGGCTCGCCCCGTGCAAACTCCACCCAGACGCACAACCCGGTCCTGGCCCGCTCATCGCTGTAAGCGAAACAGATCCGGGCGCCGTAGCGCTCGGCGATGACCTTGACGATGGAAAGCCCCAGCCCCGAACCCAGCTCCTCGCTCCCCAGGCAGCGATAGAACGGGTCGAACACCCGATCACGCTCCTCCGGCGCGATACCCGGGCCCGTGTCGCAGACCTTCAGCCGCACCGCGCCGCGCTCCAGGCTCACCGACAAATCCACCTTGCCCCCCGGCGGGGTATAGCGAATGGCGTTGTCCACCAGGTTCTTCACCAGCACCTGCAAGTCCACCTCGCTGATGCGCACCTGGCCGTCCTGCCCACCCTCCACGCCGATATCGATCGCCTTTTCTTCCGCCAGCGGCAGCAGGTCCTCCAGTACCTGCCGATAGACCCCGTGCACTGAAACCAGGGCCACACTGGCCCCGGCACCGGACTGCGCAAACGCCAGGCTCAACAGCTGATCGATCAACTTCTTGCTGCGCTCGATGCCCCGCCGCAACAGCAGCAGACGCTCCATGGCCTGGCTCGACATTTCCACAGTGGCCAGTCGCTCGGCCTGCAGGGACAGGGCCGTCATCGGCGAACGCAGCTCATGGGCCGCATCCGCAACAAAACGTCGCTGCACCTCCATGGAACGGGTCACCCGGGCCAGCAGTCGATTGATCGCCCGCACAAAGGGGCGGACTTCCGTAGGCAAATGCCCTTCATCGATCGGATGCAACTCCTGCTCGCCTCGCTGATCGATCTCCGCCGCCAGGACCTCGATCGGACGAAACAACGTGCGCACCAGGTTGGCCAGCACCAGCAACAGCACGGGGAACAAAAACAGGAACGGAAGCAGGCTGCGCGCAGCACTCTCGCGCGCCTCTTTGTCCCGGGCGCCCATTTCCTGAGCCACGGCAATGCGCTGCCCCTGGGCAGTGGTCTTGACCAGTACCCGGAACGGCTCGTCCCCCACTTTCTGCGTCGACCAACCATCGGCCAGCGTGGTCGGCAAGGGCAAAGGCGCACTGCTGTCGTCATCTGCGCTCGCCCTGGCGCCATCGGCCAGGTACTGGATGACCACCCGGGACTCCTCGTTGTCGCCCTCGATCGGTTGCTCAGGCTCGGAGTACCTCAGGCTCATCTGCTGGCGCTCGAACAAGGCCGCGACCTGGCGCAGGGTGTTGTCCTGCATTTCCCGAGCCTCGTCGAATGCCGTAACAAAGGCGAAGACCGCCGCCAGCAGGGCAACGATCAGGATCGCCGTCGACAGCACGATGGACAGCCGGAGCTGGACCGACTCGCTCAGACGCTTTTTGAAACCATCCATCCCATCCCCCTGACGTTCTTGATCACCTGGCTGCCCAGCTTGCGGCGCAAGGCGTGGATCAGAAACTCCACGGCGTTGCTTTCCACTTCGTCGCCCCAACCGTAGATGCGGTCCTCGAGCTCACTGCGCGAGAGAATCGCCCCGGGCCGGATCAACAGCGCCTGCAACAGGGCAAACTCCCGGTTCGACAGCTGCACATCGGCCTGCTGCGCGGTGCTCGCCTGCTTCGAGACCGGGTCCAGCGACACCACGCCATTGCTCAACAGCGGCGTCGCACTTCCGCCCTTGCGGCGCATCACCGCACGCATGCGCGCCAACAGCTCGGCCATGGCAAAGGGCTTGGATAGGTAGTCATCCGCACCGCCGTCGAGGCCGCGCAAACGCTCATCCAGGCTGTCGCGGGCGGTGATGATCAACAGCGGCACCGGGTTACCGCCGCGGCGCAGGGTGTCAAGGACTTGCAGCCCGTCCTTGCCCGGCAGCCCGAGATCCAGCAGCACCTGGTCATAATGCTGGGTGTCCAGGGCGGCCAGAGCGCTGCCCCCATTGCGCACCCAATCGGCGGCGTGGCCCGCGTCCTTGAGCGCTCCGACAATGGCCTCGCCGATCATGACATCGTCTTCCACCAGCAAGATCCGCATAGCACCTCCACAATCAATCAAGCGCGGCATCCCCCCGGAGGGATGCCGCGCCCAGCGTGATTCACCTTGATCGGCCATCACCCAGCCGGTTACACACAGCGGCGCCCCGACCTCGCGGCAGCGGGCTTCATTGCTTGCCCTGCAATGAATTGAACGTCTTGAGCAGCTCATCCATGGCCAGTTTGCAGTCGGCTTGCCGTGGACTGCCGGCGCGCAACGCGTCGAGTGCGCGATCGATTGCCTTGTCCAGCACGTGCCAGTCAGCTGCGGCTCGGGGTTTCAATCCCGCTTCGGCGCTATCCCAGGAGAGCTCCAGATCCTTGATCCGGCTCTTGGCTGCGCTCAGATCATTGTTGTCCACCAGGGCCGCCACCTCGGCACTGATGCCTTGGAACGCCGACAGATCCCCCAGCTTGGATACCGTGCCCTGGCCGGCCACAACCTGAGCTGGCGCTGGGGACTTTGGTTCATCGCCAGTCTTGGAGCATCCGGCGGCGGCGCCCAGCAGGACGATTGCGGAGAGGATCATGAGCTTACGAGTAACAGAATGGAAATGAGACATCATTGATTCCTTGATTGAAAATGAGCGAATCACTCGGTAACACGCTGGCGACCAGCCACGCTGATCTGCGCAGCCGTCACCAGCAGGAAAATCACGCACAGGAAGATCCCGCTGGTCCAGGTCGCCCCCAGACCAAGGCCGCCATAGGTCTTGGCCTGAGTCAGAAGGTCGCCCAAGGAGGCGCCGAAAGGGCGCGTGAGGATGTAGGCGATCCAGAAGGTCAGTACCGCGTTGCCCCCCAATCGCCAGGCGGCAAAGGCCACGCAGATCAGTACGGCAAAGATCACCACTCCCAGGGTGAACCCCAAGCCCAGCGCCTCGGTGGCCAGATCACCGGCGGCGGTCCCCAGGGCAAAGGTGCACAGCACTGTCGCCCAGTAGAACAATTCGCGCCGGGGAGTCACGATCTGTCGGATCGAAAGACTGCGTTCAACGCCGTACCAGACAGCCAGGTTGATCGCCAACAGCAAGGCAAACAGTGCCGTGCTGAGATACAGACTGACGCCCAACTGATCGGTCAGCACATCAGTGACCTGGGTGCCGACGATGCTCACCAGCACCACGCTCAACCAGTAGATCCAGGGCGTGTAGGCCCGGGTACGCAACTGCGCGAACAACGCCAGCGCCAACAGCAGCGCCATGCCGATGCTGGTCACCCCCTGCCCCAGGCCGGCATCGACAGCCAGGTAATCGGCACAGGTTTCCCCGACCGTGGTGGACATGATCTTGATCACCCAGAAGGACAGCGTCACTTCGGGAACTTTGTTCAGCCAATTGGCCGGGCTCAATGGCTTCATCTAGGACCTCTCCCTAACGTCGCCTGAATTGGCGCGAGGGCAGAGGTTACGAGGGAAAACTTAGCTGAAACTGAGCGGCCCCCAAATGGCCAGTCAGATCTGGATGCCGGGCTCCTGAAACCCCTCTTCAAAGCCACTCCCAGAGTTGCTGCAGGCTACAGCAAGCCCGTGCCTACAAGGGGCTGCGAGGGGCCGGATGATGGACAGTTTTTTTGCGTTTAATAGCATTTTGGACTTTCTACGCTAACGTCAGATAACGATGCAGTTATCTGGGATCAGCAAGGAAAAGCCTATTTCAGAATGCTCTGACGAATGATTCGTGGCGCCCGACTGTCCCGGCTGACTCTCCCAGCCAATCAAGGAAGCAGTAAATGAACAGTGACTACTTGCAGATACTCAGGCGAGTGACATGGACACTCATTTTTGCCGGTTTACCTACAGGAGTGACCCTGGCAGCAGCGAACAATTGTGCAGGGCTGGAACCATTACCGGCAGTGCTTGAGGTCGGCGAGGGCATGCAGACCGCCATACACTCTTCCGTGGCCATCACCCGACTGGCAGTGGGTGATCCGAAAATCGTCGATGTACACGTCAATGGCAATGACTCCTACCTGCTGACCGGCATGGCCCCCGGCGCCACCAGTCTGATGGTCTGGAGCGCCTGTTCCAGCTCGCCGCGGCAAAGCATGGTCTTCGTCCAGGGCAAAGCCGCCCAGTCGCTGGTGGGTTCGCTGGCCCCCTCCTCTGAAAGCCCCCTGCTGCCCAGCCAGGTGCAGACCGACATCCGCTTTGTCGAAGTCAGCCGTACCAAGTTGAAGGAAGCCAGCACCTCGATCTTCGGCAAGAGCGGCAATTTTCTGTTTGGCTCGCCCGGATCCGTTCCCGGCGTCACTGTGACACCCGGGCAGATCGGTAGCCTGGCGCCCCGCATCCCGTTGGATAACGGCAGCTTCAATATCGGCTTTGGCGGCGGCAATGTGCTGGGGGTGATCAATGCACTTGAAGGCAGCGGCTTCGCCTATACCCTGGCACGTCCCAGCCTGGTGGCCCTGAGCGGGCAGAGTGCGAGCTTCCTCGCCGGTGGCGAGGTGCCGATCCCGGTGCCGAGCTCTGGCAGCGACAACATCTCCATCGAATACAAGGAATTCGGTATCCGCCTGACCCTGACCCCCACGGTCATCAGCAACAACCGCATCACCCTGAAAGTGGCGCCGGAAGTCAGCGAACTCGATTACAACAACGGAGTGACGATCTCCAGTACCCGAGTACCGGCGCTGATTGTTCGGCGTACCGACACCAGCATTTCCCTGGCTGACGGCGAGAGCTTCGTGATCAGCGGCCTGATCAGCACCAACAACAGCTCCAGCGTGAGCAAGCTGCCGGGCCTGGGCAACATTCCCATCATCGGCGCGTTCTTTCGCAACTCCACGATCAATCGTGAAGAGAAGGAACTGCTGATGGTGGTCACCCCCCATCTGGTGCAACCACTGGCCGCCAATGCTCAGTTGCCTTCGCTGCCAGGTGAGCAGTTACGCAATTACGATCCGAACTGGTTCCGCATGTACTTCCTGGAAGACGGCGACTTTGATCAGCGCAGTGGACTATCGCAATGAACCAGCACCTTGGCTCCTCTCTGGTGATGAAACTGAGCAATCAGAACCTCGACAGGCCGTGCCTGGGGGTCATGACCCGAGCATCGCGCGCATTACGGGAACGGAAAATGAAAACCATGATGGTGGCGATAGGGCTGGCGATGCTCAGTGGCTGCGCATCACCTGGAGGCGCGTCCTGGTCGTCGCTGAGCGCTCCACAAGACTGTGCCAAGATCAACTCCGACCAGGAGTTGTCACTCAGTCTGGCAGACCAAATGATCAGCAGCGGCAAACTGCATGCTGGCCTGGCCAACCTGCAACGCCTGCCGGATGACCTTCCGGCGGTGCGCCTGCGCAAGGCCAAGATCTACCGCTTGCTGGGACAACGCGAGGCCGACCCGCTGTACCGCAGCCTGCTCGGTGGTTGCCTGGCCGCCGAAGGCGAGCAAGGCCTGGGGCAACTGGCCGCAGAACGCAGCGACAACCTGCAGGCTCTGGCTCACCTGCAACGTGCAGCCCGGCTATCGCCCACCGACGAGAAAATCCGCAACGATCTCGGCGTGGTCTACCTCAATCAACGGCGTCTGAAAGAAGCCCGTTTCGAGTTCATCACCGCTATGGAGCTCAAGCCGTCGGATCAATTGCCGGCCCTCAATCTGGTGACCTTGCTGATCTATCAAGGGAACTGGAAACAAGCCTCGGAAGTGGTCAGCCGCGTAGGCCTGAGTCCGGGGCAAGTCACCGAAGCCAAGGCCCGCGCAGAAAAACTCGGAACCACGGCGCCCAATAATCGGGTAGCGAGCGCCGGCGATCCGGCACAGCCCGAAGCCATTCCCTCGACAACGCAGAGGTAGTGATGAAACACAACATGCTCAGTTGCCTGGGCCTCTTGCTGCTTCCCCTCGCGGCGCAGGCCATCGAACCCGGTCCATCCTCCCCGCAGCAGCAGGTCACCGAAGTCTGGTTGCAACTGCAGAGCCGCAATCAGGTAGCGTCGCGCACTCCGCAACCGGCATCCCCCGGCGAACGGGAGTTGAGCCTGCAGCGCTGGATGGAGAGCTACAAACACGCGATCCCCGAGTACTACAAGGAATACTCGGGCAAGGGGAAATAAGCCGTTACTGTCAACGGCGCGCCTGAAGATCGGCGGCCATTGTTCGCCCCGCCAAGTGGTTGAGCACTTCGGCGTGGGAGAATACCGCCAGGCACACCGCTGCCTCAGGACAAACCGCAAGACGAACAGTGGTCGCCAATCATTGAGAGCCTTCCTGAGCGCATCGAGCCTTGATGCCCCACGTCCGGGTTTATTGCAGGCAAAAAAAAACCCGGAAATCCTCACTTTCGTGGGCCTTCCGGATTTTCTAAACCGCCAAAAATATGGTGGGTCGTGTGGGATTCGAACCTACGACCAATTGGTTAAAAGCCAACTGCTCTACCAACTGAGCTAACGACCCGCTGTGTGGTGGCGCGTATAATACTGATTTCTAACGGGAATTCAACACCCTAAATGAAAAAAATCAAAAATAAACGGTTGGATCGCTGACACCGGCCGCGTCGAAACCTTCTGCGCGCAGGCGGCAGCTGTCGCATTTGCCACATGCACGGCCGTTGTCGTCCGCCTGATAGCAGGAAACGGTCAGGCCATAATCGACGCCCAAACCCACACCGGCCTTGATGATTTCAGCCTTGCTGAGGTTCTGCAGGGGCGCCTGGATACGGAAGCCCTGCCCTTCGATACCGGCCTTGGTGGCCAGGTTGGCCATGCGCTCGAAGGCTGCGACGAACTCGGGACGGCAATCCGGGTAACCGGAATAATCCACTGCATTGACGCCGATGAAGATATCCCGCGCTTGCAGAACTTCCGCCCAGCCCAGGGCCAAGGACAGAAACACGGTGTTGCGTGCCGGCACATAGGTCACCGGAATTCCCTCACCGGGCGCTTCCGGCACATCGATGGAGCTGTCGGTCAGGGCCGATCCGCCAATGCCATTGAGGTTCAGGCCGATCACCTTGTGCTCCACCACGCCCAGGTCACGCGCCACGCGCTCGGCAGCGTGCAATTCGGCGCGATGGCGTTGGCCATAATCGAAGCTCATGGTGTAGCAGCGGTAGCCTTCGGCACGGGCCATGGCCACTACGGTGGCCGAGTCCAGTCCACCGGAGAGCAGGATCACTGCACGTTTCTCGGTCGAAGATTGGTTCTGTACTTGCTCAGTCATTTCAGCGCCCCGGCTCATCATTCCAAAGGTATTTATGCAACTGCAGTTGCAGTCGCACCGGCAGGTTGTCAGCCACGATCCAGTCAGCCAGATCCCGTGCGCTGAGATCATGGTGGCTGGGCGAGAACAAGACTTCGCCCGCACGCCGCTCAAGGCCGTACTGGATCAGTTTGGACACCGCCCAGTCGTAGTCCTCACGGGAACAGATGACAAACTTGACCTGATCGTTGGCGGTCAGCAGTTCGATGTTCTCGTAGCGATTGCGATGCGCTTCCTTGGAACCCGGGGTCTTGAGGTCAAGAACCCGGCTGACGCGCTGATCCACTTCGGAAATATCCAGCGCGCCACTGGTCTCCAGCGAGACTTCATAGCCGGCATCGCACAGCTGCTTGAGCAAGGGAATGGCATTAGGTTGGGCCAACGGCTCGCCGCCGGTGACACAGACATAACGCGGACGGAAACCGGCAACCTGCTCCAGCAGGCTGTCGAGGGTACGCTGGGTGCCGCCGCTGAAGGCGTAGGCGCTGTCGCAGTATTGGCAACGCAACGGACATCCGGTCAGGCGCACGAAAACCGTGGGCAGCCCGGCAGTCCGAGTTTCCCCCTGCAACGAGTAGAAAACTTCGGTAATTCTCAATGTGTCTTGCATAGTCGCCACGGGCGTAACAGCTAAACAGGCTGTCCGCCTCCGTCAGGCACTTCCAGGAACCCCGCCATCGCGCAGATCCCAGGAAGCGTGTTTCAAAAAAGGGGGTGAATTCTAACGAAAAAACCCGCGACAAGCGCGGGTTTCTTGTAACGGCTGCCAACACGCTTACATGCGCTGCAGATCCCGTTGTGCCAACTGAGCGGCGGAAGTACCCGGATATTGGGCGACCACCTGCTGCAGAATGCCTTTGACCCGGTCGGTATGACCCAGGCGGCGCTCCACATCAGCCAGCTTGTACAACGAATCCGGCACCTTGGCGTGCTTGGGATACAGCTGGGAAACCTTGGCAAATGCCTGGCCGGCACCTTGCAGATCGCCCTTGGCCAGGTTCACTTCACCCAGCCAGTACTGGGCGTTGCCAGCGTACTGGCTGTTGGGGTACTTGCGCAGGAATGCCGAGAAAGCCTGGCTGGCCTTGTCGAAATCCTTGGCTTTGATCAGGTCGAAGGCAGCATCGTAATAGAGCTTTTCCTTGGCCGGATCACCGGGTTCGCTGCTGGCGGCTGGGGCCTGGACAGCAGCGCCGGCTGCGGCTCCGGCGGCATTGCTATCGCCACCGGCAGAAGAATTCTCAGGAGTCGCGGCAGGTGCAACACCGCTTCCTATGCGCCGATCAAGATCCTGGTATCGCTCCAGGCTTTCTTGCTTCATGCGCGCTACATCATTTTGCAGAACTTCGATCACACCCTGTTGGCGTGCAATCTGCTCCTGCATTTGCTGCAGTTGCTGGAACAGCTCGCCCTGTGCCGAGACAGGGGTCGAAACCCCTCCCCCGGCATAGGCGCCGTTCGTGCCATAACCCGCTGGCGGATAACTGCTCCCGCTATTGTTATAGCCGGAGTTGTTATCGACCACAGGAACCGCAGACCACGCCGCAAGCGGCGTGAGACTGAGAGCCAAAATAGTTACAGCACGACGGCACGTTCGCATGACGAATTACTTACGCAGTTCGACGCGACGGTTTTGAGCCCAGGACTGCTCGTCGTGGCCAGTAGCAACTGGACGCTCTTTACCGTAGGAAACCAGCTCCAGCTGAGCTGGGGAAACGCCCTGCAGAACCAGGTAGCGTTGAACGGCTTTCGCACGACGCTCGCCCAGTGCCATGTTGTACTCACGAGTACCACGTTCGTCGGTGTTGCCTTCCAGAACAACGCGAGCGCCGTTTGCTTTCAGGTCTTTGGCGTGAACGTCCAGAGCGCGCATGGCTTCTGGCTTCAGGTCCGAGCTGTCGTATTCGAAGTAGAAGGTGGTGATTGCGCGCAGAGCAGCTTCTTCGCTCAGGGAGCCATCAACAGCACCAGTGTTAGCGCCGTAACCAGCGTTTGGATCAACAGCGCCTTCGCCGGCGTTGTCGCCACCTTTGGAGGAGCAACCTACAGCTACGGCCATGGCCAGAGCCAGCGCAGCAAACTTACCAAACTTCAACATTTCCATCGTGAAACTCCTAATGAACCCCAGTGTGTTAAGTGAAACTTTGTAGCGCCGCGTCAGTTCAGGTAAGGGGACCAGGACGGTTCTCTGACTTCGCCTTGAGCGGTAGGAAGCGGGAGCCTCACACGTCCATTAATGGACACGAGCATCAAGACTCCCCGGCCCTGCTGGCGGGTGGCGTAGATTACCATGGTGCCGTTGGGCGCAACAGTAGCTGACTCATCTAGGTTGGTGTCTGTAAGGATTTTTACGCTACCGCGCTGCAAATCCTGAGCCGCTACCCGGAAGTTGGTGAAACCATCCTGGCGGTGAATCATTACCAGGGTCTTTTCGTCAGCAGAAAGTTTCGGGTTGGCGTTGTAGTTACCAATAAAGGTCACACGCTCAGCGCCACCGCCATTGATGTTGCTTTTATAAACCTGCGGCTTGCCGCCACGGTCGGAAGTGAAATAGATGGTGGAACCATCCTTGCCCCAGAACGGCTCGGTGTTGATACCCGGGCCACTGGTGACACGACTGATCTGCCGGGACGCCATGTTCATCACATAGATATCCGGGTTGCCATCCTTGGACAGCACGAAGGCCAGGCGGGTGCCATCCGGCGACCAGGCAGGAGCGCCGTTCAGGCCTTCGAAGTTGGTGATCTGCTCACGACGACCCGTGTCGATGTGCTGCACGAAGATCCGCGGACGCTTCTGCTCGAACGACACATAGGCGATGCGCTTGCCATCGGGTGCAAAACGCGGCGACAGGATCGGCTCGCGGGACTGCAGCAGGGTAACTGCACGCGCACCGTCGTAGTCCGAACGCTGCAGGGTGTAACGGGTGTTGTTCACCGAGAAGCGCTCAGCCGTCACGTACAACAGACGAGTCGAGAACGCGCCCTTGATACCGGTGAGCTTTTCAAAGGACTGGTCGGAAATGTAGTGCGACATGTCCCGCAGTTGATCAACGCTGCCCGACACGCTGCCGGTCAGCACTTGCTGCTCGGTGGCGACGTTGAACAGGGCGTATTGAACCTGCAGGCGACCGCCCGCCGGAACAATGCTGCCGACCATCACGTACTGGGCACCCAGGGCTTTCCAGTCGCGGAAAATGACTTCACTGGCCTGGGTCGGCAGGCTGATCATGTTCTGCTTGGGGATAGGTGCGTAGTAACCCGAGTTGCGCAGGTCATCACCGATGATCTGCGCCATGTCGTCCGGCAGCACGCTGCCGCCTTGCCAACCGAACGGCACTACCGCGATGGGAGTTGCCCGGTCACTGCCACTGGTGACCAGAATGTTTTTTTCATCCGCTGCCGCTATCCCTGCCATACAGCAAATAACGACAAGCATTCCTCGAAGAAGGTTTCTCACAAGGCTAGATCCTCAGGTGTGAATGTCATCTTGAATGAACGATAGGGAGCAAAATCCTTCGGACTCAACCCCTGCATTTCTGTCAAACGCCCAATGTTCTTGACTGCCGCTACCGCCGAGGCATCGAACGGACCATCACCACTGGACTTGATCACGCTGACCGTGGTCACCGTGCCATCCGGCAACATGCCGATCCGCAGTTCCACTGTCATGCCCTTGCGTGCCGAAGGAGGACGAGCCCAGCCTTCCGCTGCACGGATACGAATCAGGTCATCGAAGCTGCCCGCGACACTGTCACCGACCTCATCCGACTTGGTGGCTTCACGCTCCGGCTTGTCGGACAGCAAGTCAGCCAGGGCCTGAGCCTTCTTCTCTTCGGCAGATTTACGCGCTGCTTCCTGGGCCTTTTTCTTCGCGGCATCGGCAGCAGCTTTCTTCTTGGCGTCTTCGGCGATCTTTTTCTTCGCCTCTTCAGCTTCAGCTTTCTTCTTCGCGTCTTCCGCGGCTTTCTTCTTCGCGTCTTCGACGATTTTCTTCTTGGCCTCTTCAGCGGCCTTTTTCTTGGCCTCTTCTTCAGCGGCTTTCTTGGCTTCTTCTTCGGCTTTCTTCTTGGCTACATCAGCCAATTGCTTCTCTTCGGCCTTCTTGGCTTCCGCAGCTTTCTTGGCTTCATCAGCCTTCTTCGCCTCGTCAGCTTTCTTGGCTTCATCGGCCTTTTTCGCTTCTGCGGCCTTTTGAGCAGCCTCTTCTTTCTTTTGTTCCGCAGCCTTGATCTCTTCCTGCTCGACCTTCTTCTGCTCCAACTGCTCGGCTTCGGTCTGACGCGCGGCGGATTTCTTCGCCTCACCCGCAATCTTGTGATTGGTCTGGGTAGTCGCCGGGCTCTTGGATTTCAGCTGATACAGGGTCGCCTGGACGATCGGCTTGGCCGGAGGCAATTCCGGGGTCATGGCGAAGCTGACGAACAGCATGCCAAACACCAGCACGTGCAGGGCGATCGCCCAGACGCTAGGCCAGAAGTAGCTTTCCGAGGCGGACGGCTCTCGCTGTTGGTGCATCAGGGCGCCTCGGTAATCAAGCCAACGTTACCGACTCCGGCTTTCTGCAGGCCGCCCATGGCACCCATCACGGCGCCGTAGTCGACGGATTTATCACCGCGAATGAACACCTGGGTGTGTTTGCCGCCTTCGTTGCCGGCACGGATGATCTTGGTCACCGCGTCGGTCATCTGCGGCAAGGTCATCGCCTTGTCCTGTTGCTTTTCGGTGTCGACTTCGCTGCCAAGGTTCCAGTAGTAGGTCTTGTCAGCCTTGATCGAAATGGTCAGTACCTGGGTGTTGTTGTCCTGGGGCAAGGCTTCACTGGAAACCTTGGGCAGATCAACTTTCACGCCCTGGTTGAGCATCGGCGCGGTCACCATGAAGATAACCAGCAGTACCAACATCACGTCGATGTAGGGCACCACGTTCATCTCGGCAACCGGCTTGCGTTTGTGGCGAACTCGGGCCATTGGGTTTACCTGCTCACTCTTCGCTGGTGTGCACTTTACGGTGCAGGATCGCCTGGAACTCGTCGGCGAAGGTGTAGTAACGGCTGATCAGCGTCTCGCCACGAGCGGCGAAGCGGTTGTAGGCGATAACCGCCGGAATGGCCGCGAACAGACCGATGGCCGTAGCGATCAGGGCTTCAGCGATACCCGGGGCCACAGTGGCCAGGGTCGCTTGCTGGGCCTGGGCCAGGCCGCGGAAGGAGTTCATGATCCCCCACACGGTGCCGAACAGACCGATGTACGGGCTGACCGAACCGACGGTGGCAAGGAACGGCAGGCTCTGCTCGAGCTTCTCTTCCTCACGGGAGATGGCGACACGCATGGCCCGGGACACGCCTTCCATCACGGCTTCAGGATCAACACCCGGCTGTTGACGCAGACGGGAGAACTCCTTGAAACCAGCCCGGAAAATCTGCTCGACCCCGGAATCCGGGTCCGGGTTGCTGCCCGCCTGACGGTAGAGTTTGGACAGGTCGATACCGGACCAGAAGCGCTCTTCGAAGCTCTCCAGGGCACGTCGACCGGCGCGCAGCAGGTTGCTGCGCTGAAAGATCATGATCCATGAAGTCACCGATGCGGCAACCAGGGTCAGCATTACCAACTGCACTACAACGCTGGCATTGCTGACCAGGCTCCACATGGAGGAATGGTCGACGACGTTAGCTTCCACGCTTTATCTCCTGCTCTGAGTGTGTACCCGCGCTGCTCTCGTCGGCAAAGGCCGTACGCAGAGCGTCTGGAATGGCGCGGGGTTTGAAAGTGTCGGCGCGCACACAGGCCACCAGGAACTGCCCCTCACAGAGCAGCGCATTATCCGCGGCTCGCCTGACCTGCTGAGTGAAGCGCAGGCTGACCCGGTTCAATTCGGTGACATGGGCACTGACCAGAAGCTCGTCGTCCAGTCGCGCCGGCGCGTGATAACGCGCTTCGCTGGAATGCACGACGAATAACAGGTTCTCCCCTGCCAGCTGCGATTGGGCAAAGCCCAGGTGTCGTAGCCGCTCGGTTCGAGCCCGCTCCATAAACTTAAGGTAATTAACGTAATACACGATGCCGCCGGCATCGGTGTCCTCGTAATAAACGCGACAACGATGTGCGAACGGCTCAAGCCCGTTTTGCGCGCGCATACTCTAGTGCTTACTCCTCAGGTTGCCAATCCGGCCAGGCAACTGTTTTTTCATTCTTGAACGACTTTTCATGCAGTTTGGGCAATGCCAGTCCCTAGGACAGCACAAACCCCGAATAAATCGACAAGACGCGGGTGATTAATCGTCCACAGCATCAAGGAATTCGTCTACCACAGGCATGTCACCCAATCGTGACGGAATGTTTAGACCGAAGTGCAGATACGCATGCCGGGTCACCACACGACCACGGGGAGTGCGCATGATGTAGCCCTGCTGGATCAGGTACGGCTCCAGCACGTCTTCGATGGTGTGACGCTCTTCGCTGATCGCCGCGGCCAGACTGTCGACCCCCACCGGACCACCGTCGAACTTCTCGATCATGGTCAGTAACAGACGCCGGTCCTGATGATCGAAGCCACGTTCGTCGACATCCAGCAGGTTCAATGCCAGGTCGGCGATCGGCTTGGTGATGTGCCCCTTGGCCCGCACTTCGGCAAAATCCCGCACCCGGCGCAACAGGCGGTTGGCAATCCGCGGAGTACCACGGGCCCGCCGCGCGACCTCGAAGGCGCCTTCCGGATCCAGCGGCAAACCGAGAATGTTGGCGGAACGACTGACAATGGTCGCCAGATCCGCCGTGCTGTAGAACTCCAGGCGCTGGACGATACCGAAACGGTCCCGCAGCGGGTTGGTCAGCATGCCCGCGCGAGTGGTGGCGCCCACCAGGGTGAACGGCGGCAGGTCCAGCTTGATCGAGCGCGCAGCGGGCCCCTCGCCGATCATGATGTCGAGCTGAAAATCCTCCATGGCCGGGTACAGCACTTCCTCGACGATCGGCGACAGCCGGTGAATCTCGTCGATGAACAACACGTCATGGGGCTCAAGATTGGTCAGCAGCGCCGCCAGATCGCCAGGGCGCTCCAGCACCGGCCCCGAGGTGCTCTTGATCGAGACGCCCATTTCCTCGGCAATGATGTTGGCCAGGGTGGTCTTGCCCAGCCCCGGAGGGCCAAAGATCAAGGTGTGATCCAGGGACTCGTTGCGCCCACGGGCGGCCTGGATGAACAGCTCCATCTGCTCGCGCACGCTGGGCTGGCCGATGTAGTCGGCCAGGCTGACCGGACGAATCGCCCGGTCCTGGATTTCCTCGCGCTCACGGGGGCCCGTGGCGGCGATCAGACGATCAGCTTCAATCACTTAAATCATTCCCTTCAAGGCTCTGCGGATCATGTCTTCACTGCTCAAGCCTTTTTCTTTGATCGCGGACACCGCCTTGCTGGCTTCCTGAGGCTTGTAGCCCAGGGAAATCAGCGCACTGACCGCATCGGACTCGGCGCTGGCCACCGGCACCGGGGCATCCGGCTGGTTCGGCACCAGGGCGAACATGCTCGGCACCGCCTCCCAGGCCTTGAAGCGATCCTTGAGTTCCACCAGCAGGCGCTCGGCGGTCTTCTTGCCGACTCCGGGCACCTTGGTCAGGGCCGAGGTGTCCTGGGCCTGCACGCAACGCACCAGTTCATCCACCTCAAGACTGGACATCAGCGCCAGGGCCAGCTTGGGGCCCACGCCATTGAGACGGATCAACTCGCGAAAAAAGTCTCGCTCGCGCTTGCCGGCGAAGCCGTAGAGTAACTGCGCGTCCTCGCGCACGACCAAATGGGTGTGCAAGGTCAGGGGTTCGCCGACCGACGGCAGCCTGTACAAGGTGGTCATGGGCACTTCGACTTCATAGCCCAGCCCGTTTACATCAAGAATCAGGTGCGGCGGCTGTTTCTCAGCCAGGGTGCCGCGCAAGCGTCCGATCACGTTTCAGATCCTTAAGCGATGGCCAGCTCGCAGCTGGCGACTCGTTGAGCGAGCGTTCGCGCCGACTGCCCAGGCGCACAACGCTCCACTCCTAAAATGACTGCGCTGATGCTATCAGAGACGCAGGCGCCCGCCACGACTGCGTGCCGTTCCCAGACCATGGGGCAACAGGCTGGAGCGGGTGTGAGCGTGACAAATGGCAATGGCCAGGGCATCCGAGGCGTCGATCTGCGGTTTGGTGGTGAGCTTGAGCAAGTGCATGACCATCATCTGCACCTGCTCCTTGTTGGCCCCGCCGGTCCCGGCCACGGCCTGCTTGACCTGGGTCGCGGTGTATTCGGCGATCTCCAGGCCTTCCTCGGCTCCAGCAACAATCGCTGCGCCCCGGGCCTGGCCGAGCTTGAGCGCCGAATCGGCGTTGCGCGCCATGAACACTTTCTCGATGCCCATGGTCACTGGACCGTAGGTCTGAATCACCTCACGCACACCGCGATAGACAATCTGCAAGCGCTCGGGCAGCTCGCCGGCACCGGTGCGAATACAGCCGGACGCCACGTACACGCAGCCACGCCCGGTGTCTCGAACCACGCCATAACCGGTAATGCGTGAGCCGGGGTCGATGCCAAGAATTAGAGTCATAAAGCCTGCTGCTTGAGTAAGAATGCCGGCCGGCCAGGACCGGAAACGCAAAAAGGCAGAAGCCGGAAGCGCCCTGCCGCGCAATCATCGCGGCGTAGCGCATCCGGCTTCAAGGGTAGTGCAGTGGGATCAGCCGAGCTGCTCGGCCACCGATTCCGGAATATCCGCATTGGAGTAGACGTTCTGCACGTCATCCAGGTCTTCCAGCATGTCGATCAGCTTGAGGACCTTCTCCGCCCCCTCCAGGTCCAGTTCGGCACTGGTGGTGGGCAGCATGACGATTTCCGCGTCCGCAGCGGTGAAGCCCGCCGCTTCCAGGGCATTGCGCACGCCGTAGAAACCGGCGAACGAAGTGAACACGTCGACCGTGCCGTCTTCGTTGCTCACCACATCGTCGGCGTCAGCCTCCATCGCCGCCTCGATCAGCGCATCTTCGTCGACACCTTCGGCGAAGGTGATCTGGCCCTTGCGCTCGAACAGATAGGCCACCGAACCGTCGGTCCCCAGGTTGCCGCCGCACTTGCTGAAGGCATGACGAACCGCCGCCGCGGTGCGGTTGCGGTTGTCGGTCATGCATTCGACCATCACCGCCACGCCGTTGGGGCCGTAGCCTTCATAGGTCAGCTCGACCACATCGTCGCTACCGGCCGCGCCGGTGCCACGGGCAATGGCACGATCGATGATGTCGCGGCTCATGTTGGCGCCCAGGGCCTTGTCCAGGGCCAGGCGCAAACGTGGGTTGGAGCCGGGCTCGCCGCCGCCCTGACGGGCCGCGACGGTCAGCTCACGAATCCACTTGGTGAAGATCTTGCCTCTCTTGGCATCCTGACGCTCTTTGCGGTGCTTGATGTTCGCCCACTTGGAATGACCTGCCATAACTTGCTCCAAATTCTCTTTGAAACATTGCCCACGCCGCTTGGCGGGCGGGGCAACAAAACTCGACCCATAGAAAAAGCGCACCCGAGGGTGCGCCTAATCGGGCCGGCTTATTCAGCCTTGGGCTGTTCGCGCAGGCGGATGTGCAGCTCGCGCAGCGCCTTGGCATCCACCAGACCCGGTGCCTGAGTCATGACGCAGGCCGCGCTCTGGGTTTTCGGGAAGGCGATCACTTCACGGATCGACTGGGCGCCGGTCATCAGCATCACCAGACGGTCCAGACCGAAGGCCAGGCCACCGTGGGGCGGCGCGCCGTACTTCAGGGCGTCCAGCAGGAAGCCGAACTTCTCTTCCTGCTCGGCTTCGCTGATGCCCAGCAGACGGAAGACCGCTTGCTGCATTTCCTTGCGGTGGATACGGATCGAACCGCCACCCAGCTCGGTGCCGTTCAGAACCATGTCGTAGGCGCGCGACAGAGCGGTAGCCGGGTTGGCTTCCAGCTCTTCAGGCGAGCATTTGGGCGCGGTGAACGGGTGGTGCAAGGCGGTGAAGCTGCCGTCGTCGTTCTCTTCGAACATCGGGAAGTCGACCACCCACATCGGCGCCCATTCGCAGGTCAGCAGGTTCAGGTCGTGACCGAGCTTGATGCGCAGGGCACCCAGGGCCTCGCTGACGATCTTGGCCTTGTCGGCACCGAAGAACACGATGTCGCCGTCGACCGCACCCACGCGATCGAGGATCACGTTGAGGTTGGCTTCCGGGATGTTCTTGACGATCGGCGATTGCAGACCTTCGACACCCTTGGCGCGCTCGTTGACCTTGATGTAGGCCAGGCCCTTGGCACCGTAGATGCCGACAAACTTGGTGTAGTCGTCGATCTGCTTGCGCGGCATGCTCGCCCCGCCAGGAACGCGCAACGCGGCGATACGGCATTTCGGATCGTTGGCCGGGCCGCTGAAGACCTTGAATTCCACTTCTTTCAGTTGGTCGGCAACGTCTACCAGTTCCAGCGGGTTGCGCAGGTCCGGCTTGTCGGAACCGTAGCGACGCATGGCCTCTTCAAAGGTCATGTGCGGGAATTCGCCGAACTCCAGACCCAGCACTTCCTTGAACAGGTTGCGGATCATGCCTTCGGTCAGGCCCATGATGTCTTTTTCGTCGAGGAAGCTGGTCTCGATGTCGATCTGAGTGAACTCAGGCTGACGGTCGGCACGCAGGTCTTCGTCGCGGAAGCACTTGGCGATCTGGTAGTAGCGGTCGAAGCCGGCCACCATCAGCAGTTGCTTGAACAGCTGTGGCGATTGCGGCAAGGCGAAGAAGCTACCGGCGTGGGTACGGCTCGGCACCAGATAGTCGCGAGCACCTTCAGGGGTGGCGCGAGTGAGGATCGGAGTTTCCACGTCGAGGAAACCGTTCTCGTCCAGGTAGCGACGGATGCTGGTGGTCATGCGCGAACGCAGACGCAGCTTCTCGGCCATTTCCGGACGGCGCAGGTCGATGAAGCGATAGCGCAGACGGGTTTCTTCACCCACGTCGGAGTATTCGTTGAGCGGGAACGGCGGGGTTTCCGCTTCGTTCAGCACTTCCAGCTCGTAGCCCAGGACTTCGATCATGCCCGAAGCCATGTTGGCGTTGCCGGCACCGGCCGGGCGCAGACGCACCTTGCCGGTAATCTTGACTACGTATTCGCTGCGCACGCGGTCGGCGGCGGCGAAGGTTTCAGCGCGGTCCGGGTCGAACACCACCTGGGCCAGACCTTCACGATCACGGATATCGAGGAAAATCACCCCGCCGTGGTCACGGCGACGGTGGACCCATCCGCAAAGGGTTACTTCCTGACCTTCCAGGCTTTCGTTCAGTTGGCCGCAATAATGGCTGCGCATCATGGTAGTGGTTTCACTTCTCGTAATTCGAAATTCGATGGAGGCCTTGCGCACCATGAGGTGCCGGATAGTGCAAGAACTCGCGCGTGTCGTTCAACTTAGTCAGCTTTGTCGCCACCGGCCAGGTTCTTCTTGGAGCCGGTCTTGAAGTCGGTTTCATACCAGCCGGTGCCGCTGAGGCGGAAGCCGGGCATGGACAGCATCTTTTTCAGTTCAGGTGCCTGGCAGGCAGGGCAGTCGACCAGTGGCGCAGCACTGATCTTTTGAATGGCTTCCAACTGATGACCACAGGAAGCGCATTGGTAATCGTACATGGGCATGGGGGCGTCTCGGCAATCCAGATTACTGCTTGAACTACAGCCAGAGCCCACGCCAAAGCCCGGGCTACTTAGCAAAGAGCGGGATTATATCCATTAAATCGGCCCTGTGCAGCCGTATGGCCATATAGATGGCGGAGCGTGTCAAAAGGCGCGGATGGCGTCCGGGACGCCATCGGCCATGAGCGACTTAGCGGTTTTCCAGCAGGGAACGCAGCATCCACGCGGTTTTCTCATGCACCTGCATGCGCTGGGTCAGCAGATCCGCCGTTGGCTCGTCGCTGACCTTGTCCAGCAACGGGAAGATGCCGCGGGCAGTACGGGTGACCGCTTCCTGACCGGCGACCAACTGCTTGATCATTTCTTCCGCGGCCGGCACCCCCTCCTCTTCCTTGATCGAAGACAGCCTGGCGTAGATGGAGTAGGCACCCGGCGCCGGAAAGCCCAGGGCGCGGATACGTTCGGCGATCAGGTCGACCGCCAGGGCCAGTTCGTTGTACTGCTCTTCGAACATCAAGTGCAGGGTGCGAAATTGCGGGCCGGTGACATTCCAATGGAAGTTATGGGTTTTCAGGTACAACACGTAGGTGTCCGAAAGCAGACGGGACAGGCCGTCGACAATGGATTTACGATCTTCTTCGCTGATACCGATATCAATTGTCATGTTTCTCTCCGTTAACGGGATGGATTCACCCAATCAGTTGCCGGACCACTCTAGCAAGAGTGTCGCTGCCCCGCCGACTCGGATCGTCAATCGGCCCGCGGTGGATTGCCCCATGGCCCGGCCATGGCTTGCAAACACTGAGTTGCAGGCAGTGTCTGACCTCTGGAAAAAACCGGCGTTCCTCGGAAAGCCACAGCCATCTGTCTAGAACGCGCCTTTGCCTGAAGTTTCGATGACCAAGCGCGGCATACCCCATTTCCAATCGCCCGCTGCTGATTTGAGAAGGCCAGGGCTTTGCTGTTAAATAGACTCCGTGTCGCTGATGCCTATTTCTTCGGCCAGCGCGCATAGGCTGACACTGCGTACGTAACCACCGCCTCACCCCTTTATTCAGAAGCGAACCGTGCGTGATCAGCTCTTCCTTGTGCTTCCTTCTTAACGTGAGTTAATCAAAATGTTGAAAATCGTCCACCTGCTGACAGGCATTGCAGCTTTGCTGCTGTCTTTGATTCCGAGTCTTAGATCTGACGCGGTTCCCTACCTGCAACAACCCGATGCTATTTACCTGGCCCTGTTCGGCCTGCTCAACCTGATCCTCGCTCCAGTTATCCCGCACTGGAACAAAGGCTCGCGTCATCACCTGCAGAACCTGGTCAGCGCCCTGCTGGTACTGGTTGTCGTCCTGCAAACCCTCACCTTGCTGGCGCCAATGCCAGTGATTGGTGGCCAACCAGCCGTCCTGGTGAGCTTGCTGACCGCCCTGATCGCCGTGGCTCTGCACCTGGGCATCAGCTTTTACAAATCCTCACCCGCCGCGTCCGCCGCTCCCAGCTACGACATGAGCAACCGCGATACCGGCACCGTGAAATGGTTCAACACATCCAAGGGTTTCGGCTTCATTTCCCGCGACTCCGGCGATGATATCTTCGTGCACTTTCGCGCCATTCGCGGAGAAGGCCACCGCGTTCTGGTGGAAGGCCAGCGCGTGGAGTTCTCGGTCATGAACCGCGATAAAGGCCTGCAAGCCGAAGACGTGATCGCCGCGCTGCCGCGCCGCTGATCAACGCCAACAAAAAACCGCGCCATGGCGCGGTTTTTTTGTGCCTCAAGAATGCCGAGCTTCCTTTAATAGTGCGGGGGCGGCGCCTCTTCCTCGAAAGACTCGAACTGCCCCACCATTTCTTCCTGACGCTTGAGCAAGGCACTCATCTGCAGTTGCAGGCGCTCCAGCACCTTCTGCTGCGCTACCAGCACATCGTTCAAGGCTTGAATGGTGTCGTCCTGAAACGCCAGACGGCTTTCCAGGTCGGTAACACGCGCTTCCAGACTCATGGCTCAAACCTCCAGAAATTGGAAATCGTCGGTCAGAACTACCCGCAGTCGATTGCGAATCGCCACAACCTCCTGCGCGGTGTAAGGCTTGGCCGGGTGCTTGCCCCACACTGGCGCCGGCCACGCGGCGTCATCCCGCTTGCGCACTATTACATGCATATGCAACTGACTCACCACATTACCCAACGTCGCCACATTCAACTTATCGGCATCGAAGGAATCCTTGAGCACTTCAGCCAACGCTGTGGTTTCCCGCCATAGCTGCAGTTGGTCGGTGACATCCAGTTGAAACAACTCACTGATATCTTCACGACGGGGCACGAGGATGAACCAGGGATAGTTCGCGTCATTGGACAGCAGCAGCCGACAGAGGGGGAAATCCCCAATGGGCAATGTGTCTTGTTGCAGCCGTGAATCTAAAGTGAACACTGCATTTACTCCCGCTCAGCTCATTTCAGCCTGGCCCACAGCATCATCGACACTGACCAGGCGACAGACGCGCAGCATACCTGCGAATGCCCAGGGCTTCATGACCAAAGCGCTCACCCCGGACATCGCCCGTTAACCAGCCGGCAAGGAGCCAGCCTCAATGCAGCGCAAACGTCCCACGACAGGACATTTTTTGAGGCTTTGCACCATTTATGTACGAAGCATCAAAAGCGCCTCAAATATGACTCGCCGCGCCTTCGTCGTCGCCGAGCGTAAACCGCACATGACTGTATGAACCCTGCACAGCATTACAAAAGTTTTGCACCAGAATCGCACAGACGGTCTACGCTGAAATCCTCAAGCATCCGCCGTCTACTCACTTTGCGGTGTGGACCGGTAACATTTTGGCGCGCTGTGCGACTTATTGCACAGTCCTGCACCAGGGCGGACTTGGCGTCAAGCCAAACAAAAAGACGCTTTGCATGGCGGTTTTATGCGGTTTTTACAGGTCGGCACACCGTCCAGAAGAAAAAAGTGCGGACAACTTTGGTTTGTGCACGCTTGTTGCATTCACCCCCGACATCGTTTGCGACGGAGCACCGGAAGTGGCTCGTCACAGACTCATAATAATAGTGGCAAGGCTGCCCTGCGGTGCTTTTTAGAGTGTGTATGTCGGGAGCTCAATGGCTCGTGATGTTCCTTCGAAGAACACAACCTAAGTTGTTGGTTCGGATACAGACTGGCTGCAGAATTGCGACACCGACCGAGCAAATTGCGACAGGGTCGTAAAGAAGCTGAAAGGATAGATAGGCAAGTATCGCCAACATTGTCAGCGTGATATAAGTTTGCGCCGACACAAAAAGAAAGAGCCGCCCAGATAAAAAAACAGGTGGGACGGCAGTACTCTTCTAAAAACCAAAGGAGCAAATCACGATGCGCGTGATGAAGTGGAGCATGATCGCCCTGGCTGTATCAGCAGGCACCTCGCAGTTCGCAATCGCGTCCTCCCAGGACGACGCAAAGGGTTTTATCGAAGACAGCACCCTGACCGCGAAAACCCGTCTCGAGTACATGAACCGTGACTTCAAGAACGGTGCAGGTAACCGCCAACGTGACGATGGCACCTACAAAAGCGGCTATCGCCAAGACACCGGCCTGAGTGAACTGCTGCAGTACAGCTCTGGCTTCACTCAAGGCACCGTAGGTGTAGGCGTTGACGCTTTCGCCATGGGCGTGGTCAAGCTGGACGGTGGTGCCGGTCGTTCCGGTAACGGCCTGGCAGCCAACAACAGCCTGGGCGAGCCTGAAAAAGACTCTTCCGCTGTAGGTGGCGCGGTCAAGTTCCGCATCTCCGATACCGTACTGAAGTACGGCAACCAGATGGTTGCCAGCCCGGTATTCTCCACCGACGACAGCCGTCTGCTGCCTGAAGTCGCCACCGGTACCTTGATCACCAGCAACGAGATCAAAGGCCTGGAGCTGAATGCAGGTCACTTCACCGCCCTGCGTTCGCAGACCGGTCAGTACAACGACAGCATCAACGGTCGTAACAGCGACACCGGCCTGAAAAACCCAGGCCTGACCTCTGCCGACTTCGCAGGTGCGACCTACAAGTTCACCGACAACTTCGTCGGCGGTGTGGCAGCGTCCAAGGTTGATGACTACTTCAAGAAGCAGTACATCAACCTGAACTACACCTTCCCGATCGCCGATAGCCAGTCCCTGAACCTGGACTTCAACGGCTATCGCACCGAAGACGACGGCAAGAAGCTGTACGGCAAGCTGGACAACAAACTGTGGAGCCTGGCAGCTGCTTACAGCATCGGCCCGAACAAATTCACCATCGCTCACCAGCGCTCCACCGGCGACACCAACTACCTGTACGGTGTGGACGGCAACGGCACCATCTTCGTCGCCAACTCCATCCAGATCTCCGACTTCATCGGTGAAGACGAGCGCTCCTGGCAGGCTCGCTACGACCTGAACATGGCGACCCTCGGCGTCCCAGGCCTGAGCTTCATGGCCCGTTACGTGAAGGGTGACAACATCACCACTTCGTCGAACACCGAAGGCAAGGAAAACGAGTTCAACTTCGAAACCAAGTACGTGATGCAAGAAGGTCCAGCCAAGGACCTGTCGTTCCGCCTGCGTAGCGCCGTGTACCGTGCCAACGGCGCGTACAACAAGGACTACACCGCAGACAACAACGACGTTCGTATCATCGTAGAGTACCCACTGAGCATCTTGTAATTTCACTGCTCAGCTGATTGCGTTAACGCGCAACTCAAATAAAAGCCGCCGACCTGGATCAGGTCGGCGGCTTTTTTTGTGCGTGACAACAGCAACCCGAACAAGTAAATCTTAAATAGCAAGCTAACTAAATAAGTTGCCAGCACTCGTTATGTCCCCTCGCCTTCGAATGGAACTTGATAGTTGCCAAGGAACCCTGAAAACAAACAAGGGGCCTAAAAGCCCCTTGTCTTGAACAACATTAGTTGACCACTTAGCCAAGTCTTGCAAGCAAGTTATGACACAGCCGCTTCCTGAACCACACGAATCACTCGTTGCGGAAAGGGAATATCGATTCCCGCCGCCTTCAAGCGATCGCGCGACAGCTCGTTGAACTGGAACATCACGTCCCAGTAGTCCGCAGTCTTGACCCAAACCCGCAGAGACAAGGTAATCGCGCTGTCACCCAGGGTGGACACCACAGCTACCGGTGCAGGATCGGCCAGCACCCGCTCGTCTTTCGCCAGCTCCAGCAGCACTTCACGGGCCTTCTGCAGATCTGCGTCGTAATCCACACCCACGTCGAACACCACCTTGCGAGTGGGTTGGCGGTTGTAGTTGGTAATGATGCCGTTGGACAGGTTGCCGTTGGGCACGATCACCGTCTTGTTGTCACCGGTACGCAACACCGTGTGAAAAATCTGAATGCTGTCCACGCTGCCGCTGATGCCTTGGGCTTCAATGAAGTCGCCAATGCGAAACGGACGGAACAACAGGATCAACACCCCTCCGGCGAAGTTCGCCAGGCTGCCCTGCAGGGCCAGGCCGATAGCCAGCCCGGCGGCACCAATGGCGGCCACGAACGAGGTCGTCTCGACACCAATCATCGAGGCCACGCTGACAATCAGCAGCACCTTGAGAATGATGTTGGCCAGGCTGCTGATAAAGCCTTGCAGCGCCAGGTCGGCATTGCGCAACGCCAGCAACTTTCCCACTTTGTGGGTCAGCTTGTTGATCAGCCACCAGCCGATGGCCAGGGTGATCACTGCCAGCAGCACCCGGCTGCCGTATTCCATGATCATTGGAATCCAGGCTTGGGAAGCCCGGACCAGGTTGTCTACTTCAGCGTTCAAATCCATCTATCTCTCCAGATTCCCCGGGGTGGCGGCGTGCATGACTGACCGGCAGAACGACCGGCTCCGCTGGAGCGCAATCGTTTCTGCCATTGCTCCGGCCTCGGACGCCAAAAAGCTCTAGAGGTTCCCGGAGACTGGGGGTCAGTCGCGGAAGTTGTTGAACTGCAGCGGCATGCCGAACTCTTTGGCACGCAGGGCGGCGATGGCCTCTTGCAGGTCATCACGCTTCTTGCCAGTGACCCGTACCTGCTCGCCCTGAATGGCGGCCTGCACTTTCAACTTGGCATCCTTGATATGCGCGACAATCTTTTTCGCCAGCTCTTTGTCGATACCTTCCTTGAGCACCGCTTCCTGCTTCATCACCTTGCCCGAGGCATAAGCGTCCTTGACCTCCAGGCACTGCACATCGATCTTGCGCTTGACCAGAGCCAGCTTGAGAATCTCGATCATCGCTTCCAGCTGGAATTCAGCTTCCGCGGTCAGGTTGACGGTCAGTTCCTTGTCCTTGAACTCGAAGCTGCCCTTGCCCTTGAGGTCATAGCGGCGATCCAGTTCCTTGACGGCGTTTTCCACCGCGTTGGTGACTTCGTGCTTGTCCAGTTCGGATACCACGTCAAACGACGGCATGTAATCTCTCCAAATAAAAAGGGGCGCTGTTCAAAACATCGAACACGCCCGGCTTGCGGTTAAAATCCGCGCTCATTATAACGGGTCTTTCCCCTCCTTCACTGCGCCGCCTCCCTGGGGCGGCCAAACAGAGCGAAAACCGAATGTCCACCACCTGGCATGTGCTCGGCGCCGGCAGCCTCGGCACCCTGTGGGCCACCCGCCTGGCTCGCGCCGGCTTGCCGGTGCGCCTGATCCTGCGCAATCAGGCCCGCTTGCAGGCGTATCAAGCGGCGGGCGGCCTGACGCTGGTGGAGCAGGGCCAGAGCAGCCTGCTGGCGATTCCCGGGGAAACCGTCGACAGCACGACGCCCATCAGCCGGCTGCTGTTGGCGTGCAAGGCCTATGACGCCGAAGCGGCGGTGTCCAGCATCGCCCGGCGCCTGACCCAAGGCGCCGAACTGATCCTGCTGCAGAACGGTCTCGGCAGCCAGGACGCCGTGGCCGCCAAGGTGCCCCAGGCACGCTGCATTGCCGCCTCCAGTACCGAAGGGGCCTTTCGCGACGGTGATTGGCGCGTGGTCTTCGCCGGCCATGGCTATACCTGGCTCGGCGACTCCGGCCACCCGACCCCGCCGATCTGGCTCGACGATCTGGTCGCCAGCGGCATACCCCACGAATGGAGCACCCAGATCCTCACCCGACTGTGGCGCAAACTGGCCCTCAACTGTGCGATCAATCCATTGACCGTGCTGCACGACTGCCGCAACGGCGGTCTGCAGCAGCACCAGTGCGAGGTGGCCACGCTGTGTGCCGAGCTGAGCGAGCTACTGCACTGCTGCGGACAACCGGCCGCCGCGCAAAACCTGCAACAGGAAGTGGAGCGGGTGATCCAGGCCACCGCCGCCAACTATTCCTCCATGCATCAGGACGTGGCCAGTCAACGCCGCACCGAGATCAGCTACCTGCTGGGCTATGCCTGCCAGGCAGCCGCCCGCCATCGCTTGCAACTGCCCCATCTGCAACAGTTGCAGCAACGCCTGGTCAGCCACCTGCAACGGCGCGGATTGCCCAGCGCCTGAGCAGCGGCTACGCTGCCCACTTGCTCATTTCCAGCGATATAGCCGATGCCATTGCGCCAGCGTCTCGAAAACCTGCCCGTGGGCCAAAAGCTCCTGGCCGCCCTGCTCGTCTTGCTGACCACCGTACTGCTGGTCGCCAACCTGACCTTTATCAGCGCCGCCTACTGGATCTCCCAGGAAAGCATGGCGCCCCAGGCCCTGCAGACCATCGGCCGGCTGGTGTCCAACCCGACCCTGGCGGCCCAGGCCCTGAACTCCCCGGAAGACGCAAAAAAGCTCCTGGATGAACTCGACAGCTACACCCCGCTGCGGGCAGCGGCCCTGTATGACGGCAAGGGTGTACGCCTGGCGCAGCTGCAACACGGCGAACACCTCAAGCTGCCCGAGCGTTACCGCCATATCGAAGCCTGGCAATTGACCGAGTTCCGCAGCAACCAGGTCATCACCCTGCCGCGCCCGGGCCAGGCCCCGGGGCATCTGCTGCTGGTCGCCACCAGCGAACTGCCGATGGCGTTCTATACCGGAACCCTCACCGCCAGCCTGGGGATCCTGATCTTCAGCGTCTTGCTCTGGCTGATCATCGCCCGGCAGATCAAGCGCCTGATCACCCAGCCGATACACCAGCTCGAAGAGCTGTCGCGCCAGGTGACCCGCGAGGAGAACTACGCTCTGCGCGCTGCCCGCGGCAACCACGATGAAATCGGCAGCCTGGCGGAAGCCTTCAACACCATGCTGTCGCGCATCGAGGCGCGGGAGCAGCAGCTCAAGCGTGCCCGCGACGACTCCCAGGCCGCCTACGATCAGGCCCAGGGACTGGCCGAAGAAACCCGCCACACCAACCGCAAGCTGGAGTTGGAAGTCCAGGTGCGCAGCAAGATCGAGAAGAAGCTCACCGGCTTTCAGAACTACCTCAATAGCATCATCGACTCCATGCCCTCGGCCCTGATCGCCCTGGACGAGCAACTGTACGTCACCCAGTGGAACCAGGAAGCCAGCGCCCTGTCCGGCACTCGCCTGGACGAAGCCCTGAACCAGCCGATCTTCCTTGCTTTCGAACCGCTCAAGCCGTTTTTGCCGCAACTCAAGGAAACCGTCGAGCAACACACAGTGACCAAGGTCGAACGGGTGACCTGGGTCAAGGACGATGAGGCCCGGCACTACGCCCTGACCTTCTACCCGCTGATGGGCGGCGCCGGCCGCGGCGTGGTGATCCGCATCGACGACATCACCCAGCGCCTGTCCCTGGAAGAAATGATGGTGCAGTCCGAGAAGATGCTCTCGGTGGGCGGCCTGGCCGCCGGCATGGCCCACGAGATCAACAACCCCTTGGGCGCCATCCTGCACAACGTGCAGAACATTCGCCGCCGGCTGTCCCCGGACCTGCCGAAGAACCTCGAACACGCACAACAGATCGGCGTCGAACTGCAAACCGTCAACCGTTACCTGGAAAGCCGCGAAGTGCCGCAGCTGCTCGACGGCATTCAACAAGCCGGGGCCCGGGCCGCCAAGATCGTCACCCACATGCTCAGTTTCAGCCGCCGCAGCAATCGCCAGATGGCCCCCTGCGACCTGCCGGCGCTGATTGACCAGGCGGTGGAAATCGCCAGCAACGACTTCGACCTGGCCATCGGCTTCGACTTCAAGGGGCAAGCGATCATCCGTCAGTTCGACCCGAACCTGGGGCCCGTGCCCGGCACCGCCAACGAACTGGAGCAAGTGCTGCTCAACCTGCTGAAGAACGCCGCCCAGGCCATTCACCAGCGTGAGGACGACAGCGAACCCGGTCGCATCATCCTGCGCACCAAGCTGAATCCGCCCTGGGCAGAAATCCAGGTGGAAGACAACGGCATCGGCATGAGCGAAAGCGTGCGCAAACGCACCTTCGAGCCCTTCTTCACCACCAAGGAGATCGGCCAGGGCACCGGACTCGGCCTTTCGGTGTCGTACTTCATCATCACCAACAACCACAAGGGGCAAATGGAAGTGCAATCGACCCGGGGCCAAGGCACCTGCTTTACCTTGCGCCTGCCCCTGTCGAGCAACCAGCCCCCGGTTCAAGAACCGCTACCACTGGAGAACTAAGCATGGGTTTTCGCTTGTCGAAGATTTACACCCGCACCGGCGACAAAGGCGAAACCGGACTCGGAGACGGCCGCCGGGTCGCCAAGGATCACCCACGAGTGGAAGCCATCGGTGAAGTCGACACCTTGAACAGCCAGTTGGGACTGCTTCTGGCCGGCCTGGAGGAGCAGGTTGATGCCTGTCCGGGGTTCAAGGACATCATCGAGGTGCTGGCTCCCTGTCAGCACCGGCTGTTCGACCTGGGGGGCGAACTGGCCATGCCGGTGTATCAGGCACTCAACGAGGCCGAGGTGGAGCGCCTTGAGGCGGCCATCGATACCTGGAATGAGGAGTTGGGGCCTCTGGAGAATTTCATCCTGCCCGGTGGTTCGTCGCTGATCGCCCAGGCTCACGTATGCCGCAGTCTGGCGCGCAGCGCCGAGCGTCGCTGCCAACACCTGAATGCCGTGGAACCCTTGCAGGGCGTGGGGCTGGCCTACATCAATCGCCTGTCGGACCTGCTGTTTGTCGCGGCGCGGCTGATTGCCAAGCGCCAAGGCATCGCGGAAATCCTCTGGCAGGCCGCAGCCAAGCCCGCCCCCTCTGCGTAGGCGCCGGCTTGCCGGCGAAAGGGCTCACGACTGACAACGCATTCGCTGGCAAGCCGGCGGCTGCATGGACCGCTGCTCGCCAGCGCTGACGCAGCGGCTGTCTTCAGTCCTGCGGCCAGAAGGCGCGGATTCCGGCAACGCCCTGAGCACCGGCGTCCCAGGCTTGCTGACACTCGGCAGGCCCAACACCGCCCAGCAGATACACCGGCTTGTTGAAAGCGTTGATCAACTGCTGCGCCTGCTGCCAGCCCAGGGGCTGGGCGTCGGGGTGAGTCTGAGTTGGCTGCACTGGCGACAGGGTCACGAAATCCACATCCATCTGCTGGGCCAGGGACAGCTCCTCGGCGCTATGACAGGAAGCCGCCAACCAGCGGTCCTTGCCGAACGGGCGCCCGGCGCTGGCGTACTTGCGCAACTGCGCCGAGGTGATGTGCCAACCCGCCGACGGAAAGTCCCCCAGCCATTCGAAGGGGCCCTTGAGCATCAACTGCGCCTTGCCGGCACACAGGCCTACTGCGTCCACCGCCAGATCGCGGTACTGCGGGTCGTAACCGCTGGGCGCACGCAACTGGATAAGTTTGCAGCCCTGGGCAATGGCCTTCTGCATGCCACGCAGCAAGGCCGGGGTTTCCAGACCTTCAGGGGTAATCAGGTAGTGGGCCGGCAGACGGGCCGCGGCGACGATCGGCTGATTCGCCGCGGGGAACTCATAGTCGGCCAATTCACGAGCAGTCACCCAAGCCAGGGGCTGCCCTTCAGCGCCATGGGCTTGGCCGTTGAACGCCGAGACTTCCCAGACATCCAGCAGTACCTGTTTGTCCGGGTAATCGTGCTGCACCTTGATCAGTGGGCGGGCTGCTGTCACAGCAATCCCCAGTTCTTCCAGCAGCTCTCGGGCCAGCGCGGTCTCGACCGCCTCCCCAGTCTCGACCTTGCCGCCGGGGAACTCCCACAGGCCACCTTGATGTTGAGTGTCGGCACGCCGGGCAATCAGGATCTTGCCGCTGGCATCCCGGATAACGGCCGCAGCCACATGGACTCGTTTCACCGCGCTGTTTCCTCTGATCAGGCATTGGGCCAGGCCCTCACGGGCCGGGCGTTGGATCTGCGTTTCGCCGGCAAGCCGGCTCCTACAGAGCGGAGCGGGGTTGCCGGCGAGGTTCTTAGGTGCGGTATTCCGCGTTGATCTTCACGTACTCGTGGGACAGATCGGTAGTCCAGATGGTTTCGCTGCAAGCACCACGACTCAGCTCGATGCGGATGGTGATTTCTTCCTGCTGCATCACCGCCGCGCCCTGGGCTTCGGTGTAGCTGGCAGCCCGCGCGCCACGGCTGGCAATGCAAACCTCGCCGAGGAACACATCGATCTTGCTGACGTCCAGGTCCGGCACGCCGGCACGGCCCACCGCCGCGAGGATGCGGCCCCAGTTCGGGTCGGAGGCGAACAGCGCGGTCTTGATCAGCGGCGAATGCGCCACGGTGTAGCCCACGTCCAGGCATTCCTGGTGAGTAGCGCCGCCGTTGACTTCAACGGTGACGAACTTGGTCGCGCCTTCGCCGTCACGGACGATGGCCTGGGCCACCTCCATGCACACCTCGAACACTGCCTGCTTGAGGGCAGCGAACAGCGGCCCCTCGGCCTGGGTGATTTCCGGCAGATTGGCCTGACCGGTAGCGATCAGCATGCAGCAGTCGTTGGTGGAGGTATCGCCGTCGATGGTGATGCGGTTGAAGGACTTATTGGCTCCGTCCAGCAACAGGTTCTGCAGCACTTCGCGGGAGACTTTGGCGTCGGTGGCGATGTAGCCAAGCATGGTGGCCATGTTCGGACGGATCATCCCCGCGCCCTTGCTGATACCGGTCACGGTGACGGTCACGCCCTCGTGCTGGAACTGGCGGCTGGCGCCCTTGGGCAGGGTGTCGGTGGTCATGATCCCGGTGGCGGCGGCGGCCCAGTTGTCCACGGACAGGTCATCCAGCGCGGCTTGCAGGGCGCCTTCGATTTTCTCGACCGGCAGCGGCTCGCCGATCACCCCGGTGGAGTACGGCAGCACGGCGCTGGCATCGACGCCGGCCAGCTCCGCCAGCTTGGCGCAAGTGCGCTTGGCTGCGGCCAGGCCAGGCTCGCCGGTCCCCGCGTTGGCATTGCCGGTATTGGTCAACAGGTAACGCACCGGGCCTTGTACCCGTTGCTTGGCCAGGATCACCGGCGCGGCGCAGAACGCGTTGAGGGTGAACACGCCCGCCACCGTGGAGCCTTCGACGCAGCGCATGACCACCACATCCTTGCGCCCCGGGCGCTTGATGCCGGCCGAAGCGATACCGAGTTCGAAACCGGCAACCGGGTGCAACGTAGGCAAAGGACCAAGACCAACAGCCATGAATGCGCTCCTCTTATCAGGTGTCTGCACCGTCGTCTCAAAAGACGGTGTCGCAAATGGAAAAACGCCGCGACGGCTGATGCCGTCACGGCGTGGGTGTTTCAGTGTCTGGCGGGGATCTTAGTTGATCTGGCCGTGACAGTGTTTGAACTTCTTGCCCGAACCGCAGTAGCACAGCTCGTTGCGGCCCAGCTTCTGCTCGTTGCGCACCGGCGCGGAGGCCAGGGCGACATCCACATCAACCCCTTCTTCCAGGGCTTCAGGCTGATCCAGACCCGGCGCTTCGGCGTGTTCGAACTGCATGCGCTGAGCCAGGGCCTCGGCTTCCTGACGCAGGCGCGCCTCCTCTTCGGCCGGGTCTTCGCGACGCACCTGGACGTGGGACAGTACGCGGATCGAGTCGCGCTTGATGGAATCCAGCAACTCGGAGAACAGGGTGAAGGACTCGCGCTTGTACTCCTGCTTCGGGTTCTTCTGCGCATAACCACGCAGGTGGATACCGTGACGCAGGTGATCCATGGTCGACAGGTGGTCTTTCCACAAATCGTCCAGCACCCGCAGCACGATCTGCTTCTCGAAGGTGCGCAGCGCTTCGGCGCCGGCCTGATCTTCCTTCTCGTTGTACGCAGCGATCAGCTCGTTGAGCAGTTTCTCGCGCAGGGTTTCTTCGTACAGATGGTCGTCTTCATCGAGCCATTGCTGGATCGGCAGGCTGACACCGAAGCCGCTCTGGATGGATTCTTCCAGGCCTGCCACGTCCCACTGCTCAGGCAGCGATTGCGGCGGGATATGGGCGCTGACGGTAGCGTTGAGCACGTCCTGGCGGAAGTCGGCGATGGTTTCGCCAATGTTGTCGGCGGCCAACAAGGTGTTGCGCATGTGATAGATCACTTTACGCTGCTCGTTGTTGACGTCGTCGAACTCCAGCAATTGCTTGCGGATGTCGAAGTTGCGGCCTTCAACCTTGCGCTGGGCCTTCTCGATGGCGTTGGTCACCATGCGGTGCTCGATCGCCTCGCCGGACTGCATGCCCAGGGCCTTCATGAAGTTCTTCACCCGATCAGAGGCGAAGATGCGCATCAGGCTGTCTTCCAGGGACAGGTAGAAGCGGCTGGAGCCGGCATCACCCTGACGACCGGCACGGCCACGCAGCTGGTTGTCGATACGACGCGATTCGTGACGCTCGGACGCGATCACGTGCAGACCACCGGACTCCAGCACCTGCTGGTGACGCTTCTGCCAGTCGGCCTTGATCTGGGCGATCTGCTCAGGCGTCGGGCTTTCCAGGGAAGCGACTTCCACTTCCCAGTTGCCGCCCAGCAGGATATCCGTACCACGACCGGCCATGTTGGTAGCGATGGTCAGGGCTCCCGGGCGACCGGCCTGGGCGATGATTTCCGCTTCCTTCTCGTGGAACTTGGCGTTCAGAACCTTGTGTTCGATGCCTTCTTTTTGCAGCAGGTTGGACATGTGCTCGGACGTTTCGATGGTCGCGGTACCTACCAGCACCGGACGCCCCTGAGCCATGCATTCCTTGATGTCGTTGATGATCGCGGTGTACTTCTCATCCGCGGTCAGGAACACCAGGTCGTTGTAGTCTTTACGGGCCAGCGGCTTGTTCGGTGGAATCACCATCACCTGCAGGCCGTAGATCTGATGGAATTCGAACGCTTCGGTGTCAGCGGTACCGGTCATGCCGGACAGCTTGGTGTACAGACGGAAGTAGTTCTGGAAAGTGGTCGATGCCAGGGTCTGGCTCTCGGCCTGGATGTTGAGGTTTTCCTTGGCTTCGATGGCCTGGTGCAGGCCTTCGGACAGACGACGACCGGGCATGGTACGACCGGTGTGTTCGTCGACCAGGACCACCTGGCCATCCTGAACGATGTACTCGACGTTGCGGTTGAACAGCTTGTGCGCGCGCAGACCGGCATAGACGTGAGTCAGCAAGCCCAGGTTGTGCGCCGAGTACAGGCTTTCGCCTTCCGCCAGCAGGCCGACCTGAGTCAGCATCTCTTCGATGAACTGGTGACCGGCTTCGTTGAGCTCAACCTGACGGGTCTTTTCGTCGACAGTGAAATGACCGGCCTTGGTGACCTGGCCTTCCACTTCCTCGATGTGCTGCTCCAGACGCGGAATCAGCTTGTTGATTTCGGTGTACAGACGGGAACTGTCTTCGGCCTGACCGGAAATGATCAACGGGGTACGCGCTTCATCGATCAGGATCGAGTCGACTTCGTCGATCACGGCAAAATTGAGCTCGCGCTGGAACTTGTCTTCCATGCTGAAAGCCATGTTGTCGCGCAGGTAGTCGAAACCGAATTCGTTGTTGGTGCCGTAGGTGATGTCGGCGGCGTAGGCGGCACGCTTCTCTTCAGGCGGCTGGAATGGCGTGACCACGCCGACGGTCAGGCCGAGGAATTCGTACAGCGGACGCATCCAGTTGGCGTCACGGCGAGCCAGGTAGTCGTTCACCGTCACTACGTGCACGCCCTTGCCGGACAGTGCGTTGAGATAGACGCCCAGGGTTGCCACCAGGGTCTTGCCCTCACCGGTGCGCATTTCGGCGATCTTGCCTTCGTGCAAGGTCATGCCACCGATCAACTGCACGTCGAAGTGACGCATACCCATGACGCGCTTACCGGCTTCGCGGGCGACCGCGAAGGCTTCGGGAAGCAGTTTGTCGAGGGTTTCACCCTTGGCGATACGGGCCTTGAACTCGGCGGTCTTGGCGCGCAATTGATCGTCCGAAAGGGCCACCATTTGCTCTTCGAAGGCATTGACGATCTGTACCGTCTTGAGCATGCGTTTGACTTCACGCTCGTTCTTGCTTCCAAAAAGTTTCTTTAACAAAGGCGCAAACATATCGGCAGGATCTTCCACACATAGGGTTGGAGGGCGGCCCCGTGAGTCGCCCGAGCAGCCCTCATGGCCGCATGCGAACGAGCATTCTACCCGGAAACGATGGTGAGGAAAGTGGCGTTATTCCACGATGCTGGCACAGCGCTGTGACGGGGCTCACCTAAAATAAGGGCTTTTTGCCGAACTTCAAGCCCATTCCCCCCGGAAGTTAATGATTACGATCAGCAAAGCGCGAGAAAGTCGTCAGAGTACGAAAAAGCGATGACCCCGGCGGCCCGAGTGCTTTCTGCTACCATGGCGCCTCTGTAACTTCAGGTGTCTGATCATGGCATTTCGCCCCCTTACGGCACGCGCCCCCGCCGTTCTTCTTCGCGAAGCCAAGCCTCTGAAAGCCATACTCGGCCACGCTCAGCGCCTGGCGCACCTGCAGCGCCTGCTGGAGAGCCAGTTGCAACCGGCGGCTCGTGAACATTGCCACGTCGCCTCATGGCGCGAAGGCAACCTGTTGCTGATCGTCACCGACGGTCACTGGGCCACGCGCCTGCGCTATCAGCAAAAACGCCTGCAGCGCCAATTGCAGGCGTTCAACGAGTTCAGCAACCTGACGCGCATCCTGTTCAAGGTCCAGCCACCCACGGTCCAACGAGGCGCCGTGGGGCACACCATGGACCTGTCGAACAATGCCGCCGAAACCATCCAGGCCACCGCCGAAGGCATCAGCGACCCCAAGCTGCGCGCCGCCCTGGAGCGCCTGGCCAGCCACGCCAAGCCGCGCGACTGACCCGGACGCCAGGCCTCAGCGCCGCTTGCTGCCGCCCAGCAACGACCCCATCAGTCCCCTGACCAATTGCCGCCCCAACTGATTGGCCGCCTGACGCATGGCCGACTTCAAGGCCTGCCCGGCCGCGGTGCCGAGGAACTCACCGGCGCGATCCGCCAGACTCGGCTCTTGCGCCTCCGGCTTGTCTGCCGTTGCGGGCTCCTCGGGGGCCAGGCTCTTGCGCCCCATGAGCACTTCATAAGCCGACTCACGATCGATCGGCTGGTCATAACGCCCTTGCAGCGGCGAGCTGGCAATCAAGGTCTGACGTTCGGCGGCGGTCAGCGGCCCGATCCGTGATTGCGGCGGCGCCACCAGCACACGCTGGACCTTTTCCGGGGTTCCCTTGTCTTGCAGGGTCCCCACCAGCGCCTCGCCGATGCCCAGCTCGGTCAGCACCGACAGCGCGTCAAACGCCGGGTTGGGACGAAAACCATCGGCCACCGCACGCAACGACTTCTGCTCCTTGGCGGTAAAGGCCCGCAAGCCGTGTTGAATCCGCAGCCCCAACTGCGCCAGCACATCGTCCGGCAAATCCCCCGGCGACTGGGTCACGAAATACACCCCCACGCCCTTGGAGCGAATCAATCGCACCACCTGCTCCAGGCGATCCTGCAGCGCCTTGGGCGTACCGGAAAACAACAAGTGCGCCTCGTCAAAAAACAGCGCCAGCAGAGGCTTGTCCGCATCCCCGCGCTCCGGCAGTTGCTCGAACAGCTCGGCCAGCAGCCATAAAAGGAAGGTCGCATAGACTTTCGGCGCCTCGTGCACCAGACGACTCGCGTCCAACAGATGAATCCGCCCACGGCCATCGGCAGCCGGTTGCAGAATGTCTTCCAGTTGCAATGCCGGCTCGCCGAACAGAGCTTCCGCCCCTTGCTGCTCCAGGGTCGCCAGACGCCGCAACAGCGCCTGACTGGAACCCGTGGTCATCAGCGCCGCGTCATCTCCCAGCAGTTGAGGGTGGTCCTTGAGGTGATTGAGCAGCGCCTTGAGATCCTTCAAGTCCAGCAACAACAGCCCTTCACGGTCCGCCACCTTGAACGCCGCGTACAGCGCCGACTGCTGACTGTCGGTGAGCTCAAGCAGGCTGCCCAGCAATAGCGGGCCCATTTCGCTCAAGGTGGTGCGCAAGGGATGACCGGACTGACCATGGATATCCCACAGCGTTACCGGATACGCCTGAGGCTTATGTTCAAGCCACGGCATCCCGGCGATCCGTTCGGCGATCTTGCCCTGCGGATTGCCCGCCGCCCCCAGCCCGCACAGGTCGCCTTTGATATCCGCGGCGAACACCGCGACCCCGGCGTCACTGAAGGCTTCCGCCAGGCGCTGCAGGGTCACGGTCTTGCCGGTACCGGTGGCCCCGGCCACCAGCCCGTGGCGATTGGCCAGGCGCATGGCCTGGGCGACCGGCTGGCCACCCAGGTCGGCACCGATAATCAGTTGCAAAGAGTCAGGCATTTTGTCACCTCAGGTTAATCTTTGGCCTTGGACGGTCGATATGAAAAATGATGGATCAGAAGTATCTGAAATAAAGGTCAGGTAATTCCTGTGGGATAGATGGAGATATCAGCTTACTTACAACACCGCCCCTTTTCGCGCGCTTTTCCAAGCAATGCCCCGGACTCAAAGACCTTAGCGGACACCCCCAAGCCATGAACAAAAATCTGCGCTTCAGCCACAAGATCCTGCTTGCCGCCTCGCTGATCGTCATAGCTGCCTTTGCACTATTCACGCTCTACAACGATTACCTGCAACGCAACGCCATTCGCAATGATCTGGACAACTATCTCCAGGAAATGGGCGACGTCACGGCAAAAAATATTCAGACCTGGCTCGCCGGCCGCGCCTTGCTGATCGAAAACATCTCCCAGTCAGTGGCCCTCAACCCCGACCCGGCCAATGTCAGCAACCTGCTGGAACAGAAGTCGGTGAGCTCGACCTTCATGGGGGCTTACCTGGGGAACAAGGACGGCACCTTCATCATCCGCCCGGACAGCAAGATGCCGGACGGCTACGACCCGCGCGCGCGCCCCTGGTACAAGAGCGCCGAGAGCAGCAACGGCTCGGCCCTGACCGAACCCTATATCGACCTGGCTTCCGGCCAGTTGGTGATTTCCATCGTCGACAGCGTGATCAAGGCCGGCCAGCGCATCGGCGTGGTCGGTGGCGACCTGAGCCTGCAAGTGATTGCCGACAGCATCAACGCCCTGGACTTCGACGGCATGGGCTATGCGTTCCTGATCAGCGCCGACGGCAAGATCCTGGTGCACCCGGACAAGAACCTGGTAATGAAGACCCTCAAGGACGTCTACCCCCAGGACACCCCGCGCATCAGCAATGAACTCAGCGAGATCAGCGTCGACGGCAAGACCCGTATCGTCACCTTCACCCCGATCAAGGGCCTGTCTTCGGTGAACTGGTACATCGGCCTGTCGGTGGACAAGGACAAGGCATTCGCCATGCTCAGCGAGTTCCGCACCTCGGCCCTGATCGCCACCCTGACCGCCGTGGCCCTGACCATCGCCCTGCTGGGCCTGCTGATCCGCCTGCTGATGCAGCCCCTGCATGTGATGACCCGGGCCATGCAGGACATCGCCGACGGCGAAGGCGACCTGACCCGCCGCCTGAGCATCCACAACCAGGACGAGTTCGGCATTCTCGGTAACGCCTTCAACCGTTTCGTCGAGCGCATCCACAACTCGATCCGCGAAGTTTCCTCGGCCACCGAGCACGTCAACGAAGTGGCCCTGCGGGTGGTGAGCGCCTCCAACTCGTCCATGCTCAACTCCGACGAACAGGCCAGCCGCACCAACAGCGTGGCCGCGGCCATCAATCAGCTTGGCGCCGCCGCCCAGGAAATCGCGCGCAATGCCGCCCAGGCTTCGCAACAGGCCAGCGACGCTCGCAATCTGGCCGAAGACGGCCAGCAAGTGGTGGATCGCAGTATCCAGGCGATGAACCAGCTGTCGGAGATGATCAGCACCTCCAGCAGCAACATCGAGACCCTGAACAGCAAGACCGTGAATATCGGGCAGATTCTCGAAGTCATCACCAGCATTTCCCAGCAGACCAACCTGCTGGCGCTCAACGCCGCCATCGAAGCGGCCCGGGCTGGCGAGGCCGGCCGCGGATTCGCCGTGGTGGCCGACGAAGTACGCAACCTGGCGCACCGCACCCAAGAATCGGCTCAGCAAGTGCAGACCATGATCGAAGAGCTGCAAGTGGGCGCCCGGGAGTCGGTCAGCACCATGAGCAACAGCCAGCGCCACAGCCAGGACAGCGTGGAGATCGCCAACCAGGCCGGGGAGCGGCTGAGCAGCGTGACCCAGCGCATTGGCGAGATCGATGGCATGAACCAGTCGGTGGCCACCGCCACTGAAGAACAGACCTCGGTGGTCGAGTCCATCAACATGGACATCACCGAAATCAACACGCTGAATCAGGAAGGCGTTGAAAACCTGCAGGCGACCCTGCGGGCCTGCTCCGATCTGGAACAGCAATCGGCGCGCTTGAAGCACCTGGTGGGCAGCTTCAGGATCTGACGCTGGGCCTCAGGGCCCTTTGGCCGGCGAGCCGGTGTCTACCGACGCCGGTGGCGTGGGCTCCTGCTGCAACTGCTCCCACAATTGGGCGGCACCCGGAAACTCGGTGCCGTCTTCAGCATCAAGCTCATCGGGGTCGTAACGGCTCAGGCATCCCTCGCCGAGGGTGGCGGGGGCCTTGGCAGTGGCTCTATCCAGTGGATCGGTCATCGGGCTGACCTCGCGATGTGAACAACCAGGACCGGGATCTCGCACCCGGCTCCTGGTTTTTTTTCGATCAGAACACCACGGTCTTGTTGCCGTGTACCAGCACCCGGTCTTCCAGGTGGTAGCGCAGGCCACGGGCCAGGACCATCTTCTCCACATCGCGACCGAAACGCACCATGTCCTCGATGCTGTCGCTGTGGCTGACCCGCACCACGTCCTGCTCGATGATCGGACCGGCGTCCAGCTCTTCGGTGACGTAGTGGCAAGTGGCGCCGATCAGCTTCACCCCGCGCAGGGAGGCCTGGTGGTAAGGCTTGGCGCCGACGAAGGACGGCAGGAAGCTGTGGTGGATGTTGATCACCTTGTGCGCGTACTCGCGGCACAGCTCAGGCGGCAGGATTTGCATGTAGCGCGCCAGCACCACCACCTCGGCATCGTGCTGCTTGACCAGGCGCGACACCTCGGCAAACGCCGGCTCCTTGTCCTGGGGATTGACCGGCACATGGTAATAAGGAATGCCATGCCACTCGACCATGCTGCGCAGGTCGTCGTGGTTGGAGATCACGCAGGCGATTTCACAATCGAGCTCGTCGCTGTGCCAGCGGTGCAACAGATCTGCCAGGCAATGGGACTCGCGGCTGGCCATCAGCACCACACGCTTTTTCTCCGCGGTATCGGTAATGCGCCAGTCCATCGAGAACTCTTCGGCAATCGGCGCAAAGGCCTGGCGAAAAGCCTCCAGACCAAAAGGCAGGGAGTCGGCACGAATCTCGTGGCGCATGAAGAACCAGCCACTGAGATTGTCCGAGTGGTGACTCGCTTCGGTGATCCAACCGTTATGGGAGGCCAGAAAGTTACTGACTTTGGCAACGATGCCAACGCGGTCAGGGCAAGAAATCACCAACCGAAAGGTGCGCATGAGGGGAAAACTCCAGAACTTCGCAAAGGTCGCCATTCTAGCCATTACGCGACAAAACTGCAGTATTCATTGCGCCGCAGGCCCGGATTAGATTGGCAACAACGCCCTGATCGGGCCTTATCGGACACCACTGCAAGCACTGCCGCAGACACTTGCCAATAGCGCACAACTAATTTGCGAATAGCGCAATCGAATCCGCCGATCTATTAAATAGCGAAATGACTTTTGCGCCTAAACACACTAAGAGCGGCAAATAAAACAGCGTTATTATGTTTACTTGCACAAACTCCCTGACTATTATTGCGACACTGTCACCCAGTCACTCAGCGCTCAATAAGGTAGTCCTCATGTCCCTGATCAACGAATACCGTGCTACAGAAGAAGCCATTAAAGAACTGCAAGCACGTTTGAAGAACCTGTCCCAGGACGACAAACTGAAAACCGAACTGGAATTCGAAGGCAAACTGCGCAGCCTGATGGGCGAGTACTCCAAGTCCCTGCGCGACATCATTGCCCTGCTGGATCCGGAGTCGAAAGTTAAAGCGCCTCGCGCTGCTGTAAAAACCACCGGCACCAAGCGTGCGCGCAAAGTTAAACAGTACAAGAACCCGCACAACGGTGAAGTCATCGAAACCAAAGGCGGCAACCACAAGACTCTGAAAGAGTGGAAAGCCAAGTGGGGCGGCGACGTGGTTGAAGGCTGGGCAACCCTGCTGGACTAAGTCCCGCCAGTGAGCGCCAAGGCTTTACCGCCGCAATCAAAAAACGCCAGCATGCTGGCGTTTTTTTATGTCCGGGCTTAATGCCCAAGAATCCGGCCCTTCTCTCAAACAGCCAGACGCCCGGTCAGCGCCTGAACATGGGCCTGCCACTCATCCAGCACCTGACGCTGCTTGGAGTCCGCACTTAACAACGATTGCTCCAGTCCCTGGGCAAAACTTTCCAGGGTATTGGGCGCGCCGAGTTTCGGCTCTAGCAAACGCTGGCGGCAAAATGTCCGCCAACGCTGTTGCTCGGCTTCATCCAATGTTTCCGGAAAGTTGCGAGCGCGGTAGCGAAAGAGCAATTCGGGCAAGCGCTCATCATCAAAGGGCCACTGTTGCCGAGCCAAATGCAGCGGATCGGCCTCACGCACTTGCTCACACAATCGCCGGTCGCGATCACCAATAAAGCCGTCGTACAACTGTTGCTCCGGATCCTCGCTGGCCGCGAACTCATCGGGGGCATAAATCAGCGAAAGTTTATCCCGCCAAACTTCCTGAGTTTCAGTCAAAAGCCCGACCCGGCGCTGGTACTGCTCCATATCCAAGTGCAATCGCTGTTGATCCTCGCCCCGCAAGACATTCAAGGGCGCCACTACCGGGCAGCGATTGATATGGATGAGTTTCAACGGCACCGGCAACTCGCCGTCCAGCAGATCATCACGCCGGGTATATAAACGCTGGCGCAAGGTTTCGGCATCCAGGTCGAGCAATCCCTGAGGATCCAGATGCAAGTCGCAGACAATCAGTGCATTGCGATTACGCGGATGCCAGGCCAGGGGCAGGACCACGCCGAGGTAGTGGCGCGCGGCGGAAAAGCGCCCGGAAATATGCACCAGGGGCTGCAACAGGCGAATCTGATCCATCACTCGCTGCTTGCTGCGCAACTGGAACAGCCAGTCATAGAGCTTGGGTTGCCGGTCGCGAATCAGCCGCGCCAGGGCGATGGTCGCCCGGACATCGGACAGCGCATCGTGGGCCTGGCCATGATCGATGCCGTTGGCCGCGGTCAGCCGTTCCAGCTTGAGGGTCACCTGCCCCTGCTCCTCGGGCCAGACAATGCCCTCAGGGCGCAAGGCATAAGCGGTGCGCACCACATCGATCAGATCCCAGCGGCTGTTGCCGCCCTGCCACTCGCGGGCATAGGGATCGAAGAAATTGCGATACAGGCTGTAGCGGGTCACCTCATCGTCGAAGCGCAGGGTGTTGTAGCCCACGCCACAGGTGCCCGGACGCGCCAGCTGGGCGTGCACCCGGGTCATGAAGTCCGCCTCGCTCAAGCCCTGGGCCGCCAGGCGGCTGGGGGTGATACCGGTGATCATGCAGGCCGCCGGGTGCGGCAGGATGTCGTCGCTGGGCTGGCAATAGAGGTTGACCGGCTCGTCGATCTCATTGAGCGCCAGGTCGGTGCGAATACCGGCCACTTGCAACGGGCGATCGCAGCGCGGATTGATGCCGGTGGTTTCGTAGTCGTACCAAAAGAGGGAAGTCACGGCCTGTTCCTGAACTGAAAGACCGCCGCAGTCTAGGCGCTCAAGCGCCACCAGGGCCAGCCGCGCGAACGGGCGGCGCACAGAGCGCCGTGCTGAATTCGCAGTTAATGATGTCGTTAGCCCCTCGGACACTGCTAGCATCTGCGCTGGATTTTTTTCTACCAGGCCAAGCCCCCTAGTTGCCCATGCTTGAGACGACAGCAACGCCAAGGAACGCATCGCTGCACCCGCCACTGGATACGCGGTATCAGGTCGAAACCCCCGAGGGTATCGATCTGCCGCTACGACCGGCGGGGTTGCTGGTCCGTACCCTGGCGTTTTCCCTCGACCTGGGGATTCGCGGGCTGGTATTGGGCCTGTTGTTCATCGTGCTGGGCTTTTTCGGCGAGATCGGCATCGGCCTCGGCTCGATCCTGCTGTTCCTGATCAGCTGGTGGTACATGGTGCTGTTCGAGGTGCTGAACCAGGGCCGCTCTCCCGGCAAGCAACTGATGGGACTGCGCGTGGTTCAGGACGATGGCACGCCCATTGGCTGGAGCGCCTCCCTGACCCGCAACCTGCTGCGTTTTGCCGACATGTTGCCGTTCGGCTACTTCCTCGGCGCCATCAGTTGCCTGCAGCATCCGACCTTCAAGCGCCTCGGCGATCTGGCCGCCGGCACCCTGGTGATCTACCGTGAGCAAGCACTGACCCGGCCGCAACTGCCCGACGCCACGCCGCGCTTGGCGCCCTTCGCCCTGAGCCTGAATGAACAACGGGCGATCCTCGGCTTCGCCGAACGCCAGGGCCAGCTGTCCGCCGAAAGAACCCGGGAACTGGCAGCCATCCTCGCCCAACCGCTGCACGTGCCCGCAGCCCAGGCGACAGCCGAACTCAATGGCATCGCCCGCGGCTTTCTGGGAAGCACATGAAACAGAGCCTTTTCGAAAGCCGCCACCAGGCGCAATGGCAGCAGTTCGAGCAACTGCTCGACCAGCTAGAACGGGGACGCACCCGCACCGAAGACTGCCAGAGCTTCGTCCAGGACTACCGCCGCCTGTGCCAGCACCTGGCCCTGGCCCAGGAGCGCGGCTACAGCAGCTACCTGATCGACCCGTTGCAGCAACTGGTGTTGCGCGGCCATCAGCAACTCTATCGGCAACGCACCGCCATCAGCGCCAACGTCCTGGCGTTCATGCTGGCCGGCTTTCCACGCCTGGTGCGCCAGGAGTGGCGCCTGGTACTGATCGCCAGCCTGCTGTTCTTCGGCAGCCTGCTGGGTATCGGCCTGTTGGTGTACCTGTACCCCGAACTGGTCTACAGCCTGGTGAGCCAGCAGCAGGTGGCCGAGATGCGGAGCATGTACGACCCCAGCGGCACACGCCTGGGGCGGGTCGCCGAGCGCGCCTCCAGCGAAGACTGGGTGATGTTCGGCTACTACATCATGCACAACATCGGCATCGCCTTTCAGACCTTCGCCAGCGGCCTGCTGTTTGGCCTGGGCAGTGTGTTCTTCCTGTTTTTCAACGGCCTGATGATTGGCGCCATCGCCGGCCATCTGACCCAGATCGGCTTCGGCCAGACCTTCTGGCCCTTCGTCATCGGCCATGGCGCCTTCGAACTGAGCGCCATTGCCCTGTCCGGTGCGGCCGGGCTGAAGCTGGGCTGGGCACTGATCGCCCCCGGTCGCCTGCGGCGCGGCGATGCGCTGTTGCAGGCCGCGCGGGTCAGCGTGCAACTGATCTACGGGGTAATCGTGTTTCTGCTGATCGCCGCCTTTATAGAAGCCTACTGGTCCTCCATGACCTGGCCGGCGGCCTGGATCAAATACAGCGTCGGCGCCGGCCTGTGGAGCCTGATGCTGGCGTACCTGACCCTGGCCGGACGAGAACCCCATGCGCCTGAGTGATGCCAGTGTGGTGATCCGCCCACGCACCACCTGGGAAGCCATGGACCTGGGAGTCCTGCTGAGCCAGCGCCATCGGCGCTTGCTGATGACCAGCTGGGCCCTGGTCAGCCTGCCGGTGTTCGCCCTGCTGAGCCTGCTGCTGTGGGAGTCGCCGTCCGTGGCGGTGCTGCTGTTCTGGTGGATCAAGCCGGCCTTCGAGCGCCTGCCGCTGTTTATCCTGTCCAAGGCCCTGTTCGGCGAAACCCCAACCCTGGGCCAGGCCCTGCGCCAGTGGCCGCGCCTGCTCAAACCGCAATTGCTGGCCAGCCTGACCTGGCGCCGCTTCAGCCTGAGCCGCAGTTTCGTCCTGCCGGTGGTGCAACTGGAGGGCCTCGACAGCGATGCCCGGCAGCAGCGCCTGGGCGTGCTGTTGCAGCGCAACGCCGGGGCTGCGCGCTGGCTGACGCTGATCGGCATGCACCTGGAAGGCGCCTTGTGGATCGGCCTGCTGATGCTGTTCTACCTGCTGTTGCCGCAACAGGTCGAACTGGACTGGAACTGGCAGAGCATGGTCATCGCCGCCCAGCAGGACTGGCTGTGGCTGGAACACCTGACCAACGCCTTCTACGCCCTGGTCCTGGTGATCTGGGAACCGATCTACGTGGCCTGCGGCTTCAGCCTGTACCTCAATCGCCGCACCGAGCTTGAGGCCTGGGACATCGAGCTGGTGTTTCGCCGCCTGCGTCAGCGCCTGAGCGGCGTCGCGGCGCTGCTGCTGGTGAGCGGCCTGCTCCTGGCGCTGCCGGGCCAGGCGCCGTGGGCGGCCAGCTCCAGCCGTTCCGTGGCCGGCCCCGAAGCGCCCCGCTTGTTGCAGCAACCCCTGACCAGCAAGGCCTCCAAGGACAGCATCCAGGGCATTCTGGATAAGCCACCGTTCAAGAATCAGGAATCGGTCACCCGCTACCGCTTCGGCGAGGAGCAGACCGCGAAAAAGGACGCCAAGGGCAAGCCTCCGGGCTGGCTCAAGAGCCTGCTGGACAACCTCGACCAGAATCGCTTCGGCAACTTCGCCAAGGGCCTGGAAATCCTCCTCTGGGGCTTGCTGCTCAGTGCGCTGGGCTGGCTGCTGTGGCGCTACCGCGACTGGCTGCGGGTCTTTGTCGGCCGCCGGCCGCTGCCGCGCAAAAAGCGCCCGGCGGCGATCCCCCAGCAACTGTTCGGCCTGGACGTCAGCAGCGAAACCCTGCCCGCCGATGTCGCCGCCCATGCCCAGGAACTGTGGGCCAGCCAGCCTCGGGAAGCGCTGGGCCTGTTGTATCGGGCCTTGCTCAGCCGCTTGCTGGAGGACTTTCAACTGCCTCTGAGCATGGCCGACACCGAAGGCCAGGTACTGGAGCGGATCAAGGCGCTGCAGCAACCGTCCCTGGAAGCCTTCAGCCGCGAGCTGACCACCCACTGGCAGAACATGGCCTACGGGCATCGCGTGCCTGGCGCCGACCTGCAAGCACGGCTGTGCGATGGCTGGCGTAGCCTGTTCGGCCCCGGAGCCTGCCCATGAAGCGCTACCTGTGGGGCGGCCTGGCGCTGCTGCTGATCCTGGTACTGGGCGCTGCCGGCTACGCCCTGTATCGCCAGGCCACGCCCTATCAGGAACTGATCGATCACGGCCCGTCGCCCGAGGCCCAGGCCAATCCCTATCTGGCCGCCGAGATGTTTTTGCGCGAGCGCGGCCTCAAGGTCGACCACGCCAACGGCCTGGACGTACTGGCCACCCTCAAGCCGGTCGGCAACAGCCTGCTGCTGCTCGGCGAACGCTCCAACATGAGCCCGCGCCAGGTCGACCAGGTACTGGACTGGGCCCGTGCCGGTGGCCGGCTGATCTTTGTCGCCGAAGCCCTGTGGGACGAAGACACCGAGCAAAGCGGTGATTTGCTGCTGGACCGGGTGCAGATCCATCAGCAGCTCAGCGCCGACCTGGAAGAACCGCCGGAACAGGACGCTGACGACCCGTTCCCGAAACTGACCAAGCTCTACCTGGAAGACGAACAGGCCCCGGCCTACGTCAGTTTCAATACCGCCTTTCACCTGGACGACCCGGACAGCCTGGCCCAGTCCTGGGCCAACAGCGGCGTGGCCACCCACATGATCCAGCTTGATTACGGCCAGGGTTCGGTCACCGTACTGACCGATGCCGAGATCTGGAAAACCCCGGCCATCGGCCTTTACGACAACGCCTGGCTGCTGTGGTACCTGAATACCGATACGGCGGTGACCCTGTTGTTCAACACCGACCACCCAAGCCTCTGGCAATTGCTCTGGCGCTATTTCCCCCAGGCGCTGGTGGCCCTGGCACTGTTGATCGGCATGTGGCTGTGGCAGGCCGGCAGCCGCCAGGGTCCGTTGCAGGCACCGGCCCCCAAGGCCCGGCGTCAACTGCGCGAACACCTGCGGGCCAGCGCCGACTTTCTCCTGCGCCACGGCGGCCAGGCGCCGCTGCTGCAAGCCCTGCATCTGGATATCCGGCGCCGGGCGCGGCGTCGCCATCCGGGCTTCGAGCAATTACCGCCCCAAGCCCAGTGGGAAGTCCTCGCCCTGCTCAGCCAACAGCCTGTCAGCGCCGTGCAACAGGCCCTGCAACCCTTGTCCGGGCAGCGCCTTTCCAGCGCTGATTTCAGCCACCAGGTCGCCCACCTGCAAACACTCAGGAATGCCCTATGAGCGAACAACCCGTCGAATCCCAAGACACCTCCGAGGCGCCAGCGCACCAGGACCATGTAGCCCAGCAGCGCCAGCGCGCCAGCCAGCTGGCCCAGGCCGTGCGCCAGGAACTGCAAAAAGTGCTGATCGGCCAGACAGCGGTGATCGATGACGTGCTGACCGCCCTGATCGCCGGTGGCCACGTGCTGCTCGAAGGGGTTCCCGGCCTCGGCAAGACTCTGCTGGTGCGGGCCCTGGCCCGCTGCTTTGGCGGTGACTTCGCGCGGATCCAGTTCACCCCGGACCTGATGCCCAGCGATGTCACCGGCCACGCGGTGTACGACCTGCAGAGCGAACAGTTCAAGCTGCGCAAGGGCCCGCTGTTCACCAACCTGTTGCTGGCGGACGAGATCAACCGCGCGCCGGCCAAGACCCAGGCCGCCCTGCTGGAAGCCATGCAGGAACGCCAGGTCACCCTGGAAGGCCGGGCCCTGCCCATTGCCCAGCCGTTCATGGTCCTGGCCACCCAGAACCCCATCGAACAGGAAGGCACCTACCCGCTGCCGGAAGCCGAACTGGACCGTTTCATGCTCAAGCTGCGCATGGACTATCCGGATGCCGACGAGGAGCTGGACATGGTCCGCCAGGTGGCGCGTTCGACCCGCGCCGACATGCTCGATGTGCAGCCCCTGCGCACCGTGCTCCAGGCCAAGGACGTGCTGGCCCTGCAGCGCATCGCCAGTGAACTGCCGCTGGACGATCAGGTGCTCGACTATGCCGTGCGCCTGGCCCGGGCCACCCGCAGCTGGCCGGGCCTGAGCCTCGGCGCCGGTCCTCGGGCCTCGATTGCCCTGGTTCGCGGGGCCCGGGCCCGGGCCTTGTTGCGTGGCGGCGAATTCGTGATCCCCGATGACATCAAGGGCTGCGCCATGGCCGTGCTGCGGCACCGGGTGCGGATCGCTCCGGAGCTGGATATCGAAGGGCTGTCGGTGGAGCAGGTGCTCAAGCAGATGCTCGAACAGATCCCGGCTCCGCGCTTGTGAGCCGTACAGCACGATGAAACCGACCCGTCTGTTGCTCATCTGGCTGGGCACGCTGGCCGGCCTGGACCTGCTCCTGGGCGCCATGCGCGCACTGGGCATCCAGGCCATGCCGCGCCTGGACTCGATCGCCTGGGGCCTGTTGCTGGCGCTGTTGCTGCTGGCCCTGATCGATGCCCTGCGCCTGTCGCGCCTGGCCTCGCCCGAGGTCCGGCGCCAGTTGCCCGGCAGCCTGCCCCTGGGGCGCTGGAGCGAAGTGCAACTGGAGATCCGCCATGCCTACGGGCAGGCGCTGCACGTGCAACTGTTCGATCATCCGCCGCACGGCCTGGGCTTCGAGCATCTGCCGCAGTCCGTCGACCTGGAGCCCGGCCAGGTCAGCAAGGTCGGCTACAGCGTGCGGCCGCTGCAACGCGGGCATTTCGACTTCGACCAGTGTGAAGTGGCGCTGCCCAGCCCTCTGGGCCTGTGGAGCGCCAGACGTTTGCTCAAGGTGCAAGACAGCACCCGGGTCTATCCGGACTTCGCCCGCCTGTACGGCGCGCAATTGCTGGCGGTGGACAACTGGCTCAGCCAACTTGGGGTGCGCCAGTTGCAACGTCGCGGTCTGGGCCTGGAGTTCAATCAGTTGCGCGAGTTTCGCGAAGGCGACAGCCTGCGGCAGATCGACTGGAAAGCCACCGCCCGCCAGCGCACGCCCATCGCCCGGGAGTATCAGGACGAGCGCGACCAGCAGATCATTTTCATGCTCGACTGCGGACGCCGCATGCGCAGCCAGGACGACGAACTGGCGCATTTCGACCATGCCCTCAACGCCAGCCTGCTGCTCAGTTACGTGGCCCTGCGCCAGGGCGATGCCGTGGGTCTTCACGCTTTTGCCGGGGAGCGCTCGCGCTACGTGGCGCCGGTCAAGGGACAGGCCCATCTGAATGTGCTGCTCAACGGCGTCTACGATCTGCACACCAGCCAGCGCCCCGCCGACTACCAGGCCGCCGCCAGTGAACTGCTGGCCCGGCAGAAGCGCCGGGCCCTGGTGGTGCTGGTCACCAACCTGCGGGATGAAGACGATGAGGAGCTGCTGACCGCGGTCAAGCGCATCGGACGCCAGCATCGGGTGCTGGTGGCCAGCCTGCGCGAGGAAGTGCTCGACCAGTTGCGCCAGAACCCGGTGCAGACCTTGCCCGAAGCGCTGCTCTACAGCGCGACGGTGAACTACCTGAACGGTCGCGCCGAACTTCACGAACGACTCAGCGCTCACGGCATCGCCCTGCTCGACGTCCGCCCCGGAGAGCTTGGCGCGGAACTGGTCAGCCGTTACCTGAGCTGGAAGAAAGCCGGCAGCCTGTAACGGCGATCGGGCCTGTCAAGCCGATGTCGGCAAGGGGTGAAAGCTGAAGTAGTGCCGCAGGGCCTGCTCCAGTTCGACGAAGTCGGCGTTCGCTCGCAGCAGGCTGAACCCGCTGTCGTACTGGCGCGGGGTCAGGTCCTCGTGACACCACAGGCACCAGGCGCTGAAGTCGATGAACTGCAGCTGTCCATCACCGCCGGGGACTTTCACCCGCAACTCGAACGCGGCGCCGATCAGCATCGGCAACGGGCTGATCAGCATCAGCCCGTCCGCGGAAATATTGCCCAGGAAACCGACAGGCTTGTCGGTAAACCGATTGAAGACTCTCAAGTAGGACGGCAGTTGATGCCGCTCGATCCGCGGTTCAGTGAACATGCTGGGTATCGCTATGAAAGGCCATTAAGCATGACCGCACTAGTGCATCGGAACGGGCCTGCAAGAGCGGCTCGTTCGCCAGGATTCGAGTTGCGAGGAAAATCATCAGGAGGATTTCAACGCCACTGCCCCAGGCAGGAACCGGGGCGTGTTCGAACAACCTGAACAAATGTTAGCTCAAGCGCGAGGGGCAATTACACTGCCCCGCAGCGCTGTGACTTACAACGCAGTGTGGCGAACTTGCGCCGCACCGTTTGCCGGGTAGTGACCCAGTTGCTGCAACGTATCCAGGCGCGCACGGGCACGGTAGGCGTACTCGCTGCTGGGGTACTGGGTAATGATGAACTGATAAGTCTGCGCCGCATCGACGAACAACTTCTGCCGCTCCAGGCATTGCCCGCGCAGCATCGACACTTCCGGCTGGATATAGCGCCGCGCACGGCTGTCACGGTCGACCTGGCTCAACTCGAGCATCACGCTCTCGCAATTACCGCGATCGTAAGCGCGATAGGCGTTATTCAAATGATGGTTCATGGACCAGCGGGTGCAGCCGACAACACTGACGGCCAAGATAGCAATGAGTACGAATCGCATGGGGTATCTCCTGTCTTGTGCAGTGTATCGACTCATCGGCAAAAATCTTCAAGGTTGTTGCGGTAAACAAACAAAGCAATAAGTAGTGCAAACGAACAATGACTACAACTTCGGAGCATAGTAGCCTCTCGTTGCGCTTGAACTCAGGAGTCCGTGCATGTCCGTTCGTCGTACCAAAATCGTTGCCACCCTTGGCCCGGCCAGTAACTCGCCGGAAGTTCTCGAACAGTTGATTCTTGCAGGCCTGGATGTCGCCCGCCTGAACTTCTCCCACGGCACGCCGGACGAGCACAAGGCTCGCGCCCAACTGGTCCGCGACCTGGCCGCCAAGCACGGCCGCTTCGTGGCCATCCTCGGTGACCTGCAAGGCCCGAAAATCCGCATCGCCAAATTCGCCAACAAGCGCATCGAACTGAAGATCGGTGACAAGTTCACCTTCTCCACCGTGCACCCGCTGACCGAAGGCAACCAGGACATCGTCGGCATCGACTACCCGGACCTGGTCAAGGACTGCGGGGTCAATGACGAGCTGCTGCTGGACGATGGCCGCGTGGTGATGCGCGTGGAAGCCGCCACCGCCACCGAGCTGCATTGCGTGGTGACCGTCGGCGGCCCGCTGTCCGACCACAAAGGCATCAACCGGCGTGGCGGCGGCCTGACCGCTCCGGCCCTGACCGAAAAAGACAAGGCCGACATCAAGCTGGCCGCCGAAATGCAGGTCGACTACCTGGCCGTGTCCTTCCCTCGCGACGCCGCCGATATGGAATACGCGCGCAAGCTGCGTGACGAGTCCGGCGGCACCGCCTGGCTGGTGGCCAAGATCGAACGCGCCGAAGCCGTGGCCGACGACGAAACCCTCGACGGCCTGATCAACGCCAGTGACGCGGTGATGGTGGCCCGTGGCGACCTGGGCGTGGAAATCGGCGATGCCGAGCTGGTGGGCATCCAGAAGAAAATCATTCTTCATGCCCGTCGCCACAACAAGGCGGTGATCGTCGCGACCCAGATGATGGAGTCGATGATCCAGAACCCGATGCCGACCCGCGCCGAAGTGTCCGACGTGGCCAACGCCGTGCTCGACTACACCGACGCCGTGATGCTCTCGGCGGAAAGCGCCGCCGGTGCCTACCCGCTGGAAGCGGTGCAAGCCATGGCGCGGATCTGTGTCGGTGCGGAAAAACACCCCACCAGCAAGACCTCCAGCCACCGCATGGGCAAGGTGTTCGAAAGCTGCGACCAGAGCATCGCCCTGGCCGCCATGTACACCGCCAACCACTTCCCGGGCGTCAAGGCGATCATCGCCCTGACCGAGAGTGGCTACACCCCGCTGATCATGTCGCGCATCCGCTCCTCGGTGCCGATCTACGCCTACTCCCCGCACCGTGAAACCCAGGCTCGCGCGGCGATGTTCCGTGGCGTGTACACCATCCCGTTCGACCCGGCCTCCCTGCCGCCCGAGCAGGTCAGCCAGGCCGCGATCGACGAGCTGCTCAAGCGCGGCGTGGTCGAGAAAGGCGATTGGGTGATCCTCACCAAAGGCGACAGCTACCACACCACCGGCGGCACCAACGGCATGAAGATCCTGCACGTTGGCGACCCGATGGTCTGATACTGGCCAGTTGAACAAAAAAGCCCCGGCGCCAGAAACGCCGGGGCTTTTTCATGCCCGCACACAACAGATGTCGAAGGCCTCAGCCCTTGGCGAGAAACCCGGACAGCGCGGCAATCGCTTCCGGGGACTGCAGGCGTCGGGTGAATTCCACGCCCTCTTGCTCAATGACCTGGCGCAGTTGCTCGCGGTCCGGCGCCTGCATCAGGCGCTTGCTGATCTGCACCGCGTCGGGCGCCAGCTGACCGAAACGCAAGGCCGCCTCCCGGGCCTTGGCCAAGGTCGCTGCACCATCGCCCAGAGCCGCAGTGGCAATGCCCCAGGCCGCGGCCTGTTCGCCACTGAAGCCTTCGCCGAGCAGCAGCAACTCAGCGGCCTTGGCCCGCCCCAGCAGGCGCGGCAGGATCAGGCTCGAGCCGAACTCCGGACACAGCCCAAGGTTGACGAAGGGCATGCGCAAGCGCGCATCACGACTGACGTAGACCAGATCGCAATGCAGCAGCAAGGTGGTGCCAATACCCACCGCCGCCCCCGCCACCGCAGCCACCACCGGCTTGCGGCAATCGAACAGGTTGCGCATGAAGTGGAACACCGGGCTGTCGAGATCCTGGGGAGGCTGCTCGAGGAAATCGGCGATGTCGTTGCCGGCGGTAAAGCATTCGCTGCTGCCGCAGATCAGCAGGGCATTGATTTGCGGATCGGCGTCCGCCTCGGCCAGGGCTTGCGCCAGACGACTGTACATGGCACGGGTCAGGGCGTTTTTCTTGTCGGGGCGATTCAGGCGCAGGGTCAGCAGCCCACCTTCGCGGTGCAGCTCGATGGCATCGGTCATGGAGATCTCGCTTTGGAAAAGTCAGCGCTCAACCACGGGGCAGGAACACATCGGCCAGCAGTTGATTGCGCGGCAACCCCGCCAGGTACAGGCGCCGGGCAAAGGCTTCGACACTGTCGGGGTGCCCGCAGAGTAAGGCCAGGGTTTGCCGGGAAACAAGCCGTAGTTGCGCCAAAGCCGCCGTCAGCTCAGCCCCCTGCCACAGCTCGACACTCAGTTGCGCACGGTTCGCCGCCAGCGCAGCCAAGGGTTTGGCCAGGTAATGTTCAGAACGGTCATGGGCCAGGTGAATGAGGCGAATAGGGCCTTGGTGATCCTGCCGCAAGGCCTCGCGCAAAATGCCAAACAGCGGCGCCAGCCCGGTGCCCGCCGCCAACAGCCAAAGGGGCCGTTGCTGCCAGTCCGGGTCGTAGTGCAAGGCGCCACCGCGCAACTCGCCCAGAGAGAGCGTATCGCCCAGCTGCAGCTGGCGCGCCGCATCACTGAATTGCCCCGGGTGCCGACAGTCCAGGTGAAACTCCAGAAAGCGGTCTTCTTCCGGCAGGCTGGCCAAAGAATACGGCCGGGCCACCTGACCGGCCGTCCACAGCACCAGGTGCTGGCCGGCGCGATAACGCAATGGCCGCTCAGGCTGCAGACGCAAGCGCAGGACTGTGGGCGATAGCCAGTCGAGCCCGACCACCTGGGCCGGCAGGCCATCGCGCAACGGATCGAAGGTTTCGACCTGCAGGTCCTCCACCACCTGGCACTGACAGGCCAGGCGCCAGCCGCGACGGCGCTGCTCATCGCTCAGGGCATCCGGCCGGCTGTCGCTGGGCAGTCCGTTTACACACTGCACCAGACAGGCGTGACAACTGCCGGCGCGGCAACTGTAGGGCACCGCCACACCAGCCTGATTCAAGGCATCCAGCAGATTGCTCGCCGGCGCCACCGACCAACGCCGACTACCGACGGTCAATTCAGGCATCGAGGTTTTCCCAGGCCGCCGAGCAACGATTGCGGCCATCGCGCTTGGCCCGGTACAGCGCCTGATCGGCCCGTTGCAGCGCCATGTCCAGGTCATCGCCGGCCCGCAGCAGGGTCATCCCCGCGGACAGACTCAGGTCACGCACATTCAAGCCCACCAGTTGCACCTCCATGAAGGCCAGGCGCAGCCGTTCGCAGCAGGCTGTCAGGCGCTCGGCATCACATTCGGGCAACAGGACCACAAACTCCTCACCGCCGTAGCGCGCCAGCACATCGCCGTCCCGCAGGCAGGCGCTGGCCACCCCGGCGAAGGCCTGCAGCACCTGATCCCCCGCCGCATGACCATGCAGATCGTTGATGCGCTTGAAATGATCCAGATCGATCAGCGCCAACCCATGCACCTGCTCCTGGCCCATGGCCTGCAGTTCGCGGCTGGCGTTGCGCAGGAAGTGCCGGCGATTGAACAGACCGGTCAGCTCGTCGGTGGCCACCAGATCCTCCAGCTGCCGCATCATTCCGCGCAGCGTGTCCTGGTGAGCCTGCAAGGCAAAACGCCGCTGCCGCATGCGCGAGCGCGAGGCTTGCACATAGGCGGCGTACAGGCACATCCACACCAGCATCACCAGCAACACACAGACTTGCAGCGCCGCCAGTTGCGGATCCTCGAGGGCAAAGCGAAAGCCGTCCCACAGATTGACCCCGGCAAAGCAGAAGAAGATCAGCGCCGCGCAGCGCAGGTAGGCGCGACGGGACAAGTGAAACAGGCCGAACAGCAGCGGCAGGATATAGAACACCAGGAAAGCGCCGCGGGCCTGATCCAGGTGGGCAATCAGCCAGGTCTGCCAGGCGATGCCCAACACCACCTGGACCTCGGTCAGGCTGGGGTCGGCAAAGCGCAGGTTGCGGCCACTGATGAAGACCCAGTACAGCAGTCCCTGGCTGGCCAGCACCAATGCGCTGCCCATCAGTGCACTGCTGATGGAGGCGCGATAATGCCCCGTAAGAACCGCCAGCCAGAACAGCAGCAGGATCAGTCCGTAGGTGCCCACGGCAATGCTGAAGCGCTTGAGTAGCAAGCTCTGGATGGCTTTATGGGTCAATCGTCGATTCACCGTGAGAAAGGAGGCTTAAAGAGTGTCTCTACCCTGCAGGCCAGTTGCCACTTTAGTGCCGCGCCCTGCAAATGACTATCCAAATTTTAAGCCGTGTTCCGCGGTTTCGCCGCCGATCCAGGCAAGAACAATGCCCATCCGATAGGCGACTTTCGTTTGCCCGGCTGGCGGGTGTGCCGGGCCCCCAGGCGCGGTATACTGCCGCGCCTTTTTAGCGTCGCGCCAGTTGTCTGTCCGGCGTGCCTTAGAAGGTGTCTGCAACCGACCGATGTACCCTGCTGCAGCCACCTTATTAAATGTTCCCGTCTTTTAGAGGAGCGCGACTCATGACCGTGATCAAGCAAGACGACCTGATTCAGAGCGTTGCCGACGCCCTGCAGTTCATTTCCTACTACCACCCCGTGGACTTCATCCAGGCGATGCACGAGGCCTACCTGCGCGAAGAATCGCCGGCCGCCCGTGACTCCATGGCGCAGATCCTGATCAACTCGCGCATGTGCGCCACCGGCCACCGGCCGATCTGCCAGGACACCGGCATCGTCACCGTGTTCGTTCGCGTGGGCATGGACGTGCGCTGGGACGGCGCCACCATGAGCCTGGACGACATGATCAACGAAGGCGTGCGTCGCGCCTACAACCTGCCGGAAAACGTCCTGCGCGCTTCGATCCTGGCCGACCCGGCAGGCGCCCGGAAGAACACCAAGGACAACACCCCGGCGGTCATCCACTATTCCATCGTTCCCGGCAACACCGTGGAAGTGGACGTAGCGGCCAAGGGCGGCGGCTCCGAGAACAAATCGAAAATGGCCATGCTCAACCCGTCCGACTCGATCGTCGACTGGGTCCTGAAGACCGTGCCGACCATGGGCGCCGGCTGGTGCCCACCGGGCATGCTGGGCATCGGCATCGGCGGCACCGCCGAGAAAGCCGCGGTGATGGCCAAGGAAGTGTTGATGGAGTCCATCGACATCCACGAGCTCAAGGCTCGCGGCCCGTCCAACCGCATTGAAGAAATGCGCCTGGAGCTGTTCGAGAAGGTCAACCAACTGGGCATCGGCGCCCAGGGCCTGGGCGGCCTGACCACCGTGCTCGACGTGAAGATCATGGACTACCCGACCCACGCCGCCTCCCTGCCGGTGTGCATGATCCCCAACTGCGCCGCCACCCGCCACGCGCACTTCGTGCTCGACGGCTCGGGCCCGGCCGCACTGGAAGCGCCACCGCTGGACGCCTACCCGGAAATCGTCTGGGAAGCCGGTCCGTCGGCGCGTCGGGTCAATCTCGACACCCTGACCCCGGAAGAAGTGCAGAGCTGGAAACCGGGCGAAACCGTGCTGCTCAACGGCAAGATGCTCACCGGTCGCGACGCCGCGCACAAGCGCATGGTGGAGATGCTGAACAAGGGCGAAACCCTGCCGGTGGACCTCAAGGGTCGCTTCATCTACTACGTTGGCCCGGTTGATCCAGTGGGCGACGAAGTGGTGGGCCCGGCCGGTCCGACCACCGCCACGCGGATGGACAAGTTCACCCGGCAGATCCTCGAACAGACCGGCCTTCTGGGCATGATCGGCAAGTCCGAGCGTGGTCCAACCGCCATCGAGGCGATCAAGGACAGCAAGGCCGTGTACCTGATGGCCGTCGGCGGCGCCGCCTACCTGGTGGCCCAGGCGATCAAGAAGTCCAAGGTCCTGGCCTTTGCCGAACTGGGCATGGAAGCGATCTACGAGTTCGAGGTCAAGGACATGCCGGTGACCGTCGCGGTCGACAGCAAGGGCGAATCGGTGCACATCACCGGTCCCGCCATCTGGCAGAAAAAGATCAGTGACAGCCTGGCGGTAGAAGTGCAGTAAGCCCTTCCTCCGTTTGGCCAAGGCGGCGGCGCTGTTCATTGGACGGCCCGCCGCTTTTTTTATGCCGCGCCCTTTCGCGACACTGTCGGCGATCAACGTTCCACCCGGCGCTCATGCTATCGTTCCCGCCCCCATTGCAGCCTGCCCCGACTCATGGCCCAGATCTCTCGCCCTCTCCGCTTGACGTTCTACATCCTGGTGATTCTCGCTGGCACCGTACTCAGCGCCGGCCTGGCCATGCGCCACGCCGAACGCCTGGCGCTGGTGGACGAAGCGGCTCGCGCCAATGAGCAGTTGGGGCTGTATGCCAACTCCCTGCACACCCTGATCGAGCGCTATCGCGCGCTGCCGGCGGTGCTGGCCCTGGACCCGGAGCTGCGTGCGGCACTGCAAGGCCCGGTGACGGCACAGACCCAGGATGCCCTGAACCGCAAGCTGGAGAAGATCAACGGCGCCGCCCGCTCCTCGACCCTGGAGCTGCTCAACCATGAAGGCCTGGCGGTGGCCGCCAGCAACTGGCAGTTGCCCAGCAGCTACGTCGGGCACAACTACGGATTCCGCCCCTACTTCAAGCAGACCCGCAGCCAGGGCAGCGGACGCTTCTACGCCGTGGGCGTGACCAGCGGCATTCCGGGGTATTTCCTCTCCAGCGCGGTCAAGGCCGACAACGAGGACTTCCTCGGGGCCATGGTGGTCAAGCTGGAGTTCCCCGAGCTGGAACATGAATGGAGCCAGGGCAATGACACCCTGCTGGTCAGCGACTCGCGAGGCATCATCTTTATCGCCAACCAGCCCGGCTGGCGTTATCGGCAGTTGCAGCCGCTGTCCGAAAACGACCTGGCGGACATCCGGCTGACCCGCCAGTACGACAAGCAACCCCTGACCCCGCTGCAGCACACAGCCCTGCAACGGTTTGACGCCAACAGCAGCCTGGTCCGAGTCGACGGCCCCGACGGGGTCGCCAATTACCTGTGGGAATCCCTGCCGCTGAGCGCCGAAGGCTGGACCCTGCACCTGCTGCGCAAACCGGCGGGCGTCTTCGAGGAAAGCCGCAATGCCGGCCTCGCCGCCGCCGGCGCCTGGCTGACCCTGGTGTTCCTGTTGCTGTTCCTCAGCCAGCGCTGGCGCCTGGGGAAAATTCGCCAGCGCAACCGTGAAGAACTGGAGCAGTTGGTCCAGGAACGTACCCGGGACCTGCGCACCGCCCAGGAAGGCCTGGTGCAATCGGCCAAGCTGGCCGCCCTGGGGCAGATGTCCGCGGCCCTGGCCCATGAAATCAACCAGCCCCTGACCGCCCAGCGCATGCAGCTTGCCACCCTGCGGCTGCTGCTGGATCACGGCCGGGTGGATGAAGCCTACAAGGCCCTGCGGCCCCTGGACGACATGCTGACCCGCATGGCCGCCCTCACCAGCCATCTCAAGACCTTCGCCCGCAAGAGCCCCAGCGGCCTGCGCGAACGCCTGGATCTGGCCGCAGTGGTGGACCAGTCACTGCACCTCTTGGAAACCCGCCTGCGTGCCGAAAACATCCAGATCGAGCTGCACCTGACCCGCCCGGCCTGGGTTCGCGGCGATGCCATCCGCCTGGAGCAGGTGCTGATCAACCTGCTGCGCAACGCCCTCGACGCCATGCAGGACAAGCCCGAAAAACACCTGCAGATCAGCCTCGAAGCCGAGGACCAGCTGTGGCAACTGCGGGTGGCCGACACCGGCGGCGGGATCGCCGAAGAGCACCTGCTGAGCGTGTTCGACCCGTTCTTCACCACCAAGCCGGTGGGCGATGGCCTGGGCCTGGGCCTGGCGGTGTCCTACGCCATCGTCCATGAACTGGGGGGCCGCTTGAGTGCCGCCAACCGCGACCAGGGCGCCGTGTTCACCCTGAGCCTGCCCATCGACCTGGAGGCCCATATCCAATGCTGAACTCGGTGATCGTGGTGGATGACGAAGCCAGTATCCGCACCGCCGTCGAACAGTGGCTGAGCCTCTCGGGGTTCAGCGTGCAGCTGTTCAGCCGTGGCGAGGACTGCCTGGCGCAACTGCCGAAGAACTTTCCCGGGGTGATCCTCAGCGACGTGCGCATGCCCGGTATCAGCGGCCTGGAACTGCTGGCCCAAGTCCAGCGCCTGGACCCTGATCTGCCGATCATCCTGCTCACCGGCCACGGCGACGTGCCCATGGCGGTGGAGGCCATGCGCGACGGCGCCTATGACTTCCTGGAAAAACCCTTCAGCCCCGATACCCTGCTCAGCAGCCTGCGCCGGGCCCTGGACAAGCGGCGCCTGGTCCTGGAAAACCGCCACCTGCACCAACAGGCCGACAGCCGGGCCAAGCTCGATGCCACCTTGCTTGGGGTTTCCAAAGCCTTGCAGACCCTGCGCCGCCAGGTGCTGGACCTGGCTGCCCTGCCAGTCAATGTGCTGATCCGTGGCGAAACCGGCAGCGGCAAGGAGCTGGTTGCCCGCTGCCTGCACGACTTCGGCCCCCGGGCCGGCAAGCCCTTCGTCGCCCTGAACTGCGCGGCGATCCCCGAGCAGCTGTTCGAGGCCGAACTGTTCGGCCATGAAAGTGGCGCCTTCACCGGCGCCCAGGGCAAGCGCATCGGCAAGCTGGAATACGCCGACGGCGGCACGCTGTTTCTCGACGAGATCGAAAGCATGCCCCTGGCCCAACAGGTCAAGCTGCTGCGGGTGTTGCAGGAACAGAAGCTGGAACGCCTGGGCGCCAACCAGAGCATCAAGGTCGACCTGCGGGTGATCGCCGCCACCAAGCCGGACCTGCTGGAAGAGGCACGGGCCGGACGTTTCCGCGAAGACCTGGCCTATCGCCTGACCGTGGCCGAATTGCGCCTGCCGCCCTTGCGCGAACGCCGCGAAGACATTCCGCAACTCTACGAACACTTCGCCCAGTCCGCCGCCGAGCGCCTGGGGCGCAGCGTCGCGCCCTTGAGTGGCGCCCAGTTGAGCCGCCTGCTCAGTCACGACTGGCCTGGCAACGTGCGCGAACTGGCCAACGCCGCCGAGCGTCAGGTGCTGGGCCTCGGGGAGCCGCAGGCCGAAGTCCTGGAAGCCGGCCAATCCCTGGCCGCGCAGCAAGAAGCCTTCGAAGCCCAATGCCTGCGCGCCGCCCTGACCCGCCACAAGGGCGAGATCAAGGCCGTGCTCAACGAACTGCAACTGCCGCGCCGAACCCTGAATGAAAAAATGCAGCGTCACCGCCTGACCCGGGAAATGTTCCTCAAGGACCAATAACCCCCGCCTGTAGGAGCCGGCTTGCCGGCGAACAGGCCCTCAAGCCAGGTGCAGCCACACCCACACCCGCAAACGGCACGCCGCCCGAACGCGTCCCCCAGGGGCCGCGCGCCTTTCGGCAATTTCCCGCCTACCCCAAAGCCCTTGATAGGCGGATTTCCGCTTATCCACCCCAGCCAAACCCCTCTAGCCCGGGCTTCTCGCCCTTGGCACAGGTCCTGCTATAGCCCCAGCAGGCTGCGCTTGCGCGCGCTCCACAAAAACAATGAATAGAAGGATCCGTCATGGATATCTCTAATACCCTGCCTGCCGGGTCGGCGGCCGCATCCGCCACCGAAAAGACCACCGCCAGCCGTCTGAAGTCGATCTTCAGCGGTTCCGTGGGCAACATGGTCGAGTGGTACGACTGGTACGTCTACGCTGCCTTCTCGCTGTACTTCGCCAAGGTCTTCTTCCCCAAGGGCGACACCACCGCACAACTGCTGAACACTGCGGCGATCTTCGCCGTGGGCTTCCTGATGCGCCCGATCGGTGGCTGGCTGATGGGCCTGTACGCCGACCGCAAGGGCCGCAAGGCCGCCTTGATGGCCTCGGTGCTGCTGATGTGCTTCGGCTCGCTGATCATCGCCCTGACTCCGGGTTACGAAACCATCGGCGTCGGCGCTCCCATCCTGCTGGTGCTGGCGCGCCTGATGCAGGGCCTGTCGGTGGGCGGTGAATACGGCACCTCGGCCACCTACCTCAGCGAGATGGCGACCAAGGAGCGTCGCGGCTTCTTCTCCAGCTTCCAGTACGTGACCCTGATCTCCGGTCAGCTCATCGCCCTGGGCGTACTGATCGTGCTGCAGAACATTCTGACCACCGAGGAGCTGCAATCCTGGGGCTGGCGGATTCCGTTCGGCATCGGCGCCCTGTGTGCGGTCGTGGCCCTGTACCTGCGTCGCGGCATGGAAGAAACCGAATCCTTCACCAAGAAGAAGGAAAAGCCGAAAGAAAGCCTGATGCGCACCCTGATGCGTCATCCCAAGGAGTTGATGACTGTGGTCGGCTTGACCATGGGCGGCACCCTGGCCTTCTACACCTACACCACCTACATGCAGAAATACCTGGTGAACACCGTCGGCATGAGCATCTCCGACTCCACCACCATTTCCGCCGCCACGCTGTTCCTGTTCATGTGCCTGCAACCGGTGATCGGTGCGCTCTCGGACAAAGTGGGCCGGCGGCCGATCCTGATTGCCTTCGGCATCCTCGGCACCCTGTTCACCGTGCCGATCCTCACCACCCTGCACACCATCCAGACCTGGTGGGGCGCGTTCTTCCTGATCATGGCCGCGCTGATCATCGTCAGCGGCTACACCTCGATCAACGCAGTGGTCAAGGCCGAGCTGTTCCCCACGGAAATCCGCGCCCTGGGCGTGGGCCTGCCCTACGCACTGACCGTGTCGATCTTCGGCGGCACCGCGGAATACATCGCCCTGTGGTTCAAGAGCATCGGCATGGAAACCGGCTACTACTGGTACGTCACCGCCTGTATCGCCTGTTCGCTGCTGGTCTACGCGACCATGAAGGACACCCGCAAGCATTCGCGGATCGAAACCGACTGAAAACGACAGCGCCCGGGTGCAAGGCCCGGGCGCTGTTTCGCGATCTGTGGGGAGGCTTGCGCCGGCAAGCCGACTGCTACAGATCAGGAGAGCTCGGCGGCACCCTGGCGCGCGTAGCGGTTCTGCGCCCAGGACGCACCGACGATCATCACCAGCAGGATCCCCGCCAGTACCGCCGACGAGCCGATGGTGCCGAAGTCCAGGCCACCCTTTTCATGGGGCTTGGTGAGGAAGTCGCCCAAAGTGGCGCCGAACGGCCGGGTCAGCACGAAGGCCACCCAGAACAGCAGCACCGACGAGAGCCTGGTGCAGTACTTGAGCAGGACCACCAGGGCAATGGTCGAGCCGATCAGCAACGCCCCGCCGGCAAAGCCCAGCCCCGAATCGTCCGCCAGGTAATCGCCCAGAGCGGTGCCCAGGGTGTTGGAAAACAGGATCGCCATCCAGTAGAACAGCTCGCCGCGAAAGGTCTGGATCTTGTCGACGTTCAGCGAGTCGCCACTCAGGCGCCAGGCGGCGAAGATCGCCAGCAGCATCCCGATCAGGATCAACGAGCCACTGGCATAGCCCAGGCCCAGGGTGCGGTCCATGAAGTCCGACAGGGTGGTGCCGGCGGTACTGGTGGAGAGAATCACGATCCAGTACAGCACCGGGTTGTAGGTCTTGGACCGCAGCTGGGTGATCAGCGTCAGCAGGAACACGCTGATCAGGATCATCGAGCTGATGGCGTAACCGACATTCAGGGTCATCGACAGCAGGTCACCGGCGGTTTCCCCCAAGGTTGTCGCGCAGATTTTCATGACCCAGAAGGCCAGGGTGATCTGGGGAAGTTTGTTCATTGATCAAGGAGCTCCAAGGGTCGCATTCGAAATGGCCTGTCGTGGGTTGCAGGCCTGCGCGAAGGCTGAACGCTCGGGAGTGAAAAATAGGTCGGGGCCGAATGAAAAAACCGTTGATGGTTTTTTTGATCCTTTGCTGCCCGTGGACTGGGCCATTAACGGTCAGTTAATGCCGGCTCCTTAGGCTGCTACTGAATCCAAGTTGCGACTTGGTGCGTATCTGTAGTGAGGCCTGAATGCGCTGATCGGCGGTGAGTGACGCCCTTATACATATCGATAAGTTAGATTTTAATAAGCATTTATTTGCGCTTTTTAATCAACTTTATCGGAGTAGGATTCACATCAAGCCCAACGCAAACACCTCAACGAACCCGGAGACACCGCCATGAAAACCAAACTGATCCTCGCCCTGACCCTGTCGGTACTGGCTGCCAACACCTTCGCTGCCGACGGTTACGACCGCACCGGTTCCGCCACCCTCGCTGCCGACGGTTACGACCGCACCGGTTCCGCCACCCTCGCTGAAGATGGCTACAACCGCACCGGTTCCGCTACCTTCGCCGCCGATGGCTACGACCGCACTGGTTCCGCCACCCTCGCTGAAGACGGCTACAACCGCACCGGTTCCGCTACCTTCGCCGCCGATGGCTACGACCGCACTGGTTCCGCCACCTTCGCCGCCGATGGCTATGACCGCACTGGTTCCGCCACCCTTGCTGAAGACGGCTACGACCGCACCGGTTCGGCTACCTTCGCCGCCGATGGCTACGACCGCACTGGTTCCGCCACCCTCGCTGAAGACGGCTACGACCGCACCGGCTCCGCCACCCTCGCTGAAGACGGCTACGACCGCACCGGCTCCGCCACCTTCGCCGCCGATGGCTACGACCGCACTGGTTCCGCCACCATCAGCTGATCGATTCACCTGACATCACAGCCCGGCTTCGGCCGGGCTTAGTCTTTTGTGCTCCGCCAACCGGCTCCACCAGCGGCCTCAACCAGGGGCGCAACGCTGGAATTCGCGCATGACGCACTGCACTATGGCGCCCTTCACTCGCCCCACAGCAGGAACCTTGAGCCATGTCCGACGATATCCACTTCTACCAACCCGCCCTGGGCCACGGTCTGCCCCATGACCCGTTCAATGCCATCGTCGGCCCGCGTCCCATCGGCTGGATCTCCTCCCAGGATGCACAAGGCCGCCTGAACCTGGCGCCTTACAGCTTCTTCAATGCCTTCAACTACATTCCACCGATCATCGGGTTCTCCAGCGTCGGGCGCAAAGACAGCCTGAACAACATCGAGGCCACTGGTGAATTCGCCTGGAACCTGGCCACCCGGCCGCTGGCCGAGCAGATGAACCAGAGCTGCGCCGCGGTTGCGCCCGAGGTCGACGAGTTCGCCCTGGCCGGCTTGACGCCGGTGGCCTCGAAGATCATCAGTGTGCCGCGGGTAGCCGAGAGCCCGGTGTCCTTCGAGTGCAAGGTCACCCAGATCATTCAATTGCAGCGGGCGGACAAAGAGCTGGTGCCGAGCTGGCTGATTCTCGGCGAGGTGGTCGCCGTGCATATCGCCCAGTGGCTGCTCAAGGACGGGATCTACGACACCGCCGCGGCAGAGCCGATTCTGCGCGGCGGCGGGCCGGCGGATTACTTCCAGCTGGGGCCGGAAGCGTTGTTCAAGATGCACCGCCCGGGGGCGGTCAAGTAGCGCGGCGAATCAGTCGGCTTTCCAGCTCAATTCGCCGTCCTGATCGACGTCGGCCAACTGTTCGAGTTGTTGTGCGGCAGCCTGGTCGGCGTCATGGGCGGTCTTGAACTTCTGCTCGTTCAGGACTTTATGAAAACGCGGGGCGCCCGATGCTCCGAGGGCTTTGACGGCGATGGCGGCGCTGTAGCCGCCCTCCCCGGGAACCACAGCGGAAACGGCTTCGTAATGTGCAAACTCTTTGCGTGCCATGTTGCAAGTCCTGGCCAATGAAAAGTCGGCCATTCTAAACCTTCAACTGGCCAGCTTGTGCAGCGGTGCGCGCTGCAGTTGCGCGTATTCGCCATGGGCTTGCAGCGCCGATACCGTGCTGAAGGTATGAAAATCCAGGCTGTTGACCACCAGGTCCTGCACCAGCTCGGCAAAGATCGCCATGGCCGGCGAGCTGAAATAGGCGGTCATCGCCTGCTGGCTGCTCCAGAAGCCGGACACCAGCCACAGCTCGGCATCGCATTGCGAATGCTGCAGGGCGAAGTGCAGGCAACCGCTGGCCTGGCGCGACGGTTCGATCAGGCTGCTCAAGCGCGCACCCAACTCCTTGGAACGCCCGGCCCGGGCTCGGACAAAGGCCATGTGACTGACCGGAATATGCGTGGACATGTGCGACCCTCCCAGGGTGTTGTCGAGGCAGCCAGGGACGGGCTGCGACAGGATCAACGATACGGGGCGGGCCCTTTCGCGCGTTAGTCGATTTCTGCCGTTGATTTGCCCAATCCTGCGACAAGCAGGTTTCCCCATGGCTTGGGCAGCGGCATGGGGCAAACGCGTTACAACGGTGTTTCAAGCAAGTGAAGCCCCCGAGCGTCGGCTCATCTTGTCTATCGCGCGCGCAAGCAGCAGGATCAGGCAAGTTTTACGCAGGATTCGCCTACCCGCGACTCTTGCACAAACTTAAGCTGTGCCGATTGCAAACACCCGAGGCGCCCCATGTCATCACTGGATACCCTGCCACCGCCCCTGGCTCCGGAGATGGAACGCCAGCGCGTGGAACTGGCTGCGATCATTGCGCGCAACACCGCCGAAGACGGCAGCTACGCCACCGCCATCGACTCACTGTTCGTCTCGCGCCACAGCAGCTCCCATCACTTCGGCTCGGTGCTGGCGCAGCCGGCGCTGTGCATCATGGCCCAGGGCCGCAAGGAAGTGCGCCTGGCCGATGAAAGCTACAACTACGACCCGCTGAATTACCTGGTGGTCTCGGTTTCCGTGCCGCTGAGCGGCAAGGTGGCGATCGTCTCGCCGCAAGAGCCGATCCTGGCCCTGCGCCTGGACATCGACCCCGGCGAGATCAATGCGCTGATCGCCGATGCCGGCCCTCTGGGCGTACCCACCCGGCCCACCGGGCGCGGCCTCTATGTGGAACGCCTGGATGCGGCCATGCTCGACGCCGTGCTGCGCCTGACCCGCCTGCTGGACACCCCGAAAGACATCGCCATGCTCGCGCCGCTGGTGCGCCGGGAAATTCTCTATCGCCTGCTGCGCAGCCCCCAGGGCCACCGCCTGTATGAGATCGCCACCGCCAACAGCCAGGGCCACCGGGTCAACCAGGCCATCAAGTGGCTCAACGGCAATTTCGTCCACCCGTTGCGCATCGATGACCTGGCCCGGGAAGTCAACCTGAGCGTGTCGACCCTGCACCACCGCTTCAAGGCCATGACCGCCATGAGCCCGTTGCAGTACCAGAAACAGCTGCGCCTGCAGGAAGCCCGACGCCTGATGCTGGCCGAGGGGCTGGAGGCTTCGGCGGCGGGTTACCGGGTCGGCTATGAAAGCCCGTCGCAGTTCAGCCGCGAATACAGCCGGCTGTTTGGCGCGCCGCCGTTGCGGGACATGGCGCGCCTGCGGGTTGGCGGGTAACCCGGGGTCGCCGGCAAGCCGGCTCCTACAGGGCGCGGATTACGTGTTTGAGCTCCTGGAAGGCTTGCAAGCCCCAGGGGCCCAGTTCGCGGCCGATGCTGCTCTGCTTGTAGCCGCCCCAGGCGGTCTGAGGAAAGATCACCTGGGGTGCGTTGATCCACACCAGGCCGGCCTGTAGGGCATTGGCGACCCGTTCGGCATTCTCCACGTCCGCCCCCACCACACTGGCCACCAAACCAAACTCACTGTCATTGGCCAGCGCGATTGCCTCCTGCTCGCTGCTCACGCTGCGCACGCAAAGCACCGGGCCAAAGATCTCTTCGCGCCACAGGGCGCTGTCCAGCGGCACTTCGGTGAACACCGTGGGCTGGATGAAAAAGCCCTGGGCCAACCCCGCCGGACGACCGCCGCCACACACCAGCTTGGCGCCGACATTCAAGCCGCGCTCGATGTGCGCCAGCACGCGCCGGTATTGCGCCTGATTGACCAGGGGGCCCATGGCCACCTGCGGGTCGCACGGGTCGCCCACCCGAATAGCCTCGGCTCGGGCCTTGAGCCGCAAGAGGAACTCATCGGCCAGTTCGTCGGCGACCAGCACCCGGTTGGTGGCCGAGCACATCTGCCCGGCATTGAAGAAACCGCCGCCACAGGCCAGCTCCACCGCCAGCTCCAGGTCGGCATCGGCCAGCACCAGCAAGGATGACTTGCCGCCCAGTTCCAGGCTCACGCCCTTGACGGTTTCCGCCGCCCGCTGCATGACCTGGACCCCCACCGCATTGCTGCCGGTGAACGAGATCTTCGCCACTCGCGGGTCCGCCGCCAACGGCGCGCCCACCGCCAGGCCGGTGCCGCACACCAGGTTGAACACGCCATCGGGCAAGCCGCTGTCGGCAATGATCGCCGCCAGTTCCAGCTCCGCCAGCGGAGTCACTTCCGACGGCTTGAGCACCACGCAGCAGCCCGCCGCCAGCGCGGGGGCGAGCTTCCAGGCGGTGGTGACCATGGGGAAGTTCCACGGCACGATCAGCCCGACCACGCCATAGGGCTCGCGCCGCAAGCGGGCGCTGAAGTCGGCGCTGGGCAGCGCCACCGCGGCGTCCTGGGCCTGGTCCAGGCCCTCGGCCAGCCCGGCGTAGTAATCGAAGGTGGCGATCACATCGTCCACGTCCATCGCCGCTTCGAACTGCGGCTTGCCGTTGTTGCTCGACTGCAAGTGCATCAGGCGCTCACGGCGCTCGGCCACGCCGCGGGCAATCGTGCGCAGTACCGCGGCACGCTCGGCGCCGCTGCTCTGCGACCAGCGCGCAAAACTCCGGGTGGCGGCCCCCAGGGCCTGATCCACCGCCTCGGCACCGGCCCCCGCCACCTGCGCCAGCGGGGCCTCGGTGACGGGGTTGATGACCTGCAACAGTGCGTCGCCCGCCGACCATTGGCCGTCGATGTACACCCCGTTCAACACCGCTTGCGCGCTCATGCCGTGACTCCCTGGGTCCAGCGGTTCTGGTCGATCTCGATCAGGGTCGGGCCCTGGCGATCCACCGCCGTGCGCAACGCCGCACGCAGTTGCTCGGCCGTGTCGATGCGCTCGGCGGCGCACCCCAGGCCCTTGGCCACGGCGATGAAATCCGGGGTGTAGATGTCGACGCCCACCGGCTCGATGGCGCGGTTGACCATGTATTTCTTGATCTCTTCGTAGCCCTGGTTATTCCACAGCAGGACGATGACCGGGGTCTGCGCCTCCACTGCACAGGCCAGCTCCGCGAGGGTGAACTGCAAGCCGCCGTCGCCGATCAGGCAGGCCACCGGCCGGCGCTGGCTGGGCTGCGCGCCGCCGCCGAGCCAGGCGCCAATTGCCGCCGGCAAGGCATAACCCAGGGTGCCGTAGCCGGTGGAGGCGTTGAACCAGCGTCGTGGCCGCTCGGGATTGAAGGTCAGGTTGCCGCTGTACACCGGCTGGGTGGAATCGCCTACCACCACGATTTCCGGCAACTCTTCGAGCACGGTTTCCAGCAAGCGGGTCTGGGCCCGGGTCGGAGCATCCCAGAGGCGCTCAAGTTCGCTGCGCAGGGCCGCGGCCCGCGCCGGGCCCCAATCGCTGCCCCGGGCACTCAAGGGCTGCCGGGACAGTTCTGCCAGCAGCGCTTGGGCTGCAATCTGTGCGTCGGCCACCAGTGCCACTTTCGGCGGGTAGTTGCGCACGGTCTGGTCGGGGTCGATATCGATGCGCAGCAAGGTGCCGGGAATTTCAAAGCCACCGGCGAAGGTCACGTCGTAATCGGTTTCCGCCAGTTCGGTGCCGATGGCCAGCACCACGTCGGCCTCCGCCACCAGGGCCCGGGTCGCCACCAGCGACTGCGTGGAGCCGATTAGCAGCGGGTGCGCCGACGGCAACAGGCCCTTGGCATTGATGGTCAGGGCCACCGGCGCTTGCAGCAGCTCGGCCAGCAGCGTCAGGGATTGCGCCGCCTCGATGGCGCCACCGCCGGCGAGGATCAGCGGACGCTTGGCGTTGGCCAGCAACTGGCTCATCTGCGCGACAGCCGCCGGGGCGGCCCCGGCACGGGCGATCTGCACCGGCTCGCTGGCCAGCAGGTGATCGGCGGGCTGTACCAGTACATCGAGGGGAATCTCGATGTGCACCGGCCGCGGACGCCCGGCCTGGAACAGGGCAAAGGCCCGGGCCAGCACCGCCGGCAGCTCGTCGGCGCTCATCAGGGTGTGGGAAAACGCCGCCACGCCACTGACCAGCGCGCTCTGGTTGGGCAACTCGTGCAGCTTGCCACGCCCGCCGCCCAGCTGGCTGCGGGTCTGCACACTGGAGATCACCAGCATGGGGATCGAGTCGGCGTAGGCCTGGCCCATGGCGGTGGTGATGTTGGTCATGCCGGGGCCGGTAATGATGAAGCACACGCCGGGCTTGCCGCTGGTGCGGGCGTAGCCGTCGGCCATGAAGCCGGCCCCCTGTTCATGCCGCGGGGTGACGTGATTGATCGACGAACGGGCCAGCCCACGATACAGCTCGACCGTATGCACCCCCGGAATGCCGAACACCTGTTCGACGCCATAACCCTCGAGTAACTTGACCAGTACTTCGCCGCACGTCGCCATTTCATCGCCCTTCTTGTTGATTGGATACCCGGCGGGCACGCGTGCCGGGCGCCGGGAGAGAGCTATTGGAACGGCGCGCCGGTAGCCGCAACAATGGATAAAAAGTCATACTAGCCATGTCCCCACGTCATGCCTTGGCTGCCCATGAAACGCCTGCCTCCCCTGCCCGCCCTGCATACCTTTCTGGTCACCGCCCAGTGCTGCAACTTCACTCGCGCCGCCGAGCAGTTGCACATCACCCAAGGCGCCGTGAGCCGGCAGATCGCCGGGCTGGAAAATCACCTGGGTTATCCCTTGTTCCAGCGTCACGCCCGCGGCCTGAGCCTCACGGCCGAAGGCCAGGAATGGCTGCCGCGGGTGCAGCAGGTGTTCGAACTGATCAATGGCGCGGTGGACGAGATTGGCGGGCGCAATCGCCACCTGCGGCTCAAGGCCCCGACCTGCGTGATGCGCTGGCTGCTGCCGCGCTTGCTGCAATGGCAGAAGGAGCGCCCGGAGGTGCCGGTGCAACTGACCACGACCATTGCCCACGGGGTGGATTTCGGCCGCGAGCCGTTTGACGCGGCGGTGATGTACGGCGCGCCGCCAGCCCCGACCCTGGGTTCGCGGCACCTGTTCAATGAACAGCTGACTCCGGTCTGTTCCCGGCCGCTGCTGGAGGGCCCGGTGCCGCTCAAGAGCCCCGCTGACCTGCAACAACATTTGCTGTTGCACCCGTCCCACGATCAACGGGACTGGCAGACCTGGCTCAAGGCCGCAGGCACGCCACTGGACACCCTGGGCAAGGGCCAGCACTTCGAAACCCTGGACCTGGCGATGTCCGTAGCGTCCCAGGGCACGGGCGTGGCGATTGGCGACTGGGCGTTGATTGGCGATGACCTGAGTGCCGGGCGGCTGGTCATGCCCTTTGAATTGAAGGTGCCGACGGGGCAGGCGTATTACCTGGTGTACCCGGAGCGCCCGGGGCCTTCGGCGGCCCTGCAGGAACTGCTGGACTGGCTGGTGGAGCAGGCCCGACAGCGCTGAATGAGCAACAACTGATACCGGTAGAACGCAAAAAGGCCCGCGAGGGGCCTTCGGCACTGAGGGCAACACCCCGGTAGCCGCCCAGAGCGGGAGGCTGCCGGGGCAATCGGCCGCTAATCAGTAACCAACAGTGAAACGCTGACGGCTATGGGCCGGTTTTTCCACCTCATCAAGCATGGCGATGGCGTAGTCGGCGAAGCTGATCCAGCTGCGGCCTTCGGCGCTGACCAGCAGATCGTCCTGGCCCAGACGGAAGTGCCCGGTTCGCTCAGCCTCGACGAACTCCGCCGACGGCGAGAGGAAGGTCCAGTCCAGATCCTGTTCCTTGCGCAAGGTGTCCAGGTACACGCCACCGGCGCTGGCCTCGGCCTTGTATTCCTCCGGGAAGCCCGGGCTGTCGATGACCTTGCCGCCGCCGGGCAGCAGCAGGGAACCGGCACCGCCCACCACCAGCAGGCGCTTGACCCCGGCCTTCTTCACCGGATCGATGATGGCTTGGGCCGGGATGGTGGAAAAATGCGCGGCACTGATCACCACGTCGTGGCCAGCCACCGCCGCTTGCAAGGCGGCGCTGTCGGCCACATCCACGGCGCGGCTGAGCACGCCGGCACGCTGGCCGATCTTCGCCGTGTTGCGAGCGATGGCGGTGACGCTGTGACCACGGCGCAGGGCTTCTTCCAGCAGTTGGCTACCGGCACGACCGGTGGCACCAATGATTGCGATCTTGCTCATGACATGTCTCCAGTTGGCTAAGAGAGTACAGAGGCATCCGCTCCCGAAAGGGAGCGGGTCAAACCGGTTTCACCACTTCATTTCGCCCTTGGCGACCTTGGCGCTCAGCTCCAGGGAGCTGTCTTCGCCCAGGTCCGGGTAACGCTGCTTCATGGCTGCGATCAGTGCGGCGGAATCCTTGGCCTTGGCCGTCTCTTCATCGAAGGCCTTGATGTAGTCCGCGGTGAAGTGCACCGGGGCCAGGGTACGTGCGCTGTCGCCAAGGAAGTGCCCGGGAATCACGGTCTTGGGCTGCAGACCCTCGATGGTTTTCAGGGTGCTCAGCCAGTCCGCATGGGACTGCGGCGTCTGGGTATCGGCCATCCACACATGGATGTTTTCCGCGACCACCACGCCACCGACCACCGCCTTGATCGACGGAATCCAGACAAAGCTGCGGTCCGGCTGCTTGCCGTCCAGGCCGATGACATCGAGCTTCTGCCCTTCCAGGGTCAGGCTGTGGCCCTTGAGCACGCCCGGCACTATGGTCTTGGCCGGCACGTCAGCGCCCATTTTCGGGCCCCAGAACGCCAGCTTGCCGTCCACCGTGGCCTTGATGTGATCCACGGTCGGCTGCGAAGCCACGACCTTGGCGTCGGGGAAGGCGGCGGTCAGGGTGTCGAGGCCGAAGTAGTAATCCGGGTCGCCGTGGCTGATGTAGATGGTGGTCAGGTGCTTGCCGCTGGCGCGAATCTTGTCCACCAGTTGCTGGGCCTGGGACTTGCCGAACTGGGCGTCCACCAGGATCGCGTCCTTCTTGCCGCTGACCAGCACCGACGTCACCGGGAAGATGGCGTTGGTGCCCGGGTTGTAGACATCCAACTGCAGGCTGGGCTCGGCAGCGGCGGCATGGGCGGCAAAACCCAGGGTGGCGGTGGCCAGCAGCAGGCGTTTGAGTGAGGTGAATCCGATCATTGGGGCAGCTCCGGAATCTGTTGACTGGGTGAGAAGTGGAGCAAGCTTAGTTGCCAGACTCGTTACAAAAAATGCGATGCTTGAACATAGTTTGTTTCTGAAAGCGGGCAAATCATGGATCGTCTCCAAGCAATGCGGGTCTTCGTTACCGTCGTCGACCTGGGCAGCCAGTCGGCCGCCGCCGACCACCTGGATCTCTCGCGACCGGTGGTTTCACGCTATCTGGCGGAACTGGAGGACTGGGTCGGCGCCCGGTTGATGCACCGCACCACGCGCAAGCTCAGCCTGACTGCCGCCGGCGGCGAGATCCTGCCCCGCTGCCGACAGATGCTGGAGCTGTCCAGCGACATGCAGGCCGCGGTCGGCGAGCCTGACGACGCGCCCCGCGGGCTGCTGCGCATCAGCGTCAGCACCTCGTTCGGCCAGTCGCAACTGGCGGACGCCATGGCCGAGTACGTCAAGCGCTACCCGGGGGTCAGCATCGACCTGCAGATGCTCGATCGCACGGTGAATCTGGTGGACGAGCGCATCGACCTGGCGATCCGCACCAGCAACGACCTGGACCCGAACCTGATCGCCCGCCGCCTGACCGTCTGCCGCTCGGTGATCTGTGCATCGCCTGCCTATCTGCGCGAACACCCGGCGCCACAACGGGTGGAAGACCTGAGCCGGCACAACTGCCTGACTCACTCCTACTTCGGCAAGAGCCTGTGGCATTTCGAACAGGACGGCGAGCAGGTGTCAGTCCCGGTCCAGGGCAACATCAGTGCCAACGAAGCCAGCACCCTGTTGCGCACCACGGTGGCCGGCGCCGGTATCGCCATGCTCCCCAGCTATCAGGCCGGCGAATACATCAAGCGCGCAGAGCTGGTGCGCCTGCTGCCCCATGCCGAACCGCGCAAGATGAACATGTATGCGGTCTACGCCTCGCGCAAGCACATGCCCGCCACCCTGCGCAGCATGCTGGACTTCCTGGTCCTGAGGTTCCCCCAGGAACCGCTCTGGGACGAGGGGCTCTAGCCACTCGATCGATCCCCTGAATACCTCGCCAAACAGACCGGCCAGCGGTCTGGCAGGCCCCGGCAACTGACCTATGCTGATAACAGTACCCCCTCAAATGACGGGGGTATTGCTTCAGAGGTCTTAGCCATGAACGTCAAGACAAGAAGGTACCTGGCCATCTTCATGACCTGCACCGTGACCCTGGCGCTATACGGTACCGCGGCTTATCGCGTCGAGCAGGCCCGCATGCAGCCGCGCAACTACGCCAGTTGCAACCTGGAACGCTGCATCCCTCACAACGCCACCCTGAACGCCCTCAGGTGAGCGGCGAGGCCACGCCGTCTGCGGCCTGATCGGCCTTGAGTCGGTCGCGGAACACCTTGGGCGAGATGCCTTCGCGGCGCCGGAACAGCCGGGTGAAGTTGGTGGGATCGGAAAACCCCAGCTCATCGGAAATCTCGTAGATGGTCATTCCGGTGTAGGTCAGCAGGCGCTTGGCCTCCAGCAACTGGCGCTGGTGGATGATCTGCAGCGCCGGTTGCCCGGCCAGCTCGCGACAGGTGCCATTGAGGTGCGACACCGAGATGCCGAGTTTCTGCGCCAGATCCTCGACCTTCAGATGCTCGCGGTAATGGGCTTCGACCAACTGGATGAAGCCATTGAAATATTCCCGGGCGCGCTGCGGACGCTGACTGGCGCTGCTGCACTGCAGGGCCCGGCGCCCGACCCAGACCACGATCGTGCTCACCAGCGCGTGCATGAGCATTTCCCGGGCAGGTTGCTGTCCCTGGTATTCGTTCTGCAGGGCGGCAAACTGGGCGTTCAGGTAGTGCGCATCCGCCCCGGCCGGGTAGCTGCCCGACTTCGCCAGGGCGCTTGCCGAGGCCCCCAACTGAGCTTGCAAGTGGCTGACCAACGGCGCGGCCAGGGTCACGACAAAGCCTTCGATGTCCTCGGAAAAACGAAAGCCATGCACCGACAGCGGTGGCAACACCTGGACCAGCGGCTCGTCCAGCAGCCGTTGCTGGCCTTCAACCTGTAACTGCGCCTGCCCGCGACTGATAAACAGCAACTGGCAGAGGTCGGCGTGTCGATGGGGCTTTATTTCCCAATGGTGCTCGCGACTGCGCTGGCTGATGGGTTCGCAATGCAGCAGGTCCGGGGTGGGCCAGCCCAGGCTTTCGCCATAGAGTTTGAACACGGGGATGGGCGCAAGGGCAGGCTTGTTCATCACTACAGTCCAGGCCTCAGAGTAACGGGGGGGACATTTGCCCCAATGGGCGAAATGCTCGGGTAACCGCCAGGTTCCACCGGTCAATTGACAGGTTCACCCGGAAAAAATGCAAGCACCGCCAACACGAATCAACATTCGTACAGTCAAGGTTCAGGCTGCTGGCACAGGGCCGACACTATACAGAATGCGTCCCATTACCAGGCATCAGCAAGTGCCACAAAGCGTTTCGCAAACACGCCGGCCCAGACTGCCTGACGCGACACCCCGAGTTGAAAAAACCTGCATGAAAATCGCCTGGCGCCGGGTTTTCCGAGCTATCCGATAGCTTCCTATCGAGTACACTGGCGCCTAACCCCGCCGGCCTTGCCGCACCGGGTCAATTACCGCCCGCAGGTTCTTTCGTGACTCATTTCCAACAACCCGGCCCGACCAAGCCGGCCATCCGCAGCGTGCTGATCGCCCTGATGCTGGCGATCTTTCTCGGCGCCCTGGACCAGACCATCGTCGCTGTGTCCATGCCGGCCATTTCCGCCCAATTCAAGGATGTCAGCCTGCTGGCCTGGGTCATCTCCGGCTACATGGTGGCGATGACCGTGGCGGTGCCGATCTACGGCAAGCTCGGCGATCTGTATGGCCGGCGACGGCTGATGCTGTTCGGCATGGGCCTGTTCACCCTCGCTTCGCTGTTCTGCGGCCTGGCGCAGAACATGGAGCAACTGGTGCTGGCGCGGATCTTCCAGGGCATCGGTGCCGGCGGCATGATCTCGGTGAGCCAGGCAATCATCGGCGACATCGTCCCGCCCCGGGAACGCGGCCGCTACCAGGGCTACTTCAGCAGCATGTACGCGGTGGCCAGTGTCGCCGGCCCGGTGCTGGGCGGCTACATGACCGAGTTTCTCTCATGGCGCTGGGTGTTTCTGATCAACCTGCCCCTGGGCCTGGGCGCCTGGTGGGTGGCCTATCGCACCCTGGTGGGGCTGCCGGTGCCCCAGCGCAAACCGATCATCGACTACCTCGGCACCGTGCTGCTGATCATCGGCCTGAGCGCCCTGCTGCTGGGCATCACGCAGGTGGGCCAGGGCCATTCCTGGCGCAGTGCCGAGGTGCTCGACCTGCTGGCCATCGCCGTCATCGTCCTGGCCCTGTTCGTCTGGCATGAGCGCCGGGCCCGCGAGCCCCTGCTGCCGATGCACCTGTTCGCCAACCGCAATGCGCTGCTGTGCTGGTGCACGATCTTCTTCACCAGCTTCCAGGCCATCTCGCTGATCGTGCTGATGCCGCTGCGCTTCCAGAGCATCACCGGCGCCGGGGCCGACAGCGCCGCCCTGCATCTGCTGCCCCTGGCCATGGGCTTGCCCATGGGCGCCTACTGCGCCGGCCGCCTGACGTCGGTGACCGGGCGCTATAAACCCATGATCCTGGGCGGCGCGCTGCTGATGCCGGTGGCCATTCTCGGCATGGCCCTGGTGCCGCCCCAGGCGCTGCTGGCCAGCGGCCTGTGCATGTTGCTCTGCGGAATCGCCAGTGGCATGCAGTTCCCCACCTCCCTGGTGGGCAGCCAGAATTCGGTGGAGCAGCGGGACATCGGCGTCGCCACCAGCACCACCAACCTGTTCCGCGCCCTGGGCGGTGCGGTGGGCGTGGCGCTGATGTCGGCGCTGCTGCTGGCCTTGCTGCAGGACTCCAGCCTGGCCCACCTCAGTGGCGCCGGGCTGGTGGCCGAAGGTCAGTCCGGCAACGCTCTGCTGGACGGCCTGAATGCCGCCCCCGGGCCCGCGCGGGAGGCCTTGCGCAGCGAACTGCTGCTGACCTTCCGGCACCTGCTGCTGGTCAGTGCCGGGGTTTCCCTGCTGGGTCTGGCGGCGGCCATTGCCATGCCCAACCGGCTGCTGCGCGGGCGTGAAGACAAGGCCTGAGGGACCAGCCGCTGCCCGCCAGCGGCCCGGAACCGCGACTCAGGGGCTGTAGTACCCCACCGCAACCAGCACCCGGCCCACCTTGCGCAGATAGGCGTGCTTGTCTTCGACCTTGCCGGTCACAGGATTCTTCCAGCGGTACTGGTATTCCCCCTGGTCCTGGCGAGCCATGAGCGCCAGGATCGGTTCCCCCACCGGCTTGCCCTGCGGATCCCTGACCTTGGCGAAATCGGTGTTGAGCAGCCGCAGGTTGGTGCCGTGGGCCAGGTAGCGCCGGCTGTCGAGGTCCACCACGAACACATACAGATCGTCTTCGAGAAACCCGCCGCGCAGATCATTGATGGCTTTGAGGGTGCCGGCGCGGTCGCGCTCCAAGGCCGTGGCCGCCCGTTCCAGCAAGGCCTTGGCCTGGTCGGCCGAGGCCCGTGGCAGGTAATACCCCACTGCCAGGATGCGCTCGCCGACACGCTGGAAATACACATGCTTGCGCTCGATCTTGCCGTCGGCCCAGTTCTGCCAGCGGTATTCGGCCTGCTGGATGCCGTTGGCCTCGGGAATCTTCAGCGCGTCCTTGAATGCCTTGCGCAGGTCCGGCCCGAGGACCTCGGAGACATCACGGCCAATCAGCGCCGACGAAGGACCGCCACTGGCCAGCATCACGCCCCGGGTATCGACCACGAACACATAGCGATCACGATCGACGAATTCGCCCTGGCGACTGAACGCCGCGAACGCCTTGTCACCCTGGTCGTGGTAATAGCGCAGGGCCTTCTCCAGCAGCGCGCGGGCCGCCCCCCCATCATCGGCCGCCGGTAGCGCCGCCTGCAAAGATCCCATGCATAGGCACAACAACCATCCCAGCCAGGTGGTTTTCTGTACTCGCCTCATCGCTCACTCCTCGTTCCGGTTGGCGTGTGAAGAGCGTAGACGGCGGCAGGAAAGGGTCGAGTATTCAGCAGACCCGGGCTGGCCCTCCGCCGACGCTACCGGCGGCGGGAGGGCTGAGCCTTCAAGGACGGTTGTTGATCTGTTGCTGCAGGTTCTGGATCTGGCTTTGCAGGGTGTTGATGTTGCGGGTGACCTGGCCACGGAAGGCATCGAACTCGGCGGTGCTGGCGCCGCTCTGCGCGGCAGCGGGACGATTGTCCTGTTCGCTCTTGAGCACCACCAGTTCCTGCTCCAGGCGCTCGATGGCGGCGCTCGGGTTGCCTTGCTTTTTCAACGCAGCCAGATCGGCATTCAGACTCTTGAGCTGGGCGTCGAGCTTGCCGGTATCGGTCTGGGCGCCTTTGAGGCTCGCCAGCTCCGCGCTCAGGGCTTTGACCTGGGCCTGCAACTGGCTGTTGGCCGCCTGCTGTTCAGTGGTCTGGGCACTCATCTGCGCCAGGCGCTTGTCCAGGTCGGTGGCCTGGCCTGCAACGCCCTGCTGCTGTCGGCTCTGGTCCTGCAAGCGGTTTTCCAGCTGCTTGATCTGCAGCTTCAACGCTTCGCTGTCGGTGGTGACATTGGTCTGGCTGGCCACCACCTTGCCGGAAATGTCCTGCAAGCGTCCGGCGGCCTCTTCGCTGATCCTGGCGAAGCTCTCCTGGGTCGCCACCAGTTGCTGCTCCATCAGCGAGATCTGCTGGAAGCTCCACCAGGCCAGACCGATGAAGGCAAAGAACAGCGCGCCGACCAATGCCCACAAAGGACCGGTGCCGGGCCCCTTGACCTTGACCACCGGGGTGCTGCGCGAATGCACGGTGGTGCGTTCGCGGGCAGCGTGGGTGGTGGGGAAGACATCGTCGTCGAGAGGATCGGCGCGCAGACTTGGAACGTCATCGAACTCATCGTGTGCATCGTTACGCATGGGGCAACCTTTATGGACCGCGGTGATGGCTGAGTGCGGCGAGTATAAACCGCTAATCAGCCCGGCCAATGGACCGGACCGGGCAAACGGGGTTCAGTCTTTGATTTCAGCTGATGTCCTGAGCCTTCCACCAGGTGCAGAACTCATCCAGGGCGCTCCACAGACTGACCTTGGGCTCATAGCCCAGGTAATGCCGGGCGCGACTGATGTCCAGGGTGAAGTTCTTGTCCATGACCTGCATGCCCAGGCGCGACAGCGTCGGCTCCGGGCGCCCGGGCCAGAGTTTGCAGAACCCCTCGTTGAGCGCCGCAACGCTGTAGGCCAGGCCAAAGGAGCGATAGCGGGTGACTTGTGGCACCTGCATCTGGCGCATCACGTAGTTGACCACGTCCCACAACGGCACCGGCGCGCCGTTGCTGATGTTGTAGACCTTGCCCAGGGCCGAGCCGCCGGCATGCAGGCAACTGAACAGGGCCTCGTTGAGGTTGTGCACACTGGTGAAGTCGACCTTGTTCAGGCCATTGCCGACGATGGCCAGACGGCCTTTGCGCTGCATCTTCAGCAGCCGCGGAAAGATGCTCATGTCGCCGGCGCCGGTGACAAAGCGCGGGCGCAAGGCAATCACCTCCAGCCCGAACTCCTGGGCGCCGAAGACCTTCTGTTCGGCCAGGTACTTGGTGGCCGCATACGGGTGCTTGAAGCGCTTGGGCACTTGTTCCTCGGTCAGCCCCAGATGATCGCGACCATCAAAATAGACCGACGGCGAAGACAGATGCACCAGGCGTTGCACCCGCTGCTTGAGGCAGGCTTCGACCACATTCTCGGTGACCAATACATTGCCCAGATGGAAATCCTGATAGCGTCCCCACAGGCCAACGGCACCGGCGCAATGCACCACGGTGTCGACGTCGCGGCACAAATCGCGGACCAGATCGGCATCGCTCAAGTCGCCCGGGATGAACTCCGCGCCACGGCGCACCAGATGCTCCACCGCTTCGGCACGCCGGCCATTGACCCGCACCTCCAGGCCCTGCTCAAGGGCAAAGCGAGCAAAGCGCCCGCCGATGAAGCCGCTTGCGCCGGTAACCAGAATCTTCATGAAATATTCCTAAGAAAAGCAGTGACGAACTACAGAAAAGCAGGGGCAAGCTGCGAGCGACAAGCTGCACGTTAGCCGTTGTCCAGTTGCAGCTTGTCGCTTGACGCTTATGGCTGCTCCCAGGGCACCAACCATTGTGCAGATAAACGGGCCAGGTGCTCGGTCAACAAGCCGAGCAACTGCCCGCCGTTGCGCCAATGATGCCAGTACAACGGCACGTCGATGGGCTTATCCGGCAAAAGCTCCACCAACGAACCGCGCTGCAGTTGCTCACGAACCTGCAACTCGGGCACCAGGCCCCAGCCCAGGCCGGCTTCGGTGAGGCGGATAAAGCCCTCGGACGACGGGCACAGATGATGCTCGAAACCGCCGTTGACGCCCAGGGAGGCGAGGTAGCGATGCTGCAGGAAGTCGTCGGGGCCGAACACCAGCGCCGGGGTCCGGGCCAGTTGCTCGGCACGCACGCCCTGGGGAAAGTGCCGAGCGATGAATGCCGGGCTGGCCAGGGCCCGGTAGCGCATGGCCCCCAGCAACAGGCTGCGGGCCCCCGCCACTGGCCGCTCGCTGGCACAGACACAGGCGGCCACTTCCCCGGCACGCATGCGCTTGAGACCCACGGTCTGGTCCTCCACCACCAGATCCAGCAGCAAATGGTGCTCGGCGCAGAAGTCCCCCACCGCCTCGGCCCACCAGGTGGCCAGGCTGTCGGCGTTGAGGGCGATGCGCAGGCGCTCCGGCAGCCCTTCTTCATCCAGGGCCGGCACCAGGCTTTGTAGGTCCCGTTCCAGCAAGCGCACCTGCTGCACATGGTTGAGCAGGCGCCGGCCAATTTCCGTGGGCGCCGGCGGTGTCGCCCGCACCAGCACCGGCTGCCCGACCCGGGCCTCCAGCAGTTTGATGCGCTGGGAAATCGCCGACTGCGACAACCCCAGCACCTGGGCCGCCCGTTCGAAGCCGGCCTGTTCGATCACCGCAGCCAGGGCAGAAAGCAGCTTATAGTCAAACATCAGTTTTCCTAATGAGCGATCAGCAATATTGGTTTTTCTTATACGGCATACAACCGGAAAATAGCCAGCCTCAAGCTTCGGTAATACCTCTTCGTTCAAGGATCCTGTTCATGGCCGGTGAAACTTCCCTCGCAACCCTGCTGCGCAGCATGAGCCCGCAGCTCAACGACGGCGAATACGTGTTTTGTTCCCTCGCTGACCAGCGCCTGTTGCAGGGCGCCGAGGTGCTGGGCAGCTTTCGCGAACAGGAAGGCCTGACGGTGATCATCCAGCGCCAGGAAGCCGAACGCCTGGGACTGGTCTTCGATTACGTCGCCGCCTGGATCACCCTCAATGTGCATTCGGCACTCGAAGCGGTGGGCCTGACGGCGGCCTTTGCCGGCGCGCTGGGTCGGGCCGGGATCAGTTGCAACGTGATCGCCGGCTACTACCACGATCACCTGTTTGTCGGTCAGGCGGATGCCCGGCGGGCCATGCAGGTCCTGCAACAACTGGCCGCCGGCGAGGAGCAGTAATCATGTGGCAAAGCTATGTAAACGGCCTGTTGGTGGCCGCCGGCCTGATCATGGCCATCGGTACGCAAAATGCCTTCGTCCTGGCCCAGAGTCTGCGCCGTGAGCACCACCTGCCGGTGGCGGCACTGTGCGTCACCTGCGATGCCCTGCTGGTGGCCGCCGGCGTATTCGGCCTGGCCACCGTGCTCGCCCAGAGTCCGATGTTGCTGGCCGTGGCGCGCTGGGGCGGCGCGGCGTTCCTGATCTGGTACGGCGCCCAGGCGCTGCGCCGGGCCTGCTCCAAGCAAAGCCTGCAACAGGGCGAAGGCCAGACCGTGCGCTCGCTGCGGGCGGTGATGCTCAGCGCCCTGGCGGTGACCCTGCTCAACCCCCATGTGTACCTGGACACCGTGCTGCTGATCGGCTCGCTGGGGGCGCAGCAGACTGAACCAGGCGCCTATGTGGTCGGCGCGGCGAGCGCTTCGCTGCTGTGGTTCTTCACCCTGGCCCTGGGCGCCGCCTGGCTGGCGCCCTGGCTCGCTCGCCCGGGCACCTGGAGGATGCTCGACCTGCTGGTGGCGGTGATGATGTTCAGCGTGGCGTTGCAGTTGATCAGCGCTGCGTGACTTATTCCAAAAGGCTCTGGAACCTCTATCCCACACAGTTGTTGCGTGGTTAAGCCGCCCCCCCGGTGCTATGATCCGGTCCCTGCGCCGCAAAGAGTACAAACTCCCCGGCGCATGTCCGGCCGCCCGTGATCGGCCTTGCGCTCACCGCAACTGACCTGATTAGGAGAATCATCATGGCTTTCGAATTGCCGCCGCTGCCTTATGCACACGACGCCCTGCAGCCGCACATTTCCAAGGAAACCCTGGAATACCACCACGACAAGCACCACAACACCTATGTCGTGAACCTGAACAACCTGGTGCCAGGCACCGAGTTCGAAGGCAAGACTCTGGAAGAGATCGTCAAAACCTCTTCGGGCGGCATCTTCAACAACGCAGCCCAGGTCTGGAACCACACTTTCTACTGGAACTGCCTGGCCCCCAACGCCGGCGGCCAACCTACCGGCGCACTGGCCGACGCCATCAACGCGGCGTTCGGTTCGTTCGACAAGTTCAAAGAAGAATTCACCAAGACTTCGGTTGGCACCTTCGGTTCCGGCTGGGGCTGGCTGGTGAAGAAGGCTGACGGTTCCCTGGCCCTGGCCAGCACCATCGGCGCCGGCAACCCGCTGACCAGCGGCGACACCCCGCTGCTGACCTGCGACGTCTGGGAACACGCCTACTACATCGACTACCGCAACGTTCGTCCGAAGTACGTCGAAGCGTTCTGGAACCTGGTCAACTGGAAATTCGTGGCTGAGCAGTTCGAAGGCAAGAACTTCGTCGCTTAAGTCCGTTTGCAGTGCAAAAAACCCGGCCTGGCCGGGTTTTTTTTTGCCTCTGACAAAGCTGGCATCTTGTCCCGCGCAGCCGAGACGCTAAGATTCATCTGATGTAAAAAACAACGCCGCCCCTCAAGTTGCAAGGCGTCGCTACCGACACACTATCCACAGCTATAGCAATCCTGAATCTGATCACCCGGGCCTGGCCCGCAGACGTCCCGTTTTCGGCGCTGATGTCACTTTGACGGCTATCACGGGATTGCCAATACTCATGGCAACTTGACGCTACACGCACGGAACAAGGAATAGCCCTTTGAAGCTGGAACTCAAAAACAGCTTGTCGGTGAAGTTGCTCCGGGTTGTGCTGCTGTCGGCACTCATCGTCGGCGTGGTTCTGAGCTGCGCCCAGATCGTCTTCGACGCCTACAAGACGCGGCAGGCGGTCGCTAACGATGCCCAGCGCATTCTCGACATGTTTCGCGACCCATCGACACAGGCGGTCTACAGCCTGGATCGGGAAATGGGCATGCAAGTCATCGAAGGCCTGTTCCAGGATGACGCGGTGCGCATGGCCTCCATTGGCCACCCCAACGAAACCATGCTGGCGGAGAAATCCCGCGAGCTGCAGCATTCCCCCAGTCGCTGGCTCACGGATCTGATCCTTGGCCAGGAACGCACCTTCACCACCCAACTGGTTGGCCGTGGCCCCTACAGCGAGTATTACGGCGACCTGAGCATTACCCTCGACACCGCCACCTACGGCCAGGATTTCATCATCAGTTCGGTGATCATCTTTATCTCCGGAGTCCTGCGCGCCCTGGCCATGGGCCTGGTGCTGTACCTGGTCTATCACTGGCTGCTGACCAAGCCGCTGTCACGGATCATCGAGCACCTGACCACCATCAACCCCGACCGCCCCAGCGAACACCAACTGCCCCTGCTCAAGGGCCACGAAAAGAACGAGCTGGGCATCTGGATCAATACCGCCAACCAGCTGCTGGCCTCCATCGAGCGCAACACCCACTTGCGCCATGAGGCGGAAAACAGCCTGCTGCGCATGGCCCAATACGACTTCCTCACCGGCCTGCCCAATCGCCAGCAACTGCAACAGCAACTGGACAAGATCCTGGTGGACGCCGGCCGCCTGCAACGCCGGGTCGCCGTGCTTTGTGTCGGCCTGGACGACTTCAAGGGCATCAACGAACAGTTCAGTTACCAGACCGGTGACCAGTTGCTGCTGGCCCTGGCCGACCGCCTGCGTGGTCACAGCGGCCGTCTCGGCGCCCTGGCGCGTTTGGGCGGCGACCAGTTCGCCCTGGTCCAGGCCGATATCGAACAGCCCTATGAAGCGGCGGAACTGGCGCAAAGCATCCTCGACGACCTGGAAGCCACCTTTGCTCTGGATCATCAGGAAATCCGCCTGCGCGCCACCATCGGCATCACCCTGTTCCCGGAAGACGGCGACAGCACGGAAAAACTCCTGCAGAAAGCCGAACAGACCATGACCCTGGCCAAGAGCCGCTCACGCAACCGTTATCAGTTCTACATCGCCAGCGTCGACAGCGAGATGCGCCGGCGCCGGGAACTGGAAAAGGACCTGCGCGAGGCCCTGATCCGGGAACAGTTCTTCCTGGTCTATCAACCGCAGATCAGCTATCGCGACCATCGGGTAGTGGGGGTCGAGGCCCTGATCCGCTGGCAGCACCCCGAACACGGCCTGGTGCCGCCGGACCTGTTCATTCCCCTGGCGGAGCAGAACGGCACCATCATCGCCATCGGCGAATGGGTACTGGACCAGGCCTGTCGCCAATTGCGGGAATGGCACGACATGGGCTTCACCGACCTGCGCATGGCGGTCAACCTGTCGACGGTGCAACTGCACCACGCCGAGCTGCCGCGGGTGGTCAACAACCTGCTGCAGATCTATCGCCTGCCGCCGCGCAGCCTGGAACTGGAAGTCACCGAAACCGGCCTGATGGAAGACATCAGCACCGCCGCCCAGCACCTGCTGAGCCTGCGCCGCTCCGGGGCGCTGATCGCCATCGACGACTTCGGCACCGGCTATTCGTCCCTGAGCTACCTCAAAAGCCTGCCGCTGGACAAGATCAAGATCGACAAGAGCTTCGTCCAGGACCTGCTGGATGACGACGACGATGCCACCATCGTGCGCGCCATCATCCAACTGGGCAAAAGCCTGGGCATGCAAGTGATTGCCGAAGGCGTGGAAACCGCCGAACAGGAGGCCTACATCATCTCCGAAGGCTGTCATGAAGGTCAGGGCTACCACTACAGCAAACCCCTGCCGGCCCGGGAGTTGAGCGCCTACCTGAAACAGGCGCAGCGCAGTAACGCGGCCATCCTCTGAACAGGCATTGCGCCGGCCCCTCGGTTGACGCAATCCCCCGCTGAATAAGAAATATTTACAGGTACGACCCTTTACACATAATGCAAATCTTTCGCATTATGTCGCAGTTTTGCGCGCCCCCACGCGCCGTCCATTCCCCCTCTCGAAGCAGGATGTTCGCCATGATTCGTATGCCTCTGGCTACCGCCAGTCTGTTGGCCATCGCTATTTCCCTCGCCGGCTGTGGCGAAGGCAAAGACGACAAGGCTGCCGCTCAAGCGCCGACCCCGGCTGCCAGCACTGCCACCCCGGCCAACGACGCCGCGGGCAAGGTCGACGAAGCCGCGGCCAAGGCTGTGGTCGCGCATTACGCCGACATGGTATTTGCCGTTTACAGCGACGCCGAATCCACCGCGAAAACCCTGCAAACCGCCATCGATGCCTTCCTCGCCAAGCCCAACGACGAAACCCTGAAGGCCGCCAAGGCTGCCTGGGTGGCCGCGCGCGTGCCTTACCTGCAGAGCGAAGTGTTCCGCTTCGGCAACACCATCATCGATGACTGGGAGGGTCAGGTGAACGCCTGGCCGCTGGACGAAGGCCTGATCGACTACGTCGACAAGAGCTATGAACACGCCCTGGGCAACCCCGGCGCCACCGCCAATATCATCGCCAACACCGAGATCCAGGTCGGCGAAGACAAGATCGACGTGAAGGACATCACCCCGGAAACCCTGGCCAGCCTGAACGAGCTGGGCGGTGCCGAGGCCAACGTCGCCACCGGCTACCACGCCATCGAATTCCTGCTCTGGGGCCAGGACCTCAACGGCACCGGTCCCGGCGCCGGCGCGCGTCCGGCGTCCGACTATCTGGAGGGCGCAGGTGCTACCGGCGGCCACAACGATCGTCGTCGCGCCTATCTGAAAGCCGTGACCCAACTGCTGGTCAACGACCTGGAAGAAATGGTCGGCAACTGGAAACCGGACGTGGCCGACAACTACCGCGCCACCCTGGAAGCGGAACCGGCCGAAACCGGCCTGCGCAAAATGCTCTTCGGCATGGGCAGCCTGTCTCTGGGCGAATTGGCCGGCGAGCGGATGAAAGTGTCCCTGGAAGCCAACTCGCCTGAAGACGAGCAGGACTGCTTCAGCGACAACACCCACAACTCGCACTTCTACGACGCCAAGGGCATTCGCAACGTCTACCTGGGCGAATACACCCGTGTCGACGGCACCAAGATGACCGGCGCCAGCCTGTCGTCCCTGGTGGCCAAGGCCGACCCCGCCGCCGACGCCGCCCTGAAAGCCGATCTGGCCGCTACCGAAGCCAAGATCCAGATCATGGTCGACCACGCCAACAAGGGTGAGCACTACGACCAACTGATCGCCGCAGGCAACGAATCCGGCAACCAGATCGTGCGCGACGCCATCGCCGCCCTGGTCAAGCAGACCGGTTCGATCGAGCAGGCCGCCGGCAAACTGGGCATCAGCGACCTGAACCCGGACAACGCCGATCACGAGTTCTGATCAGCGCCGCGTGAGCCAAAAAGGCGACCTTCGGGTCGCCTTTTTTTGTCGCAGCGAGACTGCAGCGCCTGGGGTGAGCCGTCCCTCGGCAAGCTTGTCCTGCGTCAAACCAAACGATAATTCCTCTTATTCAAACTTCAGCAGCCTGTTAGACTTTGCGCCCTTGTTTTGCTCGTCTTGCAGGATGTCCGATGCCTTCGTCGCAGCTTCGCTGGTTCGCTCTGATCATGGCCCTGGGCCTGAGTGCCTGCGATGACGCTCCACGCTTTACCCGGGCCGAACCCGGTGAAGCCCGCGCCGGCGGCGCCACCACGGTCAACAAGGCGGATCGCAACGCGTTTTCCCTGCCCTCGGCCAATCTGCCGGCCACCCGACGCCTGGACTTCAGCGTGGGTAACAGTTTCTTTCGCAACCCCTGGGTCATCGCCCCCTCCACCACCACCGCCCGCGACGGCCTGGGCCCGCTGTTCAACACCAATGCCTGCCAGAACTGCCACATCAAGGACGGCCGCGGCCATCCGCCCGCACCGGATGCCCTGAACGCGGTGTCCATGCTGGTGCGCCTGTCGATCCCGGATGCCCCGGCCTACGCCAAGGTCATCGAACAGCTCGGCGTGGTGCCCGAACCGGTATACGGCGGCCAGTTGCAGGACATGGCGATTCCCGGCGTCGCTCCCGAAGGCCGGGTCCGGGTCGATTACGACAGCGTGCCGGTAAGGTTCAAGGACGGCAGCCTGGTGGAGTTGCGCAAGCCCAGGCTGCAGATCACCGATCTGGGTTACGGCCCGATGCATCCCGAGACGCAGTTCTCCGCCCGAGTGGCGCCGCCGATGATCGGCCTGGGGCTGCTGGAAGCCATTCCCGAAGCGGCGATCCTCGCCAACGCCCAACCAGCTGCCGGCAACCGGGCCATCGCCGGGCGCCCCAACTGGGTCTGGGATGACGCCCAGCAAAAGACCGTGCTCGGACGCTTTGGCTGGAAAGCCGGACAACCCAATCTCAATCAACAGAATGTTCACGCGTTTTCCGGCGACATGGGCCTGACCACCAGCCTGCGGCCCGTCGACGACTGCACCGAGGCGCAAACCGCGTGCAAGCAGGCACCCAACGGCAATGGTCCGGACGGCGAGCCGGAGGTCAGTGACAACATCCTGCGCCTGGTGCTGTTCTATACCCGCAACCTGGCGGTACCGGCGCGCCGCGACGTCGACTCGCCCCAGGTCCTGGCCGGCAAGAACCTGTTCTTCAAGGCCGGTTGCCAGTCCTGCCACACCCCGAGTTTCACCACGGCAGCCAATGCCGCCGAACCCGAATTGGCCAACCAGGTCATCCGTCCCTATAGCGACCTGCTGCTGCATAACATGGGGGAAGGCCTGGCCGACCACCGCACCGAGTTCAAGGCCAGTGGCCGCGACTGGCGCACCGCGCCGCTGTGGGGCATTGGCCTGACGGAAACCGTCAGTGGCCACACCCAGTTCCTGCATGACGGCCGCGCCCGCAACCTGATGGAAGCGGTGCTCTGGCACGGCGGCGAGGCCGAAGGCGCGAAGCAACAGGTGCTCGCGTTCAACGCCGAGCAGCGCGCTGCGTTGCTGGCCTTCCTGAATTCTCTATAACGCTCGACTCAACCGTTTTCTCCACCATAAAGGGAGCCCGAACATGTTCCGCCCCAAACTGCTGTTCACCAGCCTGGCCGCACTCGCTCTGGGCGCCTGCGCCCCCCAGGACCCACAAGCCGTGACCTCGGCGGCCATTGCCAAGCAGGTCATCCTGCCGACCTACAGCCGCTGGGTCGATGCCGACCGCCAGCTGGCCATCAGCGCCCTGGCCTTCTGTGAAGGCAAGCAAAGCCTGGACACCGCCCGTGCCGACTTCCTCCACGCGCAAAAGGCCTGGGCCGAGCTGCAGCCGCTGCTGATCGGTCCGCTGGCCGAGGGCAACCGCTCCTGGCAGGTGCAGTTCTGGCCGGACAAGAAGAACCTGGTGGGCCGTCAGGTCGAGCAACTGGTCAGCGCCACCCCGCAGATCGACGCCGCGACCCTGGCCAAGTCCAGCGTGGTGGTACAAGGCCTGTCGGCCTACGAATACATCCTCTTCGACAGCAAGATCGACATGGCCGACAGCGCGCAGAAAGCCCGCTACTGCCCGCTGCTGACCGCCATCGGTGAACGCCAGAAGCAACTGGCCGAAGAGATCCTGTCGAGCTGGAACACCAATGACGGCATGCTCGCGCAGATGAGCAAGTTCCCCAACCAGCGCTACGCCGACTCCCACGAAGCCATCGCCGACCTGCTGCGGGTCCAGGTCACCGCCCTGGATACCCTGAAGAAGAAACTCGGCACGCCGATGGGCCGCCAGACCAAGGGCATCCCCCAGCCGTTCCAGGCCGACGCCTGGCGCAGCCAGTCGTCCCTGCAAGGCCTGGAAGCCAGCCTCAGCGCCGCACAGACGGTCTGGGCCGGGGTCGACAACAAGGGCCTGCGTGGCCTGCTGCCCGCCGAGCAGAAGCCGTTGGCCGACAAGATCGACGCCGCCTACGCCGCCTCGCTGAAACTCTTTGCCAGCACCCAGCGCTCACTCACTGAAATGCTCAATGACGACGCCGGGCGCCAGCAACTCAACGACCTGTACGACAGCCTCAACGTGGTCCACCGCCTGCACGAAGGCGAACTGGCCAAGGCGCTGGGGATCCAATTGGGCTTCAACGCCAACGACGGTGACTGATGATGCTGCGACGTCAGGCTTTGGCACTGGGCAGCCTGCTGCTCAGTGCGGTGACCTTGGGCGGCTGGACGCTGTTCAAGCAAAAGGGCAAGCAGCCCTTGCTGCTTTCGGCCAGGGACGATGGGGACGGCAAGCACTACGCCGTCGGTTATCAGCTGGACGGTAAACAGCTGTTTGCCACCCAGGTCGGCCAGCGTTGCCACGACATCATCAATCACCCGCAACTGCCGATCGCGCTGTTCGTGGCCCGACGCCCGGGCACCGAGAGCTACCTGATCGACCTGCGGGACGGCACCCTGCTGCAAACCCTGAGCTCGCAGCCTGACCGGCATTTCTATGGCCACGCGGTGATCCACAAGGACGGCCAATGGCTGTACGCCACCGAGAACGACACCCGTGATCCGGGGCGCGGCCTGCTGGGGGTCTACCGTTTTCAAGGCGAACGCCTGGTGCACAGCGGCGAGTTGTCCACCCATGGCATCGGCCCGCACCAGGTGTCGTGGATGCCCGACGGCGAAACCCTGGTGGTGGCCAACGGCGGTATCCGCACCGAGGCCGAAAGCCGGGTGGAGATGAACCTCGACGCCATGGAGCCGAGCCTGGTGCTGATGCAGCGCGACGGCACCCTGCTGAGCAAGGAAACCCTGGCCCAGCAGATGAACAGCGTGCGCCACATGGGCATCGCCAGCGACGGCACCATCGTCACCGGTCAGCAGTTCATGGGCGCCGCCCACGAGTCCTCGGAGCTGTTGGCGATCAAGCGTCCGGGCCAGCCCTTCACGGCTTTCCCGGTCCCCGAACAGCAGTTGCAGGCCATGGGGCACTACACCGCCAGCGTCGCCGTGCACAGCGACCTGCGCCTGGTGGCCCTGACCGCCCCACGGGGCAACCGCTTCTTCATCTGGGATCTGGACAGCGGTGCGGTGCGGGTCGATGCCCCGCTGCCGGACTGCGCCGGGGTCGGCGCCGTGGCCGATGGCTTCGTGGTGACCTCGGGCCAAGGCCGTTGCCGCTTCTATGACTGTCGCCAGCAGCAGATTGTGGCAAAACCCCTGGAACTGCCTGCCGGGCTCTGGGACAACCATTTGCATCTGGTCTGACCAGCCCGCGGCCGGCGCCGATGCCCAAGCGTCAGAAAAGCCAAAGGCCTCGCATGGCGAGGCCTTTGGCTGGGCGGGAGAATAGGTTCAGCTCTGGGGTTTCAAACCCTGGCTCATGCCGAACATGAACAACAGCAAGTCATGATCGGGCCGGGCGGCGGCTGTCGATTTGGCGACCCGTGGCAAAGGGCAATGTTCCCCTTGAGCGGCACTGAGCACCTGCGTTCGCGGCTGCTCCCAGACAACCAGGGCCAAGGAAGCAACTGCCAAGGCTCCTGCCAGGAAAACACCTCGTGCAATTTCTAGCTTCATAGCTATAAACCTTTGATGGGGCTGCCAAACGCCGTTTTGTAAAAGTAGTAGAGCTTTTGCCAATCCGTGTCGTTCCACGACGAATGGCGGCGCAGTTGCTTGAGGTCGTGGGCGGCTGCTCGTTGGCTGCTCAAGCGCTGCCGGCACTTCTCGAAATCCAGCAAGGCGATCTGTGGCCGGGCCTGCTCGCCCTCGCCCACCACCCGCACGAAAATATGCTTGGCGTACAGGCAGCCATGCTGCCAGCGCCCCTTGTGCATGCGCGCCAGGGTCCCCGCCAGTGCCTCCAGCAACCGCTCATGGAACGCTTCACCATGGCGCTCACGCTCACCGGCGGCGTACCAGTTGTCGATTTCCACAAAGCCATCGAGCGCCGCCGTGACCAGCAAGGCTTGCCAGCGATTCTGCGGATCGCGCCGGGCACCGCAGAACACCAGTTCCGGAACCCCCACATCGAGCAACCGCAGGCCTTGCAACGCGGCGAGTTCGCGCAAGACGGTCGGTCGCCCGAAAGGATGCAGCACGCTGCGATAGGTGTGTCCGATCTGTCGCTTGGCATAGAGCAGACGGCCGCTGCTGCTCACAATGCGCTGTACCCCGCTTTCACCGCCTCGACGCTGATTGGGTTCCTCGACCCATTCACCTTGCCTGTTCCAGAAATCATCGAAGCGATCCGAGGGTGCAACATCCATTTGCGAAGCAGATTCAACAGCCATCCGTTACCTCTTGCGTAATACGTACACTCGCCACATGGCGTAGAGCGGAACAAAATCCAGGTGCTCCTGGACACGAAAACCGGCTTGCCTGAACTCTTTTTCGACGGTGGCGGCCGGTAACACGAAGCGATTCTGGTAAGCCTCTGGCCCCGATTCGGACAAACGCTTGCGCTCCAGGCGCTTGCGTTTCCAGGCCTTGAAATTGCCATCAACCCACAGCGAGATAATCACGCTGTCGCGGGTCACTCGCTGAAACTCCCGTAACAGCGCCATCCGATGCTCGGCCTGACCCACATGGTGCAACAGCCGCATGGAAAAAATGCAGTCCACGGCGTTGTCCGGCAAATCGATGGCAAAGGCGGACGTTTGCAAAGGCCGTACCCGACTCACCACGTCGGCGGGCTGGGCCGCCATGGCGGTGCTCAGCATAGCCGAAGAATTGTCCGCACCAATAATGACCCGGTTGGCCTTCTGCGCCAGCAACGGCCAGAAGCGACCCGCACCACAGGGCAGGTCCAGCACCAGACCGGGCTCACCGGCAGCGGCCAGGGCCGCGCGGGCCAGGTGTTCGTCACGCCAGTGGGACAACCGACGCGCCAGGCCATCCTGATGCTTCAGCAGGTATTCCTGGGCATGTTGGGCATCGTATTTGTCGGAAAATTCCAGCTTGATCGGCTTGGCCATCATCAAGGTCTCCTGTAGCTGATGGCCCCACCTTAAGCAGCGGCATGTCAGCGACAGGTCATCCCTTTGTGAAAACTTCGTACCGTCCAAGGGGAAAATATTTCAGACTTTTACAGCCTGCGGGCAATGGCCTAGGGCCACAGCAGGCCAAAAAACGACAAGTGACGGGCCCTGCAGAGCAGGGCCGGATCAAGATACTCAGCTCTTGGCTGGTTGCAGCAGAACGTGAAAACGACAGCCATTGGGGATCATGGTACTGAGACTGACGCTCCAGCCCTGGTTTTCACAGATGCGCTGAACCAGGGACAAGCCCAACCCCAGGCCTTCACCGCGCTTTTCGTCGCCGCGCACGAAGGGCTGGAACATCGCCTCGCGTTTTTCCTCGGGAATGCCCACGCCGCTGTCTTCCACCACAAACCCGCCCGGCTCGAGGCTCAGGCGGATAAAGCCCCGCTCGGTGTAGTGCAAGGCGTTGCGCAGAAGATTGCCCATCACCGCATGCAGGAAGGTGGCGTTGTAGCGCTCGTCGCCGGGATGGCCGGGCTCGAAGATCAACTCGATGCCTTTGTCCTCGATGGACTCGCGCCACAGGCCGATCAAATCAGTGGCGGCTTGCGTCAGGGTCAGTTGCGGCGACATGCCGGCGTCTTCCCGCTGGGCACGCGCGAGCATCAGGAAGGTCTGCACCAGCTCGCGCATCTCCTCGCAGGCCCGGGCAATGCGCTCAACCTGGGCCCGTCCGCGCTGGTCCAGCCCGGGGTTTTCCAGAAGCAGCTCACAGGAGGTGGCCAACACCATCAACGGCGTGCGCAGTTCATGGCTGACATCACTGGTGAACAGCCGCTCGCGGCTCAAGGCCTGGCGCAAACGCCCCAGGGTGGCGTCGAAGGCGATGGCCAATTCGCCCACCTCATCGGCGGCATAATCCGGCGCCAACGGCGGCGCCAGCCCCAGCAACTGATCGCGATGCCGTACCTGACGGGCCAGACGCACCACCGGCGCCATCACCCGACGCGCCAGGATCCAGCCCAGGAACACCGCCAGCGCCAGGCTCAGGACGAACCCCACCAGCACCACGGCAAACAGCACCCGCTCACGCTCTTCGAAATCGCTCTGATCCTGCAGCAGCACGTAACGCCGACCATCCACCACTTCGACCATGGCGTGGTAGGACAGCTGCTCGCGAAACACTTCATGGAAGCCCGGGTCCAGGTGGCGCAGGTCCTTGGGCAACTCGAAATCGCCACGACCGCCGCTGTAGTAGAACAGTTGGTCGGGCTCGGGACGGTGGCTCCAGTCGGCCACGTTATCCATCAGCAACAAGCGTTGCAGGTCGCCCCCAAGGCCAGCGGAGATGAGTTTTTCCTCCACCAGGTGCACGGTCGCCACGATGCCCATGGCGAATGCCCCCGCCACCAATGCGCTCATCAAGGCAAAGGCGATGATGATGCGCTGGGCAAGGCTTTGCTTAAACTCCATCACGGCCCTCGGCCAGCCGGTAGCCGACACCGTGCACGGTGTGCAGCAGCGGCTTGGCGAATGGCTTGTCGATCACCTGGCGCAGTTGGTGAACATGGCTGCGCAGGCTGTCACTGTCCGGGCAATCATCGCCCCACAGGGCCTCTTCGAGAATTTCCCGGCGCAGGACATGGGGGCTCTTCTGCATCAACACCGCCAACAGCTTGAGGCCCACCGGGTTGAGCTTGAGCAGGCGCCCTTCGCGGGTGACTTCGAGGGTGTCGAGGTCATAGCTCAGGTCGCCCACCTGCAACGCACGCCGACCACCGCCCTGGGTACGGCGCATCACCGCCTCGATTCGCGCCGCCAGTTCCGAGAGGGCAAACGGCTTGAGCAGGTAGTCGTCGGCACCGGACTTGAAGCCCTGCAGCCGGTCATCCAGCTGGTCACGAGCCGTGAGCATGATCACCGGGGTGTCGCGCCGGGCATCTTCGCGCAGACGCTTGCACAGGGTGTAGCCATCGATTCCCGGCAGCATGATGTCGAGCACGATCAGGTCATAATGCTCGGTGGCCGCCAGGTGCAGCCCGGACAAACCATCCTGGGCGCAGTCCACGGTGTAGCCCTTGAGCCCCAGGTAGTCAGCCAGGTTGGCGAGAATATCGCGGTTGTCTTCAACCAGTAGAATTCGCATCGGAACTCTCTCCCTACACAGTTACGGCCGTCTTGGCTCGCGCAGCTTAAGGCCAAGTCCGACTCGCCGCCAGCCTTGTCTGACCGCTGCCGCAGCCCTGTTGCCCGATCAATGTCTTAACGAGTTTTTCACTGAGGGCTCACAACCTGACTACAGCGACAACCTCAAACTACGAAGCATTTGCCCACAAGGAACACCCCCTCGATGGACCTTCTCAAGACCGCGCCCGCGCGCCTGGTGCTGCTGCTGACCGGCACCTGGCTGGTGATTTTCCTGCTGACCCGCAGCATCCTCCTGCTGACCCACCTCAACGAAGCCGGTAACGGCTGGCTGCCCGTGTTCGGCGTCGGCCTGCTCTATGACCTGGGATTCCTGGCCTACGCCGCCCTGCCCCTGGGGCTGGGCCTGTTGCTGTGCCCGGCAAGCCTTTGGCGCCGACGCGGCTTGCGCTGGCTGGTGCAGGGCCTGTTCAGCATCAGCCTGTTCGCCATGCTCTTCACCGCCGTGGCGGAATGGCTGTTCTGGGACGAGTTCGGCGTGCGTTTCAACTTCATCGCCGTCGATTACCTGGTGTACTCCGACGAAGTCCTCAACAACATTCTCGAGTCCTATCCGATCGGATGGTTCATGGGCCTGCTGGCCCTGGCAGCAATCGTCCTGAGCCTGGCGCTGCGCAAGCCGCTTGAGGCCGCCCTGGATGCGCCCTTGCCGTCGCTGCGCGGCCGCCTACTCAGCGGCCTGGGACTGTTGCTGGTGGCCGCGGCCAGTCTGCAACTGCTCAGCCAGGACAGCCCGCGCGCCCAGGGCGGCAACGCCTATCAGAATGAGCTGGCGAGCAATGGCCCGTATCAGTTCTTTGCCGCCTTTCGCAACAACGAGCTGGACTACTCGCAGTTCTATCGCAGCCTGCCCGCCGAGGTCGTGGCGCGACAGATGCGCGCCGAGTTGAACGAGCCCAATGCCCGCTTCATTGGCCAGGACCCGCTGGATATCCGCCGCGCCATCGATAACCCGGGCACCCCACGCACGCCCAATATCGTCCTGGTGACCCTGGAAAGCTTCAGCGCCAAGTACATGGGTAGCAACGGCGACGACCGCAACCTGACCCCGAACCTGGATGCGTTGCGCACACAGAGCCTGTACTTCAACAACTTCTACGCCACCGGCACCCGCACCGACCGTGGCCTGGAAGCCATCACCCTGGCGATCCCGCCCACTCCGGGGCGCTCGATCGTCAAACGCATCGGCCGTGAAAGCGGCTTCGCCAGCCTGGGCCAGCAACTGCGCGCCGTGGGCTACGACAGCGTGTTCGTCTACGGCGGACGCGGTTACTTCGACAACATGAACGCCTTTTTCAGCGGCAACGGCTACCGGGTGGTGGACCAGAGCAGCGTCGAGGAATCCGAGATCCACTTCAAGAACGCCTGGGGCATGGCCGACGAAGACCTCTATAGCCAGACCCTGAAGCTGGCCGATGCCGACTACGCCCAGCAGCGGCCCTTTTTGCTGCAACTGATGACCACCTCCAACCATCGGCCGTACACCTACCCCGATGGCCGGATCGACATCAAGTCCGGCAATGGCCGTGACGGCGCGGTGAAATACACCGACTACGCCATCGGCGAGTTCCTCAACGCCGCGCGGCAAAAGCCCTGGTTCGACAACACGATCTTCGTGTTCGTCGCCGACCACACGGCGGGCAGCGCGGGCAAGGAAGACCTGCCCATCAGCAACTATCAGATTCCGCTGTTCGTCTACGCCCCCAAGCTGATTCCAGCGCGGGAAAGTGCACAGCTGGCCAGTCAGATCGACCTGGCGCCGACCCTGCTGGGGCTGTTGAACCTGGACTACGAGTCGACCTTCTTCGGGCGCAACCTGCTGCAGGACAACCCACTGCCGCCTCGGGTCCTGGTGGGCAACTATCAGCACCTGGGGCTGTTCGACGGACAGGACCTGGCGATTCTCAGCCCGCGCCAGGGGCTGCGTCGTCATGACCAGGCCCTGGGCGCCAGCCAGGAATCCCGAGTGCCGGACAGCGACCCGCTGATCCAGCGCGGCATCAGCTACTACCAGAGCGCCAGTTATGGCTTCAAGCAGCAGTTGCTGGGCTGGAAGGCGCCCAAGGCAGCGGCGGATGAACTGAGCCAGCGCTGAAGTCGTTCGCGGGCCAGCCCGCTCCTACAACGATGCACCTCTGTAGGAGCGGGCTGGCCCGCGAAGATCTACGCATCACTCATATCTCGGGCATAAAAAAGCCCCGCCGGCTTTCACCGGCGGGGCTTTTTCAGTACAGGGGTAAGGCTGGCTTACATCATGCCGCCCATGCCACCCATGCCGCCCATGTCTGGCATGCCGCCAGCTGCAGGCTTGTCTTCCACGATTTCAGCAACAGCGGCTTCGGTGGTCAGGATCAGACCGCCGATGGACGATGCAGCTTGCAGCGCGGAACGGGTCACCTTGGTTGGGTCCAGGATGCCCATTTCGATCATGTCGCCGTATTCGCTGGTGGCAGCGTTGTAGCCGAAGTTGCCGGCACCTTGCTTGACCTTGTCCACCACCACGCTTGGCTCGTCACCGGAGTTGGCAACGATCTGGCGCAGTGGAGCTTCGATCGCGCGACGCAGAACAGCGATACCCACGTCCTGATCGGCGTTGTCGCCCTTCAGGTCCTTGATGCCTTGCAGAGCACGGATCAGGGCTACGCCACCGCCAGGTACCACGCCTTCTTCAACGGCTGCACGGGTCGCGTGCAGGGCGTCTTCAACGCGGGCTTTCTTCTCTTTCATTTCAACTTCGGAGCCAGCGCCAACCTTGATCACTGCAACGCCGCCGGACAGCTTGGCCAGACGTTCTTGCAGTTTTTCACGGTCGTAGTCGGACGAAGTGTCGGCCACTTGCTGACGGATCTGGGTCACACGAGCCTGGATGTCCGCTTCAACGCCAGCACCGTCGATGATGGTGGTGTTTTCTTTGGACAGGATCACGCGCTTGGCGTTACCCAGGTGCTCCAGGGTGGTGCTTTCCAGGCTCAGGCCGATCTCTTCGGAGATCACGGTACCGCCGGTCAGGACGGCGATGTCCTGCAGCATGGCCTTGCGACGGTCGCCGAAGCCCGGTGCCTTGACGGCAGCGACTTTGACGATGCCACGCATGTTGTTCACAACCAGAGTCGCCAGGGCTTCGCCTTCAACGTCTTCAGCCACGATCAGCAGTGGGCGGCCGGCTTTGGCAACGGCTTCCAGCACGGGCAGCATTTCGCGGATGTTGGAGATCTTCTTGTCCACCAGCAGGATCAGCGGGCCGTCGAGTTCGGCGACCATGGTGTCCGGCTTGTTGATGAAGTAAGGGGACAGGTAGCCACGGTCGAACTGCATGCCTTCTACGACCGACAGTTCGTTTTCCAGGCCCGAGCCTTCTTCAACGGTGATCACGCCTTCTTTGCCGACTTTTTCCATGGCTTCGGCAATGATGTCGCCGATGGAGTTGTCGGAGTTGGCGGAGATGGTGCCGACCTGAGCGATGGCGCGGGAATCAGCGCATGGCTTGGACAGACCTTTCAGCTCTTTGACGATGGCGATGGTGGCCTTGTCGATACCGCGTTTCAGGTCCATCGGGTTCATGCCGGCAGCGACGGCTTTCAGGCCTTCGTTGACGATCGACTGAGCCAGAACGGTAGCGGTGGTGGTGCCGTCGCCAGCGTCATCGTTGGCACGGGAGGCAACGTCTTTGACCAGCTGCGCGCCCATGTTTTCGAAGCGATCTTTCAGCTCGATTTCTTTGGCTACGGAAACGCCGTCCTTGGTGATGGTCGGAGCGCCGAAGCTCTTCTCGATGATCACGTTACGGCCTTTCGGGCCGAGGGTCGCTTTTACCGCGTCAGCCAGAACGTTGACACCGGTGAGCATTTTCTTGCGGGCGGAATCGCCGAATTTAACTTCTTTAGCAGCCATGATCGATATTCCTTAAATACTGTGTAGTAGCGGGAAAATACGCGGGAAATCAGCCTTCGATAACAGCGAGAATCTCGTTCTCGGCCATTACCAGCAGATCTTCGCCATCGACTTTCACGGTGTTGCTGCCGGAGTACGGGCCAAACACCACTTTGTCACCCACTTTCACGGCCAGCGCACGTACTTCACCGTTGTCCAGCACACGGCCGGTACCTACAGCGACGATTTCGCCACGGTTAGGTTTTTCAGCAGCCGAACCAGGCAGAACGATGCCGCCGGCAGTTTTCGATTCTTCTTCGCTGCGACGGATGACGACGCGGTCATGCAGAGGACGAAGCTTCATTGTCGATCTCTCCTAATTGTGGTTTTCAACGGCCGGTGTCGACACCGGCGGGTTAACAAATCCGGCTTTGCCGGGTGCGACTCGACAAGCGAGCCGCGGAAGTCTGTCTGGTGTAAGCACCAGAAACCTTGCGGTGACCGTTACATAAGGGCGCATAAGGTTATTACAAGGGCTGGTCGGAGATTTTTTTACAGGGCTTGCGCCAAAAACGAACACGGCACCCGAAGGTGCCGTGCAGTGGAGCCGCTGAGTTATGAGTCGCGATGCTCGAACTCGCCCTCGATGACATTGGGCTCACGGCCCAATGGCTGTTGCGGCGCAGGGCCGCCGCGGGCCGCGCGCATGTCATCGGCAAAAGCGCGTTGGCGCAGGGCCTGCTCCTCGGCGCGCTGGCGCATCTTGTTGGCCAGCAGGCGACGACTGATCGGCAACAGCATCAACAGACCGAACACATCACTGACGAAACCGGGCAGGATCAACAGGCCGCCGCCCAGGGCCAGCATCAAGCCTTCGAGCATCTGCTGGGCCGGCAGCTCGCCGCGATTGAGGCTTTCACGGGCACGCAGTGCCGTGGCCAGGCCGGCCACGCGCAATACCAGCACACCGAGCATCGAACCGAGAATGATCAGCAGCAGCGCCGGGAAAAACCCGATGGCCGCGCTGACCTTGACGAAGACGAACAGCTCCAGCACCGGGAACAGCAAAAAGAGCAACAGAAAAGGGCGCATCAAATGGTTTCCTCTGCGGAAGAATGCCTTCCAGTAGACCGTAAATGACGTCGCCAATTCGTGAATTCAAGCGCCAACGGCTGGTTTTTTCGGCCATTGATCGGCGTGAGCCAGGAAAACCAGGGCTTCGCGTACTTGTGTCGGCGTGTTGCAAGGCGCCTGGAATGGCAACCAGTACAGCGCCTGAGCAATGCGCAGATGCATGCCCTCGGCATCGATCCCGACCAGTTGCGCCGGCACGCTGTCAGGCAGCCCGGTGAGCTGGACGTAATGGGCGATGGCCTTGGCATGATCGCTGTTCATGTGTTCCACCATGCTCGACTCGGCCTTGCCGGCGAACGGGTTGGCCAGGGTCACCTGATCGACCCAGTGAATCGCCCCGAAACCGCCGATGTAGCGATGACGCACCGGCTTGAGCACCCAGAAATCAAAATCGTGGGCCTTGTGATAGTTCTGCGATTCGGGGAAGTAACGGTAGTAGCGCTCGGCCGCAGCGGCGATTGCCTGCTCATCCGCGAGTTTCTCGGCCTCGGCCAGGTAGGTCAGGCGCCCAACCGCTTGCACGTCGTCGGCATCACGCTCGCCCACCAGCAGCGAACACTTGGAATCCTTCTGCAGATTGTGAGTGTGCTGGGCAATGCGACTGATCAGAATCAGCGGCCGCCCCTCGGCATCCAGGCAATAAGGCACCACGGAGCCAAAGGGAAAACCCGGCATGGCCTTGGAGTGCGTCGACAAAACGCCGCGGTATTCCTTGAGCAGCAATTCTCGTGCATTCTTCGCAGCTTCAACGCTCACTTTATGACTCCTTCTGTAAAATCCGTCGAAAACGGACGGGCGCCTGGAGCATTGTTCCAGCTACGCCAATGGGGCAATTCTCGTCTGCAGCCAGATCAGGTCCGGCGGTCGGTCGAGGCTCTGCCAAAAGGACAACCTTTCAAGACCTGCTAGCGGGACATGCGAATGCAACTCACTGACAAAGTAATCATGATCACCGGCGGTTGCCAAGGTCTGGGCCGCTCCATGGCCGAGTATTTCGCCGCCAAGGGCGCGCGACTGGCCCTGGTCGACCTCAATCAGGAAAAACTCGACCAGGCGGTCGCCGCCTGCAAGGCGCTCGGCGTCGAGGCCCGTGCCTACCTGTGCAACGTCGCCAATGAAGAACAGGTGAGCCACACGGTGGCGCAGGTGGCCGAGGACTTCGGCGCCATCCACGGCCTGATCAACAATGCCGGGATCCTGCGCGACGGCCTGCTGGTCAAGGTCAAGGACGGCGAAATGACCAAAATGAGCCTGGCCCAGTGGCAAGCGGTGATCGACGTCAACCTGACTGGAGTGTTCCTCTGCACCCGTGAAGTGGCGGCAAAAATGATCGAGCTGAACAACAGCGGCACGATCATCAACATCTCGTCGATCTCCCGCGCCGGCAATATCGGCCAGACCAACTATTCCGCGGCCAAGGCCGGGGTCGCTGCGGCCACCGTGACCTGGGCCAAGGAGCTGGCGCGCTATGGCATCCGCGTGGCCGGCATTGCCCCGGGCTTTATCGAAACCGAGATGACCTTGGGCATGAAGCCTGAAGCCCTGGAGAAGATGACTTCCGGCATTCCGCTCAAGCGCATGGGCAAGCCGGAAGAGATCGCTCACTCGGCGGCGTACATCTTCGAGAACGACTACTACACCGGACGCATCCTGGAGTTGGATGGCGGCCTGCGGGTCTGATCCTGTCATCGCAACGGTAGGAGCCGGCTTGCCGGCGAAAGCGATCTCGAGGCCGCCTTCGCCGGCAAGCCGGCTCCTGCATGACTCGCCCGTCCGAGGGTTTCAGTCATCGCTGACGGTAATGCTGGGCATCGCCGGCGCCGCGGCTTCCTGCAACACGATGCGCGCGCCGACATGCCGCGCCAATTCCTGGTAGACCATGGCGATCTGGCTTTCCGGCTCGGCGATCACCGTCGGCTTGCCGCCGTCGGCCTGCTCGCGGATCAGCATCGACAGCGGCAGCGAGGCCAGCAGCTCGACGTCGTACTGGCTGGCCAGCTTCTCGCCGCCGCCTTCGCCAAACAGATGCTCGGCATGGCCGCAGTTGGAGCAGATGTGCACCGCCATGTTCTCCACCACGCCCAGCACCGGGATGTTGACCTTGCGGAACATCTCCACACCCTTGCGCGCATCCAGCAGCGCCAGGTCCTGGGGCGTGGTGACAATCACCGCGCCGGCCACCGGGACTTTCTGCGCCAGGGTCAGCTGGATGTCGCCGGTGCCTGGCGGCATGTCGATCACCAGGTAATCGAGGTTGCCCCAGTCGGTCTGGGTCACCAATTGCAGCAAGGCACCGGAAACCATCGGACCGCGCCAGACCATCGGCGTGTTGTCGTCAGTGAGAAAGGCCATGGACATGACCTCGACCCCATGGGACTCAATAGGCACGAACCACTTCTGGTCCTTGATCTTCGGCCGGGTGCCTTCGGCGATGCCGAACATGATGCCCTGGCTCGGACCATAGATATCGGCATCGAGAATCCCCACCTTGGCGCCTTCGCGGGCCAGGGCCAGGGCCAGGTTGGCCGCGGTGGTGGACTTGCCCACGCCGCCCTTGCCGGACGCCACCGCCACCACGTTCTTGACGTTGGCCAGGCCGGGGATCTGCGCCTGGGCCTTGTGCGCGGCGATCACGCTGGTGATCTCGACCTTGGCCGAGCTCACGCCATCCAGGCCCTCGATGGCCAGTTGCAGCATCTGTGCCCAGCCGCTCTTGAACAGACCGGCGGCATACCCCAGCTCCATGCGGACCGTGACCCGGTCGCCCTGGACGTCGATGTCCCGCACGCAGCCGGCGCTGACCGGGTCCTGGTTCAGGTAAGGGTCGGTGTATTGGCGAAGGACGGCTTCCACCGCTGCGCGATTGACGGCGCTCATGGGCAACTCCGATAACAAGACTGGAAAATCAGCCGGCTATCCTACGCCGCCGACTCCTTCGTGGCGAGGGAGCCTGCTGCGCACAATCTGTCCGGAAGGGTGAAAAATCCGCGCTGGCGCTTTATAGTGGCCGACCTCCGTTTCATCAAGTAGCCGAGCCCCATGTCCGAGCCACGCAAGATCCTCGTCACCAGCGCCCTGCCCTATGCCAATGGTTCCATCCACCTTGGCCACATGCTTGAGTACATCCAGACCGACATGTGGGTGCGCTTCCAGAAGCATCGCGGCAACCAATGCATCTATGTCTGCGCCGACGACGCACACGGCTCGGCCATCATGTTGCGCGCGGAAAAGGAAGGCATCACCCCGGAACAACTGATCGCCAACGTCCAGGCCGAACACAGCGCCGACTTTGCCGACTTCCTGGTGGACTTCGACAACTTCCACTCGACCCACGCCGAAGAAAACCGCGAGCTGTCGAGTCAGATCTACCTCAAGCTGCGGGACGCCGGGCACATCGCCACGCGCTCCATCACCCAGTATTTCGACCCGGAAAAGAAGATGTTCCTGGCCGACCGCTTCATCAAGGGCACCTGCCCGAAGTGCGGCACTGAGGACCAGTACGGCGACAACTGCGAAAAATGCGGCGCCACCTACGCCCCGACCGATCTGAAGGATCCGAAGTCGGCGATCTCCGGCGCCACCCCGGTGCTCAAGGATTCCCAGCACTTCTTCTTCAAGCTGCCGGACTTCCAGCAGATGCTGCAAAGCTGGACCCGCAGCGGAACCTTGCAGGACGCCGTGGCCAACAAGATCGCCGAATGGCTGGATGCCGGCCTGCAGCAGTGGGACATCTCCCGCGACGCGCCGTACTTCGGCTTCGAGATCCCGGATGAGCCGGGCAAGTATTTCTACGTGTGGCTGGACGCGCCGATCGGCTACATGGCCAGCTTCAAGAACCTCTGCGCCCGTCGTCCGGAACTGGATTTCGACGCGTTCTGGGGCAAGGACTCCACTGCCGAGCTGTACCACTTCATCGGCAAGGACATCGTCAACTTCCACGCCCTGTTCTGGCCCGCCATGCTCGAAGGCGCCGGCTACCGCAAGCCGAGCGGCATCAACGTCCACGGCTACCTGACGGTCAATGGCCAGAAGATGTCCAAGTCCCGCGGCACCTTCATCAAGGCCCGCACCTACCTGGAGCACCTGTCGCCGGAATACCTGCGCTACTACTACGCCTCCAAGCTGGGCCGTGGCGTCGACGACCTGGACCTGAACCTCGAAGACTTCGTGCAGAAGGTCAACTCCGACCTGGTGGGCAAGGTGGTCAACATCGCCAGCCGTTGCGCCGGCTTCATCCACAAGGGCAATGCCGGGCTGATGGTCGACAGCAATGCCGCCCCCGAGCTGACCGAAGCCTTCCTGGCGGCCGCGCCAAGCATCGCCGACGCCTATGAAGCCCGCGACTTTGCCCGTGCCATGCGCGAAATCATGGCACTGGCCGACCGCGCCAACGCCTGGATCGCCGACAAGGCCCCGTGGTCGTTGAACAAGCAGGAAGGCAAGCAGGCCGAGGTGCAGGCCATCTGCGCCACCGGTATCAACCTGTTCCGCCAACTGGTGATCTTCCTCAAGCCGGTGCTGCCGCTGCTGGCCGCCGACGCCGAGGCCTTCCTCAACGTTGCCCCGCTGACCTGGAACGACCACCAGCAGTTGCTGGCCAACCATCAGCTCAATGAATTCAAGCCGCTGATGACGCGGATCGACCCGGTAAAAGTCCAAGCCATGACCGACGCCTCCAAAGAAGACCTGACCGCCAGCCAGACCGACACCGGTGCCGCCACGCCAGCAGGCAACGGCGAACTGGCCAAGGATCCGCTGTCGCCGGAAATCGACTTCGACACCTTCGCCGCCGTTGATTTGCGCGTCGCCTTGATCGTCAAGGCCGAAGCCGTGGAAGGCGCCGACAAGCTCCTGCGCCTGACCCTGGATATCGGTGATGAGCAACGCAACGTGTTCTCCGGAATCAAGAGCGCCTACCCGGATCCGTCCAAGCTCGATGGTCGCCTGACCATGATGATCGCCAACCTCAAGCCGCGGAAAATGAAGTTCGGCATCTCCGAAGGCATGGTGATGGCTGCCGGCCCTGGCGGCGAAGAGATCTACCTGCTGAGCCCGGACAGCGGCGCCAAGCCAGGCCAGCGGATCAAGTAAGCCTCCACGCTGCCTCCCCTATCCCCCCGTCGCGCTCAGGCGCAACGGGGGGATTTGCATATCTGGCGACCCTGCGTGCGCGCAGAGTTTGCCTACTCTTGAGGGATAGCCTGCTCGCACCGGCCGCCACCATGACCCACTTCCTGCTCGCCCTTTTCAGCACCGTCCTGATCAACAACTTCGTGTTGCAATGGCCGCTGGGCGTCGATCCGCTGTTGCAGGCGGACAGCAACCGGCAACGGGTTCATGCGCTGGGGCTGGCAACCACGGGGTTGATGCTGCTCAGCAGCGTGCTGGGGCATGTTCTTTATCGTGGGTTGCTGCAGCCCTGGGGGCTGGAGGCGCTGCAACTGTTCATCTGGCTGCCATTGAGCCTGTTGCTGATCAAGCCGCTGCTGAGGCTGCTGTCCCGCGCCCTGCCGCGCTTGCCATTCGACGGCCTCTGGCCCTTGCTTCTGGGCAATGCCGGCATGCTCGGCCTGCTGCTGATCGGCACCCGGGACGATCTGGACCTGGCCACCCTCAGCGCCATGAGCCTGGGGGCCGGACTGGGTTTCTGGCTGGTGCTGAGCCTGTTCAACGACCTGCGCCAGCGTATTTCCACCAACGATATTCCCCTGCCCTGGCGCGGCCTGCCGATCGACCTGATCAGCGCCGGCCTGATGGCAGTGGCGTTTTTCGGCTTCAACGGACTGATCAAAACATGAGTCTGATTCAACGCATCGATGCCCTGCTGCCCCAGACCCAGTGCGGCAAATGTGGCCATCCCGGATGCAAGCCCTACGCCCAGGGCATCGCCAATGGCGAGGCCATCAACAAGTGTCCGCCCGGAGGCCAGGAAACCATTGCCGGCCTGGCGCAACTGCTCAAGTTGCCGGTGCTGGAGCTGGACCACAGCCGCGGCCAGGCGCCGGCACAGATCGCCCATATCCGCGAAGCGGAGTGCATTGGCTGCACCAAGTGCATCCAGGCCTGCCCGGTGGACGCCATCGTCGGCGCGGCCAAATGGATGCACAGCGTGCTGATCGACCAATGCACCGGTTGCGACTTGTGCGTGGCGCCTTGTCCGGTGGACTGCATCGATATGCTGCCGTTGCCCGAGGCCAAGGTGGTGCCGATCGTTGGCGGCCTGGCCACCAGCCCCGAGCAACTGCAGGCCCGCAACCACAAGCGCGAGCAGGCGCGACGGCGCTTCGAACAGCGCAACGAGCGCTTGCAACGCGAAGAAGCCCGACGCCTGGCCGAGCGTCAGGCGCGCGCGCAGAAAGCCGCGCAGGCGGTCGACGACAGCCAGAATCCGCTGCAGGCGGCCATCGAGCGGGTCCGCGCGCAGAAAGCCGCGGCCGCCGACGCGGCGTTGAAAAAAGCCAAGATCGAGCTGGCCATGAGCCGCGCTCAATTGCACAAATCCCTCAAGGCCTTCGGTCATCCACCGACCTTCGAGCAGCAAACGCAGCTCATCGTTCTGCAGCGTCAGTTCGAAGCCGCCGAACAGGCCCTGGCTCAGTTGCAGTCGGCGGCGCCCGCCCCGGCGGCCCCCGTGGCCAAGGACGCCGAACTCAAGCGGGCCAAGATCCAGCTGGCCAGCCGCCGCGCCGAACTGAAAAAGGCCCAGGCCGCACAAGCCTCCGACGCCGAGCTGCAAGCCTTGAGCGCCGCCTTGGCGGCCGCCGAACAAGCGCTGCACGCCGCCGAGGACGCCTGCGGCAAACCGGCCCCGGTCCTGGCGCGTATCGAGAAGCGCCCGATCGATCCCCAACTGCGGCAACTGAAAACCGAACTGGCCTACGCCCGCGCCGAACTGAACAAACTGCAGCGCCAACCTGATACCCAAGCCGAGCAACTGGCTGAGGCTCAGGCGCGCCTGCAGGAAGCCGAACGCCAGGTGCAGGCCCATGCTGACCGCTGACGGCGTCGATCCGCGCCTGCGCCAGGCCATGCAGCGCGTGCTGCTGGCCACATTGCCCGGGCTGCTGGTGTTGCTCTGGTGGTTCGGCTGGGGCGTGCTGCTCAACCTGTTGCTGGCGGCGTGCGGCGCCCTGGCCATGGAAGCCCTGGCGCTGCGTCTGAGAAAGCGTGCGCTGCCAAGCGGCCTTGGCGATGGCAGCGCCTTGGTCAGCGCCACGTTGCTGGCCCTGGCCTTGCCACCTTACTGCCCCTGGTGGCTGCCGCTCAGCGCCGCGGCCGCGGCCATTGCCCTGGGCAAGCAGGTGTACGGCGGAGTCGGCCAGAATCCATTCAATCCGGCGATGCTTGGATACGCCCTGGCCTTGCTGTGCTTTCCCCAATCGATGACCCACTGGCCCGCGCCCCACGCCATGGATCTGCTCGCGGGACTGCAACAGGTCTTCGGCCTCACTGACGGTCTGCACGTGGATGCCTGGGCCCAAGCCACGGCGCTGGACAGTCTGCGCATCAACAAGAGCCTGACCCTCGACGAACTCTTTGCCAGCAACCCCGCCTTCGGCCACTTCGGCGGACGTGCCGCGCAATGGATCAATCTGGGTTTTCTTGCCGGAGGCCTGTTCCTGCTGCAGCAGCGGGTCATCGGCTGGCAGGCGCCGGTGGGCATGCTGGGCAGCCACTTGGTCATCAGCCTGCTGTGCTGGAACGGCACGGGCTCAGACTCCCATGGCTCGCCGCTGTTTCATCTGCTCAGCGGCGCCAGCATGCTCGGCGCCTTCTTCATCGTCACCGAACCGGTATCCGGGCCCAAGACGGAAAAAGCCAGGCTGCTGTTTGGCGTCGGCGTCGGCCTGCTGACCTACCTGATCCGGACATGGGGCGGCTACCCCGACGGCGTCGCCTTCGCCGTGCTGCTGATGAATCTGACGGTGCCGGCACTGGAACGCCTGTGCGCCGCAAAACCGGAGAACGCCTGAGCATGAAAAAATCCAGCGGCCTGCTTCTGCTGATCCTGCTCGGTTTCCTGGGCGTGGGGGCGACCTTGTGGCTGCACTCGGTTGCGGCGCCGCGTATCGCCGCCGAGCAACGGGCCCTGCAGGCGCGCAAGCTGCTCGACCTGCTGCCCGTCGCCAGTTACGACAACCAACCCCTGGACCAGCCACTGTCCCTGAAGGATGTGCAGCTGGACAACAGCCGCTTGCTGCAGGGCTACCTGGCCACCCGCCAGGGTCAGCCCAGCGCCGTGCTGTTGCGCAGCCAGGTCAGCGGCTATGCCGGCCCCATCGAGCTGTTGATCGCCATCGACAGCCAGGGCCGCCTGCTGGGCAGCAAGACCCTCAGGCAGGATGAAACACCCGGCTTGGGCGGACGGATCGCTGATTGGCCCAACCCCTGGTTGCAAGGCTTTTCCGGCAAGTCCCGCAGCGATCCGGGCGATGCCGCCTGGGCCTTGAAGAAGGACAGCGGCCAGTTCGATCAGATCGCCGGCGCCACCATCACCTCGCGCGCGGTGATCAGCGCCTTGCACGACGCCTTGCGCTACTTCGACGAACATCGCCAGCAACTGCTGGCGGGGGCCGCCCATGAGTAAGCCGCTGACCTTGCCGGGCCTGCTGATGCTGACACCGTTGATCGGGGCCACCGACTCCTGGGTCAAGGCCCTGGGCCTGGCCCTGGCATCCGCGCTGCTGCTCGGCTTGTTTGGGGCTGGCATGGGCCTGCTGCGAACGCACCTGCAACGCCAGCAGCAGTGGCTCGCCAGCCTGCTGCTTGGTGCATCCCTCGGCAGTTGCCTGTGGCTGGCGCTGCAAACCTTGAGTTATGAACTTCACCAGCAGTTGAGCCTGTACCTGGGCCTGCTGCCCCTGCAATGCGTGATGCTGGAACAGGCGGGATTCTTCCAGCACCGCGACCGGCTGCGCCTGGCCGTCGGCTTCTGTGGCGCACTGGTACTGCTGGGCGCGCTGCGCGAGCTGCTGGGCACCGGCGCCTTGGGCAGCCATCTGGGCTGGCTGGTCGGCCAGAGCGGCGACAGCAGCGGCTGGGTGCTGCTGCCCCAGGGCGGCGTGCGCCTGCTGACTCTGGGCCCCGGTGGCTTTATCCTGCTGGGCCTGTTGCTGGCGGCAAAGCGGGCCTGGACCGCCTCATCGCCCTTCAAACGACAGTCTTCGAGGAAATGAACCACCCATGAATGCCGCCAAACGCCTGGAAATATTTCGCCGACTTCATGAAGACAACCCCGAGCCCAAGACCGAACTGGCCTATTCCTCGCCGTTCGAGCTGCTGATCGCGGTGATTCTTTCGGCGCAATCGACCGACGTCGGGGTCAACAAGGCGACCGCCAAACTCTTCCCTGTGGCCAATACCCCCGCGGCGATCCATGCCCTGGGAGTCGAAGGCCTGTCCGAGTACATCAAGACCATCGGCCTGTACAACAGCAAGGCCAAGAACGTCATCGAAACCTGCCGCCTGCTGGTGGAACGCCACAACGGCGAAGTGCCGCAGACCCGCGAAGAGCTGGAGGCCCTGCCCGGCGTCGGGCGCAAGACCGCCAACGTGGTCCTCAACACCGCCTTCCGGCAGTTGACCATGGCGGTGGACACCCACATCTTCCGGGTCAGCAACCGCACCGGCCTGGCCCCGGGCAAGAACGTGGTGGAAGTGGAAAAAAAGCTGCTCAAGTTCGTGCCCAAGGAGTTCCTGCTGGACTCCCATCACTGGCTGATCCTGCATGGGCGCTATGTCTGCCTGGCCCGCAAGCCACGTTGCGGCAGCTGCCGAATCGAAGACCTGTGCGAATACAAGCAGAAGACTTCCGACGATTGAGGAAGCATTGATTTTGTCGATGAGTCGATTGAAAAAATCTTTTTTACCCGCCAGGAGAATATCGATATAAGGAGCGCCAATGGCAGTCTTAGCCTGGAGTTGACCTTATGAGCACTGGCAAAGAACAACTGGACGTAGAAGAAGACTTCATCGCCGCGGAAACAGACGATGTCGAACCGGTGGTCGAAGTGGCGAAAACCAATCTGAGCAAGCGCCGCACCATCGACAATCTTCTGGAAGAGCGGCGTCTGCAGAAACAACTGGCCGATTACGACTTTGACCTTTAAGTCGCAAAAGAACCTCCACAAGGAGGTTTTTTTGTGCCTGTCTTGCCGTCACGTCCGGCCGATCAGCCTGCGGGCATGACCGGCCCTATTCGTACTTTCAGAGCTGGCAGTCCAGCATCGTCTCGAACGGCAAGACTCACGCCAACTGATGGCGCTGGGCAAACTCGATCAGGTCAACCAATGAGCGCGCATTGAGCTTGGCCAATAACCGCCGTTTATAAGTACTGACCGTCTTGTTGCTCAGACACAGACCTTCAGCGATCTCCTTGTTACTCATGCCATTGGTGAGCTGTTTCAATACGATCAACTCACGCCCTGAAAGAAGCTCGATCATTTCTTCCTCACTGCTGATGCCCTGGCTGGAACGGAAAGTGTGCAAGGCCTCGTTGGGAAAGTAGCTGTAACCCGCCAACACGGCCCGCACTGCACTGATCAGTTCGGTAATGTCCTGCTGCTTGCACACGTAACCGGCGGCACCGGCCTGCATGCAGCGCATGGAAAAGGGCCCGGGCGCTTGCAGCGTCAACACCAGGATCTTGATCGGCAAACTTCTGAACATGAGGCGCGCTATAACTTCAAGTCCATCAAGTTGCGGTATGCCAATATCCAGAATCAAGATATCGGGAACATATTCAAGAGCCAACTTTAATGCGTCCGTACCGTTATCCGCCTCCGCCACTACTTCAAAACCATGACGCTCCATCAACATGCGAACAGCGAGGCGAACAACAGGATGATCGTCCACGATCAATACTCTTTTCATAGGTCCATCCACGTACTTAGAGTTTTTTAGAGCCCGCACAATACCCCAGAGAATTGACTCTGGCACCGTGCCAAAAGGGGCTACGACCCTACGAGGACGATCCTTACAAACAATACCGATTTGCCTTACAAAATAAATTAGATAAAGGTCGTTTAACGGAAAATACGCTTAGGATTAATCTTCAAATCAGCTACTTTTCGTACTAAAAAATCACACACCCAACTATCTTTTCCAACGACAAGCGTTGATAAATCCGCCATCCATAGTTTGGTTTTGTCTCATCGACGTTTCTATCCAGGCATTGGCCAGCAGCAACAAGCGGTTGAATTAATCAATGAAGCAAAAAAAAGCCCCGCATAAGGCGGGGCTCTTTTTTCAACCACTCAGGATCAGATCAGGGTCCGTCCCTTGTTGGCAGCAATGCGCATGCGCAGGGCATTGAGCTTGATGAAACCTGCTGCGTCCGCCTGGTTGTAGGCACCGCCGTCTTCTTCGAAGGTGGCGATGTTGGCGTCGAACAGCGACTCATCGGACTTGCGACCGGTCACGATCACGTTGCCCTTGTACAGCTTCAGGCGCACCACGCCGTTCACGTGGGCCTGGGAGGCGTCGATCATCTGTTGCAGCATCAGACGCTCAGGGCTCCACCAGTAGCCGGTGTAGATCAGGCTGGCGTACTTGGGCATCAACTCGTCTTTGAGGTGAGCCACTTCGCGGTCCAGGGTGATGGACTCGATGGCGCGGTGGGCGCGCAGCATGATGGTGCCACCCGGAGTCTCGTAGCAGCCACGGGACTTCATGCCCACGTAACGGTTCTCGACGATGTCCAGACGACCGATGCCGTGTTCGCCACCGATGCGGTTCAGGGTCGCCAGCACGGTAGCCGGGGTCATTTCCACGCCGTCGATGGCGACGATGTCACCGTTGCGGTAGGTCAGTTCCAGGTATTGCGGGGTGTCAGGTGCCTTCTCCGGGGAGACGGTCCAGCGCCACATGTCTTCTTCGTGCTCGGTCCAGGTGTCTTCCAGCACGCCGCCTTCATAGGAGATGTGCAGCAGGTTGGCGTCCATCGAGTACGGCGACTTCTTCTTGCCGTGACGCTCGATTGGAATGCCATGCTTCTCGGCGTAGTCCATCAGCTTCTCGCGGGACAGCAGGTCCCACTCGCGCCAGGGAGCGATCACTTTCACGCCCGGCTTGAGGGCATAGGCCCCCAGTTCGAAACGCACCTGGTCATTGCCCTTGCCGGTGGCGCCATGGGAAATGGCGTCGGCGCCGGTTTCGTTGGCGATCTCGATCAGACGCTTGGCGATCAACGGACGAGCGATGGAAGTACCCAGCAGGTACTCGCCTTCGTAGACGGTGTTGGCGCGGAACATCGGGAAAACGAAATCACGCACGAACTCTTCGCGCAGATCGTCGATGTAGATCTCTTTGACGCCCATGGCTTGCGCCTTGGCGCGGGCCGGCTCGACCTCTTCGCCTTGGCCCAGGTCAGCAGTGAAAGTCACTACTTCACAGTTGTAAGTATCCTGCAGCCACTTGAGGATCACCGAAGTGTCCAGGCCGCCCGAATACGCCAGAACGACCTTGTTAACGTCCGCCATGCCATCACTCCACGGGGTTGTACGGAAAGCCGCCAAGTCTACCGATCCACGCCGATAATTTACAGAGGCGCGACAGCTTATGACGACCAAGCGACAGATTATGTCGAGCGCGCGACGATGACAGCCGTATCAGGAAGTCGCCGCAGCGCTGGAACCGGAGGCGGCCTGAGGCGCCGGAGCCGGCTTTTCGGTGGGGGCGACCCGCTCCAGATGCACATTGACCCGGCGGTTCTTCGCCCGGTTGGCGGCATTGGTGTTGGGCGCCAGCGGGTAACGCTCGCCATGGAAGCGCACCACGATCTGGTTTTCCGCCAGGCCGTTGGCCTTGAAGAACTCCATCACCGCCAGGGCCCGGCGACGGGACAGGTCACGGTTGGTCAAGCGATTGCCGCTGTTGTCCGAGTGGCCATCGAGCTCGACATGGTTGACCGTCGGGTCGGCCTTGATGAAGTCGACCATCACTTGCAGCTTGGCCTTGGCCCGGGCATCCAGGTCAATGCCGCCACCGGGGAAACCGATCTCGGCCTGCTTGACCTGCTCGTAGTTCATCGGCAGCAACTTGGCCATGCAGCTTTGATAGTCGCCATAGGCCTTGCTGAACTTCACAGGCAACAAGCGCACTTCGGAAACCCCGCCCTCGCGAGAGAAATGCCGAACCACCGGGCTGCGCCCTTCCAGCAAGCCAACGATCAAGCGTCCGGCCTGCATCTGGTTGCTGTTGAACAGCACCCCATCGCTGCCGGCCTTGACCGCTCCGAGGTTGATGTCGCCACGCCCCGGCTGCCAGGGAGCGGCGGCCGCGAGCAAAGTCGCCGAGCCTCCGGCCTGCATCGGGTTGAAGCTCTTGAGACGGAAAATCGCTTGCTCACCGGCGCGGCGAACGAACTCGCCGGAACCGAAATCGGTCACCGGTTGGATCAAGCGGCACTCGAATTTGTCGCCTTCGACCGTCCACTCAATGCTCTCCAGACGAGTCTGGAAAGTGAGAGCCATCGCGGGCAGGCTGGCAAACACACTGAGCAAGGCTAGATAACGCTGGCGCACGGGAGGCTCCACTGACGTGTACAACAGAAAAATCGACAGGCGTTAATACGCCATACCTTCGGGATATCGGTTGCTCGTCGCAAAACTTGATAGCGAGTGCCTGGAAGAGTCTTTTCCGGTAGCATTCCCCCGAGTTTTACCCGCCTGGAACCTCCCATGTCCGACCGCCTGACCCTGCTGCGTCCCGACGACTGGCATATTCATCTTCGCGATGGTGCCGTGTTGCCCAATACAGTCGCAGATGTCGCGCGCACCTTTGGCCGCGCCATCATCATGCCCAACCTGGTACCTCCGGTGCGCAACGCCGTGGAAGCCGACGCCTATCGCCAGCGTATTCTCGCTGCGCGCCCGGCCGGCAGCCGCTTCGAGCCGCTGATGGTGCTCTACCTGACCGACCGCACCCAGCCGGACGAGATCCGCGCGGCCAAGGCCTGTGGCTTTGTGCACGCCGCCAAGCTGTATCCGGCCGGTGCGACCACCAACTCGGATTCGGGCGTGACCAGCATCGACAAGATCTTCCCGGTGCTCGAAACCATGGCTGAAGTCGGCCTGCCGCTGCTGATCCACGGTGAGGTGACCCGCGGCGAGGTCGACGTCTTCGACCGCGAGAAACTCTTCATCGATGAACACATGCGGCGTGTGGTCGAGCGCTTCCCCAGCCTGAAAGTGGTGTTCGAGCACATCACCACCGGTGAAGCCGTGCAGTTCGTCAAGGAGGCTTCGGCCAACGTTGGCGCCACCATCACCGCGCACCACCTGCTGTACAACCGCAACCACATGCTGGTGGGCGGTATTCGCCCGCACTTCTATTGCCTGCCGATCCTCAAGCGCAACACCCACCAGGAAGCCCTGCTGGATGCGGCCACCAGCGGCAGCGAGAAGTTCTTCCTCGGCACCGACTCCGCGCCCCACGCCCAGCATGCCAAGGAAGCCGCTTGCGGTTGTGCCGGCTGCTACAGCGCCTACGCCGCGATCGAGCTGTATGCCGAAGCGTTCGAACAGCGCAACGCCCTGGACAAGCTGGAAGCCTTTGCCAGCCTCAACGGTCCGCGCTTCTACGGCCTGCCGGCCAACACCGATCGCATCACCCTGGTTCGTGAAGAATGGACCGCCCCCGCCAGCCTGCCGTTCGGCGAGCTGACAGTCATTCCGCTGCGCGCCGGTGAAAAACTGCGCTGGCGCCTGCTGGAGGATCACTCGTGAGTGACGACCATTTCGACGACGAACAAGACGGCAGCAGCGGCGGCCCCCGCCACCCGATGGCGGCGCGCTTTCGCGGTTACCTGCCGGTAGTCGTCGACGTAGAAACCGGTGGCTTCAACTCGGCCACCGACGCCCTGCTGGAGATTGCCGCTACCACCATCGGCATGGACGAAAAGGGCTTTGTGTTCCCCGAACACACCTACTTCTTCCGTGTCGAGCCTTTTGAAGGCGCGAACATCGAAGCCGCGGCCCTGGAGTTCACCGGGATCAAGCTCGACCATCCGCTGCGCATGGCCGTCAGCGAAGAAGCCGCCCTCACCGATATTTTCCGTGGCGTGCGCAAGGCCCTGAAAGCCAATGGCTGCAAACGCGCGATCCTGGTGGGCCACAACAGCAGCTTCGACCTGGGCTTCCTCAATGCCGCCGTGGCGCGCCTGGACATGAAGCGCAACCCGTTCCACCCGTTCTCCAGCTTCGACACCGCCACCCTGGCGGGCCTGGCTTACGGCCAGACCGTTCTGGCCAAGGCCTGTCAGAGCGCCGGCATCGACTTCGACGGTCGCGAGGCCCACTCGGCCCGCTACGACACCGAGAAAACCGCCGAGCTGTTCTGCGGCATCGTCAACCGCTGGAAGCAAATGGGCGGCTGGCAGGATTTCGACGACTGAATGTCGAATGTCACAGCCCCATAAAAAAACCGGCCCTGAGGCCGGTTTTTTTATGCGTGACGCCAAGCCTTACAGCTTGCCGGCGTTCTCGCTCAGGTAAGCAGCAACGCCTTCTGGCGAAGCGGTCATGCCCTTGTCGCCTTTCTTCCAGTTGGCAGGGCAGACTTCGCCGTGCTCTTCGTGGAATTGCAGAGCGTCGACCAGACGGATCAGCTCTTCCATGTTACGGCCCAGCGGCAGGTCGTTGACGATCTGCGAGCGGACAACGCCTTTGTCGTCGATCAGGAACGCGCCACGGAAAGCCACGCCGCCTTCGGACTCAACGTCGTAGGCCTTGGCGATTTCATGCTTCATGTCAGCGGCCATGATGTATTGAACCTGACCGATGCCGCCGGCATTGATCGGAGTGTTGCGCCAGGCGTTGTGGGTGAAGTGCGAGTCGATGGAAACAGCGATCACTTCGACGTTGCGCGCCTTGAAGTCAGCCATGCGGTGGTCCAGAGCGATCAGCTCGGACGGGCAAACGAAGGTGAAGTCCAGTGGGTAGAAGAACACCAGGCCGTATTTGCCTTTGATGGCCGAGGACAGGGTGAAGCTGTCGACGATTTCGCCATTGCCGAGAACGGCCGGTACGGTGAAGTCAGGGGCTTGTTTGCCTACGAGTACGCTCATTGGATATCTCCTGGTGTGGACGTAGTAATGAAGAAGGGGATTGGCCTTGAGCCTGCCACGCTGATGCGACAGCTCTGTGACCCGACCCCGCTTCGCAAGGACCGGCCATCATACACCGCGTCTTTGAGCTGTCCTTAACGGTTTTTCATCTGCCCGGCTCACAAAGCGGAAAATGCGAATCATCTGTCACTATCGCGAACAAAACCGTTCGTCACCCCGGTAGGAAACTGCAACAAAGGTCGCCGAAACAACTTTGACAATCATTCTCGTTAACATTAAGATCCATCGCAATTGAGCCCTAACCAGCGACGGTTCTCATCCCATGTATGTCTGCCTCTGCACCGGTGTCACCGACGGACAAATTCGCGAAGCAATCTACGAAGGCTGCTGCAGCTACCGTGAAGTGCGCCAGGCCACCGGCGTCGCCAGCCAATGCGGCAAATGCGCCTGCCTGGCCAAGCAAGTGGTTCGCGAAACCCTGACCGAATTGCAGAGCAGCCAGGCGGCCATTCCCTATCCAGTGGAATTTAATGTTGCTTGATGTGCCGAATAAATAGCCGCATTTGAAACAACCGGACCTAGCGTCCGGTTTTTTTATGTCTGTAATTCAATCGCTTAGGCGCAAAACGCGGAACACAAACATTCTTATTCCGATTAATTTTCATATATTATTCAATAACTTAGGTTTGACAGTAATGTGTGTGCGGCTCAGACTCTGCCCTTATTTCACTAATTAAAGGGCAGGACCCCAACATGAAAGGCGACATTACAGTCATCCAGCATCTCAATAAAATCCTTGCCAATGAACTGGTCGCGATCAATCAGTACTTCCTGCATGCGCGCATGTATGAAGACTGGGGCCTGAACAAGTTGGGCAAGCACGAGTACCACGAGTCCATCGACGAGATGAAGCATGCGGACAAGCTGATCAAGCGCATCCTCTTCCTCGAAGGCCTGCCCAACGTCCAGGACCTGGGCAAGTTGCACATCGGCGAACACACCAAGGAAATGCTCGAGTGCGACCTGCGAATCGAACGCACCGGCCACGCCGACCTCAAGGCCGCCATCGCTCACTGCGAGTCGGTGGGTGACTTCGGCAGCCGTGAACTGTTGGAAGACATTCTGGAATCCGAAGAAGAACACATCGACTGGCTGGAAACCCAACTGGGCCTGATCGATAAAGTGGGTATCGAGAACTACCTGCAATCGCAAATGGGCGACGAATAACCAACGTCCGATCCCAAGCAATAAAAAGCCCCGCCCTCGTAAGAGAGGCGGGGCTTTTTATTGACCGCGAATAAGAAGTTCGCGTCAGGCTTCGGTCTTGGCAGCCGCTTTTTCGGCAGCAGCCTTGATCAGGCTCTGCAGCTCACCATTGGCGAACATCTCAGCCATGATGTCGCTACCGCCGACCAGCTCACCGGCCACCCACAGTTGCGGGAAAGTTGGCCAGTTGGCGTACTTGGGCAGGTTGGCGCGAATCTCAGGGTTTTGCAGGATGTCCACGTAAGCGAACTTCTCACCACAGCCCATTACGGCCTGAGCGGCTTTTGCGGAGAAGCCACACTGCGGGGCATTCGGCGAGCCTTTCATGTAGAGCAGAATGGTGTTGTTGGCAATCTGCTCTTTAATAGTTTCGATGATATCCATGGAACACCTCGGCTGAACTTTCCGACTCTGTTGTCGGCACGGTGGCGCATTGTAACGGAATCCTGAGCGCCCTGCTCGGCCTCTCCGACAGACACCTCAGGCCGCTTCCACGGTCACCGGCACCCCATTCAATGCCGCATTCCCGGACAACGCATCGAGCTGACGCTCATCGGTCAGATCATTGGCGCTGCATCCGGGCTGCTCCATGGCGATGCTCATCTGCACACCGGGACGCCGATGCCCCCAGCCATGGGGCAGACTCACCACGCCCGGCATCATCTCGCTGCTGGCCAGCACTTCCACCTCCACCGCGCCTACCCGGGAACTGACTCGCACCCGCTGACCATCACTCAGGCCCCGCTGGGCCAGGTCATCGGGATTCATCAATAGCTGATGACGAGGCTTGCCCTTCACCAGGCGGTGATAGTTGTGCATCCAGGAGTTATTGCTGCGCACATGACGACGCCCGATCAGCAACAACTCGCCCGGCGCTGGCGCACTCAACGCGGCAAAGCGCTGCAGATCGGCCATGATCGGCGCCGGTGCGGCCTGGATCCGCCGATTCTCGGTTTTCAAGCGGGCCGCCAGGTTCGGCTGCAGCGCCCCAAGATCAATACCGTGGGGATGCTCATCCAGAGTCGCCAGGGACAGCTTGAGCGGCGAGGCGTCGCCGTAAGGCCCGGCGCGCAAGCCCATGTCGATCATCTGTGCGGGTGCCAGGGTTGGCTTCAACGGGCTGGCGGTCTGCGCGGCAAATGCCTTGGCCAGGCCGACGAAGATCTCCCAGTCATGCAGCGCCCCTTCAGGCTTGGGCAGGATCGCCCGATTGAAGCGACTGACATTGCGCACCGCGAACAGATTGAAGGTGGTGTCGTAGTGATCATTCTCCAGAGCCGAGGTGGACGGCAGGATCAGGTCGGCATAACGGGTGGTTTCATTGATGTACAGATCGATGCTGAGCATGAACTCCAACCCTTCCAGGGCCTGCTCCAGTTGCCGGCCATTGGGCGTGGACAACACCGGGTTGCCGGCCACGGTGATCAGGGCCCGCACCTGCCCTTCGCCCTCGGTGAGCATCTCTTCGGCCAGGGCCGATACCGGCAGCTCGCCAGCGTACTCGGGAAGCCCGGAAACCCGACTCTGCCAGACATTGAAATGACCGCCCGAGGTCGCCGCCACCAGGTCCACCGCCGGCTGGGTACACAAGGCACCGCCGACCCGGTCGAGGTTGCCGGTGACCAGATTGAGCAACTGCAGCAGCCAGTGGCACAGCGTGCCGAAGGCCTGGGCCGACACGCCCATGCGCCCATAACAGACCGCCTTGTCCGCCGAAGCGAAATCCCGCGCCAGCTGACGAATCTGCGCTGCCGGAATGGCGCACAACGGGCTCATGGCTTCGGCAGTGAACCGAGAAATCGCCTGGCGCACCTCCGCCAGCCCATCCACCGGCAAATGGCTGTCGCGGGTCAGCCCCGCGTCTAAAAGGCTGTTGAGCAGACCGAACAGCAGCGCCACATCGCCCCCCGGCCGGATAAACAGGTGCTGATCGGCCATCGCCGCGGTTTCGCTGCGCCGCGGGTCGACCACGATCACCTTGCCGCCCCGGGCCTGAATGGCCTTGAGGCGCTTCTCCACATCCGGCACGGTCATGATGCTGCCATTGGAGGCCAGGGGATTGCCGCCCAGGATCAGCATGAAATCGGTGTGATCGATATCCGGAATCGGCAACAGCAGGCCGTGGCCATACATCAGGTAGCTGGTCAGATGATGAGGCAATTGATCGACCGATGTGGCCGAGAAGCGGTTGCGAGTCTTGAGCTGGCCGAGAAAGTAGTTGCTGTGGGTCATCAGCCCATAGTTGTGCACGCTGGGATTGCCCTGGTAGGTCGCCACGGCATTGTTGCCATGGCGCTGCTGGATGCCCGCCAGACGCTCGGCCACCAGGGCAAAGGCCTCGTCCCAGCCGATGGGCTGCCATTGGTTGCCCACACGGCGCACCGGCTGGCGCAGGCGGTCGGGATCATTCTGGATATCCTGCAGGGCCACGGCCTTGGGGCACACATGGCCACGGCTGAAACTGTCCAGGGGGTCGCCCTTGATCGAGGTGATGCGCGGAGCGCTGCCCGGCTCTTCAGTGATTTCCAGGGTCAGGCCGCAGATGGCTTCACACAGGTGGCAGGCACGGTGATGGAGAGTCTTGGTCATGGCCAGTCTCTATTGTTTGAAGGCGCCCCGCACAGGGCCGCAGGAAGCCAAAACTATGGCGGCTGGGCTCTGCCGACACCAGCGACGTTCGCCCCATGAATTCACGGCCATCAGCCCAGGTCATGATCAATGCTGTCAGTCCGGCGCCACGAATCACCGGGTTTGCGCCGCACAACGGGCGTCACACTCGATTGCCAAGCCGCGTCGGGGCAGTGTACAAATGCCCGGCTGCTGTCTGAAAAACGGTCTCAAAAGCGCCAGCGCATTCGCGTCCTGGCCTCTCTGAATGCCCATGAACGCCGTAGCACTATTGGTAAGACGCGACATTTAATTATAAGATCGCGCCTTCTCCTATTTCGTCGCCCCGTGCGGCTTTCGCCGCAGGTCCAGCCCGTTGCTCGATTAAACAAGGCTTTGAGAATCTGCGGTCCGTTGCAAAAAGGTAGTTAATGATGAGCGCAAGGCACTTTCTCTCCCTGATGGATTGCACGCCCGAAGAGCTGGTCAGTGTGATTCGTCGAGGCATCGAGCTGAAGGACCTGCGTAACCGCGGCGTACTCTTCGAGCCTTTGAAAAATCGTGTACTGGGCATGATTTTCGAGAAGTCGTCGACCCGTACTCGACTGTCTTTCGAAGCCGGCATGATCCAACTGGGCGGCCAAGCCATCTTCCTTTCGCCACGGGACACCCAGCTGGGTCGCGGCGAACCGATCGGCGACTGCGCCATCGTCATGTCGCGCATGCTCGATGCGGTGATGATCCGCACCTTTGCCCACAGCACCCTGACCGAGTTCGCGGCCAATTCCCGGGTACCGGTGATCAACGGCCTGTCCGATGACCTGCACCCCTGCCAACTGCTGGCGGACATGCAGACCTTCCTCGAACACCGCGGCTCGATCCAGGGCAAGACCGTGGCCTGGATCGGTGACGGCAACAACATGTGCAACAGCTATATAGAAGCGGCCATCCAGTTCGACTTCCAGCTGCGCATCGCCTGTCCCGAAGGCTACGAGCCCAACGCGGAATTTGTCGCCAGGGCCGGCGATCGCGTGACCATCGTCCGCGACCCTCGCGAGGCCGTGATCGGCGCCCATCTGGTGAGCACCGACGTCTGGACCTCCATGGGCCAGGAAGAAGAGACCGCCAAGCGCCTGCAACTGTTTGCGCCCTTCCAGGTCAGCCGCGCGCTGCTCGACCTGGCCGCCCCGGACGTACTGTTCATGCACTGCCTGCCTGCCCACCGCGGCGAGGAAATCAGCCTCGACCTGCTGGACGACCCTCGCTCAGTGGCTTGGGACCAGGCGGAAAACCGTCTGCACGCGCAAAAGGCCCTGCTCGAGTTTCTCGTCGAGCCGGCGTACCACCACGCATGAGCCAGCCATTACTGCTGAACCTGCGCAATCTGGCATGCGGCTACCAGGACCAACGCGTGGTGCAGAACCTCAATCTGCACCTCAACGCCGGGGACATCGGCTGCCTGCTGGGCTCGTCCGGCTGCGGCAAGACCACCACCCTGCGTGCCATTGCCGGGTTCGAGCCGGTGCACGAAGGCGAGATCCAACTGGCCGGGGAAACCATTTCCAGCGCCGGTTTCACCCTGGCCCCGGAGAAACGCCGGATCGGCATGGTGTTTCAGGACTATGCGCTGTTCCCGCACCTGAGCGTGGCGGACAACATCGCATTCGGCATCCGCAAGCATCCGCACAAAGAGCGAGTGGTCGCCGAACTGCTGGAGCTGGTCAACCTGAAAAACCTCGGCCAGCGCTTTCCCCACGAACTGTCCGGCGGCCAGCAGCAACGCGTGGCCCTGGCTCGCGCCCTGGCGCCAGAACCGCAATTGCTGCTGCTGGACGAGCCCTTCTCCAACCTCGACGGCGAACTGCGGCGCAAGCTCAGCCACGAGGTGCGCGACATTCTCAAGGCCCGCGGCACCAGCGCGATCCTGGTCACCCACGACCAGGAAGAAGCCTTTGCCGTGAGCGATCAGGTCGGCGTGTTCAAGGAGGGCCGCCTGGAGCAGTGGGACACCCCCTACAACCTCTATCACGAACCACAGACGCCCTTCGTCGCCAGCTTCATTGGCCAGGGCTACTTCATTCGTGGCCAGTTGCACACGCCAGAATCGGTGCAGACCGAACTGGGCGTACTGCAGGGCAACCGGGCCTATACCTGGCCGACCGGTGGCGCGGTGGACGTCCTGCTGCGCCCGGACGACATCGTCCACGCGCCGGACAGTGACCTGAAAGCCCGAGTCGTCGGCAAGACCTTCCTCGGCGCCTCGACCCTGTATCGCCTGCAATTGCCCACCGGCAGCCAACTGGAATCGATCTTCCCCAGCCACGCCGACCATCAGGTCGGAGCGGATGTGGGCATTCGGGTCGCGGCGGAACACCTGGTGCTATTCCAGGCCTCGGGTAGCACAGCGGCCCAGATTCCCCATAGCGACTCAGGGGTAAGGCGCTACAGCAGCGCTCATTGAGCCGCCTTCGCCGGCAAGCCAGCGCCTACAACAACACACTGTAGGAGCCGGCTTGCCGGCGAAAACCCCACCGCAGTCATTCCAGGTGCAAATGCCCGCTGGCAATCAGCCGGGCATGCCCGCCGATCTTCACCCGCTCGCCCTCCAAACGACAGAACAACGCCCCGCCTCGCGCCGAACACTGATACGCGCTCAACTGCTGTTTATCCAATTGCTGCGCCCAGTAAGGCGTCAGGCAGCAATGGGTCGAGCCCGTCACCGGGTCCTCGTCGATGCCGATGGCCGGGGCAAAATACCGCGAGACAAAGTCATGCCGCTCACCCCGCGCGGTGACAATCACTCCCGGCCAGGGCAACTTGGCCAGCGCCGCCATATCCGGCCGGCAATCACGCACCGCCTGCTCCGACTCCAGTACCGCCAACAGTTCATTGGCACCTTGCAGATCGATGACCCTGGCGCCGAGTATCTGCGCCACCTGCTCCGCGTCGGGCTGGCGACGCGGGCTGCGCAGAGGAAAGTCCAGCCACAACACGCCGCCTTCACGGGTAACGCTCAGGGGCCCCGAGCGACTGAGAAACTCAATGCGCGGCCCCGGCTCGCCATGCACCTCGAACAGCACGTAGGCACTGGCCAGCGTGGCGTGCCCGCACAAGGGCACCTCGGTGGCCGGGGTAAACCAGCGAATCCGCCAGCCTTGGGCTTCACGCACCACAAACGCGGTCTCCGCCAGATTGTGCTCGGCGGCGATCTGCTGCATCAGTGTGTCGTCAAGCCATGCATCAAGCCGGTAAACCATGGCCGGGTTGCCGGCAAAGGGTTGATCACTGAACGCATCGATCTGTTGAAACTCAAGCTGCATAGCCTTTCTCCCTGATCAGTCGGCGGCCAGCATGGCCTGCGTGACCGGGAGCGCGACAGACACAGACGAGAAGATTTTCCGGCATACAGCAGCGGCCTGTTCAACCACCAACGCCTGGGCTCAAGGGCGACCGATGTCGGCGAACTTGCCCTGGGTCTGCTCGGCCAGCACGGTTGCAGCCAACTCCACTTCCAGGCCACGACGACCGGCACTGACAAAAATACTGGCCAAAGGCTGAGCACTGCTGTCGATGAAGGTCCGCAGACGCTTCTTCTGCCCCAGCGGGCTGATGCCCCCCAGCAGGTAGCCGGTGGCGCGCTGGGCCGCGGCCGGATCGGCCATTTCGGCCTTCTTCACCCCGGCCGCGTGGGCCAGGGCCTTGAGGTCGAGGCTGCCGGCGACCGGCACCACCGCCACCAGCAACTCCCCCTTCTCGCTGCTGGCCAGCAGCGTCTTGAACACCCGCGCCGGATCGAGACTGAGCTTCTCCGCCGCCTCCAGACCGTAGGAGGCCGCCTTGGGATCATGTTCGTAACTGTGGATACGATGTTCGGCGCGAACTTTTTTCAGCAGATCCAGTGCAGGGGTCATGGCAGCTCCAAGGGGGACGAAAAGGCAAAACCGAGCGCGCGAATTTTAGGCCATTAATCGGCAAAAGGCTCTATTCCAGGCCTTGATAAGCCCTGGCCACGGACAGCAGCGCAGCACCACCTGTCACTCCCGGGACTATCACCCTGGATCATTCATTTGATTGATATCTATAAAATGACCAGCCGTTCACTTTCGACCTTTGACAGCGGTGTTTCTTGTCTATATTTTTTCGTTTCTGAATATCATGCAGTAGATGCACCGTTGCACCCAGCAGCAAGACGAGGCCGGAATGGGGATTCCGTCTTCGTTGGAAGTCGCGCTCCATGCCTTTTGCAGCAGCGCCAGACAACAACAAAAAACGAGGTTCACAATGACAACTGCTCTGCAACAACCGTCACTATCGGGCCAATGCATGGCCGAGTTCCTGGGTACTGCGCTGCTGATCTTCTTCGGCACCGGCTGCGTCGCGGCGCTCAAGGTCGCGGGAGCCAGCTTCGGCCTGTGGGAAATCAGCATCATCTGGGGGATCGGCGTGAGCATGGCGATCTACCTCACCGCCGGCGTTTCCGGCGCGCACCTCAATCCTGCCGTGAGCATCGCCCTGTGCCTGTTCGCCGACTTTGAAAAACGCAAACTGCCGTTCTACATCCTGGCCCAGGTCGCTGGCGCCTTCTGCGCGGCGCTGTTGGTTTACACGCTGTACAGCAACCTGTTCTTCGATTTCGAACAGGCTCACCAGATGATCCGCGGCTCCCAGGCCAGCCTGGAACTGGCCTCGGTGTTCTCGACCTTCCCCAACCCGGCGCTGTCCACGGCCCAGGCGTTCCTGGTGGAAGTGGTGATCACTGCGATCCTGATGGGCGTGATCATGTCCCTGACCGACGACAACAACGGCTTGCCTCGCGGCGCGATGGCGCCCCTGCTGATCGGCCTGCTGATCGCCGTGATCGGCAGCGCCATGGGCCCGCTGACCGGCTTCGCGATGAACCCGGCGCGGGACTTCGGACCTAAACTGATGACGTTCGTGATGGGTTGGGGTGAAATCTCCTTCACCGGCGGCCGTGACATTCCGTACTTCCTGGTGCCGGTCTTCGCCCCGATCCTCGGCGCCTGCCTGGGTGCGGCCGCTTATCGCGGACTGATTGCCCGGCACCTGCCCAACGCCGTCGCTGCTCCCGAGAGCGCATCGGCCGCCGATGGCAAAGTCAAAGTTTCTTGAATCTCGCGGCGCGTGATCCTGCCCAAATCGATCACGCGCCTGTTTCCACTCCCTTATTTCGTCCAAGGCAATCGACATGACCGACATTCAGAATAAGAACTACATCATTGCCCTCGATCAGGGTACGACCAGCTCCCGGGCGATCATTTTCGACCGCGACGCCAACGTGGTGTGCACCGCCCAGCGCGAGTTCGCCCAGCACTACCCACAAGCCGGCTGGGTCGAACATGACCCGATGGAAATCTTCGCCACCCAGAGCGCGGTAATGGTCGAGGCCCTGGCGCAAGCCGGCCTGCATCACGACCAGGTGGCCGCCATCGGCATCACCAACCAGCGGGAAACCACCGTGGTCTGGGACAAGACCACCGGCCGGCCGATCTACAACGCCATCGTCTGGCAGTGCCGCCGTAGCACCGAGATCTGCCAGCAGCTCAAGCGCGACGGCCTGGAAGACTACATCCGTGAAACCACCGGCCTGGTCACCGACCCCTACTTCTCCGGCACCAAGCTCAAGTGGATCCTCGACAACGTCGAAGGCAGCCGCGAACGCGCCCGTAGCGGCGAGTTGCTGTTCGGCACCATCGACAGCTGGCTGATCTGGAAATTCACCGGCGGCAAGACCCACGTCACCGACTACACCAACGCCTCGCGCACCATGCTCTTCAACATCCACACCCTGGAGTGGGACGCGAAGATGCTGGAGGTGCTGGATATCCCGCGGGAAATGCTCCCCGAGGTGAAGTCCTCGTCGGAAATCTACGGCCGCACCAAGAGCGGTATCGCCATCGGCGGCATCGCCGGCGACCAGCAAGCGGCGCTGTTCGGCCAGATGTGCGTCGAACCGGGCCAGGCCAAGAACACCTACGGCACCGGCTGCTTCCTGCTGATGAACACCGGCGACAAGGCGGTCAAATCCCAGCACGGCATGCTCACCACCATCGCTTGCGGCCCACGCGGCGAAGTGGCCTACGCCCTGGAAGGCGCGGTATTCAATGGCGGCTCCACCGTGCAGTGGCTGCGTGATGAACTGAAGATCATCAACGACGCCCACGACACCGAATACTTCGCCAACAAGGTCAAGGACAGCAACGGCGTGTACCTGGTACCGGCCTTCACCGGCCTGGGCGCGCCCTACTGGGACCCCTACGCCCGTGGCGCGCTGTTCGGCCTGACCCGTGGCGTGCGCGTGGATCACATCATCCGCGCCGCCCTGGAATCCATCGCCTACCAGACCCGCGACGTGCTCGACGCCATGCAGCAGGATTCCGGCGAACGCCTCAAAGCCCTGCGGGTGGACGGTGGCGCGGTGGCCAACAACTTCCTCATGCAGTTCCAGGCCGACATCCTCGGCACTCAGGTGGAGCGCCCGCAAATGCGCGAAACCACCGCCCTGGGCGCCGCCTACCTGGCAGGCCTGGCCTGCGGTTTCTGGGGCAGCCTGGAAGAGCTGCGGGGCAAGGCGGTGATCGAGCGCGAGTTCGAACCGCAACTGGCCGAAGCGGAAAAAGAAGGCCTGTACGCAGGCTGGAAGAAGGCGGTCAGCCGCACCCGCGACTGGGAACCCCACGAAGAGGCCAAATAAGCCAAGCCGTGGATAGGTAACCGCTTGTAACTGGTCGGGAGGGGATTCCTGCGGCATCATGGGCAAATTTTGCACGGCAGCCCAAAGGAAGCCCCATGAATCTGCCTCCCCGTCAGCAGCAAATCCTCGATCTGGTCCGCGAACGCGGCTACGTCAGCATCGAGGAATTGGCCCAGCTGTTCGTTGTGACCCCGCAAACCATCCGCCGCGATATCAACCAGCTGGCGGAAGCCAATCTGCTGCGCCGCTACCATGGCGGCGCAGCCTATGACTCCAGCGTCGAAAACACCGCCTACGCCATGCGCGCCGACCAGATGCGCGACGAAAAGCAGCGCATCGGCGAAGCCGTTGCCGCGCAGATCCCCGATCACGCCTCGCTGTTCATCAACATCGGCACCACCACCGAATCCATCGCCCGCGCCCTGCTCAACCACAGCCACCTGAAGATCATCACCAACAACCTGCACGTGGCTTCGATGCTCAGTGCCAAGGATGATTTCGACGTGCTGCTCACCGGCGGCAATGTGCGCCGTGACGGCGGCGTGGTGGGCCAGGCCAGCGTCGACTTCATCAATCAGTTCAAGGTCGACTTCGCCCTGGTGGGCATCAGCGGCATCGACGAGGACGGCAGCCTGCTGGACTTCGACTACCAGGAAGTGCGGGTATCCCAGGCGATCATCGCCAATGCCCGGCAAGTGATCCTGGCCGCCGACTCCAGCAAGTTCGGGCGCAACGCCATGATCCGCCTCGGCCCCATCAGCCTGATCGACTGCCTGGTCACCGACCAGCAACCGGTCCCGGCCCTGACCCAACTGCTCAACCAGCACAAGATCCGCCTCGAAGTGGTCTGAGCCCTCCCCTCCCTGCCACAAAGGATCGAGCCGCGCGCCAAGGCCCCCAACCCGGGAGTCCGGCATTGTCGAAAACGCGCGGCCGACCACCCGCCCCTCGCCCATCGACGCCCATCAAGCCCACCATCCTGGTTAATGTTCGAAAACTTTCCTTTCAGAGCGCTTCGATCAGTTTTTTCAATCGAAGCGCGCTGGATACGCGCCTGCTTATGCGCTAGTATTTTCGAAAATGAACATTAATGTTCGAATTCAAATACCAAAGCAACACGAGGCCCGTCGATGCCCACTTCTACCTTGCCCGCGCGCCCTCTCTCCGAGGTTTACGATATCGCCGTCATCGGCGGTGGGATCAACGGTGTTGGAATTGCCGCGGATGCGGCAGGTCGCGGCTTGTCCGTGTTCCTTTGCGAAAAGGACGATCTGGCCAGCCACACCTCGTCGGCCAGCAGCAAGCTGATCCACGGTGGCCTGCGCTACCTCGAACATTACGAATTCCGCCTGGTACGCGAAGCCCTGGCCGAGCGCGAAGTGCTGCTAGCCAAGGCCCCGCATATCGTCAAGCCCATGCGTTTTGTCCTGCCACACCGGCCACACCTGCGCCCGGCCTGGATGATTCGCGCCGGCCTGTTCCTGTATGACCACCTGGGCAAGCGGGAAAAACTCGCCGGTTCGCGCAGCCTGAAATTCGCTGCCGACAGCCCCCTGAAGGCCGAAATCAGCAAAGGCTTCGAATACTCCGACTGCTGGGTCGACGATGCGCGCCTGGTGGTGCTCAACGCCATGGCCGCCCGTGAACACGGCGCCCACGTGCACACCCAGACCCGTTGCGTCAGCGCCCGGCGCAGCAAGGGCCTGTGGCAACTGGAACTGGAGCGCGCCGACGGCAGCCTGTTCTCCATCAGCGCCAAGGCCCTGGTGAACGCCGCTGGCCCTTGGGTCGCCAAGTTCATCAAGGACGACCTCAAGCTGGAATCGCCTTACGGCATCCGCCTGATCCAGGGCAGCCACCTGATCGTGCCCAAGCTGTACGAAGGCGAGCACGCGCACATTCTGCAGAACGAAGACCAGCGCATTGTCTTCACCATTCCCTACCTCGATCAGTTCACCCTGATCGGCACCACCGACCGCGAATACACCGGCGATCCGGCCAAGGTCGCAATCACCGAAGGCGAAACCGACTACCTGCTGCAAGTGGTCAACGCGCACTTCAAGAAGCAGCTGAGCCGCAGCGACATCCTGCACAGCTACTCCGGTGTTCGCCCGCTGTGCAACGACGAATCCGACAACCCTTCGGCGGTGACTCGCGACTACACCCTGGCCCTTTCCGGCACTGGCGAGGAAGCTCCGCTGCTCTCGGTGTTCGGCGGCAAGCTGACCACCTACCGCAAGCTGGCGGAATCGGCCATGGCGCAACTGGCGCCCTACTTCAAGCAGGCCAAGCCCAGCTGGACCGCCCAGGCCACCCTGCCCGGCGGCGAAAACATGAGCACGCCCCAAGCCCTGGCGGAAGCCATCCGCAAGAAGTTCGACTGGGTGCCCAGCCAGATCGCCCGCCGCTGGGCCACCACCTATGGCAGCCGCACCTGGCGCCTGCTGGAAGGCGTGCACAGCCTCAACGACCTGGGTGAACACCTGGGGGGCGGCCTGTACACCCGCGAAGTGGACTACCTGTGCGCCGAGGAATGGGCACTGAAGGCCGAGGATATTCTCTGGCGCCGGAGCAAGCTGGGCCTGTTCACCACCGCCGCCGAACAACGGCAGTTGCAGGATTATCTGCAAAAGGTCGAGGACAATCGCGGCAAGATCAAGGCGGCCTGAACCCCCGGCATCACGCAAAGCCCCTGCACCGCAAGGTCCAGGGGCTTTTTTGTGGGTCATCGCAAGTCGCTGGCCTCGGCCTGGCCGCCCCACCAACGGCGAAGTACCGCGTTCGGTTTTCCGAATGCCCGACCGAAAGGGATTCGGATAACCGGATAAAAGTGCGGAAACTCATGCCCCGATAATATTTTATTACCTTTAAAATCAATGACTTGAGCATGATCAATGGGTCTGGCACGACTCATGCTCTACACTGTGCGACGAATGCCTGTCGCGCCAACACAACAGGAGCCGTCAAGGCATTCGCTGTATAAAAGAGCCGTCGAACTGGCTTCATAAAAAAAACAAATGTCGAGGAAATATTGATGCGCATCGTTCCCCATCTGTTGGGCGCAGCTATCGCTGCCGCTCTGATTAGCACTCCAGTTTTCGCTGCCGAGCTCACCGGCACACTGAAGAAAATCAAAGAGTCCGGCACCATCACCCTCGGACATCGCGACGCTTCCATCCCGTTTTCCTACATCGCTGACGCTTCCGGCGTGCCAGTGGGCTACTCCCACGACATCCAGCTGAAAATCGTCGAAGCGATCAAGAAAGACCTCGACATGCCTGACCTGAAGGTCAAGTACAACCTGGTCACCTCCCAGACCCGTATCCCGCTGGTGCAGAACGGCACCGTCGACGTCGAGTGCGGCTCCACCACCAACAACGTCGAGCGTCAGCAACAGGTCGACTTCTCGGTCGGCATCTTCGAAATCGGTACCCGCCTGCTGTCCAAAAAGGACTCGGCCTACAAGGATTTCGCTGACCTCAAAGGCAAGAACGTGGTGACCACCGCCGGCACCACTTCCGAGCGCATCCTCAAGGCGATGAACGCCGACAAGCAGATGGGCATGAACGTGATCTCCGCCAAGGACCACGGTGAGTCGTTCCAGATGCTGGAATCGGGTCGCGCCGTTGCGTTCATGATGGACGACGCGCTGCTGGCCGGTGAAATGGCCAAGGCCAAGAAGCCAACCGACTGGGCCGTGACCGGTACTCCACAGTCCTACGAAATCTATGGCTGCATGGTGCGCAAGGGCGATGCCCCGTTCAAGAAAGCCGTGGACGACGCCATCGTTGCCACCTACAAGTCGGGCGAAATCAACAAGATCTACGACAAGTGGTTCCAATCGCCGATTCCGCCAAAAGGCCTGAACCTGATGTTCCCGATGAGCGACGAGCTCAAGGCCCTGATCGCCAACCCGACCGACAAAGCGGCTGACGATAAAAAGTCCTGATTCCTGACTAACCTTATCTCCTGAAGGGGCGCCGCCCCTTCCGGAGTCTGTCACTACCTGCTGGCATTTTTTTGGAAACACTCGAACCGGTGGTTGTCGAGCCGATCGCGTGTGCCTGATCGTCATGATCAGGCGGGAACGGACGTCCCCAGGCGGGTGCTTGTACATCGAACGATCTGAGGGGTAACCCTAATGAATTACAACTGGGACTGGGGCGTGTTCTTCAAGTCCACCGGCGTGGGCAGCGAGACCTATCTCGACTGGTTCATCTCCGGCCTGGGCTGGACCATCGCCATCGCCGTGGTGGCCTGGATCATCGCGCTGCTGCTGGGCTCGATCCTGGGCGTCATGCGCACCGTGCCGAACCGTCTGGTGTCGGGCATCGCCACCGTCTACGTGGAGATCTTCCGTAACGTGCCGCTGCTGGTGCAGCTGTTCATCTGGTACTTCCTGGTGCCGGACCTGCTGCCGGAAAACCTGCAGGAGTGGTACAAGCAGGACCTCAACCCGACCACCTCGGCCTACCTGAGCGTCGTCGTGTGCCTGGGCCTGTTCACCGCCGCCCGGGTCTGCGAACAAGTCCGTACCGGTATCCAGGCGCTGCCCCGCGGCCAGGAATCCGCCGCCCGCGCCATGGGCTTCTCGCTGCCGCAGATCTACTGGAACGTGCTGCTGCCCCAGGCCTACCGGATCATCATTCCGCCGCTCACCTCGGAATTCCTCAACGTCTTCAAGAACTCCTCGGTGGCGTCCCTGATCGGCTTGATGGAATTGCTGGCCCAGACCAAGCAGACCGCCGAGTTCTCGGCCAACCTGTTCGAAGCCTTCACCCTGGCTACCCTGATCTACTTCACCCTGAACATGAGCCTGATGCTGCTGATGCGCCTGGTGGAGAAGAAAGTCTCGGTCCCCGGCCTGATCTCCGTGGGAGGTAAATAATGGAATTCGACTTCTCGGGCATAGTCCCGGCCATTCCCGGTCTGTGGAACGGCATGCTGATGACCCTCAAGCTGATGGTCATGGGCGTGGTCGGCGGGATCATCCTCGGCACCTTGCTGGCCTTGATGCGCTTGTCCCACAACAAGCTGCTGTCGAACCTGGCCGGCGCCTACGTCAATTACTTCCGCTCGATCCCGCTGCTGCTGGTGATCACCTGGTTCTACCTGGCGGTGCCGTTCGTGCTGCGCTGGATCACCGGCGAAGACACGCCGATCGGCGCGTTCACCTCGTGCATCGTGGCCTTCATGATGTTCGAAGCGGCGTACTTCTGCGAAATCGTCCGCGCCGGCGTGCAGTCGATTCCCAAGGGCCAGATGGGCGCCGCCCAGGCGCTGGGCATGAGCTATGGCCAGACCATGCGCCTGATCATCCTGCCCCAGGCGTTCCGCAAGATGACCCCGCTGCTGCTGCAGCAGAGCATCATCCTGTTCCAGGACACCTCCCTGGTGTACACCGTGGGCCTGGTGGACTTCCTCAACGCCTCGCGTTCCAGCGGCGACATCATCGGCCGCTCCAATGAATTCCTGATCATCGCTGGTCTGGTCTATTTCACAATCAGCTTTGCCGCCTCGCTGCTGGTCAAGCGTCTGCAAAAAAGGTTCGCCGTATGATCTCTATCAAGAACATCAACAAGTGGTATGGGGACTTCCAGGTGCTGACTGATTGCAGCACCGAGGTCAAAAAGGGTGAAGTGGTGGTGGTCTGCGGGCCATCCGGCTCGGGCAAGTCGACCCTGATCAAGTGCGTCAACGCCCTGGAACCCTTCCAGAAGGGCGACATCGTGGTCGACGGCACCTCGATTGCCGACCCGAAGACCAACCTGCCGAAACTGCGCTCTCGCGTCGGCATGGTGTTCCAGCATTTCGAGCTGTTCCCGCACCTGACCATCACCGAAAACCTGACCATCGCGCAGATCAAGGTCCTGGGCCGCAGCAAGGAAGAGGCCACCAAGAAAGGCCTGCAACTGCTGGATCGGGTTGGCCTCGCCGCCCATGCCCACAAGCACCCGGGCCAGCTCTCCGGTGGCCAGCAACAGCGTGTGGCCATCGCCCGCGCCCTGGCCATGGACCCGATCGTCATGCTGTTCGACGAACCGACCTCGGCCCTGGACCCGGAAATGGTCAATGAAGTGCTGGACGTGATGGTGCAACTGGCCCAGGAAGGCATGACCATGATGTGCGTGACCCACGAAATGGGCTTTGCCCGCAAAGTGGCGAACCGGGTGATCTTCATGGACAAGGGCCAGATCATCGAAGACTGCCAGAAAGAAGAATTCTTCGGCGATATCAGCGCCCGTTCCGAACGTGCCCAGCACTTCCTCGAGAAGATCCTGCAGCACTAAGCCGCTAGCGCTGTGCTGACCCTTGTGGCGAGGGAGCTTGCTCCCGCTGGGTCGCGCAGCGACCGCAAAACCGCCCCATGCGTGCTACCCGAGACACGCATGGGCGGTCCGCGACTGCTTCGCAGCCGAGCGGGAGCAAGCTCCCTCGCCACGCTGGTTGACCCAAGGCATCTGTGATGAAATGCGACCCCTCTCTCTATCGCGCCGCGCCGCCATCACTTGCCGTGAAACCCCGTCTGATCCGCCAACTGTTCCTGCCGCCCCTGGTCATCCTGCTGATGATCGGCCTGGGCTACATCGGCTTCTGGGTCAGCGAACACAACGGCATCCGCACCCTCAGCGAAAATGGCGAACGCCAGCTGGAACTGCACGCCCGCGCCGTAGAAAGCGAGATCAGCAAATACACCTATCTGCCCAGCCTGCTGGAACTGGAATCCAGTGTCTCGCGCTTGCTGGACGATCCCTCGCCGGAACACCGGCAAACCGTCAATCAGTACCTCGAAGGCCTGAACCGCCGCAGTCGCAGCCGGGCCATCTATGTCATGGACACCACCGGCCGGGTGCTGGCCACCAGCAACTGGCGCGACGTCGACAGCTACCTGGGTGAGGACCTGTCGTTTCGCGCCTACTTCCAGAACGCCGTGCGCGGCCAGCCCGGACGCTTCTACGGCATCGGCAGCACCAACGGCGAGCCCGGCTACTACCTGGCCCACGGCCTGGAAGAGCAAGGCAAGATCATCGGCGTAGCGGTGGTCAAGGTGCGCCTGGAAGCCCTGGAAGAGCGTTGGCAACGGGCTCGCCTGGAGGCGTTCGTCAGCGACGAGAACGGCATCATCATTCTCTCCAGCGATCCGGCGCGCCGACTCAAGTCGGTCCGCCCGCTCAGCGACGACACCAAGGAACGCCTGGCCCGCAGCCTGCAGTACTACTGGTTCCCGCTCAACGAACTCGAACCCCTGGCCCGCGAGCGCCTGGCCGAAGGCGTGGAGAAACTGACCTTCCCCGCCAACACCGAACTCGAATCGGACGGCAAGGCCATCAGCTACCTGTCCCAGACCCGGCCCCTGAGCGACACCCCGTGGAATTTCACCCTGCTCACGCCGCTGCAGGACCTGCGCCGCGAAGCCATCAACCAAGGCATCCTGGTGGCCGTGGCCTTTGCCCTGGTGGCCTTCTTGCTGATCGCCTGGAACGAGCGGCGCAAGGTCATCGCCACGCGCCTGGCCGCCCGTGAAGCCCTGCAGGAAGCCAACAGCCAGCTGGAGCGACGAATCACCGAGCGCACCGCCGACCTGCGGGCCAGCAACGAGCGCCTCAAGAGCCAGATCCGCGAACGCCGCCAGGCCGAGGAAACCCTGCGCCGGGCCCAGGACGAGCTGGTCCAGGCCGGCAAGCTGGCGGCCATCGGCCAGATGTCCACCAGCATCGCCCACGAACTCAACCAGCCCCTGGCGGCGCTGCGCACCTTGTCCGGCAACACCGTGCGCTTTCTTGAGCGCGGCGCCCTGGACACCGCCAGCGCCAACCTCAAGACCATCAACGAACTGATCGACCGCATGGGGCGCATCACCGCCAGCCTGCGCGCCTTCGCCCGCCGTGGCGACGACCAGGGCCAGGCCAGCCTGGACAAGGCGGTGGACGCCGCGCTGCAGATTCTCAACGCCCGTATCGAACCCCTGCCCCTGCAACTGCACCGCGACTTCAGCGAACAGACCCTGCAGATCGACCAGACCCGCCTGGAGCAGATCCTGGTCAACCTGATCGGCAACGCCCTGGACGCCATGCAAGCGCAGCCGGCGCCGGAGCTGTGGCTGGAAGGCGAACCCGGCGACGGCAAGTACCGCCTGCGGGTCCGCGACAACGGCCACGGCATCGATCTTGAGGCGCGCAAGCACCTGTTCGAACCCTTCTTCACCACCAAACCCGGCGAGCAAGGCCTGGGCCTCGGCCTGACCCTGTCCGCGAGCCTGGCCGCCGCCACCGGCGGCAGCCTGGGGGTGGAACACCCGGCAAGCGGCGGCACCGCCTTTGTCCTCAGCTTGCCCCTGGCAAGCCCCACTCAAGCCGAGCCGATATGAACAACGAGCTGACCGTGCTGATCGTCGAAGACGACCCCCATGTCCTGCTGGGTTGCCAGCAGGCCCTGGCCCTGGAAGACATTCCCTGCATTGGCGTGGGCAGCGCCGAAGAGGCCCTGGCCCAGGTCGGCGACAACTTCCCCGGCATCGTGGTCAGTGATATCCGCCTGCCGGGCATCGATGGCCTGGAGCTGCTGAAACGCCTCAAGGCCCGGGATCGCAGCCTGCCGGTGGTGCTGATCACCGGCCACGGCGACATCTCCATGGCCGTCGGCGCCATGCAGCAAGGCGCCTACGACTTCATGGAGAAACCCTTTTCCCCCGAGCGCCTGGTGGACGTGGCCCGCCGCGCCCTGGAACAGCGGGGACTGGCCCGGGAAGTGACTTCCCTGCGCCGCCAGTTGGCCGAACGCAGCTCCCTGGAAGGGCGGATCATCGGCCGCTCGCCGGCCATGCAGAACCTGCGGGAGTTGATCGCCAACGTCGCCGATACCTCGGCCAACGTGCTGATCGAAGGCGAAACCGGCACCGGCAAGGAACTGGTCGCCCGCTGCCTGCACGACTTCAGCCGGCGCCACCAGCAACAGTTCGTTGCGTTGAACTGCGGCGGCCTGCCGGAAAACCTCTTCGAAAGCGAAATCTTCGGCCACGAGGCCAATGCCTTCACCGGCGCCGGCAAGCGCCGGATCGGCAAGATCGAGCACGCTCACCAGGGCACGCTGTTCCTCGACGAAGTGGAAAGCATGCCGATCAACCTGCAGATCAAGCTTTTGCGGGTGTTGCAGGAGCGCACCCTGGAGCGCCTGGGTTCGAACCAGAGCGTGGCCGTCGACTGCCGGGTGATCGCCGCCACCAAGTCGGACCTGGACGAGATGAGCCGGGCCAAGGCATTTCGCAGCGACCTGTATTACCGCCTCAACGTGGTGACCCTGGAACTGCCGCCCCTGCGCGAGCGCCGCGAGGACATCCTGCAACTGTTCGAACACTTTCTGCAGCAGTCGTCCCTGCGCTTCGACCGCGCCGTGCCGGAGCTGGACAACCAGACCCTGTCGAGCCTGATGAGCCACGACTGGCCGGGCAACGTGCGCGAACTGCGCAACGTCGCCGAGCGCTTCGCCCTGGGCCTGCCGGCGTTCAAGAAGAGCGGCGCCAGCGCAGCCCAGGGCCTGGGGTTTGCCGAGGCGGTGGAAGCCTTCGAGCGCAACCTGCTGAACGACGCCTTGCAGCGCAGCGGCGGCAACCTGACCCAGGCCAGCCAGGAGCTGGGCATGGCCAAGACCACGCTGTTTGACAAGGTCAAGAAGTACGGCCTGAACCACTAACCGAAAGGCGCGCATACCCATGGATCTATTGTTGAAGGCCGCCCTGGGCGCGGCGGTGGTGGTGATCCTGGCGGCCCTGGCCAAGACCCGGAACTACTACATCGCCGGGCTGGTGCCGCTGTTCCCGACCTTTGCCCTGATCGCCCACTACATCGTCGGCAAGGGCCGCTCCCTCGACGACCTGAAGACCACCATCCTGTTCGGCATGTGGTCGATCATTCCCTACTTCGTCTACCTGGCGACCCTGTATGTGATGGTCGACCGCCTGCGCCTAGAAGCCTCCCTGGCGGTGGCCGCCGTGGCCTGGCTGATCGCCGCGACGATCCTGGTCAGCGTCTGGGTGCGCCTGCACGCCTGAGCCGCCCTCCATTCCCGTAGGAGCGAGCTTGCTCGCGAAGCCTGCGCCGCGGTCTGTCGCCAGCCACCCTGGCCCGACCCTTGCATTTACCCGCTAAAGCCCGTCCAGCCTGCGTTTGAGCGGTATCACGCAGTTTCTGGAGGGCGCTGCCATGGGTAAAGAACGCCTTGAATATTTTAGATCTCGACCACAGCCTGACCGCCCAGGAGCCCATTCTCCGGCGCCTGAAAAGCGGCCAAGCGCGACGCCTGGACCTGCTGGACCTGGGCCCCAAGCTGCGCCTCTGGTCCACCGAGCGCACCTACCGCCATTTTCGCGAGCGCCTGGGTCAACGTCCCCGGCACAGCGGCCCGCAACCGGAAATCTTCTTTGTCGGCTCCGGCGACTATCACCACCTGACCCCGGCCTTTCTGTGCGACCTGCCCGAGCCGGTGAGCCTGATCCACTTCGACAATCACCCCGACTGGGTGCGCTTCGCCCCGCGCCGGCACTGCGGTTCCTGGGTCAACCGGGCGCTGCAACTGCCCAATATCCAGCGCATCGTCACCTTGGGCCCGTGCAGTGAAGACCTGCACAATCCGCAGCTGCGCGGCGGCAACCTCGGCGCCCTGAAGCACGGCAAGCTGCAGCTGTTTCCCTGGCAGCACGCGCCGTCCAAGGTCTGGGGCCGGGTCGGCGACGGCGCCGGTCATCAACAGCAGGAAAACCACCTGCACTGGCGCAATCTGGCGGACCTGGACTGGGCCACCTTCCTCGCGCAGATGATCGACAGCCTGCCCACCGCAGCGGTGTGGATCACCATCGACAAGGACGTGCTGGCCAGCGAAGACGCCGCCACCAACTGGGACCAGGGCGGCATGCGCCTGACCCACCTGCTGCAGGCACTGCGCGCACTGGCGGCGCGCAAGCGCATCCTGGGCATCGACGTCTGCGGCGAGTTCGCCCAGCCGGCCTTCAGCAACGCCTTCAAACGCTGGGAAGCCAAGTCCGACCAGCCCCCGGCCGAACGCTGGAGCCAGGACGACCTGCTGCGCAACTCAGTGACCAATGAAGCCCTGATATCGCTGTTCGAGGAGCTGTTTCCGTGACCCTGACCGTAGTTCTGCTGGTGGCCTTTTCGATTGTCCTGGACGTGGTCGGCCAACTCTGTTTCAAGCTCGGCCTCGACCGCCTGCCGGAGCTGGAAGGCGGCTTTCGCCTGAATGCCTTCTGGGGCCAGGTGTTCAACGCGCCCCTGCTGTGGTGCGGCATCGGCGCCTACGCCATCGAGTTCTTCGTCTGGCTCGAAGCCCTGTCCCGGGCGCCCCTGAGCCTGTTGTTCCCGGCCGCGGCCCTGGCCTATTGCGGGGTGGTCCTGGCGGGCAAGGTGGTGCTGGGCGAGACCGTCAGCCGCCGGCGCTGGCTGGGCACCCTGGTGATCACCGCCGGGGTGATGCTGGTCTGCGTGGCCAGTACCTGAGCCTTATTCAACGAATAGAAGGAAGCGTTTCATGAGTTCGAACACCTCCCACGGCTGGCTGCACGAGCGTCTGGGCACCATCGTGCTCTGGGCCCTGCTGATCGGCTTCGAGAGCGCCGGGCAGATCGCCACCAAGGTCGGCGGCGACCAATTGGGGCAGATGGATTTCAACCTGCAATGGCTGGCGGCGGTGGCGGTCAATCCGGGCGTGCTGCTGGCGATTGCCTGCTACATCGGCGCGTTTTTCGTGTGGATGCTGATCCTGCGTCGCAGCAGCCTGTCCCTGGCCTTCCCCTTGAGTTCCCTGGTGTTCGTGGTGGTGCTGCTGGGCTCGTGGCTGGGCCTGGGTGAACAGATCAGCCTGCTGCACTGGATCGGCGTCTTCGTGATCATCGGCGGGATTGCCCTGCTGGCGGAAGGTGAAGAGGCCTGACGGCCTCTTCGCTGGCAAGCCAGCTCCTACGGCGGGGGATTGGCGTCGTGCCTTGGTAGGAGTCGGCTGGCCGACGAAGGCGATCTTGCGGTCAGGCCTTGCGGTGGGCTACCAGGAAGCCCAGGCCGTGGGACACGGGAATCACTTTGACCCCCGCCGCCTGCTGCTGCTCGCGAATCTCGCGGTGGAAGGCCTTGACCTTGGTCCAGTGCATCTTCGGCCGGTAGTGATGCTCGGCGTGGTAGCCGTTGTTCATCCAGATCAGGTTGTACAGCGGGCTGTAGGAACTCACGCCCCAGGCAATCGGCAGGTCGGGGTTGCCCCCCAGATGCTCGTAGTAGCCGTTGAGGGACGACAGCGATTGCCCCAGGTACCAGAACGGCAGCAGCACCAGCACCGCGTGCCAGTCATACAGCGCCAGGGCCAGGTAGAAGGCCACGGTGACGCCGATTTCCACCTTCACCCAGCGTGCATCGTCAGGCCGCTTGCGCTGCATTTCCTGGTAGATCTCCTTGGGATCGTCGCGAAAGAAGCTCAGGAAGGTGTAGGCCCAGGGATTGTCCGGCTGGCCATTCTTGCCGTGCAGGTAGATCGACAGCGGGTCCACGGTCTTGCCCTGGGCATCGGGACGATCGGAGTTGCCACGGTGGTGGCGGTTGTGGATGTCGCGGTACAGGGTCTGGGAAAAACCGATGGTCACCGACAGCAGCAGATCGAAGGCGCGGTTCATCCATCCCGGGGTGAAGTAGGCGTTATGGATCTGATTGTGGGAAATGCTGTTGATGCTCCACGACAGGCTGACCGCGTACAGCAGCGCCGCCGGGAGAATGACCCACCAGGACAGGGCGTGAAAGTCCAGCACCAGCCACAGGACAAAGGCGAAATGCGCCAGGGCCATGGCAATCGGGATCAGGTCCCAGAGGGAATGGGCAAGCAGACGGTAGGCGGGTCGGGCCATGAAGCACTTCCTGAGAAATTGAATTCATGAGCGCCTTTGCAAAGGCCAGACCAGTTTCACAGGGACCACCGCAGGCCGGGGCGCGGCCTGCGGTAGCACACGTCAGAACTTGTAGCTGATGGCGGTCTGCACCTGGCCCTGGTTGACCTCGCCCCGATCGCGAACGATGGTGCTGTCCGCGGCGGAATTGACCAGACGGATCCAGCTGGCGCTGGCCACCAGCGACCAGTTGTCCCCCAGGGGGAACTGGAAGCTCTGGCTCAGGGTGAAGTTCTGCAGGCCAGCGCCGGCGTTGTAGCGGTCGATACCGGAGGCCAGGGACTCTTTGGCGCTGACGCCATAGAAGGTATTGGCCTGACGGTCGTCGGCAAAGTGCAGGGTCAATTCATTGCTGCCAATGATGCCCATGCCCAGGGGATAGCCGATCTCGCCGCCGAGCTTGCCCAGCAGGCCGCCCTGGCCACCAGCACCGCCGACCGCCTGGCCGAGGCTGGCGAACAGTCGCCAGAAGTCATCCGGAGCGTACTCGACGAATCCGCCGATATCGGCCATGTCGCGCACGTCCCGCAAGCCGCGCAGCTTGCCGTCGGCGTTGCGCCCCTGCAGGTAATTGACATAGGGACCGACGCTCAAGCCATTGGCCTTGAAGGCACTCCAGGTCAGGCCGTCGTCGGTGCTCAGGCTGACATCGCCCCATTCCAGATCCATATAAGGCAGCGGCACCGTGTCGTAGCTGCTGCCGGTCGGGTCGTGGGGCTGGTAACCGAGGCCAAGGCCCAGTTCACCGGTGATGCCGGAGTCGGCGGCGGCGCCCATTGCCGCGCCCAGCGAGAGCAGGCCGGCCAGTATGGCGGGAAGAGAAAGCCTAGGCATGCGTGAGTTTCCTTGTCTGAACAGCCGCGCATCAATCACCAGAGCGCCCTTGCGACGCAAGCACTGATGTTGGTTGTAGCAAGCTACAAAAATTGTAGCCAGAAAGCTACAAATCACTTCCCCCTGCGGCCAGAGCCCCGGCCCTGCTGGGTTTTTCCCACTTGGCACAGTCCCTGCTCTACCCCTGCCACAAGCGCAAGCAGCGCTCTTATTCAACAGGTAACAGCAGATGATGCACTGGCATATCGTATGTGACTTCGACGGGACCATCTCCCGCGCCGACGTGATCGATAACGTTCTCCAACGCTTCGCCGACCCGAGCTGGGAAGGCATCGAGCAGGAATGGCTGGACGGTCACATCGGCTCCCGTGAATGCCTCAGCCGCCAACTGGCCCTGGTCAAGGCTTCGCCCGCCGAACTGCTGGGCTACTTCGACAGTGTCGAAATCGACCCCGACTTCCCCGACTTCGTCGATCACGTGATCGGCCTGGGCGCTTCCATCGAAGTGGTCAGCGACGGCATCGAGCAAGGCATCGCCCGCATCCTGGCACGCAACTACGTGACCCTGCTGCCGATCCTCGCCAACCGCCTGCGCCAGGTCGACCACAACAGCTGGCGCATCGACTTCCCCTACGCCAGCGACGCCTGCCGCGCTGCTTCCGGCAACTGCAAATGCAAGTCCACCCCGCGCGGCAAGCGCGTGCTGGTGATCGGCGACGGCCAGTCGGACATGTGCGTGGCGTCCACCGCCGACTTCGTGTTCGCCAAGGACCGCCTGGCCGACTACTGCGAACGCAACAAGATTCCCCACGCGCGGTTCGACTCCTTCGCCGAACTGCCGGCGCTGTTGGCCAAGCTGCCGAACAACGCCGCCAACGCGACCAATTTCTCTCTTGAAACCCAGGAACTCTTCCACCATGTCTGATATCCGCATCGCGACCCCAGAAGACCAGATCCTTCTGGAAAAAGAAGCCAAGTACTGCTCCTACGGCGATACCGTTCACTACATCGAACCACCGCGCATTTTCAGCCGCTGCGAAGGCTCCTATGTCTGGGACACCAGCGACCAGGCTTACCTCGACCTGCAGATGTGGTACTCGGCGGTGAACTTCGGCTACGCCAACCCGCGCCTGAACAACGCCCTCAAGCAACAGATCGACACCCTGCCGCAGATCGCCAGCCAGTACCTGCACAAAGGCAAGATCGAACTGTCGGAAATGATCGCCGTGGACGCCAAGAAGAAGTTCGGCCTGGACGGTCGCGTGCACTTCAACGTCGGCGGTTCGCAGTCGGTCGAGGACTCACTGAAAGTGGTGCGTAACGCCACCAACGGCAAGAGCCTGATGTTCGCCTTCGAAGGCGGCTACCACGGTCGTACCCTGGGCGCCTCGTCGATCACCTCCAGCTACCGCTACCGTCGCCGCTACGGCCACTTCGGCGAGCGCGCGCAGTTCATCCCGTTCCCGTACCACTTCCGCGGTCCTAAAGGCATGACCAAGGAAGAGTACGGCAGCCACTGCGTGCAGCAGTTCGCCCGCCTGTTCGAAACCGAATACAACGGCGTGTGGGACCCGAAAGTCGGCCAGAGCGAATACGCCGCCTTCTACGTCGAGCCGATCCAGGGCACCGGCGGCTACGTGATCCCGCCGATGAACTTCTACAGCGAACTCAAGCATGTGCTGGACCAGCACGGCATCCTGCTGGTGGTGGACGAAATCCAGATGGGCTTCTACCGCACCGGCAAGCTGTGGTCGATCGAGCACTTCGACGTCAAACCCGACGTGATCGTGTTCGGCAAGGCACTGACCAACGGCCTCAACCCGCTGGGCGGCATCTGGGCCCGTGAAGAGCTGATCAACCCGGGCGTGTTCCCGCCAGGTTCGACCCACTCCACCTTCGCCTCCAACCCGCTGGGCACCGCCGTGGGCCTGGAAATGTTCAAGATGACCAGCGAGATCGACTACGGCGCGATGGTCATGGAAAAGGGCAAGTACTTCCTGGCCGGCCTGCAAGACCTGCAGAAGCGCTACCCGATCATCGGCGACGTCGACGGCCTGGGCCTGGCCCTGCGCTGCGAAATCTGCACCACCGACGGCTTCACCCCGGACAAGGCGACCCTGGACTTCATGGTCGAGGAAGGCATGAAGGGCGACATCGAAATCAACGGCCAGCGCCTGGGCCTGATCCTCGACGTGGGCGGCTACTACAAGAACGTCATCACCCTGGCCCCGTCGCTGGAAATCAGCTACGCGGAAATCGACCTGGGCATCGCTCTGCTGGACCGCCTGCTGGATCGGGCCATGAAGCGATGAGCGCCGCTGAGATCGATCTGGGCGAAGGCGACGCCGGCTTCGTTCTCGGCACGGGTCCGGTCGGGGTCTTGTTGATCCACGGCCTGACCGGCACCCCGACGGAACTGCGTCGGGTGGCCCAGGGCCTGGCCAAGGACGGGACGTGCACGGTGTACGTTCCGACCCTGCCCGGGCACTGCGGGGACAACAGCGACCTGCAGGCCACCGGCTGGCAGGACTGGTACGAAGGCGTGCGCCAGACCTTTGTCGGCGTGCAGCAGCGTCACGAGCAGGTGTTCGTCGGCGGCCTGTCCATGGGCGCGGTGATGTCCATGTACCTGGCCTCCGAGCATCCGGGGCAGATCAGCGGCCTGCTGATGTACTCCACCACCCTCAAGTACGACGGCTGGAGCATCAACAAGCTGGCGTTCCTCACGCCGCTGCTGATGAAGATCCCCTTTGGCGTGCACATCTGCCGTTTCGAAGAGAAACCGCCCTACGGCATCAAGAACGAACGCCTGCGGGCCATCGTCGAGAAGCAGATGAAAGCCGGCCAGAGCAGCGACGCGGGCCTCTTGACCATGGAGGGCGTGACGGTGCGCGAGTTGCATCGGATGAACGCCGTGGTCAAGAAACGCATGCCTTCGATCATGACCCCGGCTCTGGTGCTGCACTCCAGCGAGGACGACATCACCAGTCCCTGGAACGCCAACTACGTGGAGCGCAAGCTCGGCGGGCCGGTGACCAAGATCCTCCTCGACAACTGCTATCACATGATCACCGTGGACCTGCAGTACCAGCGGGTGATCGAGCTGAGCGTCGACTTCATCCAGCAACGAGTGACCCAACCCGCCGAACGTGAAGACTACCGACAGCTGGCGTGACTTAAGGAAGAGACGTGATTACCGCCCAAGCCTTTTCAACCATACAGGCCATCGAACGCAGTGCCTGGAATGACTGTTTTCCGGGGGCCCTGGAGGATTGGGATTACTACCTGGCCGTGGAAAAAGCCGCCATTGCCGACTTTCAGTGGCGCTACCTGGCGGTCTTCGAGGGCTCGACCCTGGTGGCGGTGGCCCCGGCCTTCACCACCCAGTACCGGCTCGACACCACCGTGTCGGGATTGGCCAAGCGCTTTACCGAACGCCTGGAGCGCCAGTGGCCCGGTGTCCTGCAACTGCGCCTGTACGCCATCGGCTCGCCGGTGGCCGAACAGTGCAACGCCGGCACCGCCAGCCACGTCCCGCCCCAGCGTCGTCAGGCCTTGCTCGAAGAACTGCTGAAACTGGCCCGGCGCGACGCCGACAGCTTTGGCATCGGCCTGTTGGCGGTCAAGGATGCCCCCAGCCACGATCAGCAATGGGCCGACAGCTGCCTGGCCGCCGGCCTGCAAGCCATGCCCAGCCTGCCCACCGCGTTGCTGCCCGTGCCCTTCGCCTCGATCGACGCGTACCTGGGCACCCTGGGCAAATCCACCCGCAAGGACCTGCGACGCAAGCTCCGGGCTCCGGCACCGCGCATCGAATGGCGGCGGCAGATCGACGACGTGCTGCCGGACATCATGCGCCTGTACGAAGCCACCCTGAACCGCAGCGACCTGCAGTTCGAACGCCTGCCGGCGGACTACTTCACGGCGATCCTCGAGCAGTTGGGCGAGCGTGCCGCCTGCGTCCTGTACTGGGTCGGCGAGCAGTTGGTGGCGTTCAACCTGATCCTCATCGACCAGCATCGGCTGATCGACAAGTTCTTTGCCCACGACCTCAATGTCAGTCGCGAGCACAACCTGTATTTCCGCAGCTGGCTGGCCAATGTCGACTTCTGCATCCAGCAACGGATTCCGCTCTACGAGTGCGGCCAGGCGGGCTATGCCAGCAAACTGCGCCTGGGTTGCCGCTTCACCGGTAACATGCTGTTTTTCCGCCACCGCAATCCGTTGCTCAACGCCCTGCTCAAAGTGATAAAACGCTTTGTCCGCCCGGATCGCTCCGACCCCGCCATGGCTGCTGCAATAAGCGAAAGTACATGACCAGAAAAGATCGTCGCTCGCCTCGCCCCTTCGCCATCTCCCGCTGGAGCCTGCAGCGCAAGCTGGTGCTGGCCTTCTGGTTGGTCAGTGTGATCCCGACCATGATCGCGGCTGAGCTGGCGGCCACCACGCTGTCGGAAATCTTCGACAGCAACGTGCGGATCTGGCTGCAAGAATCCACCAAGATCGTCGAGGACGAGATCACCGAGATCCTGCGTGACAACGCGCGGATCGCCCAGCTGTTCCTGCGCTACACCCGCCCGCCCACCGATCGCAATGCGGCCAAGCACGACAAGCTCACCGCCGACATCGCCGACTCCATGGGCATCGACGTGGTGGCGCTGATTCGCAAGAACGACCACAAAGTGATGTTCACCACCGCCGCCGACGACGTGGTGGGGCAGATCAGCACCGCCTCCAATGCCGTGCTGCAGACCATCCAGGTTGGCGGTGTCGCCACCGGGGCGGTGGTCTCGACCTTCCAGACCCAGCTGGACGGCGTCGACTATCAGCTGTTGATCGCCACCTACCTGGACGCCAGCTTCCTCACCAGCGTGGCCGATGTGCACTCCCTGGACCTGCGCCTGTACCTGGCCAAGGCCGATGACTTCTCCGAGATCTTCGCCACCCAGCGCTTCGAGGATCACCCTGCGCGGGTGCCGCACAAGATCGAAGACATCCTGCGTGCCACGCGCCAGCCCACCGAACAGTTCACCAGCCGCTACAGCGGCCTGTACCGACCGATCTTCAATGACAGCGGCGACCTGGTGGGGGTGATTTTCAGCGGCTTGCTGCGTCACAGCAGCCTGGTGGGCCTGGTCAACCAGAGCAACCTGTTCATCCTGATCTTCCTCCTCAGCTCGGCGGCCTCGCTGTGCGTCGGCTGGCTGGTGTCGCAACGCTTGACCCGGCCGCTGCGGGGCCTGTCCAAGGGCGTCCAGGCGGTGATTGCCGGCGACTACCGGCAACGGGTGCCGGTGATCGGCGGCGACGAACTGGCGGAGCTGAGCAGCACCTTCAACCACATGACCGAACGCCTCGGCGAACTGCAGCACCTGGAAGCCCAACTGCGTCGCCGGGACCGCCTGCACGCCCTGGGCGAAGTGGCCATGGGCCTGGCCCACGAGATCCGCAACCCCCTAGGCATCATCAAGACCGCCACCCAACTGCTGCACCGCCGGGCCAACCTGCCGGAAAACGACAAGCGCCACCTGGAATACGTGATCAGCGAAGTCAGCCGGATCAATGACCTGATCACCGAGTTCCTCGACTTCGCCAAGCCCAGCGCGCCGATCCGCGCCACCCAGCCGGCGCGCCCTTTGCTGGAGGAATTGCTGGGCTTCTGCACCCCGGAGCTGGCGACCCACAACATCGATGCGCGCATCGACGACCAGGCCCCCGGCGCGACCATCCACGCCGACGCCCGGCAGCTCAAGCAGGCCTGCCTGAACCTGATCCTCAATGCCATCGACGCCATGCCCGAAGGCGGCCGCCTGACCCTGGGCATCGCCCAGCAGAACGACGAAACCATCATCAGCGTCAGCGACACCGGCCAGGGCATCGAGCCGGACATGCTGGAGCGCATTTTCACCCCATTCGTCACCACCAAGGCCTCGGGCACCGGCCTGGGTTTGGCTAAAGTCTTCTCGATCATGGAAAGCCATGACGGCCATATCGAGTGCGTCAGCGAAAAAGATGCCGGCGCCACCTTCAGCCTGTACATTCCGGCCAACGGTGAAGAGGACGACGAGGACAGTGATGACGCATAACCTGCTGGTGGTCGACGACGAACCGAAACTCTGCGACCTGCTGTCCTCGGCCTTGAGCCAGGACGGCATTCAGGTGTTCACCGCAAGCAACGGCCTGCACGCCCTCAAGGTGCTGGAGCAGGAGGACATCGACCTGGTGATCAGCGACTGGCGCATGCCGGGCATGGACGGGCCGCAGTTGCTGGGGGAAATCAAGCAGCGCTACCCGAACCTGCCGGTGATCGTGATGACCGCCTACAGCACGGTGAAGAACGCCGTGCAGTCCATGCGCAACGGCGCCTACGACTACATCGCCAAGCCGTTCGATATCGACGAGCTGGACATCACCGTCAGCAAGGCCCTGCAGTTTCGCGACATTCTCAAAGACAACCAGCGCATGCGCGCCGAACTCGACGAACACCAGCAGTTCGACAGCCTGGTGGGCGACAGCCCGACCTTTCGCCGGGTGCTGCAGGCGGTGGACTCGGTGCGCGACAGCAATGCCACCATTCTCCTGACCGGCGAAAGCGGCACCGGCAAGGAAATGGTCGCCCGGGCCATCCACAAGCACGGCAATCGCGCCGACAAGCCGTTTGTCGCGGTCAACTGCGCGGCGATTCCCGAGGGCCTGCTGGAAAGCGAGATGTTCGGCCATCGCAAGGGCGCCTTCACCGGCGCCGTGGCCGACCGCATCGGGCGCTTTCAGCAGGCCGACAAGGGCACCCTGTTCCTCGACGAAGTGGGCGACATGCCCCTGGCCCTGCAGGCCAAGATTCTCCGCGCCCTGCAGGAGCGGGTGATCGAGCCGGTGGGCGATCCACGGGAGCGCAAGGTCGACGTGCGGGTGATCGCCGCGACCAACAAGAACCTGCTGGAAGCGGTGGCCAACAAGGAGTTCCGCGAAGACCTGTACTACCGCCTCAACGTGTTTCCCATTCCCCTGCCGGCGCTGCGCGAACGGGTCGAAGACATCGCCCCGCTGGCCCGCCACTTCGCCCACAGCCTGGGCGCCGCCGCCGGCAAGCGCATCACCGGCTTCAGCCCGCAGGCGCTGCAGGCCATGGCCAGCTACACCTGGCCGGGCAACATTCGCGAACTGCAGAACTGCGTGGAGCGCGCCACCATCGTCGCTCGCGCCTCGGTCATCGAGGAGAGCGACCTGCCAGGCTATCTGTTCGACACCCCGCCGGCGGGAGCCGAAGGCCGCCCCCTCCCCGGCGTCAATGCGCCTGTGCCCAGCGACCTGGACGCAGCCCTGGCGGAGGTGGAACGCAGCTACATCCTCGCGGCCCTTCAGCAGAGCAATGGCGTCCAGGCCGCGGCAGCGCAGATGATCGGCATTTCCGAGCGCAGCTTCTGGTACCGCCTGAAAAAGCTCGGCATTCAGGTGGACAAGATCGTTCGCTGACGCGAACCGCGACAAGCTGCAAGCGAAAATCTATCCGTTTGAGGCTTGGCTCAGAGCATGCGCCCCACTTCCAGCGGCTCGATCTGGGCCCAGTGGGACCTATCCTCGCGATGGCTTTGCAGGTACGGCAGCACGGCCGCCAGCAAGGGTGCCTTGAAAGCTTCCTGGAAACGATGGGCCAGGCCCGGGATCAGTTTCAACTGGCTGCCCTGGATCTGCGCCGCCAGGTGCACGCCGTGCATCACCGGCAACAGCGGATCGGCGGTGCCATGCACCACCAGGGTCGGCACCCGCAGTTGCTTGAGCAGCGCCACCCGGCTCGGTTCGGCGAGGATCGCCATGATCTGGCGCTGAACCCCTTGCGGGTTGAACGCCCGGTCATAGGCCAGGGCCGCCTGATGCAGCAGGACCCGACGATCATCCGCGACCCTGGGGCTGCCCAGCGCCGCCAACAGGTCGGCCTGTTGCTCCAGGGCCACTTCGCGGTTTGGCGCATTGCGCCGGGACAGCAACTGCACCAGGGCCGCATTCGGTGCGGGCAGGCCTTCGGCGCCGGAGCTGGTCATGATCAGGGTCAGGCTCTCGACCCGTTGTGGCGCCATGGCCGCCAGGTGCTGGGCAATCATCCCGCCCATGCTCGCCCCCAGCACATGGAACTGCTCGATGTGCAGGGCATTCATCAGCCCCAGGGCATCGTCGGCCATGTCGGTCAGGGTGTAGGGCGCCGATACCGGCAGGCCCAGCTTGTAGCGCAGCACCTCGAAGGTCAGGTTGGCGCTGTCCGGCGTCTCACGCCACGTGGACAGGCCGACATCGCGATTGTCATAGCGAATCACCCGAAAGCCCTGCTGACACAAGGCCATGACCACCTCGTCCGGCCAGTGGATCAATTGCCCGCCCAGGCCCATGACCAGCAGCAACGCCGGATCGGAAGTCCGGCCAATGCTCTGATAAGCCAGGCTCACCTGTGGCAGGTCGACCCGTTGCGTGGGTACGTTGACGTCGCAGCGCGCAGCCGCAAAGGACAGCTGGCCGAGCAATAGCCCGGCCAGCAGGATGACAGTGGAAAACAATCTTGCCCGCATGGAAAACACCGAAACGCAGAACCCCAGTGGAGCGCGAGTCTGATGAACTTCGATGATTCGCGCTGCCACAGTTGCGTGACAGTTTGATGAAGATTGCCCAGCGGTTATCCGACAGGGGACGGTCGGGCGCCGCTTGCCGGGCCGACCAAGAGGATCCGATGATCGCCTTCGCCGGCCAGGGCCTCAGGCCAGCTGGCTGCGCAGCTGCCGCGCGGCGGCCACCATGTTCACCAGGGCCGCTTCGGTTTCCGGCCAGGCCCGGGTCTTCAGGCCGCAGTCGGGGTTGACCCACAGACGCTCGGCGGGAATGCGCCGGGCGGCCTTGCTGATCAGCTTGACCATCTCGGCGGTATCCGGCACCCGTGGCGAATGGATGTCGTACACCCCGGGACCGATGTCGTTGGGGTAATCGAAGGCCTCGAAGGCTTGCAGCAACTCCATGTCCGAGCGGGATGTCTCGATGGTGATCACATCGGCATCCATGGCGGCGATGGCGGCGATCACGTCGTTGAACTCGCTGTAGCACATGTGGGTATGGATCTGGGTTTCGTCCTTCACCCCAGAGGCGCTCAGGCGGAAGGCCTGCACCGCCCAATCCAGGTACTCCTGCCATTGCGCCCGGCGCAGGGGCAGGCCCTCGCGGAACGCCGCCTCGTCGATCTGCACGATCTTGATCCCGGCCTGCTCCAGGTCCTGCACTTCATCGCGCAGGGCCAGGGCCAACTGCTGGGCCTGGACCTGGCGTGACACATCCTCCCGCGGGAAGGACCACATGAGCATGGTCACAGGGCCGGTGAGCATGCCTTTCATGACCTTGTCGGTGAGGCCCTGGGCGTACTGGATCCAGTCCACGGTCATGGCCCGGGGCCGGCTCAGGTCGCCGTAGATGATCGCCGGCTTGACGCAGCGTGAACCGTAGCTCTGGACCCAGCCAAAGCGGGTGAACAGGTAACCGTCCAGCTGCTCGGCAAAGTACTCCACCATGTCGTTGCGCTCGGCTTCGCCGTGGACCAGCACGTCCAGGCCCAGGCGCTCCTGAATCTCCACCGCGTGACGGATCTCACGGTGCATGGCGTCGGTGTAGTCATTGAGCGACAGCTTGCCTTGCTTGTAGGCCTGGCGCGCCAGGCGGATCGAGGACGTCTGCGGGAACGAGCCGATGGTGGTGGTGGGAAAGGCCGGCAGTTGCAGGCGCGCCCGCTGCTGCTCGATACGTTGGGCAAAGGGCGAGCGGCGCTGGCTGTCGGCGGCGCTGATGGCCTCGACCCGCGCCTGGACCTGGGGCTTGTGAATCCGTGGCGACCGCGCGCGACTGGCCTGGACCGCCCGGCTTTGCGCCAGGGCCGCCTGCACCGCCGGGGCCTGGGGATCGTTCAGGGCATCGCGCAGGACCGAGATCTCGCCACACTTCTGCACGGCGAAGGCCAGCCAGCTTTTCAGTTCGGCATCCAGCTGATCCTCCCGGGACAGGTCCACCGGGCTGTGCAGCAGGGAGCAGGAACTGCTGACCCAGAGGTTGTCGCCAAAACGCTCCTGGGCCACCTGCAACTGTTGCAGGGCCTGCTCCAGTTCGCAGCGCCAGACATTGCGTCCGTTGACCAGGCCCACCGAAAGAATCTTGTAGGTCGGTAGCCGGTCCAGGACCTGGCCCAGTTGTTCCGGGGCACGCACCGCGTCGATGTGCAAGCCGTCCACCGGCAGGCCCACCGCCAGGCCCAGGTTGTCTTCCAAACCGCTGAAGTAAGTTGCCACCAGCTTTTTCAGCGGCGAGTACTGAAGGATGTGGTAGGCCCGCTCGAAGGCGCTCTTCCATTCCTGGGGCAGGTCGAGGGTCAGGATCGGCTCGTCGATCTGCACCCATTCCACGCCCTGGGCCTTGAGCCGGTTGAGGATCTCGCCGTACAGCGGCAACAGGCGCTCCAGCAGGTCGAGCTTGTTGAAGGCGTTGCCCTTGGCCTTGCCCAGCCACAGGTAGGTCAAGGGACCAATGATCACCGGCTTGACCTGATGCCCCAGGGCATGGGCCTCCGCGACCTCGTCGAACAGCTGCTCCCAGCTCAGCTTGAAGCTCTGTTCGGCGCTGAATTCGGGGACCAGATAGTGGTAGTTGGTGTCGAACCACTTGGTCAGTTCCTGGGCGTATTGCGCCTGCCCCTGCTCGCCACAGCAACCGCTGGACGCGCCGCGGGCCATGGCGAACAGGGTGTCCAGGGTCGGGCGGCCCTGGGCATCGCGGTGGCTGTCGAAGCGCTCGGGAATCACGCCGAAGGTCAGGGAGTGGGTAAGTACCTGGTCGTACCAGGCGAAATCGCCCACCGGCAGCAGGTCGATGCCGGCGTCTTTCTGCAACTGCCAGTGCCGAGCCCGCAGCTCGCGGCCAATCCCCTGCAAGGCGGCCTGATCGAGGTCGCCCTTCCAGTGGGATTCAAGGGCTTTTTTCAGTTCGCGGTCAGCGCCGATGCGGGGAAAACCGAGGGTGTGGGCCAGTGCCATGGAAAAGTGCCTCCTTGTAAAAGATGGCGCTATTGTCGACAGCCCAAGCAACATGAGACAAACTCAACCTTTTCGTGTTGATCACAAAATTTACTCATGGAGAACCTGGTGCTCGAAATCCGTCACCTGAAGACCCTGCACGCCCTGCGCGAAGCCGACAGCCTGGTTGAAGCCGCCGAACGCCTGCACCTGACCCAGTCCGCCCTGTCCCACCAGTTCAAGGAACTTGAAGAGCGCCTGGGCATGCCGCTGTTCGTGCGCAAGACCAAGCCGGTGCGTTTCACCAGCGCCGGCCTGCGCCTGCTGCAACTGGCGGACGCGACACTGCCCCTGCTGCGCGGCGCCGAACGGGACATCGCCCGCCTGGCCGGCGGCACCGCCGGCCGCCTGCACATGGCCATCGAATGCCACAGCTGCTTCCAGTGGCTGATGCCGACCATCGACCAGTTTCGCGACGCCTGGCCGGAAGTGGAGCTGGACCTGGCCTCGGGGTTCTCCTTTGCCCCGCTGCCCGCCCTGGCCCGGGGCGACCTGGACCTGGTGGTGACCTCCGACCCCGTGGAATTGACCGGCATCACCTATGTGCCGCTGTTCACCTACGAAGCCATGCTCGCCGTGGCCAACCAGCACGCCCTGGCGAACAAGCCCTACATAGTTCCCGAAGACCTGATCAACGAAACCCTGATCACCTACCCGGTGGAACGGGACCGCCTGGACATCTTCACCCGCTTCCTGGAACCGGCGGACATCGAGCCGGCGCAGGTGCGCACCTCGGAACTGACGGTGATGATGATGCAGTTGGTGGCCAGCGGCCGCGGGGTGTGCGGCATGCCCCACTGGGCCCTGCATGAATACAGCTCACGGGGCTATGTGAAGGCCAAGCGCCTGGGGGAAAAGGGCCTGTTCGCCACGCTGTACGCCGCGGTTCGCGCCGACATGCTGGACGCGCCCTACATGCGTGACTTCCTGCTGACGGCCAAGGACACCTCGTTCTCGACCCTGGATGGGGTCAGCGCGGTACGCTGATCCGCCAGGCGCCGGCTGGCCAGCGACCGGGCCCCACGGCCCGGGTCAAGCGTCGACCGGCACTTCCCGCCACATGTGGATCTTGTCGAAATAGTCCTCCCCCACGCGCACCGCCTGGGGTTCCAGACCGAACTGGACAAAGCCGCAGCGCCGGTACAAGGACAGCGCTGGGTCATTGCCCGCCGTCACTGTCAGTTGCACCAGGCGCAGTCCTTCGTAGAGTGCCGCCTCGGCCAGCAGGTGCTGCACCAGTTGCCGACCCAGGCCGCTGCCACGTTGTTCGGCGGTGACATAGAGGCCGAACAGGGTCGCCTTGTGCCGGGCCTTTTCCCGCAGCTCGAAGGCCAGGCCGACGATCCCCGCCAGCCGCCCCTGGACAAAGGCTCCCAGGATCAGGTCCAGCTCCCCGTCCAGACGAGCGCCCCACCAGGCCAGGGGCAGTTTCTCGCGCTCCCTGACACTGGAGGTGAACGCCTGGGGATGGCGCGCATAGGCTTCGAGCATCAAGGCGCGGTATTGCTCGGCATCGTCAGGCGTCAGTTGCTGGATCTGCAGGCTCATGGGGGATCGTCAGTGGCTGCCGCTTAGTTGGTTCGACGCTGTTCGAACATCAGGCGCACCGCCAGCCCCGCCAGCACAAAGCCCATGAAATAACGCTGTACCGCGAGCCAGGTCGGGTTGTGGGCGAACCAGGAGGCAATGCCCGCGGCAAACAGCGCGATCAGCAGGTTCACCGAAAAGCTCACGCTGATCTGGGTCAGGCCGAGAATCAGGCTCTGGGAAAACACCGAACCGTGCTCAGGGTTGATGAACTGGGGAAAGATCGACAGGTAGAACATCGCGATCTTCGGGTTCAGGGCGCTGGTGAGAAAGCCCATGGTCACCAGTTTGCGCGGCGAATCCGCCGGCAGCTGCTGGGCTTCGAACGGCGAACGGGCGCCCGGCTTGAGCGCCTGCCAGGCCAGCCACAACAGGTACAGGGCACCGGCCCATTTGAGCACTTCATAGGCCAGGGGCACCGCCATGAACACCGCAGTCAGCCCCAGGGCGGCGGCGAACAGGTGGACAAAGAAACCCGCCACGACCCCCAACAGCGAAGTGACGCCGGCCTTGCGTCCCTGGCAGATCGAACGGGATATCAGGTAGATCATGTTCGGCCCGGGCGTCAGCACCATCAACAAGGACGCGGCGGCGAAAATCAGGTAGTCGTGCAGTGGGATCATGGCAGTCCTTGGCAAACGGGGGGGGGCCGGTCAGGCGAGATTGGCCTGGGCCTGGCGATAAAACGGCAAGATCAGATCCCGTGTCAACGGCGCCAGGAATAAATCGCCATCGCCGGCCGGATCGATCCAGCGCACCTCCTCGATCTCTGCCGCCGGCGTCACCGGGCTGTCGATGTGGACCAGGAACACCTCAGCCTCCACCACATGCCCCGGCTCATTGGCCGCCGCTGCCGAGAATTGTTGCAGGTAGCGGGCCTGGGCCGGATCGATGCGCAGCCCCAGTTCCTCCTCCAGTTCGCGGGCCAGGGCGTGCACCGGCAGCTCGCCGGGCTCGATCTTACCACCGGGTTGCATGAAGGCCTGGGTGCCGCGCTTGCGCACCAGCAGGGTGTGGCCGTCGGCACCGATCAACAGCGCGGCGGCAATACGAATGAGGGAGGGTGCAACAACAGGAGACAGCGACATGGGAACCCGCAAGCCTTGAGAGTGAAGGCGCAAGGATCACATGTCCGGCGGTGGGCCGTCATCCGCCGCCGGCACTTTACGACGCTCCCAGCACCTGGCTTCAGGCCCGCGCCGGCTGCTCCTGGGGCAGTTTGACGAATACGCTGTAGCGGCCGCCTTCCATGGTTTCAAAGGCAATCAGCTTGTCCACCAGGGGCGCGCTCAATACCTTGCCGGCGTTGAGCAGCAGCATGCCGTTGTCGGCATTCAGGTTGCGCGCCAGGATCATGCCCGCCTGCAGTTCCCGGGTGCTCAGCACCTTGACCGAAGGGTCGCCCAGGGTCACGTCGCTCAGGTACACCGAGCACACCTGGATAAAGCCTTCCACCAGGTCCGGGTCGTACAGCCGGCCGGCGTACTTGCGAATGAACACCAGGGCTTCGTCGCTGTTCATGTGCCGCTCCAGGATCAGCCCGCACTGCAACTCGATGAAGTCCACCGCCAGCTTGAGCAGCCGCGAACCGAGGGGAATCGCCTCGCCCTTGAGGTGATCGGGAAAGCCAGTGCCGTCCCAGTGCTCCTGATGGTGACGGATCAGCCGCGCGGCATCCTGCACCGGTTCCAGGGTCATCAGCAGGGATTCGCTCTGCGCTGGATAGGCCCGGTAACGATCACGCTCATGGTGATGCAGCAAGTCCACCGGGGTGACCATCATGCTGTCGCTCCAGCTCAGCTTGCCGATGTTGTGCAGGGCCGCGGCCATGGCCAGGTCGCGCTGGGCCACGGCGTCGATGCCCTGGACCTTGCAGTAGGCGCGCACCAGTTCGATGATCCGGCGGTTGGTCTGCTTGTCGCTGGGCAGACGCTGGTTCACCAGCAGCGAGAACAGCTCGGCGCCGGTGGCATAACTGTGCTTGAGCTCTTCATAGGCCAGGTCGAGCATGTCGGCGGTTTGCTGCAACTCGGCGGTGCGCGCGGCGACCCGTTTTTCCAGCAGGGCATTGACCGCCTTGAGCTCGCGATTCTGCTGCTGGGCCAGGGCCTCCAGGCGCTGGCGCTCGCGTTCGGAATGCTGATGGTCCAGGGCCTGGCGCAAGGCCAGCAGCAACTCCTGGTCATCCCAGGGCTTGCTCAGGTAACGGTAGATTTCCCCCTCGTTGATGGCCTTGGCGATCAGCTTCAAGTCCGGATCACCGGTCAGCAGGATGCGCGTGGTGCCTGGATACTGCTGGTGCATGTGGGCCAGCAGGGTCGCTCCGTCCATCTGTGGCAGATGGGCGGCGCTGATCACCAGGTCCACTTCCTCGCGGGCCATCACCTGCAACGCCTCGCTGGCATCGTGGGCCAGGTACAGGCGGTAGTCATGGGCGCTGAGCAGTTGATGCAGGCGTTGCAGAATAGTGTCCTGGCTATCCACCAGCAGGACCCCGGGCAAGCGTGTGACTGTGGCAACGTTTAGTTCACCCATGAGACACCTCGGGTCACCATCGATGCACATGTCCTTGACGAGTGGTGCTGGCAACCTTGTCTCCCTGTTGCCTGATTCAAGACTAGAAGAATTTCCAGCCCAGATGATGGCTTTTTAATGCCATCGATCCGTTACCCAGGTTCCCGTAAAGCCGACAGCAGGCGTCACCCTCAGGCAACGCCCACCAGCGGCCTGCTTCTCACTGGGCCGCTTTGGCGCTGGAGCCGAATGAAGCGAAGCGCTTGTTGAAGCCGGCGATGCGGCCTTCGGACTGGGTCTTGCGCTGCTGGCCGGTGTACACCGGATGCGAGGCGCTGGACACGTCCAGGGTCACGTAGGGGTAGGTCTTGCCGTCGCTGTGGGTGTGGGTGCGATCGGTGTCGACGGTGGAGCCGATCAGGAAGTACACGTCGGCGGCGGTGTCGTGAAACAGCACGGTGCGATAGTCGGGATGGATGTCGGGTTTCATCGGAGTCTCCAGTGGCGGGGTAAAAAATAGCGTTATACAGTAACAATAAAATCCCACACAAACGAGAACTTATCGCAATAAGATCCTGCAACAAAGGTCTAACTCCAGCCCTGATCCGCCGATTCAGGCTTGCCCGCGCGGCACCGGCGGGCCAGTATGCTGGCCTGCAACGCTCTGACACCGCCGTGAATTCCTATAAGAAATACCCGTGCAGCTCACCGTCCCAGTCGTTCGGTAGCGCTGTCGGTTAGCCGTTATCAAGGCACCCGGTGCCTGATTGACCCGATGAGTCCGAACCAAGGAAACCGTATGAGCCTGTCACTCCTGAGCCGCTACGCCTTCTTTGCCGCCTGCGTGATTTTCACCCTCGCCAGCCTGCCCTTTCTCGAACACGACTGGCTCTGGCCATTCACCCTGGTCACCGGCCTGCTGAGCCTGCTGGGGATCTTCGATCTGCTGCAAAGCCCCCACGCGGTGCGGCGCAACTACCCGATCCTGGGCAATATCCGCTACCTGGTGGAAGGCATCCGTCCGGAGATCCGTCAATACCTGCTGGAATCCGACAGCGACGCCCTGCCCTTTTCCCGCGCCCAACGCTCGCTGGTGTACTCGCGGGCCAAGAACGAAAGCGCCGACAAACCCTTCGGCACCCTGATCGACGTCTACCAGTCCGGCTTCGAGTTCATCGGCCACTCCATGCGCCCGGCGCCCCTGAGCGACCCCAGCAGCTTTCGCGTGACCGTCGGCGGCCCGCAATGCACCCAGCCTTACTCGGCCTCGGTATTCAACATCTCGGCGATGAGCTTCGGCTCCCTCAGCGCCAACGCCATCCGCGCCCTGAACCAGGGCGCCAAGCTCGGCAACTTCGCCCACGACACCGGTGAAGGCAGCATCAGCCCCTACCACCGCGAACACGGCGGTGACCTGACCTGGGAACTGGGCAGCGGCTACTTCGGCTGCCGCACCGCCGACGGTCGCTTCGACCCCGAGCGCTTCGCCGCCCAGGCGCAGAACCCGCAAGTGCGGATGATCGAGATCAAGATGAGCCAGGGCGCCAAGCCGGGCCACGGCGGCATCCTGCCCAAGCACAAGGTGACCCAGGAAATTGCCGACACCCGCGGCATCCGCATGGGCGAGGACTGCATTTCGCCGTCGAGCCACAGCGCCTTTTCCACCCCGATCGAGATGATGCATTTCATCCAGCAGCTGCGTGAGCTGTCCGGCGGCAAGCCGGTGGGCTTCAAGTTCTGCCTGGGCCACCCCTGGGAATTCATGGGCATCGCCAAGGCCATGCTGGAAACCGGCATCCTGCCGGACTTCATCGTGGTCGACGGCAAGGAAGGCGGCACCGGCGCAGCCCCGGTGGAATTCACCGACCACATCGGCGCACCGATGCGCGAAGGCCTGCTGTTCGTGCACAACACCCTGGTGGGCCTGAACCTGCGGGACAAGATCAAGCTCGGCGCCAGCGGCAAGATCGTCAGCGCCTTCGACATCGCCAGCGTGCTGGCCATTGGCGCCGACTGGGCCAACTCGGCCCGCGGCTTCATGTTCGCCATCGGTTGCATCCAGTCGCAAAGCTGCCACACCAACAAGTGCCCCACGGGCGTGGCCACCCAGGACAACCTGCGCCAGCGCGCCCTGGTGGTGCCGGACAAGGCCCAGCGGGTCTACAGCTTCCACCGCAACACCCTCAAGGCCCTGGCGGAAATGCTCGCCGCCGCCGGCCTGCAGCACCCCTCGCAACTGGAAGCCAAGCACCTGGTGCGACGCATGTCGGCCACCGAGATCAAGCTGTTCTCCCAGCTGCATGTGTTCCTCAAGCCCGGCGAATTGCTCACCGGCGAGGTCAACGGCGAGTTCTACTCGCGCATGTGGCAACTGGCCCGGGCCGACAGCTTCGAACCCAACACCGAAGCCGCCGCTTAACCCCAATGGCCCGACGCTGCCCGGTTGCCGGGGAGCGCCGGGCGACAACCAAGGACGATTGCCATGCTCAAGGTCATCGCTGAAGACTTCATCCAACCCGAACACCTGGACACGGTGCGCCCGTGGTACGCCGAACTGGTGGAAAAAACCCGCCAGGAACCACTGTGCATCGCCTACGATCTGTTCGTTGATCAGAAAGACCCCGGGCACTTCATCTTCGTCGAACAGTGGCCGGACCGCGCCGCCCTCGACGCCCACTGCCAGACCGAGCACTTCACCCGCCTGGTGCCGCAGATCAACGCCTTCCAGCGCCGCGAATGCCGCGTGCTGCTGATGGACGAATTCTAGAAAACCCGCACCAGCCCTTGCTTGACCGGACCACCGAAAGCAGCCCCAAGCCCCACTGACCTTTCGGAGATCCGCCATGCCCCTGCTGTCATTCGAACACCTGTCCCGCCAGCTGCCGGTCCCCTGGCAATCCACGCGGGTGGGCCAGGTCGGCCCGGCCCGCATCAAGGTGCTGCGCATGGACGAGCAGCCCTACCCGGAAGAAACCCACGACTACAACGAAGGCCTGCTGGTGACCCAGGGCTGCCTGCGCCTGGGCATTGGCCAGGCCTGCGTGGAAGTCGTGGCGGGCCAGATGTACCTGGTGGAGGCTGGCCAGGCCCACCGCGTGCTGCCCGGCAGCCACGGCACCCTGGTGATCATCGACGTCTAGCCTCACTCGACACTAGACAAGGTTCACAACCCGGACCGGGCCGGATTGCGAACGCCCCCTTTATCAGGGACATTCACGCCAGCCATAATGCACAAACGCATAATTAAATTGCATTAGCGCATATCTCATCTAAGGTTGCTTGCAGACCCGGCCAGCGCACGCCATCGAGGCTGGCGCCGCGCGGCACCCAGCGCCGGGTCCGGCAACTTGCTGTAGCCCAGATGCCGCAGCGACACCAGCCGGAGGCTGGTTTTCACTCATGGAGGATGAACATGTTAAGCACGACCTTGACCCCCACCGGCAACCCGCAGGCCCTGCCCCAATGCCTGGCCGGTACGCTGATCGATCCGCAACTGGCTGAAATCGACCCACGCGCCGAGGCGGCGCCCCAGGCCGGCGCCCGGCTGAATTTCAGCGTGCAGCCACAAACCCAGAGCAACTGGTGCTGGGCCGCCCTGTCCGCTTCGGTCGGCAACTACTACGGCACCGGCTCCTGGACCCAATGCGCCGTGGCCAACGCCGAACTGGGCCGCAATTCCTGCTGCAGCCAGCCCGGGCCGTGCAACGTCTACGGCTACCTGGACTCGGCCCTGCGCACCACCCGCTGCTACGGCGGCATGCGCGAGGACCGGATGCAGATGCCGGCCATCGACAACCAGCTGGGCATGGGCCGCCCCGTGGGCCTGCGCTGCGCCTGGTACGGCGGCGGCGCGCATTTCCTGGCGATCTATGGCAGCGACGGCGGCTACGTCCTGGTGGCGGATTCGATCTACGGCTACTCGACCCGCGCCCTCAATAGCTTCCCCGCCTCCTACAACGGCGGCGGCCACTGGACCCACACCTACTTCACCCGGAAAAACTAGGAGGCGTCATGCAACTGACTTACCCCAAGGCGCCCGTCGATGGCGTCCAGCACCTGCGCCCGGCACTCCAGGCGGCCCTGCAGACCCAGGGCTTCGGCATCAACCGCGGATTGGCCCAGGCCCGCGCCGGCAACCTGAACCTGTCCCAGGCCTTTCGCGGCTACAGCCTGGGCCTGGAGGACCTGGCCCGCGGCAAAGGGCTGGCCGAGGCCGAGGCCGGTGGCTGGCATTACCTGGTGTTCGACGCCGGGGTGGCGATCGCCGATGCGCAACTGAACGAGGTGGCCGGCAAGCTCGGCTTCTCGGCGCTGAACCACGGAACCCTGGCGACGTCCGCGGTCAGTGCCCTGGAGCTTGCCGAACAGGCTTCTCAGTTGCAGGGCAAAAGCTACGAGCTGCGCTTGCTGTTCGTCCCGGCCCTGCAAATGACCGCGATCTGGCTGCACGGCAACGATGAAGATCAGCTGATTCCCATCGAACCCACGCCGAAAACCCTGGCCGCCCGGCAGCTCTACAGCGAGGCCGCGTTGCTGGCCCTGCTGACGGCCCCGGCGCAACAGGCCAAGGCCCTCTTCGACGCCGACAGCAGCGGCACCCTGGGCGGCTGACCCGGGCAAAAAAAATCCGGCGGCCTTTGCAGGTCGCCGGATTGCGTGTTTCAGCGTTTCAGCCGGTGATGCTCAAGCCAGCCGCAGCACCGGGGCGCCCCTCAGGACGCCGAACGCACCGCCCCTTGCTGGACATTGGTCGGTTGCAGCTTGAACAGGTAGAACAGCACGGTCAGCAGCACCAGGAACGCCGGGCCGACGTACAGCGCCACGCGGGTGTCCGGGAAGTAGGCCATCAGCCCCACCACCAGCACCAGGAACGCCAGGGCCAGGTAGGAACTGACCGGGTACAGCCACATGCGGTACTTCAGCGCCGCACGCTCGCTCGGGCTCAGGCCCTTGCGGAACTTGAGCTGGGCCAGAAGGATCATCACCCAGGTCCAGATCGCACCGAAGGTGGCGATCGAGGTCACCCAGACGAACACTTTCTCCGGCACCAGGTAGTTCAGCAGCACGCCCAGCAGCAAGGCGAAGATCGACAGCAGCAGCGCGCGACGCGGCACGCCGTTGTTCGAGGTCTTGGCGAAGCCGGCCGGGGCCTGGCCGTTCTGCGCCAGGCTGTAGAGCATGCGCCCGGTGCTGAAGATGCCGCCGTTGCAGGACGACAGCGCGGCGGTGATCACCACGAAGTTGATGATGCCGGCGGCGGTCTTGATGCCCAGGCGCTCGAAGGTCATCACGAACGGGCTGCCCTGGGTGCCGATTTCGTTCCACGGGTAGATCGACAGGATCACGAACAGCGCGCCCACGTAGAACAGCAGGATGCGCCAGAACACCGAGCCGATGGCGTTGGGGATGGTCTTCTGCGGGTTGCGCGCTTCACCGGCGGTGAGGCCGATCATCTCTACGCCCAGGTAGGCGAACATCACCATCTGCAGCGACATCAGCACGCCGGTCACGCCGTTGGGCATGAAGCCGCCGTGGGTCCACAGGTTGGAGATGCCCAGGGCCACGCCATCGTTGCCGAAGCCGAAGGCAATGATGCCGACGCCGCCGATGACCATGGCGATGATGGTGACGATCTTGATCAGGGCGAACCAGAACTCGAACTCACCGAAAGCCTTGACCGCGATCAGGTTGATCGAGCCCATGCTCACCAGGGCCGCCAGGGCCCAGATCCAGCGCGGCACATCGGGGAACCAGATGCCCATGTACACCGCCACCGCGGTGATTTCCGCGACACAGGTCACCAGCCACAGGAACCAGTAGTTCCAGCCGGTGAGAAAACCCGCCAACGGGCCCAGGTAGTCTTGTGCGTACCGGCTGAAGGAGCCGGCCACCGGGTTGTGCACCGCCATCTCGCCGAGGGCGCGCATGATCACCAGGATCGCCAGGCCGCCGATGATGTAGGACAGCATGATGGCCGGGCCGGCCATTTCGATGGCCTTGGCCGAGCCCAGGAACAGGCCGACACCAATGCAGGCGCCCAGGGCCATCAAGCGAATATGCCGTTCACCCAGTTCGCGTTTCAGCGGACCGCCCTGAGCGGACTCGCCGTGGGGCAGTTGGTTGCCAACTGACATAGAGATACAACCTCATTTTGTTATTGGATTGAACCACCGAGTCTGCGAAGCCATCGCGGATAGCCACGGCTTGCTTAACCGCACCGACCTTGTGGGACGGTGCGTCTGGTAGGACAAGACCTGCCAGATCAGCGGGGTGCGCAGTATAAAAAGCTCCCGACAGGGCTTTTCACTCTATAAGTAGCTAAATTCAGAGAGAAATCTCGGCAAAAAGCGCTTTCACAAAGAAGCATTACCTGCTTTTTGCCCCAATACCTCATTCCGAAAGGGGCCGGAGTATTGCACAGCCCTGGTGCATCGTCATGCCCCTACCTAGGGCGTATTTACCTACGCAAAGGCTCTCCCTGTGGCGAGGGAGCTTGCTCCCGCTGGGCCGCGCAGCGGCCCTGAAGCCGGCCAGCATGATCTCCCTGACAGAACACATGCTCAGGTTCCGCGGCTGCTGCGCAGCCGGACGGGAGCAAGCTCCCTCGCCACAATCCGGAACAGAGCTGAAATAACTGCAAACCATCGCAGCCTTCAGTTCGGGGGCAACCATGCTAGCGTCCGGCATTCACTCGCTGACCTCGCAGGCAATGGAATGCCTTCTCGCCCAAAATCCCATCGTTTACGCCGCGGCCGCTATTCCGAAAGCGGACGCGCCTACCTCATCACCACCGTGGTTCATCAACGCCGGCCGCTATTTTCCGATTGGAGCCTGGGGCGGCTGGTGGTGACCGAACTCAAAGAGGTCCAGGACCTGGAGCTCGCCGACTCGCTGGCCTGGGTCCTGATGCCGGATCACCTGCATTGGCTGCTCCAACTGCGCACTGCAACACTGCCCCAGGTGATGCAAAGGGTGAAGTCGCGCAGCACCCGCCAGCTCAATCAACACCTGGGACTGTGCGGCGCCCTCTGGCAAAGCGGCTATCACGACAGGGCAGTCCGTGACGGCGAGGATATTCGGCCCATTGCCCGCTACATCATCGCCAATCCCTTGCGCGCGGGCCTGGTGCAACGCATTGGCGATTACCCTCTGTGGGACGCCTGCTGGCTCCAATGACTCTGTATGTGGCGAGGGCGAGTCGTTTTCACAATTTCCTCACCCATGGCCACCACCGACTAAGCTTCAGGCAAGTCCGATCAATCTGCGTGAATGGATCAATCGACTATGGGCGCTCTGTGGCAGACCGATTCGCGTAATACCGCAGTGCCAGGCCACAGCGAGGACGAAGCGCCTTTACCCAAAAAGCCCCGAGCGCGCCGCTACGCCTGGCGCCTGTTCTGGCTGTTGCTGCTGATGGCCCTGATTGCCCTGGGGGTGGCCGCGTCCCGGGAGATGCGCACCTCCAAGCTCCAGGCCCGGGAGTTCAGCAAGCTGGCCAACGACTTGAGCTACTCCCTGCAACCCGGGCCCAGCGATGCCGTGCTCTATCCTGGCGCCGGCCCCTTCGACCGCCGCCTGGGCTACAGCGCCCTGGGGGAATTCCTGCCGCGCCTGCTCAAGCGCGGCTACCAGATCGACGCGCAGACGCGGTTTTCCGCAGCGTTGATGGACTACAGCAAAAACGGCTTTTTCGTGCCCTACACCGAAAAGATCCAGGCCGGGCTGTCCATCACCGATTGCCGCGCCGCGCCCTTGTACCGGTTCGATTATCCGCAACAGCTGTATGCCAGTTTCGCCAGCATTCCCCCGCTGATGGTGCGCAGCCTGCTGTTCATCGAGAACCGCGACCTGCTGGATCCCAAGCTGGCCCAGGCCAATCCGGCGGTGGACTGGCCACGCTTCGCCAAGGCCGCCTGGTCCCAGGTGGCCAAGCTGATGCACCTGCCGGGACAGACCGCCGGCGGCAGCACCCTGGCCACTCAGTTGGAAAAATACCGCCACTCCCCCGATGGCCTGACGCTGTCCGGGGGCGAGAAGATCCGGCAGATGATTTCCGCCAGCGTGCGCGCCTATCAGGATGGCCCGCAAACCCTGGAAGCCCGGCGCCGGATCGTCCGCGACTACCTCAACAGCGTGCCGCTGTCGGCGGTGCCCGGCCACGGTGAGGTGCATGGCATGGCCGAAGGATTGCGGGTCTGGTACGGCGCCGATTTCGATCAGGTCAACCGGGCGTTGAGCAGCACCGCCAACGATGCGCAAAGCCTGGCCCAGCGCGGGCTGGCCCTGCGCCAGGTGCTGTCGCTGATGATCGCGCAACGCCGCCCTTCCCATTACCTGGCCAAGGGTCGCGCAGAGCTGGCGGAACTGACCGACAGCCATATCCGACTGCTGGCCCAGAACGAGGTCATCGACCCCGCCCTGAGTGCCGCCGCCCTGGCCAGCAAGGTCAGCTACCGCGACTGGCAGCAACAGCCGACGATCCAGCCGATCGAAACCAACAAGGGCATCAGCGTCGCCCGCAGCCGGCTGGCGGCGCTGCTCAACCGGCCCCTGTACGACCTGGACCGCCTCGACCTGTCCGCCACCAGTACCCTGCAAAGCGACCTGCAACGCCAGGCCACCGGGTACCTCAAGCACCTGGCCGACCCGGCCTTCGCCGCAGAGATCGGCGTGCTCGGCGAGCGCCTTTTGACGCCCACCAGCACCACCCAGGTGCGCTACAGCTTCACCCTGTTCGAGCTGACCCCGGACGGCTCGCGGGTGCGGGTGCAGACCGACAGCACCGACCAGCCATTCGACATCAACGAAGGCAGCAAGCTGGAACTGGGCTCCACCGCCAAGCTGCGGGTGCTGACCACTTACCTGCAGATCATCGCCGAGCTGCACGACAAGCACGCCGGAAAAACCCCGGCCGAATTGAGGAAGGTTGCGGTCAACGACCAGGACCGGCTGAGCCGCTGGGCCCTCGACTACCTGCTGCAGAACAGCGACCGCAGCCTGCCGAAGATGCTCGACGCGGCCCTGGACCGCACCTACTCCGCCAGCCCCGGCGAAGCCTTCTTCACCGGCGGCGGGGTGCATCACTTCCACAACTTCCGCAACGAGGACAACGGCCGCAGCCCGACCCTGCGCGATGCCCTGCGCGAATCCATCAACCTGCCGTTCATCCGCCTGATGCGCGATCTGGTGCGCTACAGCACCTACGGCGGCGACAGCGCCAGCGCCGAACTGCTCAGCGACGACGCCAACCCGCGGCGCCAGGAATACCTGGCACGCTTTGCCGACCGTGAAGGCACCTCTTTCCTGCTGCGGTTCTGGAAAAAGTACCGCAACAAGGACACCCAATCGCGCCTGGACACCTTTCTCGATGGCATGCACCCGACGGCGATCCGCCTCGCCGCCGTGCACCGCTACCTGCTGCCGGACGCCAGCCAGGAAAGCTTCAAGCGCTTTGTCCGGGCCCACATGAAGAACGCCAAGACCAGTGAAAAACTCACCGATGAACGCCTGGACAAGCTCTACGCCAGCTATGGCCCGGGGGCCTACGACCTGCCGGACCAGGGCTACATCGCCAAGGTCCATCCTCTGGACCTGTGGCTGCTGGGTTACCTGATGAACAACCCCGACGCGAACTTCAGCCAGATCGTCAAGGCCAGCGAATTCGAGCGCCAGGAGGTCTACAGCTGGCTGTTCAAGAGTCGGCATCGCAGCGCCCGGGACAGCCGCATCCGCACCATGCTGGAGGTCGAAGCGTTTCTGGATATTCACCAGCGCTGGCAGAGCGTCGGTTATCCGTTCGACCATCTGGTGCCGTCCCTGGCCACCGCCATCGGCAGCTCCGGCGACCGCCCGGCGGCCCTGGCGGAACTGGTGGGCACCATCCTCAATGACGGCGTGCGCCTGCCGACCCTGCGCATCGACAGCCTGCACTTCGCCGCCGGCACGCCCTACGAAACCCGCCTGAGCAATGACCCGGGCAAGGGCAAGCGGGTCATGCCGTCGGAAGTCGCCACGGCCCTGCGCGGCGCCCTGTCCCAGGTGGTGGATGCCGGCACCGCGAAACGGGTGTCCGGCAGCTTCAAACTGGCGGATGGCACGCCGCTGGCCATGGGTGGCAAGACCGGCACCGGCGACAACCGCATCGAAGCCATCGGCGCCGGCGGCCGGGTGCTGAGCTCCAAGTCCATCAACCGCACCGCGACCTTCGTGTTCTATATCGGCGAGCACCACTTCGGCACCCTCACCGCCTACGTGCCGGGCGCCTCGGCACAAGCCTTCAAGTTCACCTCGGCCTTGCCGGTGCAGGTGCTCAAGGGCATGGCGCCGATCCTCATGCCGTACCTGCAGCCGGGCAGCAGTACCCAGTGCCAGGGCAGCCTCGCCCAACGCTGAATCCGGGCCCGCTGTTCACTCCCTCCTCCCCGACAAACGGCCGCTGCGTCGCGAGCAGAAGTGCTTGCGCGCAACTTAAGATATATCTTAAGTTATGTCTAAATCGAAACGGAGAAAGAGAAAATGAGCGAGCGTCACCACCCTCCCCATCGCGAACACGGGGACAGCCATGAGATTTTCGAACGTCGTCCCGGCCGCGAGCGCGGAGGCCGCGGGCCCCGGGTCTTCGCCCCCGGCGACCTGAAACTGCTGCTGTTGGCACTGATCGCCGAGCAGCCATGCCACGGCTACGACCTGATCCGCCAGATCGAAAGCATGTTCGACGGCGCCTACAGCCCCAGCCCCGGGGTGATCTATCCGACCCTGACCTTTCTCGAAGAAAGCGAAATGATCCAGGGCGATGCCGAAGGCGGCAAAAAGCGCTACAGCGTGACCGACGCCGGACGTCTGTCCTTGCAGGAGCAAGCCATCGCCCTGGACGGCGTGCGCATGCGCATCGAAGTCAGCAAGCGTTCCCTGCGCGGGCATGATCGCCCCGCGGAAATCCACGAGGCGGTGCACAACCTGCGCCACGCCCTGCAAATGCACCACGGCCGCTGGAGCCCGGAAGAAATCCTCCGGGTGCGCGACCTGCTGAACAACACCGCCAAGGCCATTGTCGATGGTCCTGTGAGCCACCCTGCCCCGGAGAAAAGCCAATGACTGCCCGCCCAGAACTGTCCATCCATCGGGTCATGCACGAGATCAAGCGCCGGCGCCTGGAGGTCCTGCGCGTTGTCGACCTGACCCCGCGCATGCGCCGCATCACCCTCGGCGGGCCCGACCTGGCCGGCTTCATCAGCCTGGGCAGCGACGACCATGTGAAGCTGCTGTTCCCGCAGAACGCCGAACAGCAAGCCGCCCTGGAAACCCTGGTGCTGGGCCCGGGCAAGGACAGCGGCCCGATGCCGGCCATGCGCGACTACACGCCACGCCGCTATGACCTGGAGTTGGGCGAACTGGACATCGACTTCGTGCTCCACGGCGACGGCCCGGCCTCGACCTGGGCCGAGCAGGCCAAGCCGGGGCAGCACCTGCACATCGGCGGCCCCCGGGGCTCGATGATCGTGCCGGACATCTTCGACAGTTACCTGCTGATCGGCGATGAAACCGCCTTGCCGGCCATTGCCCGGCGCCTGGAAGAACTGCCGGCCGGGCGCCAGGTGCTGGCGGTGATCGAGGTGCAGGACGCCGCCGAACGTCAGGCCCTGGACAGCGCCGCCGAGGTGCAGGTGATCTGGGTCGAACGCGACGGTGGCGGGCAGGATCTGCTCAGCACCGTGCGGCAGTTGCAGATACCGCAAGGCAAGCTGTACGCCTGGGTGGCTACCGAGAGCAAGGTGTCGCGCCAGGTTCGTCGAATCTTGCTGGATGAACACCGGCTCAACGACGAATTCGTCAAGGCCGCCGGTTACTGGCGCCTGGACAGCAGCGAAGCGGAATAACCCCGCCTGACCGGAGGCGCTGGCTTGCGAGCGAAAGCGACCTCAAAGGCCCTTCTGCCGGCGAGCCGGTTCCTACGGGATGCCCGGAACTGCATTTCCCTTGTAGGAGCTGGCTTGCCAACGAAAACGATCTCAAGCGCCCTTTCGCCGGCAAGCCGGCTTCCTACAGAGGCCGGGATTGGCGCCTGCCCAGCCAGTGGTCCAGGCCCAGCAACAGCAGGGACACCCCAACGAATCCGGCCAATATCCCCAGGGCATTGAGCAACACCTGGGGATACCCCAGCTTGTCCACGGCAATGAAGGGATAGGGGTACAGCCCCAGCAGATTCCCGCGCAAGAGCAGGTAGGCGAAATACAGCACCGGATAGAGCATCCACAGACCGATGTGCTTGAACCGCAGCCCGCCCTTGGGCACGCAACACCACCAATAGAGCAAAAACAGCAGCGGCATCACATCGTGCAGCAGCTCATCGGCCAGCCATTGCCAACCCTGGGGATGCCACAGGTGACGCAGCAGCAGGCTGTAGGCCAAGCCCACCACGGCAATGCTCGCAGCTACCGCGCCACTGACCGCGGGCCTGAGCATGAACGCCTGCCCTCGGGATATCCGCAGGTTCAGGGCGCAGGTCAGCACACTGGCCACCAGGGTGTTGCTGAGCACGGTGAAGAAGCTGAAGAAATTCACCAGGCCGCCCAACAGACTGGCGCCCACCTCCCAGCGCAGCAGCAGGATCAGGTACAGCTGGACGCTCAGCCCGAACCAGCCAAGGACCGCCGCCACGGCAATCAGGCCGCGCCGAGTGAACAGCCCCCGCAGCGAGAAGCCAGCCATACGGCTCCTTAAAGCGGGCGCTTGGTGCGTTGCAACTTGACATAGAGCTTCTCGACCTTCTCCCGCGCCCAGGGCGTCTTGCGCAGGAAGGTCAGGCTCGACTTGATGCTCGGATCGCTCTTGAAGCAGCGGATATCGATGCGCTCGGCCAGCCCCGACCATTCGTAGTGTTCCACCAGCGCCTTGAGGATCTGTTCCAGGGTCACGCCATGCAGCGGGTCGGTGTGGGTGTCGGTCATGCCAGGCCTTTGCGGGAAGAAAAGAGGGAAAGCCGCGCACCTTAGCCGAGGGCATGCGCCCGCGCCAGCGCGCTGTTTTAACTGTAGACGCCGCAGGCAAGCGCAGCGATTGCGCATGAAAAGGCAAAAGTTCCTGGCTTTTTGAAATAAAAGAGATGTTATATTGTATCAATAGGCAGACCCTGAACCCCACCCAGGGCCCCCCGTGTCCCGCCTGTTTTCTGACTCAAAGCGCGCTGCGCCCTGCTTGCCAAGGAATGACCGATGTCCCTCTCAATCCCACGCCCTTCTCGCTCTTTACTGTGGCGCTTGTCGCCCCTGTCCGCCGCACTGCTGCTCGCCTCCCAGGCCCATGCCGTGGAACTGCCCCCGCAGGTCATCACCGCCAACCCCCTGGGCAGCAGCGAACTGGCCGCGCCCACCACCGTGCTGGAAGGCGACCAATTGACCCTGCAACAGAAAGGCAGCCTCGGTGAAACCCTGAACAAACAACCGGGTGTGTCTTCGTCCTACTTCGGCCCCGGCGCCAGCCGCCCGGTGATCCGCGGCCTGGATGGCGACCGCATCCGCATCCTGCAGAACGGCGTCGGTGCCCTGGATGCTTCGTCACTGTCCTACGACCACGCAGTGCCCCTGGACCCGGTGAACGTCGAGCGCATTGAAATCGTTCGCGGCCCGGCGGCCCTGCTGTACGGCGGCAACGCCATTGGCGGGGTGATCAACAGCTTCGACAACCGCATTCCCACCCAAGCCATCGAAGGGATTCACGGCGCCGGCGAGCTGCGCTACGGCGGCGCCGACACCACCCGCAGCAGCGCCGGCAAACTGGAGGCCGGCGACGGCACTTTCGCCCTGCACCTGGACGCCAACTCGCGGCAGTTCAACGACCTGAAGATTCCCGGCTACGCCCGCAGCCGCCACGCCCCGGAAAGCGAAGATGGCGATGGCAAGAAAGGCCGCCTGGGCAACAGCGACGGGCGCCAGGACGGCGGCGCCATCGGCGGTTCCTACACCTGGGACGACGGTTATGCCGGCCTGTCCTACAGCAACTACGACGCCAACTACGGCTCCCCCGCCGAAGACGACGTGCGCATCCGCATGAAGCAGGACCACTACGCCTTCGCTTCGGAACTGCGCAACCTGCAGGGGCCGTTCAGTTCGCTCAAGTTCAACGCCGGCTACACCGACTACCAACACCGCGAGATCGAGGGTGGCGAAACCGGCACCACCTTCAAGAACAAGGGCTACGAAGCCCGGGTCGAGGCCCGGCACCAGCCGCTGGGCCCACTGGAAGGCGTGATCGGCGCCCAGGTCAATCGCAACGAATTCTCCGCCCTGGGCGAAGAAGCCTTCGTCCCACAGACCGATACCAACAGCGGCGCGCTGTTCATCCTCGAAGAACTGCAAGCCACCGAGCGCCTGCGCCTGAGCCTCGGCGGCCGCCTGGAACACACCACCGTGGACCCGGACAGCAAGGGCAACCAACGCTTCGCCCAGGCCGACAAGTCCAGCAGCTTCACCGCCGGCAGCCTGTCCTCGGGCGCGGTCTACACCCTGACCCCGGTGTGGTCCCTGGCCGCGACCCTGGGCTACACCGAACGCGCCCCGACCTTCTATGAGCTGTATGCCAACGGCGCCCACGTCGCCACCGGCACCTATGAGCTGGGCAACGCCAAGCTGTCCAAGGAAAAGGCCGTGTCCAGCGACCTGGCCCTGCGCTTCGACAACGGCATCCACAAAGGCAGCGTCGGGGTGTTCTACAGCCACTTCTCCAACTACATCGGCCTGCTGGGCACGGGGCGCACCCTCAACGATGAAGGCGAAGAAGAGGCCGGCGGCCTGCCCGAATACGCCTATTCCGGGGTACGGGCACGTTTTGCCGGGATCGAGGCCCAGGATCGCTGGAGCCTGGGGGAAAGCGCCTACGGCAAGTTCGCCCTGGAACTGTCCGGCGACTACACCCGGGCCAAGAACCTCGACAACGGCCAGGACCTGCCGCGCATTGCTCCATTGCGCCTGAACAGCGGCCTGCTGTGGGAACTGGACCGCTGGCAGGCACGCCTGGATGTACAACATGCCGCCAGCCAGGGCCGGGTGCCGGACCACGAAAGCGGCACCGATGGCTACACCACCTTTGGCGCCAGTGCCGGTTATCGCTTCGATATCGGCCATAGCCAGTGGCTGGCCTTCGTCAAGGGCGAGAACCTGACCAACCAGACCGTGCGCTACGCCAGCTCGATCCTGCGGGATATCGCCCCGGCCGCCGGGCGCAGTGTGGAAGTGGGCTTGCGTACTACCTTCTAAGGCCCTGTTCGCCGGCAAGCCGGCTCCTACAGATCCGTGTAGGAG